>JAWPMO010000001.1:1242156-1863234 GCA_033344875.1 Ilumatobacteraceae bacterium | reverse complement strand
TGTCGCCGGGCGAGATCTCGCTGACGGATGCGGCGGCCGCGCCGGCGCCGCTTCCGGCCGCTGCTCCTCCGCTGATCCGTGCCGCAGGACCGTCGTCGGCACAGGCCGCTGCCGCGACCGTGGTGAGCGCGAGCAGGGCGGCGACCCCGACGCTGGTGAGATTCCGGTTCATGGTTGAACACCTTTCTGCTGGTTGGCGTTGGCGTGTTCGGTGGTGATCGATGCCAGCGACGTCGATGCGAGCTCGTAGGTCAGTGCTGACCGTGCCCGGAGCCAGGTCTCGTGGACGGCGCACGGTTCCGGAGCGGGGCAGGGGCGGTTGGCCATCACGCACCGTCCGTCGTCCGTCGGGCCTTCGACGGCTTCGATGATGTCCAGCAGCGAGACCGTCCCGAGGTCGGCGACGAGCCGGTGGCCGCCGGTCGGGCCGGGGGCCGAGTGCACCCAACCGGCCTTGGTGAGCGGCCCGATGACATGTGCGAGATACGCCGCAGTGGTCCCGACGCTCTCGGCGAGATCGGCGGCCCTCCAGCGTTCCCCGTCGGTCAGGGCGGCGATGGTGCGCAGCGTCAGATCGGTTCTCGGCATCAATTCGAGCTTCATGATCTATGAATCATGGACTCATAGATTCATGGTCGGCCAGGGCCGAACGTCCTCTCGGGCGCCGGGTGGCACATGGCGAGCGCCGTCCGGTGCGACCCCGGTCGGGTCAGGGGGTGGCGGCGCCCGTGATCGATCGCAGCGCGACGACCGCGGCGGCGCGGCTGTCGACCCGGAGCACTCGGAACACCGTCTCGAGGTGCTTCTTCACGGTGCCCTCGGAGATGTCGAGCGACCGTGCCAGCTGCGAGTTCGTCCCTCCGGTCCGTGCCAGAGCGATCGCCACATCGGACTGACGGGGCGTGAGCCCGAGATCGATCAGCGGCGTCGCCGCGGCGGGCTCCTCGCCCAGCCGTCGGATCAGCAGCACCGTCGGCCCGACCGGGACCGGCTGCACCGCGCACCGCCAGCGCTCGCCGTCGACCGTGACGTCGTGGCTGTGCGTGTTGTCGAACAGGTCGCCGTAGCGGGGGAGGAGCGCGACCACCTCGGCGGGAATGCGCCCGTCGCGAGCGAACGCCGCGGCGGCCGATTGCGACGACGAGGCTTCGACGACGCCGTCGGAGCGCACCGTCAACACGGTCCACCCGCCTTCCCGGTCGGTCTCGACGGCCATGGCGCTGGCCCGCTCACGATCGACCATGTGGCGGTGGTGCATCGCGAGGTGCGGCGCCAGGGCATTCATGGCCGCGACGTCGCGGTCGCTGAACTCGCCGAGCGCCTCGCTCCGATTGAGCGCCGGTCCGACGATCACGTCGGGGGGCGACGGGAGGCGGATGGCGAGCTGGTATCGGACACCGAACGGCTCGAAGAACTCGCGGTAGATGTCGGTGTCGGTGAGATCGTCGCCGCCCGGTACGTCGCAGAACCGGATCGCCCCGATCCCCGCCTGCTGCTGCGCGGCAAGGATCAACGGGTGCTGATGGGCCAGCCGGTCGTAGATCGGCCGGAGGGAGGCCGCGAGCGGTTCGTCGTCCGGCGGGAACATGACGTGGCGGAAGTCGCCCGTCGCCAGGGTCATGTCGTTGAACGAGGCACCGTCGGAGGGGATCAGCGTGACGAGGAGTTCGAGCACGGCCTCGACGTCGGGTGCAGGGTCGGTCGCCAACGCGGCCGCAATCTCGAGGACCGCATGGACATCGCGTTCGTCGAGCACCACCGGCAGCGATCGTACTGTGCTGCCCTCGTACTGTGCTGCCCTCGTGCTGTGCTGCCCTCGTACTGTTACGTCGAACGACGTATTGCCGCATGGCGCAGACCGCGTGCAGCCTGATGAGATGGCGAAGGTTCGTACCCTGTTCATCTCGGCGGTGCTCCTGGGGGTGACCGCGTGCGGCTCCAGCGACGACAACGGGGCGTCGGGCGAGTCGGCTGCCAACACCGACGGCAGCGCCGACAGCGCTGACACGGCTGATGCCGCTCCGGCCGACGAGCCGGCGACGGGCTCGCGCACCGGAACGCTGACCCTCGACGACGGGACCGCCTTCACGCTCGAGATGACGACGTGTGAGACCTCGGAGAACGGTGCCGCGGGGTTCTTGATCGAGGACGGCTTCGACCTGTTCGGGCGCACGTCCGACGGCGAATTCACCGTGCAGCTGATCCGTGCCGGCTTCGACGAGGACTCGGTCATCGACACCTCCGTGCTCGAGGGCGAGTTCGACGACGAGGGCAAGAACGCCGGGCTGCTGTACACCGAGGGGAGCGAAGTGCTGGTGGCGACCGTCGACGGTGGCAACGTGTCCGGCACCGTGACGCTCAAGCCGATCGGGCCGAACCGTCCCTACGGCGACGAGATCGGCGCCACGTTCGACGTCGACTGCTGACCGCCGGCTCGCAACAGCGTCAGCGTTCGTCGGCTGCGGCGCGCTCGAGGCCGTCGAGGACGAGGCCGAGTCCGAACTCGAACTCGTCGCCGAAGTCGTACCCCGGCTGGAGCACGTGACCGATCGTGAACTCGGTGAGGTGCGGGAACAGATCGGCCGGCATCGCCTCGGCGATCGACCCCGCGAGTTCGCTCATCTCCTCGCCGCCGGTCGCCGGCAGCGACGCCTCCTGGAGGGCGAACCCGTACAGGAACGCGTCGAGGACGGCGTAGGCATGGCCGGTGAGCCCGAGCGAGAACCCGGCGTTCCGGAAGCAGCCGACCACCGCGTCGTGGTGGCGGAGCGTCGCCCTGCCCGGCGTGGTGCGGGTCTCCATCAACGGGGACGCCCACGGATGCCGGGCGAGCGCCCGGCGCATCGAATGCGACCTCACGATGATGGCGGACCGCCAGTCGAGATCGGTGGGTGGCAGTTCGATCTCCGCGAAGACGTGGTCGACCATCCCGTCGATGATCGCCTCCTTGTTGGCGACGTGGTGGTAGATCGCCATCGGCTTCACGTCGAGCGCTTCGGCCAGGCGCCGGATCGTCAGCGCATCGATGCCGATCTCGTCAGCGAGCGCAACGGCACCGGCGATGACGCGCTTCGGCGTCAGGGGCCGGCGTGCCGTCTCGTTCTCGACGCTCGACGCGTCGTGCTGCTGCCGTGGCATCGATCTCTCCCGTCGGGTTCGCCGTCGAGCGTACTATGTACGGTCGATGTCGCCACGGTGCTCCGTCAGGCGGTGCTCCGTCAGCTGGTGACCGACCTGGCGTGGCTGTCGCAGCGCCAGCAGCGCCGATCCGGATCGAGCTCTTCGAGGTGCACGGCGAGTCGGCGTGGATGCACCACCTGCGGCTTGCCGCGCACCGGCGAGATCCGGATGGCGAGGACGTTCGAACCGTCGGCGACCTCGACCTCGACGACCCGGCCGGGGATCGCGGGCAGATCCTGTCCGCTGTCTTCGTGGACGAGGACGTGATCGCCCACCTCGAGCGCGTTCCACTCCTGACGGATCACGTGGGGACCCCGACGGGGATCCATGGGTTGCTGGGCATGTCGACTCCTCGAACCGTTCGGCTCGGGTCGAGGCGTCGAGCCTGCACGGGGCGACAGCGCTACCGGCCATCCTGCCCAAGCGGGGCGACTCATCCCAAGGGCGGTCACCCTACCGGGCGCACCGATGCCACGGGGCGGCACCGTTCAGTGTGGCGCCGGCGTCCGGTCGTCGCTCGACCCGGCGGGGAACGTGAGTGCCACCACGACGGCTGCCAGCAGGTAGCAGGAGCCGACGAACAGCCACGCCCACCGGAACTGGCCGATGTCGGGATCGATCGACACGTCGGCGAGCAGCGCCACGATCACCGAGATCCCGAGGGCGTAGCAGACCTGCTGCGTGGTCCGCACCGTCGCGTTCGCCGTACCGAATTGGTTCGGGCTCACGTCGGCCAACCCGGCGCTCGCCCACGTGGCGATCGTCGCCCCGACGCCCACACCCACGAGCAACGACGTGGGGACGTACACGGTCCACGTCGCCGGCGTCTCATCGAGGGTGACGAGGAAGGAGAGGTTGCCGACGGCGCACGCGGCGCTCCCGGCAGCCAGGATCCACCGGTGGCCGATGCGGTCGGCGAACCGACCGGCGAACGGTGAGATCATCGCGGCGAGCAGCGGTGAGGCGATCAGGGCCAGGCCGGTCGTGCGGAGCGACTCGCCCCACAGCTCCTGGAGCAGCAGCGAGTTCGCGAGGAACCCAGACGTGAACGCCATCGAGTAGAACGCGAGTGCGGCGTTGGTGCTCGAGAACGAACGCAGGCGGAACAGGTCGAGTTCGATCAGCGGCTCCGGCTGGACACGCGACCGGCGGATCAGGAGTGGGATCATGGCCGCACCGACCAGGAAGATCGCGATCACGCGGGGGTCGGCGAGCCCCGCGGACTCGGCTCGCACGATCGAGAACATGATCAGCCCGACGCCCAGGGTGCCGATCGGCACGCCGATCAGATCGACCTTCCCGGTCGCGTGCTCGTTCTTCGACTCCTGGAGCAGCCGAGGTGCGAGGACGAGCACGAGGGCCGAGATCGGCACGTTGATCCAGAAGATGCCGCGCCACGACCACGCGTCGGTCAAGAATGCTCCGAGGGCGGGTCCGACGACCGCACCGAGCGCGCCCGTCGCCCCGGTGAGGCCGATGACGGTCGCCCGCTTGTTGGGCGGGAAGGCGGGGAGCACGACAGCGATCGCCGTGGGGGAGATGATCGCGCCACCGATTCCCTGCACGACGCGAGCAGCGATCAGGAACCCGGCGCTCGGCGCGAGCGCGCTGAGCATCGAACCGATGACGAAGATCCCGACGCCCGGGATGAACAAGCGTTTGCGGCCGAGGCTGTCGGCGTACCGCCCGGCGACGAGGAGCAGCGACGCGACGGCGATGTTGTAGCCCGAGATCACCCAGCCGAGCGTGGACTCGGGCACACCGAAATCGTCACGGATCGACGGAAACGCCACGTTGACCGCAGACACGTCGATGACGACGAGGAAGAAGACGAGCGTGGTCACCACGACGGCGGCCCACGGATTCCGGCCGGTACCGGTCGGAGGGGCCGGCGCGGTGTGCATCGGGATCGGACTCTACGCAGGGGAGTCCGCTCGACGCCTACGGAGCGTGGTGAGGACCTTGACCCGAACTTGTGGGGGATCTGGTAACGAACCCCCGCGCCGGACCGATGTCTCTGTGGAACGCCACGAAAGGTCTGCCCTCATGATTCCTCTGTTCACCACGCTCGCAAAGACCCTGGCCGGCAAGGTCGCACTCGGTGCGGCCGTCGCGACGATGGGGGTCGGTGCGGCCGCGGCCGCCGGCGCCGAGATGCCGTCGCTCTCGAACGTCGCCCAGGAGGAGACGGCCGAGATGACCGGCGAGGGCTCCGACGAGGAATCGGGTGAGCAGGGCAGCGACGAGCAGTCCGATGAGCAGGGTAGCGACGAGCAGTCCGGTGAGCAGGGCAGTGACGAGCAGTCCGGTGAGCAGGGCTCCGGTGAGGAATCTGGTGAGCAGAGCAGCGACGAGCAGTCGGGCGCGGGCGAGACACACGGCGCGGTCGTGTCCGAGTTCACGAAGACCACGGACTTGATCGGCTGCGAGAAGGGTCAGGCGACCGCGGCGGTGGCACGGGGCGACGTCGATCCGTCCGCACCGAGCCTCGACGACGACCTGGCGCCGTATCTCGCCAAGTGCGGCGATGACGCGACCGACGACGCCGTCGACGACGACGACGCCACCGAGGAGGTCGAAGGCGCCGACGACGAGGCCGGCTGGAAGGACGTTCGAGACGACGCCAAGGCAACCTGGCACGACGCGAAGGATGCCTACGTCGCGGCCTGCGGCGACGGCGACGAGCGCTCACCCCAGTGCGCGGCGATGCAGGCTGAACTCAAGCAACTGCACCACGACGGCAAGGCCGAGTGGAAGGACGTCCGCGACGCCGAGCATGCCGAACGCAAGGCCGACCGGGCCGCCGAGAAGTCGGAGCGTGCGGCGTCGAAGAGCTCAGGCAAGGGCAAGTCGGGCAAGGGCTGAACCCGCTCGAGTCGGTTCGCCCCGCGGCGGCCGTCGGCGCGGATTACCGTCGGTCCGATGACCGACCCGACGATCGACGGTGTTCTGGCCGCCAACCAGGCGTTCTACGACGCACATGAAGCGCGAGACCTGGCAGCGATGGCGGCGGTCTGGGAACACGACGATCGGACGGTCTGTGTGCATCCGGGCTGGCCGATCTTGCGGACGTGGCCGCTGATCGAGCAATCGTGGCGTCAGATCTTCGCCGGTCCGGGCCGCAACCAGTTCATCCTCACCAACGAGGCCGTCGCGATCGACGGTGACACCGCATGGGTCACGCTCGACGAGAACCTGGTCGAGGGCGGCATGACCGGCACCGTGGCGGCCACCAACCTGTTCATGCGCACCGACGGCGTGTGGAAGCTGGTCGTGCACCACGGTTCGCCGGTCGTCGGCTGAGCGGTCGTTGCGAGCAGCCGAACCGATCAGAGTTGGCGGCGCGATTCCGTCCAGGTGAGGCCCTGCTCGACGTTGATGTCACGCGGGAGGCCGAGCACCTGCTCGGCGATGATGTTGCGTTGGACGGCGAACGTGCCGCCGCCCACCGTGAGGGCCGGTGCGAACAGGAAGCCGTAGTGCCACACCGGGTCGACGTCCGGATACTCCCCTTTGCCGCGCGGGAAGTTGATCTCGGTGGCGCCGGTCTGGGCGCCGGTCGGCAGGTTGCCGACCGGGCCCGAGCCGGCGATCATGCCGTGGGCACCGGCCACCCGCTTGGCCAACGCCATCACGTGCTGACCGTGCTCGTCGCCCATGATCTTCTGGATCGATGCCTCGACGCCAGGTGTCTTGCCCTGCAGTCGGGCGCTCAGCGTGCGCAGCCGTCCCAGCCGCAACACTTCGGACTCGATGTGCAAGCGGGCGAACCGCTGTCGCTCGATCGGGTCGGCGACGCCGCCGGCGTCCCGCACGAGGTCGATGAGGTGGTCGGCGGTGGGGCCGGTCCCCCACATCGACCCGGCCGACGACAGCGACACGCGCTCGTTGGCCAGCGTGACCTTGGCCAGCTTCCAGCCGTCACCCTCCTCGCCGACGAGGTATTTCGCAGGCAGTCGGACGTCGGTGAAGAAGGTCTGGTTGAACGAGTGCGCGGTGGTCATGTCGACGATCGGGCTCAGCTCGATGCCGGGCAGGTCCATCGGCACGATGAAGTACGAGATGCCCTTGTGCTTCGGCACATCGGGATTCGTGCGGGCGATCAGGATCCCGAACTTCGAGTGGTGGGCGCCGCTCGACCAGATCTTCGAGCCGTTGACGACGTACTCGTCGCCGTCGCGCACGGCACGCGTGCCGAGACTCGCGAGGTCGGACCCCGAGTCGGGCTCGCTGAACAGCTGGCACCAGACCTCGTCGCCGGTGAAAATCGGTTCGAGGAATCGTTCCTTCTGCCACTCGCTGCCGGCGAGGTAGATCGTCGGAGCCGCCCACCCGACGCCGATCGCGTTCGTGGCGACCGAGGTCTTCGTGACCCCGGCGCGCTTGAGCTCGTCGTCGATGATGAGCTGGTGCATCGGGTCGGCCCCGAGTCCGTACGGAGCCGGCCAGTGCGGCACGATGTACCCGCCCTCGTGCAAGGTGGCGTTGCTCGGTTCGGGGTGCTCGGCGAGCCACTCCCGGACCGCCACGCGGCGTGGGTCGTCGTCGGCAGGCAGATCGAAGTCCATCAGTCGTTCCCTTTCGGCGCTGGTCCGGTCGTCGGGGTGCCTGCGAACGCCTGGGCCTTGCTCATCCAGTCGGTCGCTCGCTCGCCGGTGACCTCCAGCTCGGTGTCGGCGACGTGGCGGCGCTGTGTGACGACCAGACAGAAGTCGTTCGCGGGCCCGACGACGGAGTCCTCGGCGTCGCCGGGGCCCCACGTCCACACCTCGCCCGACGGTGCGGTCAGCTCGACGCGCACGTCGCCCTCCGGGGGTGGTTCGCCGCGGACCAGGTAGCTCCAGCCGCGCGTGATCACCCCGAGTTGGGCGATGTGGCGAATCCGATCGGTCGGCTCACGATCGACACCGAGCGCGTCGCAGATGTCCTGCCCGTGGGCCCAGGCCTCCATCAGCCGGGCGGTCAGGAACGACTTCGAACCCATCGACGGTCCGTACCACTCGACACGGGATTCGTTGGTGAGCCCGCGAGCGGCGGCTTCGAGATCGAGCCGGGCACTGCGCCAGGTGAGGAGCCGGGCGGCCGGCTCACGCTCGCGGAACTTGCCGAGCGTCGCTTCGTCGACGGCGAGTTCATCGGCGAACGAACTCAGCAGTTCGGCCTTGTGCTCGGCGAACCCGGCCGGGTCGACGATCGCCAATGCCGCGCTCGTATCGAAGTACGTGAGATGGCCGAGTTGATCGGTGACCGTCCAGCGAGGGCTCGGTGTCGGGGTGTCGAACTGCTCGGCGTCGATGTCGCCGACGACACGATCGAGCGCCTCCTGTTCCGCGACGAGATCGTCGAGTACTTCGCTGACGTCCATGGAACCTCCCGGGCGGTACCGATACGTGCCGGACGGTACCAGAGCGGCCCCGGCGGCTCCGAGGCCGGCTCGATCAGTCGCCGAGCCGGATGGCGAGGAGGGCGATGTCGTCGGTCAACTCGCTCGCATAATCGAGGATCGCGGCCGACAGCGTGTCGATGAGCTCGCGTGGCGAGCCATGTGCCGGGAGTGTTCTGACGATCGCGGTGAGCGCCTCGTTGCCGAGGAGATCGTCGTCGGCGTTGCGGCACTCGGTGGCCCCGTCGGTGAACGCGATCAGCGTGTGCCCGTACGGCAGGCGGTGCGTGTGTCCACCGTAGGCCACGTCGTCGGTGACCCCGAGTGGCGGACCGTCGGGTGCGGGAAGTACGTCGACCGCTCCGTCGGGATCGATCGTGATGATCGCCGGATGCCCGGCCGACGAGGTCTGCACCTCGACCCCGTCGTCGTCGGGGGTCAGCACCATCGCCGAGGCGGTGGCGAACCGACCGTGTTCGGATGCGGATCTCAGCAACTCGGCGTTGCACTCACCGAGGATCGCCGCGGGGTCACCGCTCATCTCGACGGCGCGCCGGAGTGAGTCGCGCACGACGACCGTGATCTCGGCGGCGGCCGCGCCGTGTCCGCACACATCGCCGATCGCGACGAGCGATCGTCCGTCGCCGAGATCGATCGCGTCGTAGAAGTCGCCGAGGAGCACGCTGTCGGACGCCGCCTGGTGCCACCCCGCTATCTGGAGTCGGTGGAGCGGCGGGAACTCGGCCGGCATCAGGCTCTGACGCACCAGTTGGAGTTGTGCCTCGTCGACGCCCAGCCCGTTCGGACCACTGCGACGAGCCACCTCGAAGTTGACGCTCGAGGCGAGGGTGCGGAGGATCTGCCGATCGCGCTCGGTCCACTCGCGAGTCCGTTGGTCGACGACGCAGAAGGTCCCGAGGGTCATGCCCTCGAGCACGACGGGACATCCGGCCCACGCCTTGACACCCATCGACTCGATCGACGGGTTGCTCGCTGTGGTCGGGTGGTGCACCGCATCGTCGATGATGAGCTCGTCGCCGATCTCGATGACGTACTGGCAGAACGAATCGCTCACCGAGTTGGCCCGAGTCCCGTCGGCGATGCCGTGCGTCGACTTCCAGAACGACCGCCGATCGTCGACCACAGTCATGAACGCGAACGGGGCGTCGAGGACCTCGGCGGCAAGCCGGGTGAGTTCGTCGAAGGTGGCCTCGCGACGGGAATCGAGCAGCCCGGACTGCTCGACCGCCGCGAGCCGCGCCGGATCGAGAATGGCGTCGCTGGGCACCCGGAGATCGTATCGCATCACCTCCGGATGCGGTACCGGTTGACGCCATTCGGTACCGAGCCCTACGGTCTCGCCCGTGCCGAAGATCCTGAGGTCCCGTCTCGACACGCGCACGGACGACCATCGGGCGAATGTCGCCGCGATGGAGGCGCTGTGGGCCGACGTCGAGCACCTCATGCAGTCGGTGCCGTCGATCGGCGGGCAGCGCTACGTCGATCGTCATCGCAAGCGTGGCAAGATGCTGCCGCGCGAACGCATCGAGCAGCTCGTCGACCCCGACACGCCGTTCCTCGAACTGAGTGCCTTGGCCGGGTGGGGGAGTGAGTTCCCGATCGGTGCCGGGTCGGTCGCCGGCATCGGCATCGTCGAGGGGGTCGAGTGCGCGATCGCGGCGAGCGACATGACGTACCGGGGTGGGTCGATGAACCCGCGGTCGGTCGACAAGAACATGCGGTTCCACGAGATCATCCGTCGCAACCGGCTGCCGTGGATCAACCTCAACGAGTCGGCCGGAGCCGACCTGCCCCACCAGGCCGACATCTTCATCCGTGGCGGTGAGGGCTTCAAGAACCAGACGCAGCTCTCGAAGCTGGGGATCCCCACGATCACCGCCGTGTTCGGGCCCAACACGGCCGGTGGCGCGTACACGCCCGGGATGAGCGACTACACGATCTTCGTGAAGGAGCGCGGCACCGCCTACCTCGGTGGCCCGCCCCTGGTCAAGATGGCGATCGACGAGGTCGTCGACGAGGAGACGTTGGGCGGCGCCGAGATGCACGCCCGCACGAGCGGGCTGAGCGACTACCTCGCCAACGACGAGATGGACGCGCTGCGCATGGTTCGCGACGTCGTGCGTCACCTCCGCTGGCAGAAACTCGGACCCGGCCCGACCGAGCCGGCCGACGACCCGGTCCACGACGTGAACGAACTGATCGGGTGCGCCTCGGCCGACGTGCGGATCCCGTTCGACATCCGCGAGATCTATGCCCGCGTGCTCGACGGCAGCCGCTTCGAGGAGTTCAAGCCCCTGTACGGCGACAAGCTCGTGTGCGGCTGGGGCTCGGTCCACGGCTTCCCGGTCGGCCTGATCGGCAACAACGGCATCCTGTTCTCCGAAGAGGCCAAGAAGGGGGCGCACTTCATCCAGCTGTGCAATGCGACCGACACACCGCTGGTGTTCCTGCACAACATCACGGGGTTCATGGTGGGATCGAAGGCGGAGCAGGGCGGCATCATCCGCAACGGCGCCAAGCTGATCAACGCCGTCTCCAACAGCGAGGTGCCGCACTTCTGTCTGATGGTCGGGGCCTCGTACGGCGCCGGCAACTACGGCATGGCCGGCAAGGCGTACGACCCTCGCTTCATCTTCTCGTGGCCGAACCACAAGATCGCCGTCATGGGCGGTCGTCAGCTCGCCGGCGTCATGGACATCGTCGCCCGCAACGCTGCGGCCGGACGAGGGATCGACGTCGACGAGGCCGACCTCGACACCAAGAAGCAGGCGCTCGAAGCCCAGATCGAGAGCGAGTCGTCGGCGCTGTACTCCACCGGCCGGGTCTGGGACGACGGCATCATCCACCCCAACGACACCCGCACGGTGCTCGGCCTGGCGCTGTCGGCGGCACACAGCAACGTGGTGCAGGGCACGCGCGAGTACGGGATCTGGCGGCACTGATGCGGATCCTGATCGCGAACCGCGGCGAGATCGCCTGCCGCATCGCACGCACCGCGCACCGGATGGGCATCCCGACCGTCGGCGTGTACTCCGAGCCCGACCGCAACGCGCTGCACGTCGACTCGGTCGATGTCGCGGTGGCGCTCGGCGGGTCGACGCCGGCCGAGTCGTACCTGCGCGGCGATGCCGTGATCCGGGTGGCACTCGACCACGGCGCCACGGCGGTGCACCCCGGCTACGGGTTCCTCGCCGAGAACGCCGACTTCGCACAGGCGGTGAGCGATGCCGGGTTGATCTGGATCGGTCCGACCCCCGATCAGATCCGACTGCTCGGCGACAAGGTCGCGGCCAAGCGAGCGGCGCTCGAGGCCGGCGTGCCGACGACCGACATCATCGAGGCTTCACCCGACGACGTGCCGAGCGGTCTCCCGATGCCGGTGCTGGTGAAGGCCGCAGCCGGCGGCGGTGGGCGTGGCATGCGGGTGGTGCACGATGCCGCCGACCTGCCGGACGCCGTCGCGGCGGCGGCGCGCGAGGCCGCATCGGCGTTCGGTGACGGCACCGTCTTCATCGAGCCGTACATCGAGCGAGGCAGACACGTCGAGGTGCAGATCTTCGGCGACACCCACGGCAACGTCATCCATCTGGGCGACCGCGAGTGCTCGATCCAGCGGCGCAACCAGAAGGTGGTCGAGGAGGCGCCGTCGCCCGGCATCTCCGACGCGACCCGCCGTCGTCTCCACGACGGAGCGCTCGCGCTGGCGCGCCACGTCGGCTACGTCGGCGCCGGCACGGTCGAGTTCATGGTCGGCGACGCGGGCGACGGCGGCGCGCCGACGATCACGTTCCTCGAGGTCAACACCCGGCTCCAGGTCGAGCACCCGGTCACCGAGGCGATCACCGGGCTCGATCTGGTCGAGATGCAGATCCGCGTCGCCGACGGACATCCGATGCCGCTCGCACAGGACGACATCATGTTCACGGGCCACGCGATCGAGGTCCGGCTCGTCGCCGAAGACCCGGCCGCCGGTTGGCTGCCGTCGACCGGTCACATCGCCGAGTTCGACATCCCGGGGGACGTCAGGGTCGACACCGGGTTCCGCGCCGGCAGCGAGGTCTCGTCCGACTACGACTCCCTGCTCGCCAAGGTGATCGCCCACGACGCGGATCGCGGCGTGGCGGCAGGCCGGATCGCCAGGGCGTTGCGGGGCTCACGCATCGCAGGGGTCCGCACGAACGCCGCTGCGCTCTCGGCGATCATGGACGAACCCGACTTCCGCGCGGGTGCCACGTTCACCAGCTACCTCGCGGATCACCCGGCGGTCGAGTCGGCCGCCGGCCCGGACGGCGACGACCGACTGGCGCTGCTGCTGGGCGGCGTGTTCGCCGACGAGATGCGGCACCGCGCCGCCGACGCCGTCACCGGATTCGCCCCGTCCGGGTGGCGCAACCTGCGCACGCGGGGGCAGCGACGAACGTGGCTCCTCGACGACGACGAATACGAGATCGAGTACGTGCTGACGGGCGACGCTGCCACGGCGCTGGTCGGTGCACCTCCCGTCGCCGGAGCCGACGGCTCGCTGCCCGACGACCCCCGTCGCGCCGTCGCCGTTCGGCTGCTCGACCGGACACCCGACCGCCAGGTGGTCGAGCTCGACGGGGCCCGCCATGTGGTCGACGTCCGGTTCGACGGCGACATGATGCGCACGGCCGGGCCGTCCGGCTCGCTCGTCTGGCAGCGCCCACCACGGTTCGTCGACCATGACGACGTCGCGGCCGGGGGTGGCCCGATCTGCCCGTTGCCCGGCACGGTGATCGCCGTCCACGTCGACGACGGCGCCGAGGTCGCCGAAGGACAATTGCTGATGGTCGTCGAGGCGATGAAGATGGAGCACCGGATCCTCGCGCCGGCTGCGTCGACGGTGACCCAGGTCCGGTTCGGCGTCGGTGACCGAGTCGACACCGGCGATCTGCTCGTGGCGCTCGACGTCGCTGACGGAGGGGAGTGACGTGTCCGACCCGATCCGGATCGCGAACTGTTCGGGGTTCTTCGGCGACCGCCAGTCGGGTGCCGCGGAGATGGTCGAGGGCGGGCCGATCGACGTCCTGACCGGTGACTGGCTGGCCGAACTGACGATGCTGATCCTGAGCCGGATACGCGCGAAGAAGCCGGGCGGTGGGTTCGCGTCGACGTTCGTCCGTCAGATGGACGATGTGATGGGCCCGTGCCTCGACCGTGGCATCAAGGTCGTCTCCAACGCCGGGGGCCTCGACCCTGCCGGCTGCGCCGAGGCCGTGCACGAGGTCGCCGACCGGCTCGGGCTCTCACCGACGATCGCCTACGTCGACGGCGACGACCTCCTGCCCCGGATCGACGAACTGGCCGAGTCGGGCGCACTCCGACCCTTCGACGAGCACGGCGACCTCGGCGACGTCGGCCGCTACCTGACGGCGAACGCGTACCTGGGGTGCTGGGGCATCGTCGAAGCGCTCCGCAGCGGTGCCGACATCGTGATCACCGGCCGGGTCACCGACGCCGCCGTGGCCTGCGGCCCGGCCGCCTGGCACCACGGCTGGGCCCGGGACGACTGGGACCGGCTCGCCGGCGCGGTCGTGGCCGGGCACGTGATCGAGTGCTCGGCGCAGACGACGGGCGGCAACTACTCGTTCTTCACCGAAGTCCCCGGCATCGAACGCCTCGGCTTCCCGTGGGCCGAGGTCGCCGACGACGGCTCGTGTGTCATCGGCAAGCACGACGGCACCGGCGGGCAGGTCTCGATCGGCACCGTCACCTCGCAGCTCCTCTACGAGATCGGCGGTGCCCGCTACCTGGGCCCCGACGTCACGGCACGGTTCGACACGATCCGGCTCGAACAGGTCGAACCCGACCGGGTGCGCATCTCCGGCACGGTCGGCGAGCCACCACCGCCGACGCTGAAGGTCGCGATGAACGAACTCGGAGGCTTTCGCAACACCCTCGGCGTGGCGCTCACCGGGCTCGACATCGAGGCCAAGGCCGAGGCGGCAGCGGCGGCCTTCTGGCGGGCGTGTCCGCACGATCCCGACGACTTCGACGCCGTCAGCTCGCGCGTCATCCGCACCGATCACGACGATCCGACGTCCAACGAGGCGGCGACGGCGCAGTGGCGACTCACGGTGAAGGACGCCGACGAGCGCAAGGTCGGGCGCGCCTTCTCCAACGCCTTCGTCGAGACGGCGTTGGCGAGCATCCCAGGGTTCTACGGTCTGACGGGTGGTCCCACCGCCGCGACACCGTACGGCGTGTACCGGCCGGCGACCGTTCCCGCCGATCTCGCCCCGGCGTACGTGCACGTCGACGGCCGAACGACCGAGATCGGCTCGGTGGCTCCGGCGCTGGGCGTCGAGGCGCCGATCCCGACGGACACGCCGGGGACGCCCGTGACGCACGCGCCGACGACCCGTGCACCGATCGGTCGGGTGATCGGCGCACGGTCCGGCGACAAGGGCGGCAACGCCAACCTCGGTGTCTTCGCCCGAACGGCGGATGCGTTCGCGTGGCTCGACGCGTTCCTCACCGTCGAACGGTTCCGGGAACTGTTGCCCGAGACCGCCGAACTGCGTGTCGAGCGCCACGACCTCGCCAACCTGTGGTCGCTGAACTTCGTCGTGCACGGGTTGCTCGACGAGGGCGTCGCCGCATCGACCCGCATCGACGGGCAGGCCAAGAGCCTCGGCGAGTGGCTCCGGGCTCGCGTGGTCGATGTGCCGACGTCGCTGCTGGCCTGACGTGCGCTGGATCATCGACGGCAACAACGTGTTCGGGTCGCGGCCCGACGGATGGTGGAACGACCGTGACGCCGCCGCACGACGATTGGCGCAGTCGGTCGCCGAGTGGTGTCGCACCCACGATGACGAGGTCGCCCTCGTGTTCGACGCGCCGGTGGCGCCCACGACGTTCGAACTCGGCGGCGGGAACCTGACGATCGTCGAGTCGCGTCGCCGCGGGCGTAACGCCGCCGACGACCGGATCGTCGAGTTGGTACGCGAGCTCGACGACGAACCGCAGGTCGTCACCTCGGATCGCGGGCTCCGGGCCAGGCTGCCCGACCGTGCACGGGTGATGGGTTCCGGTCGTTTCCTGTCGATGCTCGACGCGTAGTGTCCTCGGGATGGCACGGATCAACGGCATCGAGGTTCACTTCGAGGACACGGGTGGTGACGGGCCGGCGGTGCTCTTCAGCCACGGGTTCCTGATGGACCACACGATGTTCGACCGCCAGGTCGAGGCGCTCCGCGACCGGTATCGGTGCATCCGATGGGACGAGCGCGGCTTCGGCGGCACCAGGGCCGACGGCCCGTTCACCTACTGGGACTCCGCCGCCGACGCCGTCGCACTGCTCGATCATCTCGGGGTCGAGTCGGCCGTGTTCGTCGGGATGTCGCAGGGAGGCTTCCTCTCGTTGCGCGCTGCGCTCGCGCATCCGGATCGAGTGCGTGCGGTCGTGTTGATCGACTCGGCGGCCGACGTCGACGACGACGAGACGATCCAGGGGTACCAGGGCATGCTCCACGTGTTCGAGCACGGCACCGACGACGACCGGGCGGGCGTCTTCGCCATCGTCGCCGGTCTGATCCTCGGCGACGACGACCTGGCGGCCGACTGGATCCCGAAGTGGATGGCGATCGACAGCGACCAACTGGTCCTCGCCGGCGGAGCCCTGCTCGGCCGGGACGACGTGAGCGGCCGGGTCGGGGAGATCTCCTGCCCGATCCTCGGCGTCCACGGCACGGACGATCAGGCGATCGCGATCGAGCGGGCCGAGGCGCTCGCTGCATCGTCGACCGACCATCGGGGCATCGTGAAGGTCGACGGCGCCGCTCACGCCCCGAACATGACCCACCCCGACGTGGTCAATCCTGCGCTCGCCGAGTTCCTCGCCGCGCTCTGACGGCGGGCGGCGATGCGCTTCGTGCACACGACGATCGAGGCAGCGGCGCCGGCGGCGGCGGTGTGGGACGTGCTCGTCGATCTCGACCAGTGGCCGGGGTGGGGGCCGACCGTGCGCGCCGCAGAACTCGACCGCGGCGGTCGGCGACTGCGCGCCGCCGCTCGTGGGACGGTGACCACGGCCGTCGGCGTCAGCGTCCCGTTCGTCGTGACCCGGTGGGTCGCCGGCGAGCGGTGGTCGTGGGACGTCGCCGGGATGCCGGCCACGAGTCATTCCGTGCAGCCGCTCGGTGCCGATCGTTGCGCACTGACGTTCGGGGTGCCGTGGTTCGCGGCGCCGTACCTGGCGGTGTGCCGGGTGGCGGCCGAGCGGATCGCCGATCTCGCCGCTCCGACTCCGGAGTGACGGTCGCTCGGTCGACGCAGACCGCCCGCTGATCGAGTGGCAACCGCTCGCTCGACAGCGAGTTGATGGGAGCGTCGGGGCCGGAGGCGGGTTCGAGCGGCGGGCGGCGACGGCCTCGGAGCATCGCCTCCATCCTGCCGATGGGGTCAGCGGGCCCGTTGGCGGAGGTGTCGCACGAGTTCGATGACGCCCGTCATCGCCAGGGCGGCACCGAACGCGACGAGGAACGCCATGGTGTGGTTGTCCTCGAACGCCTGCCCGCCGAGGTAGCCGAGGAGCCCGGCGTACGTGGCCCAGATCACGACGGCGAGTGCGACCCAGCCCATGAACCAGCGACGCGGTTGGGCGGTGATCCCCGACGTGACGGTGAGTGCGGTGCGGCCGCCGGGGATGAAGCGGGCGGTGATCAGGAGGAGCCCGCCCCGGACCCGGATCTGTTCGTCGGCCCAGGCGAGCTGTCGTCCGAGCTTCGGGCGGGTGCTCGCCCGACGGCGGATGAATCCGCTCAGCCGATCGCCGAGCAGGTAGGCCGTGTTGTCGCCGAGGAAGGCGCCGACCGCTCCGGAGGCGATGACGGCGAGCAACTGCTGTTCTCCGATGCCGGCGGCGACCCCACCGATGATGACCATGGTCTCGCTGGGCACGACGGGTACGACGGAGTCGAAGAACGCCACGGCGAAGATGATGGCGAGGAAGTACCAGTTCGACGAGAAGTCGGCGAGCCAGTCGGAGACGTCCGTGAAGACGTTGGCGAGGACAGCGGCGAGCATTGTCGCTGCACGCTACCGGGTCGGCCCGTTGGCGGGGGTCGGCTCAGCCGGGGCTGATCGCCGACGGGTGCAACCCGGCGACCGAGGTGCGGATACCGCGATCGAACACCGACGACCAGTCGACCTGGTTGTTCCCGACCGAGAAGATCTCGAGCGTCACGAGCCCGTGGCAGGACGCCCACAGCCAGGCGGCGACGACCATTGCCTCGTGCCCGTCGTCGCTGCGCACCTGGTCGGCGTCCTGGCCCAGTCGAACACGCTCGGCGATGACCGCGAGACCGGAGCGAGCCAGCTCGGCGGCTCGAGCCGACGGTGCGAACTCGTGGATGGCGGTGCGGAACATCACCTTGTAGTACGTGGGATTCTCGAGCGCGAATCGGCGGTACGCGTTCGCCATCGCGACGAGGTCGGCCGCGAAGTCGCCGGTGGTCGGGACGGCGTCGATGGCGGCGTACATCCGCGAGAAGCCGTCGATGTAGAGCTCGTCGATGACGCCGTCCTTCCCCCCGAACCGGGAGTACACGTTCATCGTGCTCATTCCGGCCTCGGTGGCGATGCGTCGCACGGTGAGCGCTTCGGAGCCGTGTTCGGCCAGCAGACGGTGTGCGGCCTCGAGTAACGCCAGGCTCGTCTCGTCGTGGTTCGATTGCATGAGAAATATGTCCTCTGTTCGCGCAGGGGGCGGCGGAACGTTCACGCTGACGTGTCATGGTCACGTGAACACAAACGAAGCTATGCGCTCGGACTGGCGGCGAACCGGTCCATTCGCACCATATTCCGTACTTTTCTCGCGAATGGCAGGCGACCGAACGCTCTGCGTGGCGAACCGTTCGGTGTGGCGACGGACCGCAGTGATTGTGTCGGCAACGACCTCGTCCCGCCCGCCGCCGACCCGCCACGGCCGCACGCGAACCTCTACGATCGGTCCATGCGAGTCGAGGTGAACGCGGATCTCTGCCAGGGGCACAATCGCTGTTATGCGCTGGCGCCCGAACTGTTCGACGTCGATGATTACGGCACGGCGGTCGTCATCGGCGACGGCACGGTGACCCCGGAGTTGGAGGAGAAGGCCAAGCTGGCCGTCGCCAACTGCCCCGAGTATGCGATCACGATCATCGAATGACGAGCGCATACGGCCCCGTCAGCGACTGGGCGAACGACATCGACCACGCCGAACCCGAGTACAACGAACGCGCCCACGAGATCTGGGACGAGCTCCGTGAAGGCGGCTGTCCCGTCGCCCACACCGACCGCTACGGCGGCATGTGGGCACCGCTCACGCACGAGTACGTCAAAGAGGTCGCGTACGACACCGAGAACTTCACGAGCCGTGGCGTCGTGGTCAACACCGGGCGCCCGATCGCCGAGGCACCGGTCGGGCCGGCACCGCCCATCACGAGCGATCCGCCGTTCCACCAGCATGCGCGCCGGTTGCTGCTCCCGCCGTTCTCGCCCAAGGCGATCAACCCGTGGGAGCCCGAGATCCGGCGGCTGTGCAACCAGCTGCTCGACGAGATGGGCGAGATCGAGCCCGGCGAGACGATCGTCGACGCGGCGCTCCAGTACGCGCAGCACATCCCGGTCAACGTGATCTCGCGCATGCTCGGCTTCCCGGTGGAGGACGACGACTACTTCCGCCGTTGCGTGCACGAGTTCCTCGAACTCGTCAACGTGCCCGTCGAGGAACGCGAACAGAGCGACCTCCATCTCGACGCGTACCTCGATCGCCAGATCGAAGAGCACCGGCAAGATCCACGCGACGACCTCACCACGTACCTCCTCAACGCCGAGATCGGTGGCAACAAGCTCAGCCACGAGCACGTGCGCGGGTCGATGGTGCTGCTGTTGATCGCGGGCATCGACACCACCTGGAGCGCGATCGGGTCGTCGATCTGGCATCTCGCTTCACATCCCGACGACCTGCAGCGGCTGGTCGACGAGCCCGACGTGATGCTGTTCGCGCTCGAAGAGTTCCTGCGGGCCTACGCGCCCGTGACGATGGCCCGGCTCGTCGCCAAGGACCACGACTTCCACGGTTGTCCGATGAAGGAGAACGAGTGGGTCCTCCTGCCGTTCCCGGCGGCCAACCGCGATCCCGAGTTCTTCGACGACGCCGGCGGGTTCGTGATCGACCGCGAAGCCAATCGACACGCGGCGTTCGGGTTGGGCATCCATCGGTGCCTCGGCTCCAACCTCGCCCGCCTCGAACTCAAGATCGCCATCGAAGAGTTCATCGTGCGGTTCCCTGCGTTCGAGTTGGCCGGGTCGACCCGCTGGAGTGTCGGTCAGATCCGCGGACCGCGCGAGCTGCCGATCCGGGTGCTCGACACCGCGTGACCGCCGACGATGCGCCGTCGCTGTTCCCCGCGGCGGAACGTTGGGCCGCGCAGCTCGAAGGATGGGGCATCCCGCAGGAGATCCTCGACCAGGCACCGGAATCGCCGTGGTTCCACGATCCGGGCCGCTTCGATGTCGACGACACCCTGACCCGTGACGGCCTGTCGGCACGATGGGCGCGCGAAGTGCTGCCGCCGCTCGGTGGCACGGTGCTCGACGTCGGGTGCGGCGGCGGGCGCTCAGCGATCCCGCTCGTACCCCCTGCGACCGAGCTGATCGGTGTCGACGCCAGCGGCGCGATGCTCGACGGGTTCGTCGCCGCAGCTGCCGAGGTGGGCGTCGCCCGACGCACCGTGCACGGCGAGTGGCCCGACGTGGCAGGTCACACACCGGTCGCCGATGTCGTGGTCTGCCACCACGTCGTCTTCAACGTGCCCGAGATCTTGCCGTTCGTGTTGGCGCTCACCGATCACGCGCGGCTCGCGGTGGTGGTCGAACTCCCGA
The DNA here is from genome assembly GCA_033344875.1 of Ilumatobacteraceae bacterium. NCBI lineage: Bacteria > Bacillati > Actinomycetota > Acidimicrobiia > Acidimicrobiales > Ilumatobacteraceae > Ilumatobacteraceae bacterium. Next base: position 1,842,761 of record JAWPMO010000001.1, on the reverse strand, counting down.
CCGCACATCCGATGTCCGCGTGGTCGGCGGCGTGGGAGCACTTCTGGGGTGTGACCCGTCCGCCGGGGCCGACCGCCGACGATTTCGTCGCGGTGCTGCGCGAGATCGGCGTTGATCCCGAGATCGAGGTCAGCCGCCGGAACCCGCTGTCGCGCTCGGCAGCCGACCCCGCCGTGTTGGTCCCGACGGCGCGGCGCAGGCTCTGCCTCCCGGCGTCGCGCGACCAGGAGTTGGCGACGTGGCTGGACGCGAACCCGCCCGTGTTCGTCGCGCAGGTGGCGACGGTGCGCTGGCCCGGCGCGGCCGAGCCGGTCGGTTGAATCAGCCGAGCGAGCAGCCGAGCGCCGCGGCAGCGAGGCCGAGTACCACCGTGCCGACGAGGATGACCAGTCGGATGCGTCGGGGTGCCTCGGCGAACTCGAGCGCGAACGTGGAGAACGTCGTGAGGCTGCCGAGCAGGCCGGTGCCGACCACGATCACGGTCGCTTGCCCGGGTTCGGCGGCGACGAGGAGTCCGAGTGCGAACGCACCGAGCACGTTGAGCGCCATGGTGCCGCGCCATCCGGTGCCGAGTCGGTTGACCTGATGCCGGGCCACGGCACCGCCGGCCGCCGCCAGCACGAACCACATCGCGGTCATCGCTGCGGCGGGTCCTCGGCTCGGGTCAGCTCGACCGCCCCGAGCCCGACGATCAGCGATGCCCCGATGTAGACGAGGGCGGTGGCACCGTGACCGCTGTCGAGCAGCGTTCGTGTCTCGACGGCGAACGCCGAGAACGTCGTGAACCCGCCGAGTCCGCCGACGACGACCGCCAGCCAGGCATCGGATCCGCGCGTCAGCCGATGCGTCGCCAGGCCGATCAGGAGACAACCGACGACGTTGGCGATGAACGTCGCCCATGGGAATCCGCCGTCGGTACCGGTGACGACCTCACCGACGCCCCAGCGGGCGCCGGCACCGATCGCGCCGCCGGCGGCGACGACCAGCAGGGAACGCATTCGGACATTCTCACCGATCTCTCACGTGATTCTGGTGTACTCGTACTCGTGCAGGTGCTGTTGGCAGAAGACGACCGGGCCGTTCGGGAGTCGCTGGTGCGCGCGCTCACCCTCGAGGGCCACGAGGTCACGGCGGTCACGAACGGCGCGCAGGCGCTCGAACACCTCCGTTCACGGCCGGTCGAGATCGTCCTGCTCGATGTGTCGATGCCGGTCATCGACGGGCTGACGGCTTGCCGTGTGCTGCGCTCCGAAGGCAACGACGTGCCGATCCTGATGCTGACCGCCCGCACCGAGACGAGCGACCGCGTCGCCGGCCTCGACGCGGGAGCCGATGACTACGTCCCCAAGCCGTTCGATCTCGCCGAACTGTTCGCCAGGATGCGCGCGCTGTCGCGGCGCCGGACCGGAACAGCGAACGACGACGACGCCAACCTCGAACTCGCCGACCTCCGCCTCGACCTCGCCGGGCGTCGCGCCAGCCGCGCGGGCACCGAGATCGAACTCAGCAAGACCGAGTTCGACCTGCTCGAGTTGCTGGTCCGCAATGCCGGCGTCGTGCTCGACCACTCGACGATCTACGAGCGGATCTGGAACTACGACTTCGGCCCTGATTCGAAGAACCTGGCGGTCTACATCGGCTATCTCCGTCGCAAGACCGAGACCGACGGTGCCGAACGGCTGATCCACACCGTTCGTGGTGTCGGGTACGTCGCTCGAGCGGACCCCGCATGAGTCTCCGCTGGAAGTTCGCGCTGGCGTTGGCGGCGATCGTCGCGACCACCGCCGTCGCGTTCGGCACCGTCAGCTACCGGTCGACCAGCGATCGACTGTTCGCCGAGATCGATCGATCGCTCCTGAGCATCGACGGCCGCCTGCTCGGCCAGCAGGGTGTGCCGGACCGCGGGCCGCTGGTCGGGTTCGATGCGCAGATCGTCCTGCTCGACGGGACGATCACCGGCACCACCTTCCCGAGCCCGCTCCCGATCTCGGAGCCCGACAGCCGTGTCCTCGGGCGCCGCGGTGTCAGCCGCTTCTCCACGGTCGAGACCGCCGATGGCACCTATCGGGTTCGCACGATCGGCGTGTCGCGAGGGGCGGTCCAGGTCGGACGGTCGCTCGACGAAACGGAACGGATCCTCGACAGTCTCCGCCGGAGAACCCTGCTGATCGCTGGGCTGGTCTCGGCCGCCGCCATCGCACTCGGACTGTGGATCTCCGGACGTGCGACCGCCTCGCTGCGGCGCCTCACCGCGGCGGCGGAACACGTCGAGAGCACCGGGCGACTCGACGTCGCCGTCGGGGAGGAGGGCGGCGACGAGGTCGGTCGGCTCGGCGTCGCGTTCGACCGGATGCTGGCCGCACTCGCCCGATCGAAGGACGAGCAGCGCCGTCTCGTGCAGGACGCCGGGCACGAACTCCGCACCCCGCTGACCAGCTTGCGCACCAACCTCGACACCCTGCGTCGGTACCCCGACCTCTCCGATGCCGACCGGCGGGCGATCGTCGACGACCTGCACGCCGAGACCCAGGAGTTGACCTCGCTCGTCGACGAGGTGGTCGCGGTGGCGGTCGGCGGCGCCCGCGACGAGCCGGCGACGTCGTTCGATCTGGTCGACGTGGTCACGGAGCAGGCCGACCGGTACGCCCGTCGGACCGATCGTGTCATCGAGGTCGACGGAGCATCGGATGTCGTCACCGCGCACCGTTCGGCGGTGCAACGAGCGGTTTCCTGCCTGCTCGAGAACGCGACCAAGTTCGACACCACGGGCGGCCCGATCGTGGTCACCGTCGGCGACGACACCGTCACCGTGCTCGACCGCGGCACCGGGATCCCCGAGGCCGACCTCGACAGGGTGTTCGATCGGTTCCACCGGTCCGATGCGGCCCGAGCGATGTCCGGGTCGGGGCTCGGGCTGTCGATCGTGCGTGAGGTGGCACAGCATCACGGTGGCGATGCGTTCGCCTCCAACCGTCCCGGCGGCGGGGCAGCGGTCGGGTTTCGGCTCGGTCGCCTCCCGCCTCCGACCGCCGAGTAGCCGGGTCGGCCGGGTTCTTACCCGGCTCTCAACTCGCTCCGGTTTCGTTCACACCGAGGGTCGTCATCGTTGTTCTCGTCAGACGTACCCCGAAAGGAACCACCATGAACGACACCCCGACTCCCACCACCGACACCTCGACCTCAGGGTCGAAGCGTTCCACCACGATCGGCGTCGCCGCCGGTCTGCTCGCCGGCGGCGCGATCGGCCTCGTCGCCACCGTGCCGTCGCTGACGAGCGCAGCATCGGACGACGGTGCCGATGCCGTGGTCGTCCTCCAGGACGACACCGACGAGAACACCGACGAAAACACCGACGAGACGACCGACACGGCCGACGAGCGGCCCGAGCTCGGCGATCGGCTGCGCGAGAGCTTGCAGGACCTGGTCGACGACGGCACGATCACCGAGGCGCAGGCCGACACCGTCGCCGAGCACCTCGTCGAGAACCGGCCCGAGCGCAGCGAGCGCCCCGGCCGCACACACCGGCGTGGCCTCGACGGGCACCGTGGTGACGGGGCCGTGCTGGCCGACATCCTCGGTGTCGACACCGACACGCTGCGCTCCGAGCTCGCCGCCGGCAACTCGATCGCCGACATCGCCGAGGCCAACGGCGTCGACGTCCAAGCGGTGATCGACGCCCTGATCGCCGACGCCGAGAGCCACGTCGACATGGCGGTCGATCACGGGCTCGACGAGGAGCGGGCCGCCGAACGCCTCGAGCGCCTCGCCGAGCGGATCGAGGACGGCGTCTACCGCACCCGCGGTAACGACGGCTGACGTCACCGACTGTCACCCCCCACCTCGTGCGCCCCTTCGGGGGCGCACGAGCGCGTCCGGGGCGTGATTCGACGACGTGCCCGTATGGTGGCGACGTGATCTGCGTCGACGTGGCGAAGGTGGGCATCGCCCAGCCCGACAAGGTGCTGTTCGACGATCTCTCGCTCACCGTCTCGACCGGCGATCGGGTCGCGATCGTCGGCGTAAACGGTTCCGGGAAGTCGACGCTCATGCGCATCCTCGCCGGGACGCAGACGCCCGACGAGGGCGACGTCAGGTTCGGCCGAGGCGTTCGGATCGCGTCGCTCGACCAGGATCCGCAACTGCCTCCCGGCACGGTCGCCGAGTATCTGGGCGACTCGTGGGAGCTCGCAGCCGTCGCGACGTCACTCGGCGTGCAGCCGCTCCTGTCACGTCGAACCGATCAGCTCTCCGGCGGTCAGGCCAAGCGGGTGGCACTCGCCCACGCGCTCGTCGGTGAGTTCGACATGATCCTGCTCGACGAGCCCACCAACCATCTGGATCTCGAAGCGATCGAATGGCTCGAGGGTCGACTTGCCGGCACCAGCGCAGCGCTCGTGATGATCACGCACGACCGGCACCTCATGGACCGGCTCACGACGGCACGGGGGAGCGGTCGGATCGTCGAGATCGAACGCGGGACCGGCTACATCCACCGGGCCGACGCCGGAACGAGTGCCTATGCGACATATCTCGCGGGGCGTGCGGCTCGCCACGAGCAGGCGGCGAGCGAGGAGTCGACCCGCAAGATCCTCGCCCGCCGCGAACTCGAGTGGCTCCAGCGCGGCGCTCAGGCCCGATCGACCAAGCCGAAGGCGCGCCTCCGGTCGGCGCGCGAGATCGTCTCGGGTGGCCCGGAGGCGACCGGGGTGCGCGGCGACGACCTGCTGCTCGACATGGGCTCGACCCGGCTCGGTAACCAGGTGGTCGAGCTCGTCGACGTCGCCCAGGCCTACGGCGACGCGACCGTGTTCGAACACGTCGACCTGCTCATCGAGCCGGGAGCGCGGCTGGGCGTGGTCGGACCGAACGGCTCCGGCAAGTCGACGTTGCTCGACATCATCGCCGGGCGTCGCGAACCGGTGTCCGGCACGGTCCAGGTGGGCTCGACGGTCGTGACCGGGTACGCCGATCAGCAGACGTCGATGCTCGATCCCGACGCCATCGTCCGCAAGCTGGTGGCCGGGCCGCTGCGAGAGCCCGACTGGGAAGACCGGGCGCTGCTCCAACGATTCTGGTTCGATTCGACCGCACAGTTCGCCCCCGTCAGGATGCTCTCCGGAGGCGAGCGTCGGCGTCTCCAGCTGGTGATGGTGCTCGCCACTAAGCCGAACCTGCTCGTGCTCGACGAACCGACCAACGACCTCGATCTCGACACGTTGCGAGCGCTCGAGGACTTCCTCGACGACTGGCCGGGCGCGCTCGTCGTCGCGAGCCACGACCGCACGTTCCTCGATCGCACGGTCGACCATGTGCTCGCGATCGACCCGGGCGGTGACCTCCGACGCGTGGCCGGCGGGGTCCAGGGCTGGCTGTCGAGTCGCTCGACGCCGACCGCACCCACACCGAAACCGGCCAAGGCAGCCCCGTCGACGCCGCGGGCCAGGAAGGAACGCCCGGCCAGCCAGTACACACTCGGCCGTCAGATTCGTGACACCGAGCAGTCGATGACCAAGGCGCAGCGTCAGGTCGATCGACTGAACGAGCAGCTTCTGGACACGACCGACCACGAGCGGCTGGCGTCACTCGGCGCCGAGCTCGCGACCGCTCAGGCCGAGCTGTCCGAACTCGAGGAGCGCTGGCTCGAGCTCTCCGAGGAACAATCCGGCTGAGGCACTCGCGGTACGTTGCCGGGATGGGTTCGCAACGTGCCGAGATCGGGATGTGCTTCGATCGGACGTTTCCGGCGGCCGAGGTGGGGGAGTACGCCCGCCGGCTGGAGGCCGCCGGCGTCGAACAGCTCTGGCTCATCGAGGACTGCTTCTTCACCGCCGGTGTCAGCTTGGCGGCCACGGCGTTGGCCGTGACCGGGCAGCTGCAGGTCGGGATCGGGATCCTGCCGGCGGTCGCCCGCAACCCGGCTGTGACCGCGATGGAGATCGCGACACTCGCGAACCTCGCGCCCGGACGGTTCCACCCGGGGATCGGTCACGGTGTGCAGGAGTGGATGGCACAGATGGGCGCGCGTCCCCCGTCACCCCTGACGACGCTCGACGAGACCATCACCGTCGTCAAGCGACTGCTCGGCGGTGACGAGGTCACGTTCGACGGCCGCCACGTGCAGCTCGATCGGGTCCGGCTCGACCAGCCGCCGAGCGACGTCCCGCGGATCGTCGCCGGGGTGCAGCAGCAGAGGTCACTCGCGCTCGCCGGACGGGTCGCCGACGGCGTGATCCTCGTCGAGGGGGCCGGCCCGACCTACGTCGACTGGTCGCTCGGCCACGCGGCCAGGCGCCCCGACGATTTCCACGTCGTGACGTTCACGATGCTGGCGGTCGAGCACGATCGCCGGACCGCGTACGGTCACGTGGCGCCCTTCGTCGCCGGTCTGATCGCCGAGCGACGTCCGGCGTTCACGGTGTTGCCGTTCTTCGACGAGATGGTCGAGCGGGTGGCCGACGGCGGAGCGACGGCGCTGCTCGACATGCCGAGCGACTACTGGCGCGAGATCGGAGCCGTCGGCACGATCGACGACGCGTTCGAACACATCGCCGCGCTCGAGGCGGCCGGCGTGAGCAGCATCAACATCTTCCCGGGCGACCGGATCGACGTGGCCCGGGCCCAACTCGGCGACGTCGCGGCGCTGGCACTCCGCTGAGCCCGATCAGAGCCCGGCGTACCAGTCGTATCCGCGTTCTGCCCAGTAGTCGGGTGCGCGGTCTCGGCGGTACCGGATCGTCTTGATGCGCTTGATCGTCTTGATGCCGTACTTGTTCGGCGTCGCGAGCCGGAGTGGGGCGCCGTGGTCCTGATCGAGCGGCGCCCCGTTCTGCTCGAGCGCCAGCATCGTCTGCGGGTGGAGGATCGCATCGAGGTCCCAACCGACGTAGTACTCGCCGTCGGGTGTCTCCATGCCGACGTAGCTCGCGTCGCCGATGCGGTCGGCGTACGGCTCGTGGAAGTCGCGGAACCGGGCACCTCGCCAGTGGGTGATGTTCGACCAGCCCTCGATGCACTTGTGTTCGATCACCAAGTCGCTCTGCGGGAGGTCGCGGAAGTGATCGAGCGGGAGCTCGTCGAGCAACTCACCGTCGGGGCCCTCGACACGTACGGTGTAGCCGGCGAGTGCGATCTCGCTGCGGATGCCGACCCGACCGTTGACCTGGATCGGCGACGCATCGGCGATGTCATACTCGGGCGCCGAGCGACCCTGGAAGTTCGACCAGATCTGCTCGTTGGCCTCGAGCGTGTTGCGGAGGATGCCGGGGATCCGATCGACGGGATCCGACTTGGTCTGCACGTAGTTCCAGAACAGCCCGGCGGCGATGACGCCGGCGCCGCCCGTCAGGAACGAGCGGCGCGACTTGCGTCGGAACTCGTCGAGCGGGATCGCCGGGCCGCTGCGGGCCTGGGCTCGGAGCTCGGCGGCGCGGTCGTCGGTGGGTTGTTCGTGCCGGTCGTCGCTCATGACGCGACCTCCTCGTTCGATTCGGGCTGCTCGATCTCGTAGCCGGTGACCATCGCCCGGAAGTTGCCCCACCCCGCCCGGAGCACCTGGAGGAGGTGGACGACGAAGAACAGCAGGATGCCGATCGTCATCGAGAAGTGGATCAGCCGGGCACCCTGGTAGCCGCCGAACAGCAACGGCAGCGGGTACAGCTGCGTCGGCTTGTAGATCGCGAACCCGCTGACCACGACGATCGCCGCCATCGCCAGGACCACCGTGTAGGCGATGCGCTGGGCGGCGTTATAGCGGCCCTGCGGCGGCGCATCGGCCTTGAGGTGCAGGTCGTGCAGCACGACGTCCTTCGCCTCGGCGGCCGACCGGCGGTCGGGGAAGATGTGGCGCCACTCGCCGCTGACGGCCAGGTAGATCGTGTAGGCGAGCCCGTTGATCACGAACAGCCAGGCGAAGGAGAAGTGGAACGCCATGCCGCGGGCGAGGTGGCGGTCGAGATCGAGCCGTTCGTAGACGACCTCGGGGAAGAACGCGAACCACTGCCAGCTCCCGACGCCGAACGCGTAGACATCCTCGGCCCAATAGATGCGCAGGCCGCTCCAGATCATCACCGCCAACAGCGGGAAGTTGATCCAGTGGAGCCACCGGATCGCACGGGGGTGCTTGAGTCGAGCCACCGCTCGTGGCTCGGCGACCTCCGGAGGAGCGTCTTCGTCGATCGACATGCAGGTCAACCTAGGTGGGATCGATCGGGCCCGCAGTCGCATGCCGCGGTGTTCGGACTTCGTTGCGTCCGGGTTTCGTGTTTGGACAGATCCGGGTCTGAAGCGGTGCGACACCCCGTCCCTAGGATGGGTCGACGATGTCGGATCAGCCAGACCTCTTCACGGACGACCCGTTCGCCGACGCCGTCGGCGATGTCGGACCCAATCCGTTCACCGAAGGCCTCAACCCCGACCAGCTCGATGCGGTCGTGCACACCGAGGGTCCGCTCCTCGTCGTGGCCGGCGCCGGGTCGGGCAAGACACGTGTCCTGACCCATCGGATCGCCTACCTGATCGACCGGGGCGTGCGCCCCACCAGCATCCTGGCGATCACGTTCACCAACAAGGCCGCGGCCGAGATGCGAGATCGCGTCGGGTCGCTGGTGGGGCCCGTGGTGCGGTCGATGTGGGTGTCGACGTTCCACTCGGCGTGCGTGCGCATCCTGCGCCGCGACGGCGAGGCGATCGGCTACCCGCGCACGTTCTCGATCTACGACCAGGCCGACGCCGTCCGGCTGACGGGGTACGTCATCCGCGACCTCGGTCTCGACAGCAAGCGGTTCCCGCCGCGCGGCGTCCAGGGCCAGATCTCGCTCTGGAAGAACGAACTCGTCGATCCCGACCGGGCCGCGGAGCAGGCGAACGACATCTTCGCCCGCAAGCAGGCCGACGTGTACGCCGAGTACCAGACCCGCCTGCTGAAGGCCGGCGCGATGGACTTCGACGACCTGCTCCTCAACGTCGTGCGGCTCTTCCGCGAGCACCCCGAGGTGCTCGACCACTACCGCCAACGCTTCGAGCACATCCTCGTCGACGAATACCAAGACACGAACCAGGCGCAGAACGAGATCGTGCTGATGCTCGCCGGCGGTCACCAGAACGTCTGCGTCGTCGGTGACACCGATCAGTCGGTCTACAAGTTCCGCGGTGCCGACTTCCGCAACATCATGCAGTTCGAAGATGCCTTCGACGAGGTGACCACGATCGTGCTCGATCAGAACTACCGGTCGACGCAGACGATCCTCGATGCCGCCAACGCGGTGATCGAGCACAACCAGGAACGCAAACCCAAGTCGCTCTGGACCGACACGGGCGACGGCGAACGGATCATCCGCTACCACGCCGAAGACGAGGGCGACGAGTCGATGTGGGTCGCCGGCACCGCCCAGCAACTCCACAGCGACGACGCCGTCAACTGGCGCGAGATGGCGGTGCTGTATCGCACCAATGCCCAGGCGCGGGTCATCGAAGAAGCGTTCATGCGGTCGGGTGTGCCGTACAAGGTGGTCGGCGGCACCCGGTTCTACGACCGTCGCGAGGTCAAGGACGCGATGGCCTACCTCCGCTCGGTCATCAACCCGCTCGACGAGGTCAGCGTGAAGCGGATCATCAACGTCCCCAAGCGCGGGATCGGCGACACGAGCATCGGTCGAATCGACGCGTACGCACGCGAGATGGCGGTGCCGTTCACCGAGGCGCTCCGGCACGCCGACGAAGCCGGCGTCAGCGGCCCGGCCCAGCGCGGCATCGGTGCGTTCGTCGAACTGCTCGACCGGCTCAACGCCATGGTGGGGGGTGAGGGCGTGGGCCCGGGCGATCTGCTGCAGGCGGTCATCGACGAATCGGGGTATCTGGGCGAACTCGAGGCCGAGGACACGGTCGAGGCCCACGGTCGGATCGAGAACCTCGGCGAGCTCGTCGGCTCGGCGCGAGAGTTCACGGTGCTCGACGAGTTCCTCGAGCAGGTGTCGCTCGTCGCCGACACCGACGATCTCGACGACGACGATCAGGTCGTGCTGATGACGCTCCACTCGGCGAAGGGGCTCGAGTTCCCGGTCGTGTTCGTCATCGGTGTCGAAGAGGGCATCTTCCCGCACAACCGGGCGCTCACCGAGCCCACCGAGATGGAGGAGGAGCGGCGGCTCGCCTATGTCGGGATCACGCGAGCGATGCGGCGGCTGTTCGTCACGCATGCATGGAGTCGGATGCTGTACGGCAACACGCAGTACAACCCGCCGTCCCGGTTCCTCGACGAGATCCCCGAGGCGCTGATCGAATCGAAGGGCAACACCAGCGGGCGGTCGTCGTACGGTCGCCAGAGCTACCGACATCGCGACGAGCGCGCCTACGACCCGCCGCCGTACCGCCGTCGCGACGGCGGCGGTACATCGAGGGCCGACGACCACGATGCGCACCGCGATCGTGTCGTCGATGCGGCGATGCGGGCCGGCAACACCCCCCAGCCGTCCAACTCGCAGGACATCGGGCTCAAGGTGGGCGACGACGTGGCGCACCCGGCCTTCGGTGAGGGTGTGATCATCGACATCTCTGGCGCGGGTGAGAAGGCCGAGGCGGTCATCAATTTCTCCGGCGTCGGTCAGAAGCACCTGGCGCTCGCCTGGGCGCCCCTGAAGAAGCTCTGACCGCGTCGATCGCCGGCGGTTCGTACGGGCAAGACATCATCAAGAGTCGCGATGTTGCTCGTGTGAGATCACTGTTATTCCGAAGAGTTCGGTATGAGTGCGGGGCCCACTCGCGGGGCGACGGAACCGAACACGGCGTGGCGCGCATCGCCCGCGCTGGCGCTCGGCGTCCGTTTCGTGGCCTTCGCCACGCCGGTGCTCGCCGCGTACCTCGCGATTCGGCTCGTCGGGTCCCGGTTGTACCGGCCCGACGGCTGGTGGGGACTCGCACTGTGGATCCTGCAGGCCGGCGTCGTCGGAGCCGTGGTCTCGAATGCCGTCGGGCGCGTGACGAGGCGCCTCCTCCCGCTGGCGACGCTGCTGCGGCTCACGCTGATCTTCCCCGACCAGGCGCCGTCGCGATTCGGTGTCGCGCTGCGCTCGGGGACCGTCCGCCAGATGCGTCAGCGGGCTCGAGAACTCGAACAGCACGGGCTCGGCGCCACCGCCGCCGAAGCGGCCGAGAACGCGATCGTGCTCGTGAACGGCCTCGGTCGGCACGACCGGCTCACCCGTGGGCACACCGAACGAGTGCGCGCCTACGCGGATCTGATCGCCGATGAGATGGGGCTCTCCGAGTCCGATCGCAACTGGCTCGCCTGGGGCGTCCTGCTGCACGACGTCGGCAAGATGACGGTGCCGCCGGAGGTACTCAACAAGGCGGAGAAGCTGACCGACGACGAGTGGCAGGTGCTCAAGAACCACCCGGCGGCCGGCGCCGAGATGCTGCGACCCCTGGAGCCGTGGCTGGGTGACTGGGTGCGCGCTGCGGGCGAGCACCACGAACGATGGGACGGCCGCGGCTATCCCGACGGGCTGCACGAGCACGAGATCTCGCTCGCCGGTCGCATCACCGCGGTCGCCGATGCCTACGACGTGATCACGTCGAAGCGCTCGTACAAGGAGCCGATGTCGGCCGAGGCCGCACGTCAGGAGCTGGTCGACTGCTCGGGAACGCAGTTCGACCCGGTCGTGGTCCGTGCGATGCTCGCCGCTTCGATCGGTCGCCGCCCGGCGATCGGCTCGCTGGCGTGGCTGACCGAGATCCCGGTGGTCCGTGGCGCGGTCGCCGTCGGCGCCACGCCCGTCGCCGGGGTGGTCGGCACCGCCGCGTTCACGACCGCCGCCCTGCTCGGCCTCGGCGACGATAGCTCCGCCCGCCGGGCCGCGTTCGCCTCGGAGCTCCAGGCGTTCTCCAACGGACAGATCGCTGCCGTCGAGATGGTGGCCGAGCCCGACGCGGGCGGTGCCACCGCGTCGACCGCACCTGCGGACGTCCGCGTGCCGACGTCGACCATCCCGGCGGCCGATCCCTCCGTGCCGCCACCGACGACGTCGACCGCGCCGACGACCGGGCCGACGGCCGATCCGACCGAGGTCGCGCCAACGGATCCGCCGGTGGTCGGACCGTCCGGCACGACCGTCCCGCCGGTGACGGTCCCGCCGGTGACCGTGCCGCCGGTGGTCGTGCCGGCGACGACGGTTCCGTCGGGTCCGATTCCCACCACCACGGTGCCGGCGACGACCGTGCCGTCCGTGACCGTGCCGTCCGTGACCGTGCCGTCCGTGACCGTGCCGTCCGTGACCGTGCCGTCCGTGACCGTGCCGTCCGTGACGGTGGTGCCGTCGGTCAGCACGCCAGAGCTCACGGTTCCGTCGATCTCCACGCCGCTGGTGACGACACCGCCGATCGCGGTTCCGTCGATCACCACACCCCCGATCACCACACCGTCGATCACCACGCCGCCCGTCTCGACCCCGCTCCTGACGGTCCCCGACCTGACGACGCCGGAGATCACGTTGCCGCTCCCGCCACTCGGCGGGCTGTTCGGTTAGGCCGCGTCGGCGCTAAGGAACGCTCGCAGCACCGCGGCGCCCTGCGCCGGGTCCTGCATCATCCACCAGTGACCGAGGCCCTCGAGCTCGGCGGTCGCGGCACCCCACTTCTGCGCCACCCGACGCGCCATCTCCGGGCCCCCGGTGAAGTGGTCCTCGTGGGGGATCACGACGAGCGCGGCGGGACGATCGGAGAGCTCGGCGAACTGGTCGCCCCAGAGTTGCATCTTGGGCTGCACCGCAGACCGATAGAGCGACAGGATGCACGAACCCATCGTCTCGTCGTTGGCGGCAGCACACGACCTCGCCGCCGCCTCGGACATGCCGGCGTCGACCATCAACGGCGCCCGCTCGTCGACCGGCATCGCTGCCATCGCCTGGACGAACGCCTCGCCGTCACCCTGGGTCTGCCAGACCTGCGCCAGGTCGTGCCACTCGTACTTGCGATCGGACGTGCCGGCGATGTCGGTGACCAGCCGGCGGACGAGATCGGGCCGAGCGGTGGCGGCACGGAGCGCGTGGCCGCCGCCCCAGTCGTGGCCGATCAGGTCGACCGGGCCATCGAGGTGTTCGAGCTCGCCGACGAGCCAGTCGCGGTAGGCATCCGACGTCGCCTCGAAGCCGTCCGGAACGGGCGCGCCGAAGCCGGGCGGCGAGAGTGTCACGACGTCGTCGCGTCCGAACTCGTCGAGCAGCGGATCCCAGATCGCGGATGTCTCCGGTACCCCGTGGACGAAGACGACGGTCATGACACGAGCTCCAGCAGATCGGCGCGGTTCGGGCCAGGTGGCGGTGCGGTCGAGACCCGGTCGGCGCACGCCATCACCCGATCGAGGAAGCCGGGACGGGCCATGACCTCGTCGCCGGTGGCGTAGCAGCTGAACACCTCGGCGAACCCGCGGGTGATCACGGGATCGAGGAGCACGGACCCCTGCATCACGTCGGCGATCCTCTCGGCGTCGTTCGGCGTCGGCGTGCCGCCGTCGCGGTAGATCCGCATCTCGCGGACCCGACGCCGGTCGGTCTGCACGGTGGCATCGTGCCACGGTGTGATCTCGGCGGCCGACCGCTCGTGGAACGCGAGCGACAGTGCGTGCGGGTCGTCGAGGTGCTCCGCGACGCACGCCCGCATCACCTCCGTGTGCATCAGGCCGAGGCTGATGCCCCGCCCGAGCGACGGGTTGGTGCACGAACTGGCGTCGCCGACGGTGAGGATGCCCGTCGCCACCGGTTGTCCGTCGACGACGAACTCGCGGTGCCGGTCGACGACGCCGGCCATCGAACGAATCTCGGTGATCGGCTCACCGTCGATCCAGTGGGCGTGTGCCGGGCATGCCCGAACGACCCGTTCGTAGACCTCGGGGTCGCGGAACGCCCGGAGCTCCTTGTCGTCGGACAGGCCGTACAGCGTGACCGACCAGGTGTCGTTGTCGGCCGGCAGCGTGAGGATCGAGAAGCTGCCGTACGGGGCGAGCATGCCGCCCATGATGGCGGGCATCGCTCCCGGCGACCTGAAGTAGCGGCCGTAGTAGGCGAAACCGCTGTCTTCCACGTGGTCGACCGGAGCGGCGGCGCCGATCTCGGCCAACCAATCCGGCGTGGGGGAGCGGCGACCCGTGGCGTCGACGACGAGGTCGGCGGCCAGATGATCGCCCGACTGCAGACGCACTCCGGTCACGTGGGGCGGGAGCCCGTCGGTCGTGTCGGCGAGCAGGCCGGCGATCGCCTCCCCACGACGAACCGTGACGCCGGGGTGGGCGTCGGCGGCACCCGCCATCGCCCACTCGATCGTGCTGCGCCGCCCGGTGACCAGGTCGAACCGGTCGTCGGCGGGGGTGATCTCGGCGTCGGGCATCATGCCGAGCAGGTACTTGACGAGGTTGAACCGGAAGCCGCCGTGATCGACGAGCGACCGGTGCACGTCGGGCAGCTGCTCGCGGAGGATCGACGTACCGCGGGCGAGGAGGAAGTGGGCGAGTCCGAACTGGGCGACGCTGCGGCGCTCCCAGTCGGTGAAGGCGCCGTCGGTGTCGGGCGGGGGCGGTGCGCCGTCCCGTTCGACCACGGTGACCTCGTGGCCGTCGTCGGCGAGCATCATCGCCGCCGCCATCCCACACATCCCGCCACCGGCGACCACAATCTTTCCCATGGAAAGACCGTAGTCGATGGGGACGGTCGTGTTGACCGTGGATGTCGGGCGGGTCACCAGGTCACGTCGTGGCAGCCCTCGTGGGTGTCGGGCTCGACCTGGAACGTGCCGTGCTGCACGTGGTGGCGTTCGGCCAAGAGCTCGCGGGCCCGGTCGAGGATCGCATGGTGGTCGGCGCCGGCGCTGGCCACCAGGTGGGCGGACGCGGCATCCATCTCGGACGTGAGCGTCCAGACGTGGAGGTCGTGCACGTCGACGACGCCGTCGATCGCGACCAGCTCGTCGGACAGCGTCTGCAGGTCGATGTGCTCGGGGGCCGCCTGCAGCAGGATGTGAACCGACTTGCGGCCGAGGCGCCAGGTGCGCGGCAGGATCCAGAGCCCGATCAGTGCGGCGACCACCGGGTCGGCCCACCCCCAACCGAACAGTTCGAGCAGTACGGCGGCGATGATCACGCCGACCGAGCCGATGGTGTCGGCGAGTACCTCGAGGTAGGCGCCCTCGACGTTGAGCGACTCCTTCGACCCCTCGCGCAGGAGTGCGAACGCGATCAGGTTCACGAGGAGCCCGAGTGTTGCGACGACGAGCATCGGTACGCCGAGCACGTCCGGTTCGTCGAAGAGTCGGCGTCCGGCCTCGATGAGTACCCACACCGCGACCGCGAACAGCAGCAGTGCGTTGACGAACGCGGCGAGGATCTCCAGGCGGTACACGCCGAACGTGTGCGATGACCCCGTGCTCCGCTGCTCGAACCGGCTCGCGAGTCGGATGGCGGCGAGTGCCATGCCCAGACCGATCACGTCGGTGAGCATGTGCCCGGCGTCGGACAGCAGTGCCAGTGACCCGGTGACGAACCCGGCGACGGCCTCGACCAGGAAGAACCCGCCGATCAGCACGAACGAGATCGTCAGTGGCCGAACGTGGCGTTGTCCGGCCCCGGCGAGCGACGGGCCGTGGCTGTGGTCGTGGCCGCCGCTCACGAGGTGCCGTGCGCGAGGTGCGCTGCCGTGATCGCGAGGATGTCGCGGACGTGGTCGTCGTCGAGCCGGTAGTGGATGTGACGCCCGTCGCGGCGGTTGCGGACGATCCCCGCGGTGCGGAGCAAGCGCAGCGCCTGCGACACCTTCGACTCGTTGGCGCCGACCCGCTCGGCGATCTCGTGAACGCACAGTTCGTCGGCGGCGGCGAGTTCGTTGAGCATCATGAGCCGTGTGGGGTCGCCGAGGAGGCGGAACAGGGCCGCACCCTCGGCGGCGGGGAGCGTCGGTGTCGATATCTGCACATATGTGAAGATATCGGGCATTCGCGCCGACCCGCGCCGAAACTTCCACCGAGGGGGCCGACGTGCTTGAATCGGAGGTGATGAAGGCAGCACTGCTCGTCGAGAGCCTCACCGGTAACACCTGGAACGCCGCGGAAATGATCGGCGACAAGCTCCAGCAGGAGCGCTGGTCGATCACCGGCATGTCCAAGGTGGGGTCGCCCGACCACTCGTCGATCCAGCGGGCCGACATCGTGCTCGTCGGCACCTGGACGCACGGACTGTTCGTCGTCGGTCAGGCCCCGTTCGCACTCGGCAACATCGCCAACCTGCCGACGATGCGTGGCAAGCGCGCGGCGTGCTTCCTCACGTTCGCGCTCAACGCCGGCAAGAGCATCGACCGCCTGACGACGGCGGTCGGCCAGACCGGTGCCGATGTGGTCGGGGGTCTCGAGATCAAGCGCAACTACCTCGATCAGCACACCGACCTGTTCGTCGAGCGGTTGCTCGGCGTCGTGCAGACCGCCTGACCGGCGGCCTCAGGGAGTCGTGCCGCGCGTGGCGCCGCGGACGTCGATGATCAGCGTCGTGCGGTCCTCGACCACCGGGAACACCCCGCTGTCGGGCGGCGACAGCTCGGTGACGTCGATCGTGCGGCCGTCGCAGTCGACGAAGTCGGACGTGCCGACGACCTGTTCGACCACACACGTCGGGTCGCGGTCGGCCGGGTACGCCCAGTAGACGCGCCAGCCGTCGGCGGGGACGTCGCCCTGGTGGTCGACCACGATCGACCTGGTGCCGATCGCGGTGCCGAGTTCGGGAAACAGCAGGGGGCCGTCGTCGGCGACGGATTCGGCGAGTGACTCGACCCGTCCGATCGTGAACACACTCGGTGCGAGCCGATCGGACGTGCCGGGTTCGCCCCCCGAGATGTACGCCGCGATCGCCCAGGTGAACCCAGCGATGGCGGCGAACACGGCGATGCCGCCGACGACGGGCATGACCGCCCTGGCGACGGGAGAGCGGAATTCTGGAAGTCGCACGGCACCAGTCTGCCGTCGTCACCGGCCGTTCGGTGCTGACGGGTTGGTCGGCGGGGCAGGGGAGCGAATAGGGTCACCTACTTGTGAAGCGCCCGTACCGAGTCGTCGTCGCGAAGCCTGGGCTCGATGGCCATGACCGCGGCGCCAAGACGATCACCCGTGCACTGCGAGATCACGGTTTCGAGGTCATCTACACGGGTCTCCACCAGACGCCCGAGCAGATCGCCGAGACCGTGCTCCAGGAAGACGCCGACGCGATCGGCCTCTCGCTCCTGTCGGGCGCCCATCTGACGCTCTTCCCGCGAGTCGTCGAGGAGCTGCGCGGTCGCGGCCTCGACGACACGCTCGTCTTCGGCGGCGGCGTGATCCCCGATGCCGATGTCCGTGCGCTCAAGGATCAGGGCATCGCCGAGATCTTCCAGCCCGGCGCCTCGCTCCGCACGATCAGCTCGTGGCTGGAAACGGCGCTCGACGAACGCAACACCGAACCCGCTCAACTCTAGGAAGGCATCCCGTGGACCTGTTCGAATACCAGGGCAAGCAGTACTTCGCCCGCTATGACATTCCGGTCAGTGCCGGCGGCCCCTCCGACACCGTCGACGAGGCGGTCGCCGCCGCCAACGGTGCCGGCTACCCCGTCGTCGTCAAGGCGCAGGTGCAGGTCGGCGGTCGCGGCAAGGCGGGCGGCATCAAGCTGGCCGACAACGAGGCCGAGGTCCGTGAGCACGCCGGCAACATCTTGGGGATGGACATCAAGGGCCACGTCGTGCGCCGCCTCTGGGTCGAGCACGCCTCCGACATCGACGAGGAGTACTACGTCAGCTTCACCCTCGACCGCAGCGCGAAGCAGCACCTCATGATGCTGTCCCGCGAGGGCGGCGTCGAGATCGAGGTCGTCGCCGAGGAGAACCCCGACGCGATCGTCAAGCTGCACATCGACCCGATCGACGGCCTGTCGGCCGAGACCGCTCGCCAGGCGTGCATCGACGCCAAACTGCCCGAGCGGGCGATCGACGGCGCGACCGACATCATCGTCAAGCTGTACCGCTGCTACGACGAGGGCGACTGCGACCTCGCCGAGATCAATCCGCTGATCCTCAAGCCGACCGGCGAGGTCCACGCGCTCGACGCCAAGGTCACGCTCGACGAGAACGCCGAGTTCCGCCATCCCGAGTGGGACGCGTTCCGCGGCCTCACCGAGATGGACGACCGCGAGAAGATGGCGGCCGAGAAGGGTCTGCAGTACATCGGCCTCGACGGCACCGTCGGCATCATCGCCAACGGCGCCGGTCTCGCCATGTCGACACTCGACGTCGTCAACCAGGTCGGTGGTTCAGCGGCCAACTTCCTCGACATCGGTGGCGGCGCCAACGCCGACGTGATGGCCGGTGCGCTCGAGGTCATCAACTCCGACGAGAAGGTGAAGAGCATCTTCATCAACATCTTCGGTGGCATCACCCGCGGCGAAGAGGTCGCCAAGGGCATCGTCGAGGCACTCGGCCGTGTCGACCTGAAGGCGCCGATCGTGATCCGTCTCGACGGCACCAACGCCGAGGAGGGCCGCCAGATCCTCCTCGACGCCGGTATCCCCGAATCCAAGCTGCGCTCCGAGCCCACGATGCTCGACGCCGCCCGAGCCGCCGTTTCGCTGGCGAACTGAACGAACGAATCGAGAAGGATCGAACGACATGGCAATCTTCGTTGACGAGAACACCAAGGTCCTGGTGCAGGGCCTGACCGGCGGCCAGGGCAAGTACCACGGCCTCCGCAACCGCGACTACGGCACCCAGATCGTCGGCGGCGTCACGCCCGGCAAGGGTGGCCAGGACGTCGAAGGCATCCCGGTCTTCGACTCGGTCGCCGAGGCGGTCGAGGCGACCGGTGCGAACGCATCGTTCGCCGCGGTGCCGCCCAAGTTCGCGTCTGGCGCGATCCTGGAGGCGGCCGAGGCGGGCATCGGTTTCGTCGTGTGCATCACCGAGGGCATCCCGGCGCAAGACGAGGCCAAGGTCTACAACCGGCTGGTGCGGGACTTCCCGAACACCCGACTCCTCGGGCCGAACTGCCCCGGCATCATCAGCCCCGGCAAGTGCAACATCGGCATCACCGCCGGCGAGATCGCACAGGAGCCATCGGCCGACGGTCCCAACGTCGGCATCGTCTCCCGGTCGGGCACGCTGACCTACCAGGCGCTCTACGAACTCAAGCAGAAGGGCATCGGCGTGTCGACGTGCGTCGGCATCGGCGGTGACCCGGTGCCCGGCACCAACTTCATCGACTGCCTCCGTGAGTTCGAGGCCGACCCCGAGACCCACGCGATCATGATGATCGGTGAGATCGGCGGCTCGGCCGAGGAGGAGGCCGCAGAGTTCATCCAGGCCAACGTCACGAAGCCGATGAGCGCCTACATCGCCGGCGTCACCGCTCCGGCCGGCAAGAAGATGGGCCATGCCGGCGCAATCGTCTCCGGCGGCAAGGGGACGGCACAGGGCAAGATGGACGCACTCGCTGCGGCCGGCGTGAAGGTGGGCCTCAACCCCACCGAGGCCGGCGAGTTGATGGCGGAGATCGTCGCCTCGCTCTGATCGAGCCCGAAAAATGCTGAACGCCCCGCGGCGATGCCGCGGGGCGTTCTCGCGTTCAGGGACTCAGGCGCTCGGGGGCGGGGGCGGCGGGGTCGCCGCCGCGTCGGCACCGTCGCTGCCGCCGCCGGGGATGTCGATCGTCTCGCTGCCCTTGCCGAGCAGCGCCATCACGGCACCCACGGCCATGGCGAGTGATCCGAGGAACATGAACCAGAAGCCGACACCCTTGTCGGCGCCGCCGAAGTCGGCGCTGATCCACGACAGCATGATGCCCGCCGCCGCGATCGCCCAGGTGCCCTTCAGCTGGGCGTGGTTGTAGGTCAGGACCTGATCGGGCAGCGAGACGCCGGCGAGCTGCAGGACGATCCACACCACCATGACCAGCCCGAGGATCGCCGGTACGGTCGTGGCGAACGCGCCGGCATCACCGTCCCAGGCCGAGACGGTGAAACTCCCGCTCTTGAAGAACGCGAAGAACGAGAACAGGACTGTCACGAGACCTCCGATTCCCATCACGAGATCGGCAACGGACACCTTCTTGGGCATGTTTCCTCCTTGATCGGTAAGAAAACCCTAGTCAGGGGGCTCGCGGTGGTGCTGACATTTCGTATGGACACTCGCCGGGGCGGCGGCTCGGTGGCTACGGTTCGATCACGTGCCGACCGCATTGCTCTCCGTGTACGACAAGACCGGCGTCGCCGAACTCGCGACCTCGCTCCACGAGCTGGGCTGGGACATCGTGTCCAGCGGCGGCACCGCCAAGGTGGTCGCGGCGGCAGGAGTTCCGGTCACCGATGTCGCCGACCTGACCGGTGTCCCGGCGATCCTCGACCACCGCGTCGTGACGCTCCACCCGAAGGTGCACGGCGGCATCCTGGCCGACCCGACGAACCCGGAGCATCGCGCCGACATGGAGGCGTACGGCATCTCGCCGATCTCGCTCGTCGTCGCCAACCTCTATCCCTTCGGCTCCGACGCCGAGGCGTTCGCCCACGGTTCGGGAGAGGCCGTCGAGATGATCGACATCGGCGGTCCGGCGATGGTGCGGGCGTCGGCCAAGAACCACGCCCACGTCGCCGTCGTCGTCGACCCGTCCGACTACGACACGGTGGTCGCCGACGTCCGCGAGCACGGCGAGATCACGCTGGCCACCCGCCGTCGCCTCGCCCGCGACGCGTTCGCGCACACCGCCGCCTACGACGCCGCCATCGTCACCTGGTTCGACCACAGCGAGCCGGAGCCCGAGCCGTTGCCGCGCACGCTGCACGTGGCGCTCGAGCGCACGGAGATCCTCCGGTACGGCGAGAACCCGCACCAGCAGGGCGCCCGCTATCGCTTCGCCGGAGCCACGAGTTGGTGGGACACGATGACCCAGCACGGTGGCAAGGCACTCAGCTACCTCAACCTCTACGACACCGAGGCCGCATGGCGGCTCGTCCACCGCTACGACGACCCGGCGTGCGTGGTCGTCAAGCACGCGAATCCGTGCGGCGGCGCGATCGGCACCGACCCCGCCGACCCGATCGCCGACGCCTACGTCAAAGCCAACGCCTGCGACCCGGTCAGCGCGTTCGGAGGGATCGTCGCCGCCAACCGCACCGTCACCCGGGCGATGGCCGAGCCGCTGTCGAGCGTCTTCACCGAAGTCGTCGTGGCGCCCGGCTTCGACGACGACGCGCTCGAGATCCTGCTCGCCAAGAAGAACATGCGGGTCATCACCGCTGCTTCCCCTTCGGAGTGGCCCTACGACCTCAAGCCGCTCGACGGCGGCTACGTGATCCAGCAGCCCGACCCGGTATCGCTCGACCGCACCGATTGGCGGGTCGTCACCGATGTGCAACCGACCGATGCCCAGTGGGACGATCTCGTGTTCGCCTGGGGTGTGTGCGCCGCGGTCACGAGCAATGCGATCGTCTACGCCAAGGATCGTCAGGCGTTCGGCATCGGGGCCGGCCAGCAGAACCGCCTCGACTCGGCCCGGATCGCCGCCGAGCGTTCCGCCGGTCGAGCGGACGGCGGTGTGTGTGCGAGCGACGCGTTCTTCCCGTTCCGCGACGGACTCGACGCAACCGCCGCAGCGGGGATCTCGGCGGTCATCCAGCCGGGCGGCAGCGTCCGCGACGACGAGGTCATCGCCGCCGCGAACGAACACGGCATCGCCATGGTCTTCACCAACCAACGCCACTTCCGCCACTGACCTGATTCCGGCTGGATCGGCCCCTGGCTGCGTTCCGCCTCGCCGCTCGTTGCCATCAGGCAACTCGGGCTCGTCGCGCCTTGCCAGGAACCGATCCAGCTCGGAATCAGGAACGGAAGGGTGGTTGCTGTGCTCGGGGGGGCTTCGGTGGTTCGCCGGCCGCGTGGTGGTGTCGGCTGGATCGGACCCTGGCTGCGTTGCGCCTCGCCGCTCGTTGCCATCAGGCAACTCGGGCTCGTCGCGCCTTGCCAGGAACCGATCCAGCTCGGAATCAGGAACGGAAGGGTGGTTGCTGTGCTCGGGGGGCTTCGGTGGTTCGCCGGCCGCGTGGCGGTGTCGGCTGGATCGGCCCCTGGCTGCGTTCCGTCTCGCCGCTCGTTGCCATCAGGCAACTCGGGCTCGTCGCGCCTTGCGAGCGCACGATTCAGCTACTCGGCCGGTTTGGCGAGGTCGGTGACGATTTCGGCGCCGGGGAGGGCGGCGAGCGACTCGGGTGACACGAGGAGCTTGCGGTCGCGTGAGCCGCCGCCGACGATCACGTTCGGCACGTCCATGATCCGGCGGTCGATCCAGATCGGGAGTTCGGCGGGCAGCCCGTACGGCGTGACGCCGCCGATCTGCATGCCGGTCATCTCGGCGGTCTCGTCGGCGGAGGCGAACGACGCCTTCTTCCGGCCCAGTCGCTTCCGCACGGCACCGTTCACGTCGAGCCGGGTCGTGGCCAGCACGAGACAGCACACGTAGATCCGTGGATCGCCCTTGCCGACCACCACGATCGCGTTCGCAGACTGGTCGAGCCCGAACCCGTAGGACTCGCAGAACGCTGCGGTGTCGGCCAGTTCCGGGTCGCACGGGACCACCTTCGGCTCGAATCCGGTCGCTCGAACGGCATCGACCACGGCATCGCTCATGGTCCCGACGATACGCACTCCGACGACCATGACCGCCGATCGACCCTCGACGGGGCGATACTGGTGCTGATGGCTGACGCCACGTTCGCTCCGACGCGCCCCCGACGCGACGCACCGAACCTGAGCAAGGTTCCCTACCTGCCCGGGCTCGATGGAATGCGCGCGCTCGCCGTGATCGCCGTGCTGATCTACCACGCCAACAGCGAGTGGCTGTCCGGCGGGTTCCTGGGCGTCGAGGTCTTCTTCGTCATCAGCGGTTATCTCATCACCTTGTTGCTGATGGCCGAGCGGGAACGGACCGGCACGGTCCGGATCGGGGCGTTCTGGATGCGTCGGGCACGACGCCTCCTCCCGGCGCTGTTCCTGATGCTGTTCCTGCTCCTGACGTACACGTGGATCTTCCGCCCCGACGAACTCGGCAAGCTGCGCGGCGACATGCTCGGCGGTCTGCTCTACGTGTCGAACTGGTATCAGATCTGGGTGGGGCAGGGGTACAGCTCGACCGGCGACTTCGCGCCGCTGCGCCACCTGTGGAGTCTCGCGGTCGAGGAGCAGTTCTACCTGGTCTGGCCGCTGGTGATGATGTTGCTGCTCCGCCGGACCGGGACCCGCAACGTCGCCCTCGTGGCCCGCTGGTTGGTCCTGGGTGCGCTCGTCGTGACGGTGCTGACCGCGCTGCTGTATCACTCGGGTCCGATCGGCGACTGTGCCGTCAACCCCGACGCCTACTGGACGCTGGGGGAGCGGTGCATCTCCAAGGGTGACGCGCTGTACCTGTCGACGATCACGCGGTCGAGTGGCCTGTTGCTCGGCGCTGCGTTCGCGATGGTGTGGCGACCGATCGCGATCATGCGCGGTCCCCTTCGCAACGCCGGCCGCCTCCTCGACCTCGTGGCGCTCATCGGGCTGGCGTTGCTCGCGTTGCTCAACTGGAAGCTGCACTTCGTGACGCCATCCGGGGCCGATGCCTGGTTGTTCCGTGGGGGGTTCCTGTGGACCTCGCTGGCGACGTTGATGGTGATCGCTGCGGTGACCCACCGGCGGACGATGACGAGTCGGGTGCTCGGCAACCCGGTGCTGGTGTGGATCGGTACCCGTTCGTACGGCCTGTACCTGTACTCGTGGCCGATCTACCAGATCATCCGCAAGGTCGCCGGCAACGTCTTGACGTTCCCGCAGTTCGTCGTGGCGATGATCGTCACGGTCGCCATCACCGAGACGTCGTACCGCTTCGTCGAGACGCCGATCCGACGCCGCGAGGTCGCGAGTTGGTGGGAGAGCCTCCGCGCCCGCCGCGACCCCGTGCCGCGGCAACTGGTCGCCGTCACGACCGTGGTGTCGCTGCTGCTCCTGGCGTTCGGTGTGCTCCGCCTCGGCCTCGCCGAACTGAAGCAGAACGACGTCGCCATCGCACTCGAGGAGGGGGCGGAGAACACGACGTCGCTCGAGGACCTGATCGGCGGCGGTGGCGACGAGGGGGCCGCCCCGGCCGATCCGACGCCGACCGCCACCACACAACCCGCCCCTGTCGAGACGGCGCCGTCCGCAGATCCCACCACGACGACCACGTCGACGACGACCACGACGACCACGTTGCCGAAAGAGCCGGTCGACTACCTCGCGATCGGTGACTCGGTGATGCTCGGGGCGGCGGGCGTGTTGAAGGAGCGGGGCTACACGGTCAACGCCGAGGTGAGCCGTCAGATGGTCGAGACCGTCGCGTTGATGGAGCAGTTGGGCGAGGCCGACGTGTTCGGCGATCCGGTCATCATCCATCTCGGCACCAACGGACCGATCACCCGCGAGACGCTCGACGCCCTGCTGGCCCCGTTGAGCCGGGTCCCCAACGTCATCATGCTCAACGTCCGAGCGAACCGGCCGTGGACCGCCGAGAACAACCGCATCCTCGCCGAGCGCGACAAGCCCGACGGCCAGGACAACATCATCCTGATCGACTGGAACTCGCTGTCGAACGAATGCCCCGGCGATTGCTTCGCGGCCGACGGTATCCATCTGACCGATGCCGGTCGGAGGTACTACGCGAACGTGATCGGCGACTGGACCGGACGCTGATCGCTCCCACCGGCTTGGCCGGTGGAACCCCCGACGACATACGATCGGCACCATGACGTCACCAGTTCGTGTTGCGGTCACCGGTGCTGCCGGTCAGATCGGCTATTCGCTCCTGTTCCGGATCGCCTCGGGTTCGATGCTCGGCCCCGACACGCCGATCGCGCTGCAGCTCCTCGAGATCACGCCGGCCCTCGGCGCGCTCGAGGGCGTGAAGATGGAGCTCGACGACTCGGCATTCCCGCTGCTCGACTCGATCACGTGCACCGACGACGCCGACGTGGCGTTCGGCGACGCCGACGTGGCGTTGCTCGTCGGTGCCATGCCCCGCAAGGACGGCATGGACCGTGCCGACCTGCTGTCGGCCAACGGAGGCATCTTCAAGCCGCAGGGCGAGGCGCTGTCGCGCTCGGCCAAGTCGGACGTCAAGGTGCTCGTGGTGGGCAACCCGGCGAACACGAACGCGCTGATCGCCATGAGCAATGCGGCCGACCTCGACCCGGGTCGCTTCACCGCGATGACCCGGCTCGATCACAACCGGGCCATGAGCCAGCTGGCCGCCAAGCTCGACGTGAGCGTCAACGACATCAAGAAGATGACCATCTGGGGCAACCACTCGAACACGCAGTACCCCGACCTGTTCCACTGCGAGGTCAACGGACGTTCGGCGTACGAGGCCGTCGGCGACCACGACTGGTACGTCGACGAGTACATCCCGACCGTCGCGACCCGTGGCGGCGCGATCATCAAGGCCCGTGGTGCCTCCTCGGCCGCATCCGCCGCCAACGCCGCGGTCGATCACATCCGTTCGTGGTCGCTCGGGACGCCCGAGGGCGACTGGGTGTCGATGGGTGTGCCGTCCGACGGCAGCTACGGCGTGCCCGAGGGCATCATCTCCAGCTTCCCCTGCGTGTGCAAGGACGGCTCGTACGAGATCGTCCAGGGTCTCGACATCGACGACTTCAGTCGCTCGAAGATCGATGCGTCCGCCGCCGAGTTGGTGGCCGAGCGTGACGCGGTGAGCGAGCTCGGCCTGATCTGACCCGCCTGTCGGCGGCCGACCGGCGAGCGCCGCTCGCCCCGCGACGGTGCTCGCCGACCAACTGAATCCTGAGTTGTGGGGTCGGGTTTGCCCGGTCTAGTGTGACCGCCCATGAGTGACAACTGGGGTTTCGAGACCAAGCAGATCCACGTCGGTGGCGAGCCCGACCCGACCACGGGCGCACGAGCGGTCCCGATCTACCAGACGACGTCGTTCGAGTTCCGCGACACCGAACATGCCGCGAACCTCTTCGGCCTCGCGGAGGTCGGCAACATCTACACGCGCATCATGAACCCGACCCAGGGGGCACTCGAGGCACGCCTCAATGCCCTCGAGGGTGGCTGCATCACGGCGATCGGACTGCCGGGCGCGTTGGCGGTGGCCTCGGGGCAGGCGGCGGCGACGCTGGCGCTGCTGACGCTGTGCGAGTCGGGTGACCACGTCGTCGCCTCGTCGTCGCTGTACGGCGGCACCTACAACCTCCTCCACTACACGATGCCCAAGATGGGCATCGAGGTGTCGTTCATCGACGACCCCGACAACCTCGACGACTGGCGCGGTGCCGTGCGCGAGAACACCAAGGCCTTCTTCGGCGAGGTCCTGGCCAACCCCCGCAACAACTTCTTCGACATCGAGAACGTCGCCGACATCGCCCACGAGAACGGCATCCCGTTGATCGTCGACAACACGGTGCCGACGCCCTACCTCGTCCAGCCGCTGAAGTGGGGCGCCGACATCGTCGTGCACTCGCTGACGAAGTTCATCGGCGGTCACGGCACGTCGATCGGTGGAGCGATCATCGACGGCGGCACGTTCGACTACGGCGCGTCGGGCCGATTCCCGAACTTCACCGAGCCCGACCCCAGCTACCACGGCCTGGCCTACTGGCCGGCCCTGGGCCACGGTTCGTTCATCCTGAAGGCACGAGTGCAGCTCCTCCGCGACCTCGGCATGGCGATCTCGCCGTTCAACGCCTTCATGTTCCTGCAGGGTCTCGAGACACTCAGCCTGCGGATGGACCGGCACTGGGAGAACGCCCAGAAGGTCGGCGAGTACCTCGACGCGCACGACCAGGTCGAGAGCGTCACGTACGCCGGTCTCGAGTCGAGCCCCTGGCACGACCGGGCTCGCGTGTACGGCGGGGGCAAGGGCTTCGGCTCGATCATCGCCTTCGACATCAAGGGCGGCGCCGATGCCGGCAAGAAGTTCGTCGAAGGTCTGACGCTCCACAGTCACGTCGCGAACATCGGCGACGCTCGCAGTCTCGTGATCCAGCCGTCGACCACGACGCACAGCCAGCTGTCGGCCGAGGAGCAGACGGCGTCGGGTGTCAGCCCGGGCCAGGTGCGACTCAGCGTCGGGCTCGAGTCGATCGACGACATCATCGCCGACCTCGACCAGGGGTTCGCTGCCGTCTGACGGTTCCAGCCGGTTCGGCCGTCGAGCCGAACCGGTTGATCAGTCGTCGTCGCGTTGTTCCTTGAGGAACTCCTCGAACTGGGCGCCGAGGTCGTCGGCCGACGGGATCGCGGCTTCGGCGCGGCGATCGACATCGTGTTCGAGCATCTTCACGTACATCTGGAGCTGCACGTCGCCGTTCGCGACCTCGTCGTGAAGGCTGCGCCACTTGCGGACCTCGTCGGCGAACTCCTGACCCTGCTCGGGTGGTTCGACGTTCAGGACGTGCGCGAGGTGGGTCTGCAACGCCGCGACGGCCTGCGGGTGCTCGGCATTCATCAGGTAGTGCGGGATGCCGACCCGCAGTGACACCGACGGGATGCCGGCGGCCGCGAGATCGGTCTGGATCACGCCGACGACCCCCGTGACCCCCTGGTAGCTCGGTTGACCGATGCCGAGCCGGCGAGCCAGGTCGCCGTCGGTGGTGCTGCCGGTCACCTGCGGCGTCCGGGTGTGCGGCACCGCCTCGGCGGCCGATCCGACCGTCACCACGGCCTCGCAGCGCAGCTCTCGCGCGACGTGGGTGAGGCACGCGGAGTAGGTGCGCCAACCGAGATGCGGCTCGACCCCCACCAGCACCACCAGGTCTCGGTCGCCCCGACCGCGTACGACGTCGAACTCGTTCTCCGGCCAGCGGATGGTGCGCAGCTCGCCCTCGTCGAACTCGACGAGGGGTCGCTCCTGGGTGAAGTCGTAGAACGGGTCGGGGTCGATCGATCCGATCGTCAGAGCGGTGTCGGCGGGAGCGAACTGGTCGAGTGCGGTCGTCGCCGCTCCGCTGATGTCGAACAGCCCGGTCAGAGCGACGAGCATCACCGGTGACCGCAACGGGCCGAGATCGGCGATCTCCAGTTCGAGGACGTCCGCGACGTTCATCGATGACGAGCTTGTCAGGCCGACGCCTCGGTCATCGCACCGACGACGTGGTCGATGCACGCGGTCAGCGCTTCGACGTCGGCCGGGTCGATCGCCGGGAACATCCCGACGCGGAGCTGGTTGCGGCCGAGCTTGCGGTAGCTGTCGGTGTCGAGCACGCCGTTGGCCCGCAGCGTGGCGCTGACGGCGGTGGCGTCGATCGAGTCGTCGAGGTCGATCGTGGCGACCACCGACGAGCGCTTGGCCGGGTCGGCGACGAACGGCGTCGCCCACTCGCGCGCCTCGGCCCACCCGTACATGATGCTGGCCGATTCGTCGCTGCGCGCAGCGCACCCCTCGAGGCCGCCCTGGGCGAGCATCCACCGCACCTGCTCGTCGAGCATCAGCAGCGTGGCGACCGCCGGCGTGTTGTAGGTCTGATTGGATCGGCTGTTGGTGAGCGCGATGCCCAGGTCGAGCGAAGCCGGGCGCCAACGATCGGACGCCGCGAGCTGCTCGATCCGATCGACGGCCGCCGGCGAACACGCCGCCAGCCACAGCCCGCCGTCGGCGGCGAAGCACTTCTGGGGCGCGAAGTAGTACACGTCGACTTCGCTCGGCTGCCAGCGCAGGCCGCCGGCGCCCGACGTGGCGTCGACCGCCACCAGTGCTCCGTCGTCGGCGCCCTCGGGCCGGCGGAGCTGCATCGCGACGCCGGTCGAGGTCTCGTTGTGGGTCATGGCGTAGAGGTCGATGCCGGCGGTTGCGACGGGTTCGGGGTGATCTCCCGTATCGCTCGACACGATCATCGGGTCGCCGAGATGCGGCGCGGCAGCGCAGGCGTCACCGAACTTCGACGAGAACTCGCCGAAGACGAGGTGCTGGCTGCGCTCCCGGACGAGGCCGAACGTGGCGGCGTCCCAGAACACCGTGGTGCCGCCGTTGCCGAGCACGATCTCCCAACCCTCGGGCAGGCCGAACAGCTCGCCGAGACCCGCCCGGACCGAACCGACGAGGTCCTTGACCTGCGGCTTGCGGTGCGACGTGCCCATCACGGTCGAGGCCCCGGCGACGATCGCATCGATCTGTTCGGGCCGGACCTTCGACGGGCCACAGCCGAAACGGCCGTCGGCGGGGAGGAGTCGAGCGGGGATTCGGATCGTTGTGGCGTCCACGGCGCCAGCATGGCAGCGCGATCGCCGAGTTGCGACCTGGGTTGCTGCGCTCGCGCAGACAGTTCGTAAGCGGCCAGGGAATTCGGCGCCGTATCTGCCACGATGTGACACCGTGAAGCGCATCTCAGAACGACTCGCCGCCATCGCCCCCTCGGCCACGCTCGCCGTCGACTCGAAAGCGAAGGCGATGAAGGCGGCCGGCGAGAACGTGGTGGGTTTCGGGGCCGGCGAACCGGACTTCCCGACACCTGCCCACATCGTCGAGGCGGCAGTCGCGGCGTGCGGTGATCCCAAGAACCACCGGTACTCACCGGCGGGTGGACTTCCGGAACTCAAGGAGGCCATCGCTGCGAAGACGATGCGCGACTCCGGGTATCAGGTCGACGCGAGCCAGGTGCTCGTGACCAACGGCGGCAAGCACGCCGTGTACACGGCGTTCGAGGTGCTCTGCGATCCGGGCGACGAGGTGCTCCTGCCGGCGCCGTACTGGACCACGTACCCCGAGGCGATCACGTTGGCCGGCGGGGTCCCGGTCGTCATCGAGACCGGTGACGACACTGGCTTCAAGGTCACGATCGAGCAACTCGAGGCGGCCCGGACCGATCGCACCAAGGTGCTGCTGTTCGTCAGCCCCGACAACCCGTCGGGCGCCGTGTACTCGCCGGCCGAGGTGAAGGCGATCGGCGAGTGGGCGGTCGAGCGCGACATCTGGGTCGTCACCGACGAGATCTACGAACACCTGACCTACGGCGGCAACGAGTTCGCATCGATGCCGACCCTCGTGCCCGACATCGCGGACCGGTGTCTGGTGTTGAACGGTGTCGCCAAGACCTATGCGATGACCGGGTGGCGCGTCGGCTGGCTGATCGGTCCGAACGACGTCGTCAAGGCGTGCACCAACTTCCAGAGCCACGTCACGTCCAACGTCGCCAACGTCGCGCAGCGAGCGGCGATCGCCGCGGTGTCGGGCCCGCTCGACGACGTCGTCATGATGCGCGACGCGTTCACGCGTCGCGGCACGAACATGCACCGGCTGCTCAACGACATCGACGGCGTCACCTGCATCGAGCCGGAGGGAGCGTTCTACTGCTTCCCGAACGTGACGGGCCTGCTCGGTCGTGACATCAACGGACAGACGGCGTCGAACACGCTCGAACTCGCCGACCTCGTGCTCGAACAGGCCAAGGTCGCGTTCGTGCCCGGCGAGGCATTCGGGGCGCCCGGCTACGCCAGGTTCAGCTTCGCGCTCGGCGACGACGACCTCGAAGAGGGCATCCGCCGCATCGCCGAACTCGTTCGCTGACGTTCGGGGCACCGACCCGAGCGCCTCACCGCCGAAGAAGCGTCCGAGCGTCAGGGGCGTCGCTCGCCTCGGAGCATGGAGGCCTCGACCTCGAGGGCCTCTTCCATGTCGCGGTGACCGTGCAGGTCGAACCAGTGGCCGTACCTGACGGCGAGCGGTCCGGACGACACGCCGTGCAGCACGACCGATGCCACGATGACGAGCACGATCACGGAGAACAGCTGCTCGCGATCGACGAGTGCCTCCTCCTGGATCACGAGCAGGCCGAACACCATCGACGCCAGTCCGCGCGGGCCGAACCACCCGATGAACGCGACGGTCCTCGGCTCGAGCCCCGAACCGACCAGCGAGATCGTGACGGGAACCATCCGGCCGACGGTGAGGGTCGCGATCGTGCAGATCGCCACGAGCGGCGTCAGCGCGTCGAACGCCGGCCACACGAGCACAGCGCCGAAGAGTACGAACGTGGCGGTCGCTCCGATCTGGGCCGCGTCCTCCGCGAGTTCGGTCTGGGTGTCGACCGATTCGCCCATGAACGCCCGCACGAGCAGGCCGCAGACGAAGGCGGCGATGAACCCGTTGCCGCCCGCCGCGGCCGACCCGGCGAAGGCAGCGAGTGCGCCGCCCAGCATGAGCAGTCGGAGTCCCTCGCTGTCGGTCCAGTGGCGGTCCATCGCCCACATCGCGACCCGGGTGAGTGCGAACGCGATCGCGACGCCGGCCAGCACGCCGATCCCGATCTCCGTCAGCGCCTCGACGGCGAGGCTCCCGGGTCCGTCGAGATCGGTGCCGATCGCCATCGACAGGAAGATCGTCACCGCCGGCACCACCATGCCGTCATTGAGGCCCGACTCGACGTTGAGGGCCTGGCGGACGCGAACCGGAACCGCCTCGTTGGAGACGACCGCCTCGCCGAGCGCCGCATCCGTCGGCGCCAGCACGGCGGCGATCAGCGCGGCCTCCGCCCAGCTCAACTTGGTGAGGAGCAGTGCGGTCAGCACGGTGCCGAGCGCGATCGTCAGCGGCAGCCCGATGCCGAGCAGCCGGGCGGGGAGTCCGATCGAACGCCGCAGTCGGCGCACGTCGATGCGCGACGCATCGGCGAACAGCAGCAGGGCGAGTGTGAGCTCGGCGAGAATCGCGACCGTCTCGCTCTCGAGGTCGATCTCGAGCACGCTCAACACGTCCGGTCCGAGCACCACACCCGCCGCGACGTAGAGCATCGGCGCGGTGACCGGGAGGTCTTCGATCACGTGTCGGACCGCGGCGACGACCGCCAAGACACCGGCGACGATGGCGAGATCGAGCACCGGCCGACCGTATCGCGCCGCCGGATTCGCCGACGTCGGGCTGCGTTGATGTCGGCTCGACGTCGCCCGATGTTCACTTGCGCGATCGACGGTCACGGAGGATGATGCGGACGTGCACGAGACCGAACGCTTGCAGGCAGCGCCATGACCACCCACGTGGCCGGCGTACACCGGAGTGCCACCCACACGTTCAGCAAGACGCCCGTCGAGGCGATCACGCTCCTCGCCGGCCTCGGTGTCGACGGTGACGCCCACTCGGGCGCACAGGTGAAGCACCGCTCGCGCGTCGCGAAGGATCCGACGCAGCCGAACCTCCGGCAGATCCTGCTGTTCCCGACCGAGCTCCTCGACGATCTGGGTGAGCGAGGCTACGACGTCGCGCCCGGAGCGCTCGGTGAGAACATCACGACGACCGGCCTCGACATCTTCGATCTGCCGACCGGCACCATGCTGCGTCTCGGCGGCGAGGCGATGATCGCCTTGACCGGCCTCCGGAATCCGTGTGGCCAGATCAACGGCCTGCAGGACGGCCTGCTCGGCGAACTGCGGACCAAGGTCGACGGTGAGACGGTCCGCCGCGGCGGTGTCATGGCGGTCGTCGTGCACGGCGGCGAGGTGCGGACGGGTGACCCGATCGCGGTGTCGCTGCCACCGGGCGAACCCATCCCGATGCACAAGGTCTGATCTGCCGCGAATCGTCGGTGACGTGCAACCCGGCGGTGTACGTCGCCGTGTGCAGGTCGGCTCGCAACGGCGACGCCTTGGTCCGAGTCGAATCTGCGGTACTCCGCAGCCTGATCGGCCCGCCCGCCAGCTAGAACACCCGTGTGGGAGTCCGATCGCGTGCCGAACTCGCTGCCGCCAGGTTGGCGGCGCAGATGGCGGCGCGACTCCGCCCGGAAGATGCGGAGCGTCTGTCGCGCCGCATGCTCGAAGCGATCGACGACGTGTCCGCCAATCGGTGGGATGCTGCCAAGCGACGGGCCGACCAACTGCCCGGCGGCATCCGGCCGGAGAAGATCGAGGCGTTGACCAAGTCGTTCTCACGCGAGTTGGGTGCCGCGGGTGCGGCTGCCGGTGCCGCTGCGATCGCCCCTGCCGTCGGCACGGGTGCGACGCTGGTGACCGCCGTCGCCGAGCTCGGATGGTTCACCGCCAGGGCGGGCGACCTGATCCTGACGATCGCAGCGGTGCACGGACGGACCGATCCGACGGTCGAAGAACGCCGAGCGTGGGTGTTGGCCGTGTTGATCTACGGCGGTTCGGCCAAGGAAGGGTTCAATCGCGCGATCGGTGAGGCGACCGATGGGGCCGCCCCTGCCGTCAACCAGCGCTTGCCGATGGCGACCCTGCAGCTGGCCAACCGACTGATGAGCCGGTCGATGCTCCAGAAGTACGGCACCCGGCGTGGACTCATCGCGCTCGGTACGGCGCTGCCGATCGGTATCGGCGCAGTGTTCGGCGGGGGAGCGAACTACCGAGCGATCCGCAAGCTCGCCCGCGACGCCGATGCGTTCTTCGCTCGATTGCCGTACTCGGCGATCGATGTCGACTCGACCGACATCACCGACCGTCGACTCGACGACTGACCCGGCGATCGTGCCGGCTACACGGCGGTCACGCTGCAGCCCGACTCAGGGCTCGACTACCTGAGCGGCACCCTGTCCCGTTGACTCGCGCATGGCGGCGATGGTTTGGCCGGCGCCCCACCCGTTGCGTTCGAGCGCGAGCAGCATCGCCGCGACGTTGCGGTCGCGGATCCGTTCGAGGTCACGGATGTCGTGGTGGCCGGACTGTTCGTCGGACTGGGTGGCGATCGTGTCGATCAGCTCGTCGGTCAGTTCAGGCACGTCCATCAGCTTGGTCCACGGCCAGCTGAGGCACTCGCCGAACTGACTGATGAAGTGACGCATGCCGCCTTCGCCACCGGCGATCCGGTAGGTCTCGAACAGGCCCATCTGCGCCCACCGCAACCCGAAGCCGTACCGGATCGCATCGTCGATCTCCTCGGTCGTGGCGATGCCGTCGTTGACGAGCCACAGCGCCTCCCGCCAGACGGCCTCCAGGAGCCGGTCGGCGATGTGGGCATCGATCTCCGACCGCACGTGCAGCGGGTGCATCCCGAGCGACCGGTACGTGCTCATCGCCCGCTCGATCACCGAGGGGTCGGTCAGCCGGCCACCGACGACTTCGACCAAGGGCAGGAGATAGACGGGGTTGAACGGATGGCCGACGACCAGTCGCTCGGGGTGCGCCAGCGGCTCGGCGAGCCGGCTCGGTCGGAACCCCGACGTGGAGGAGGCGATGACCGAGCCGACCGGAGCGGCGTGGTCGATCGCCGCCAGTGTGGCGTGTTTCAGGTCGAGTCGCTCGGGCACGCTCTCGACGATCAGCTCGGCGCTCGCGACCGCGCGGTCGATCGAGTCGTGCATCGTCAGTGATCCGATCGCGTCGCTCGCTGGCTCGAGATCGAGTTCGCGCCAGGAGAGCAATGCGTTGTCGTGAACGGTGGCGATGATCCTGGTGGCGTCGGGTGACGGATCGAACGCGTCGACGTCGACACCGTTGAGGCGGAGTCGGGCGATCCATCCGGCCCCGATCACCCCGCAGCCGATGGCGGCGGCACGCTCGACCGGCGCCTCAGCCATGCCGCGTGAGCTTCAGATCGGCGCGCACTTCGTCGGGGCCCTTGACGGTGTGGCCGATGCCTTCGATGATCTCGACCGCCCGCCCGACGAGGTCGGCGTTGCTCGCGAGTCGACCGCGGCCGAGATACAGGTTGTCCTCCAGCCCGACCCGCACGTTGCCGCCGGCGATCGTCGCCAGCGCGACGTACTCGAGCTGCTTCCGGCCGATGCCGAAGGCGCTGAACGTCCACGAGTCGGGGATGTTGTTGACCATCGCCATGAACGTGTTGATGTCGGGCGGGGCGCCCCACGGCACACCCATGCACAGCTGGACCATGACCGGGTCGTCGATCAGGCCATCGTCGACGAGCGACTTGGCCTGCCAGAGATGGCCGGTGTCGAACACCTCGATCTCGGGTCGCACGCCGAGCGCCTGGATCTGACGCGCCATCTCCTCGAGCATCGACGTCGTGTTCGTCATCACGTAGCCGCCCTCGCCGAAGTTCATCGAACCGCAGTCGAGGGTGCAGATCTCGGGCATCAGCCGTCGCACGTGTTCGAGCCGCTCCGTCGCACCGGCCATGTCGGTGCCGGCATCGTCGAGCGGCAACGGCTGCTCGACCGAACCGAGGGTGAGGTCGCCGCCCATGCCGGCGGTCAGGTTGATGATCACGTCGACGTCGGACGCGCGCACCCGCTCGACGACCTCCGCGTACAGGTCGGGTTGCCGCGCCGGCGCTCCGGTGATCGGGTCGCGCACGTGGATGTGGACGACGGCAGCGCCCGCTCGGGCCGCGGCGATGCAGTCGTTCGCGATCTGTTCGGGGGTGAACGGCACCTTGTCGCTCTTGCCGACGGTGTCGCCGCTGCCGGTGACAGCGCAGGTGATGAAAACGGAACTCATGCAGGTACCTCGATCGGGTCGTTGCCGTGACGGTCTGGGATGTGGGCGGTTCTGCGGAGGACGCGGAGCCGCGAGTACAAGTCGTCGTGGTCGGCGTAGCAGCCACGAAGGTGACGGTCGCCGCCACTGCCGAACGAGTCGCGCCCGTGCAGGATGCGACGGTTGTCGAACCCGACGAGGTCACCGGGTCGGAACGGGTACACGATCTGGAACCGTGGGTCGCGGGCCATGTCGGCGAACACCCGGAGCGACTCGTATGCCCCTGCCACGTCGGCGGTCGCCATGTGCGGCGCACTCCTGACGGGGTAGAACGCCCGGAGCGTGAGCGGCTGGTGCGTCGAGCCGTGGTCGATGATCGGACCGATCCACCGGTGTTCGGCATCGGGGGAGCGGTTCATGAACACCCAGTCGAGCGTCGTCAGCGCCTCGTACGCCTCGGGCTGTTCGACCCGGATCGCCTCGACGACGGCCAACCCGTCGCTCATCCGCGACCACCCGCCGTCGACGGTGTTCCGGATGCAGTGGAGGAACTGGAAACCCGGCGGAGTCTCCCGAGTCGGCAGGTCGGTGTGCTGGCCGAGGTCGAGCCCGGTGTTGGCCGTCGAGTCGGGGTCGACTTTGGCGATCACGCTCCAGACCGGGCCGAAGTTCGTGTCGCGGACCGGACCGACGGCGCTGACGAGCCGGCCGACGAACTCGGGATCGGTCGGCGTGCCGGTGAGCCGACAGATGCCGTATCGCGCGAGGGCGGTCAGCCACGCCTCGAACGTGTGGGGATCGGTGAGGATGTCGGTGCCGTCGAGCGTCGGTGGCTCCCGGAACGTGTCGGCGGTCCAGACGGTCAGCTCGGGAAGGGAACTCGCCGGCAGATGCCGGCCGTCGGCGACGTAGCGGAGCCAGCCGGGGTGGACTCGGATCGGAGCGCGGTCGAACCAGCCGAGCACGAGTGCGCCGTCCGCATCGACGTGGGCCGCCCGGAGCGCGTCGGGGGCCGGCAGGTGGCGTGGCTCGATCATCGACTCTCGTACGGTCGGTTCGAGGCCGTAGCCGTCGACGTTCTCGGCCAGCCACAGTGAGTAGGCATCGAACGTCGTGCCATCTGGCCAGGTCAGGGACACGAACCCGTCATGCAGGGCGGCCGACGCCAGCGCGCACCATGCATGATCGATGAAATCGGGTGTCAGCGGAGCGTTCGTCATCCCGATCCCCATTCGAGCGTGTCCTATTGAATAGGACGTCCTAATCAACGTACACTCGCACTGTATGAGCGATGTCGGCGGGGCGTCAAGGCCCATCGGCCCGGTGCACCGGGCATTCGGCCTGCTCCAACTCGTCGTCGCGGCCGGCGAACCGGTCGGCGTGCGCGACCTCGCCCGCCGCAGTGGCCTGTCGCGGTCGACCACAGGGCGCATGCTCGGCATCCTCGGCGAGCTGGGCATGGTCGAGCGCACCGCTGACGGCGCGGCGGGCCCCGGTGTCGGGCTGGCCACACTGACCGCGTCGGTCGGACAATCAGCACCCATCATGCGTGAGCGGTTGCGGCCACTGACGTCCGACCTGATGCGCGAGTTCGGCGAGAACGCGGCGATCGGGGTCGACGACGGAGATCGATTCCTGTACATCGACAGCGCTCGGGCCGACGCCGCCGTGCAGGTCGCCGATCCGGCCGGCGAACGGTTCGAGTTCCACCTCGTCGCGCCGGGCCTGGTCGCGATGGCCGACTGGCCACCCGACCGGCTGACGGAGTATCTGGCGAGCGAGTTGACCGCAGCGACCGAGTACTCGGTCATCGATCCGGATGCAGTGCGCTCCCGGCTCGCCGACATCGAGCGGGACGGCTTTGCGTGGACCGACCAGGAACTCGATGTCGACGTCAACGGACTCGCTGTCCCGATCCGCGATGTCGACGGACACCTGGTCGCCGTGGCGACGCTCTACGGCCCCGCCTACCGGCTCAATCCCGCGTCGTCGCCGACGCTGGGAGCGGCACTCGGCGGGTTCGTCACCGATCGCGCCGCCGCGCTGTTTGGCATCTGACCGACGCGCCGGGTTCAGACCGGGTGGTCGTCGGCGAGTTCGACCGGGTCGTGGTCGGTTCGGACCGCGATCATCTCGACGGCGACCACGACCGCCACACCGACCACGGCGAGCAGGATCGGGATGCCGACGTCGTCGGCGGGGCGTGCCAGATCGGTCGTGTTGGTGCCGCCGGGCCACGGCCAGAGCACGCGGAGCGAGCCGAGCATCAGCCCGACCATCGCCGCGATCACCAGGTCGTGATGATGCTCGAGGGCCCAGGTCAGCACCGACGAGAACAGCGCCAGCCCGACGATGCAGCCGGCCGCCGTGGCGCCGAGCGCAACGAGGTCTCGGTCGTTCACGGCACCGAGCACCTCGGTGTACATGCCGATCAGCACGAGGATGAACGACCCGGAGATGCCGGGCAGGATCATGGCGCAGATCGCCAGCGCTCCTGACAGGAAGAAGATCCACCACGACTTGGTGACGATCTCGGCGGTGCCCTCGGCCACCTCGGTGTCGCTCTTCAGGCCCAGCACCAGGAACAGCGCGATCGCCACGACGATCACCGCGCCCAGTTCGGCGGCGCCGACCGAACGGATCAGACGCCAGGCGATCGTCAACGAGCCGACGACCAGCCCGAAGAACAGTGCCGCCATGCGAACGGGATGATCGTGGAGCAGGTTCTCCAGCACCGACGACAGCGCGGCGATCGCAACGAGCACCCCGGCGAGCAGCGAGAGCAGCCACACCCATTCGACCTCGCGGAACTTGGTGCCGAAGCCGGCGGTGTCGCCCGTGAGGATCGCCTTGAGGGCCTGCGCACCCGCGTGGACGTTGCCGATCAGCCGTTCATAGATCCCGAGCACGAGGGCGACGGTGCCCCCGGACACGCCCGGCACGATGTCGGCGGCACCCATCGCGAAACCGCGGGCGGCTTGGGCTGCAATTGTGGGGACCGGCACGAGTGGCGAGGCTACCGCCCGGTGTTCGGTGTGATGATGACGCCGCGGTCGCCGTAGGGGATCGGGTTGCGCTTGATCAGACCGCCGATCTTGCCGAGCAGCTTGGTGATCTTGGTCATGAGGCCGTACTTCTCCGTCACGCCGCGCCGGATGGCCTCCATGTCGTCGCCGGCGACGAGTCGCGCGGTCGCCTCGGTCGGTGACGTACCCGCCTTGACCTTGCCGCGAGCGTCGCACGGCTGGACCGTGACCCGCTCGGTGTGCGCCAGTCGTTTGGCCTTCCCCGACCCGGAACTGGTCCAGAACCCGAACGTGTCGCCGTCGAGCGGCACCGACCAGACCGGAGTCGAGACGGGCGTACCGTCGCGCTTGAAGGTGGTCAACAGCACGTACTTCTCGTC
Source organism: Ilumatobacteraceae bacterium (assembly GCA_033344875.1). Taxonomy (NCBI): domain Bacteria; kingdom Bacillati; phylum Actinomycetota; class Acidimicrobiia; order Acidimicrobiales; family Ilumatobacteraceae; species Ilumatobacteraceae bacterium. The sequence continues at coordinate 1,803,968 of JAWPMO010000001.1, read as the reverse complement.
GCCCAGGCTCATGTCGCCACCGTACGCCCGGGGTGATGAAGTGTCGAGGGGTGCGCGAGGATCGGCGGGTGAACCTCTTCGAACGCGCCACCGCGGTACTTCGAGCCAACGACCGAGGGCGGTACACCGTGCCGGCCGGCCACCTGTACCCCCACCAGTGGGCGTGGGACTCGGCCTTCGCGGCGATCGGCTGGTCGGTGATCGACGTCGACCGAGCGCTCGTCGAACTCGAGACGCTGTTGGGGGGTGCGTGGCCCGACGGCCGAATTCCGCACATCAGGTTCCACGATCCGACCGGCGTCTACTTCCCGGGCCCCGCGTTCTGGGGGACCGACGACCGGTCGAGCATCAGTCAGCCACCGGTGTGGGCAGCGGCGGCGCGCCGGATCCTCGACCGAGGCGGCGACCCCGAACGCGTGCGTTCCCTGATCGCGCCGATCGTCCGGTCGCACGAGTGGTTCCTGACCGCCCGCGACCCGTCGAACCTCGGACTCGTGGCCGTGGGGCACCCGTGGGAGAGCGGCATGGACAACAGCCCGGCGTGGAACGCGGCGATGAAGCGGATCGACCCGGACCTCGCCCCACCGTTCGAACGTGTCGACCAGCAGCACGTCGCCGACGCTGCGCAGCGTCCGACCGACGACGACTATCGCCGCTATGCCGCGCTCGTGACGGAGATCGCCGCCAACGGGTTCGGGCTCGGTTCGTTCGCCGTCTACGACCCGGGGATGTCGGCGATCCTCGCCTGGGCCGACGGTGAACTCGCGGCGATCGCCGACGTCGTCGGCGAGGCCGACGTCGCCGCCGCGGCGCGTCGTCGTCGGGACCGGGTGGCCGCGGGTCTCGTCGAGCACCTCTGGGACGACGCGCTCGGCCGCTTCGTGTTCCTGGACGCGTCGACGGGTCGCCACGGCTCGGCGAATGTCATCTCGGCGTACCTGCCGCTGCTGGTCGACCTGCCCGAGTCGGTGGCGTCGGCGGTCCGAGCGGGGCTCACCCGCGACTTCTCGACACCGTTTCCGGTCCCGACCACCTCACCGCACGACCCGGCGTTCGATCCGGTCGGCTACTGGCGCGGCCCGACGTGGGTCAACGTCAACTGGTTGATGGACGGCGCGCTCGGCGGTCGGTTGCGCGAACCGACGCTCGACCTGATCGAGCGGCACGGATGTCGCGAATACTTCGATCCGCTCTCAGGCGACGGGTTGGGTGCCGACGACTTCAGCTGGACCGCCGCGCTGGCGCTCGAGTGGCTCAGCCGGTGACGACCTCGAACGCCGCCGGCAGGGTGACGTCGAGGAGCTCGCAGTCGGCCGACGGGTCGGCGAGCCGGTAGCGGGTGGCTGCGGGAATCGCGACGCTGTCACCGTCGCCGAGCCCGACCGGGTCGGCGCCGTCGGCCTCGAACGTGACGCTGCCCCTCAACACCACGAGCTGCGCGAACTCGGTGTCATGCGAGATCCAACCGACCTGAACGGTGCCCGGCCGACCGGTGGGTCGGGCCACGCGTGCCCCCGCCAGGCCGTCGGTGGCACCACCGATCCCGGTGTCACGGTACTCCCAGCCGCCGACGCGCCACGGGGCGTACGGAGCACCCTCGGCGATGTGGCGGACGAAACGTTGGCCATCGAAGTCCCGACCGGGATCGGCCACACCCGTCGGAAGCGGCATCGACCAGTCGGCGATCGTCTCGTGTTCGGCCGGACAGCCGATCTCGACGACCTCGAGGCCGGCGGAGCTCTCCAGGACACGATGCCGGATCTCCGGGGGTTGGAGCACGCAGTCGCCGGTCTGCATGGTGAACGGCTCGCCTTGATCTTCGTACACCAGACGCACCCAGCCCGATTTCACGAAGATCATCTGGAACCTGATCTTGTGGAAGTGCACGTAGTCGGGCACCGGGCCGCCCTCGGGGATCGTGATGTGCGAGGCGATGAAGCGCCCTCCCCATCGGTCGGGGATGAGGTCCCGGTACCGCATGCCGGCGCGCCCGACGCCGGACTCGTCGGTGTTCCGGCTGACGGTGAGCGATGGTCGGTTGTCGGGCAGTTCGTACCCGGTCGTGCGCGGCCGGCGCTCGATGACCGAACCACCGGGCAGCATGCGGGGTGCGGCCGGGTCGTCGGTGAGGACCAGGATGGTCACCGGCCGCGGTGTCGTCGCCTGCTCCAGGCGCAGGCGGAGTCCGTGGCCGGACACCACCGCGGACGCGGGAGCATCGGCGGGGTGGATCACGTCGACCCGAAAGCCGAACTCGGTGGTCAGCGCGGTGAGATCGTCGGCGAACCGATCCGTCTCGACCAACACGTGAGCGTCGGTCATGAGCCCCAGTATCCGCGCATGTGGGGAACATGGCGGTGGATGGTTCCGTCCGTGGCGAGGACGACGACGTGGGTCGATTGCAGGACGCCGTCGTCGGTGTCGAGCATCGCGTCCCACATCACGATGTCGTCGGTCTCGCGGAACTGGTCGATCGATCGGAGCGAGCAGTTGTGGTGGCGTCGGAGGAAGGCGTCGAGGTAGGCGCTGATCTCGTCGCTCGTCGCAGCCACCTCGTCGAACCTGACGATCTGGGCGCCGTCGCCGTAGAGACCGGTCAGGCCGGCGACGTCGCCGGCACCCAACAACTCGTAGAAGCGGTCGATCAATCTCCGGCCCCGACTCATGGGCAGAGCGTACGTTTCTCCGGTGTCGGTGTCACGACGTCAGGTCCACCAGACGTCGTACCGCTGCGCAATCCCGGTGGCGACGACGAGCACCAGGCACTCGACGATCTGCTCGACGGCACCGAGGACGTCGCCGGCCAGTCCGCCGATCTTGCGGACCGCGAGTGCGACGACCGCGGCGGTGCCGACGACGGCCGCACCGAGGAATGGGAGCACCCACCAGCCCGAGACGAGGGCGACCGCTCCGGTGGCGGTGGTGAGACCGACGATCGTCGGCGCCGCACGCAGCGACGACACAGCGCTCACCCCGAGCCCGCTCTCGGTCGCCGGCGGTGCGGCCTTCATCGCGGCGACCGCCGAGACGCGCCCGAGACCGTGTGCCGCCACGAACGCAGCGAACAGCGCGGCCGGGCCGGCGATCGACGCGGCGCACACGACGCGCAGCACGATCGACGACGAGAGCGCAGCGACGCCGTAGGTGCCGTGTCGCGAGTCCTTCAGGATCTCAAGCCGACGCTCGACCGTCCACCCGCCGCCGAAGGCGTCGGCGATGTCGGCGAGCCCGTCCTCGTGGAACGCGCCCGTGATCAGCAGGCCGGCGGCGACCGCGCAGGCCGCCGCCACGGCGACGGGTACGAGTTCGGTGAGCCCCGCGGCGACCCCGCCGACGGCTGCACCGATCAGCACCCCGACGACGCCGAACCACGGCACGACCCGGGCATGGTCGACCGGGGCGCGCAAGCGGATCGGCACCCTGGTCAGGAACTGAACGGCACCGAGGAATCCGCTCACGCTCCGAACCACTCCTCGAACGTCGGTACGTCGACGACCCCCGTGCAGGCCATCCGGACCAGCGGCAGCGCGGCGACCGCACCGCTGCCCTCGCCGAGCCGCATCCCCAGGTCGAGCAGCGGTTCCATGCCGAGGTGTTCGACGATCAGCCGGTGGCCTGGCTCGGACGACAGGTGGCCGACGACGCAGTGGTCGAGCGCACCGGGGAGCGCGACGTGCATCGGCAGCACGGCCGATGCGGTGATGTACCCGTCGAGCACCACGGGGATCCGATGGTGGCGTGCACGCACGCATGCCACGGCCATCGCCGCGTGTTCGGCGCCGCCGATCTCCCGCATCACCTCGATCGGGTCGTCGACGTGGGCGATTCGTCGTACGGCTGCTTCGACGGCCGCCCGTTTTCGGGCGAGCCCCTCGTCGTCGACGCCGGTGCCGCGGCCGACCCATCGAACGACGTCGCCGCCGATCAGTGCCGCGGGAAGTGCGGCGGAGATGGTGGTGTTGCCGATCCCCAGTTCGCCGAGCGCGATGACGTCGGCGCCCGCCGCGGCTGCTTCGTCGACGGCCGCAATCGCGATACTGGCGACGCGGTCGAGACGCTCCGGTGACAACGCCGACTCCGTCCGGATGTCGCCGGTCGGGTCGCCGACGCCGACGTCGAACACGGCGACGGTTGCACCGGCAGCCCGTGCGAACGCGTTCACGGTCGCCTTGCCGGCCCGTACGGCGGCGAGCATCGCCGCCGTCACGTCGGCCGGGTAGTTGCTGACCCCGGCCACCGTGACGCCGTGGTCGGCCGCGAACACCAGCACCGACGGTCGGTCGGCGGTCGGCACGTCGCCGGCCTGCCACGCCGCCATGTGGGCGGCGACGTCGTCGAGCCGTTGCAGCGCACCGGTCGGTCGCAACACCTGCTCCGCACGTGCGCGCACTGCGGCGGCCGCGTCGGTGTCGGCGCCGGGCAGGTCGACGAGGAGCGAACGGATCAGGTCGCTCACGTCGGCGTCGCCCCGAGATCGGTCAGCGGCAGCGCCCGTCCGGCGACCAGGAGCAACGCCTCGTCGGACGCCTCGACCCACTGCTGGTTGACGCGTCCGAGCAGGTCGCGGTACCGGCGGGTCATCGCGTCGACGGGGACGATTCCCATCCCGACCTCGTTGGTGACGACCACCGTGTCGGCGTCGCGGGCGGCCGCGACGCGGAGCGCGGCGACAGACGCGTCGGCGACCTCGTCGTCGGTCCGACCGTGATGCATCAGGTTGCCGAGCCACACGGTCAGACAGTCGATCACGACGAAGGCGTCGCCGGCCTCACGCAGCGCTCCGGCGACATCGAGTTCGGCCTCGATCGTGCGCCAGCCGTCGGGGCGCTCGTCGCGGTGCGCATCGATCCGGGCATTCAGGTCGTCGTCACCGTCGATGCGCGGGCTCGTCGCGATGAAGCAGACCGGCCCGGTCGCGCGGTTCGCGAGCCGCAACGCGGCGGTGCTCTTGCCGGAGCGTGCGCCACCGAGCAGGACCGTCAACATGTCAGTAGTCGATGCCGCGCTTGGCGCGAATGCCCTGCTGGTAGGCGTGTTTGACCTCGGTCATCTCCGTGACCGTGTCGGCGATCTCGATCAGCTCGTCCGGCGCGTCGCGACCGGTCACGATGATGTTGACGTGTTCCGGTCGGTTGGTGATCGTGTCGATCACGTCGGCCTGGTCGATCCAGCCCCACGTGCACAGATAGGTCAGCTCGTCGAGGATCACGAGTCGGTGGTCGCCCGCCAGGATCGCCGCCTTCGCCGCGCTCCACCCCTCGTTGGCGTGGGCCTTGTCGTTGTCGAGGTTGTCGGAGTCCCACGTGAACCCGTCGCCGAACGACTGCCAGTCGACACCGAGCTGCCGACCCATCTTCTCCTCGCCGACCTTCCAGTTGCCGCTCTTCACGAACTGGATGACCGCGACGGGCCAGTCGACGGCCACGGCGCGCAGCATCATGCCGAACGCCGACGAACTCTTGCCCTTGCCGTTGCCGGTGTTCACCAACACCAGCGACGTGGCCGATCGGAGGCCGTCGGGTCGTGGGTCGTCTTCGAGTGCGTCGGTCGTTGCGGTCGGTTCGTCAGCCATCAGGGCGGCGAGCCTATTGGACGCGACGATGTCGCGCTCGAAGGTGTATCGTCCGATCCGCACAGTCGGTGCGAAGTCCGGTGAGATCCCGGCGCTGTCCCGCAACGGTGGTTCCGAACACGATTCGGACGAGCCCGGTCGACCCTTCGGTGCGCGAAACCTAGACCCTCGAGGCAAGGGCGGTTCGCAGATCGGTCCGCCGGTCTCTGACCCACTTGTCCTCCCGATGTGGAGGAAACCCATGAAGATCAAGACCCTGGCCGGGATCGCCGGCCTGGCACTCGTGCTCGCCGCCTGTGGCGACGACGGAACCGCCGGCTCCGACGGCTCGGCCGTCGAGTCGGTGGAACAGTCCGACGGGGCGGCGCCAACCACGACCGAGCCCGAGACGCCGGCGACCACCGAGCCCGACACCACGGCGCCGGCGACGACCGAGCCCACCACCACCGAGCCCACGACGACCGAGCCGGACGAGAGCTCCACGCCGCAGGCGATCATCTCGCTCTCGCCGACGGCGACCGAGATGCTCTATGCGATCGGGGCGGGCGACCAGGTGCTGGCCGTCGACGACTTCTCGAACTTCCCGGCCGAGGCCGCCGAGAAGATGTCCGGTCTGTCCGGCTTCGAGCCGAACGTCGAGGCGATCGCCGGGCTGGAGCCCGACCTGGTCGTCACCGACGGCACGAACCCGGCGCTGCTCGATCAGCTCGACACGCTAGAGATCCCCCGGTGGGAAGGTCCGGCAGCCTCGTCGTTCGACGACGTCTACACGCAGATCGAGCAGCTCGGTGCCGCCACCGGGCATGTGGCCGAGGCCGCACAACTGGTCGCCGAGATGCAGCAGGATGTCGCCGAGGTCAAGGCCGGCTTGCCGGAGCTCGAGACTCCGCTGACCTACTACCACGAACTCGACGCGACGTTCTTCTCCGTCACGAGCGACACGTTCATCGGGGCCGTCTACGCGGAGATCGGGCTGGTCAACATCGCCGATGCCGTGGGGGAGGGCAACCCGTACCCGCAGCTCAACGCCGAGTACATCATCGACGAGAACCCCGACCTGATCTTCCTGGCGTGTACGAAGTATTGCGGTGAGACCGCCGAGACGCTCGCGGCCCGGCCCGGCTGGGGTTCGCTCGACGCCGTGACCGGTGGTGGCGTGATCGAGATGGACGACGACATCGCCTCCCGCTGGGGGCCGCGCATCGTCGACCACCTCCGGGCTGCCGGCGAGGGTGTCGCCGTCGTCGCCGACTCCGTGACGGCCGGCTGACCGTCGTGTCCACCGAGCAGCACCGCAGCCGGACGTCGATCGGCTGGTTTCCCGCGGCCACGATCGGCGTCGTCCTCGCGGTGCTGCTCGGTGCGATGATCGGACCGGCGGGCCCGGTCTGGTGGCGTGTGCCGCTGGCACTGCTCGACCACCTGCCGCTGATCTCGATCGACAGTGGCGTCAGCGACCTCGAGTGGTCGATCATCTGGAACATCCGCATGCCGCGCGTCGTGCTCGCCGGTCTCGTCGGGGCGATGTTGTCGGTCGGCGGGGCGAGCTACCAGGGTGTGTTCCGGAATCCGCTCGTCGACCCGTACCTGCTCGGCGCAGCGGCGGGTGCAGGGCTGGGTGCGACCCTCATGATCGCGATCTGGGGCGACGTCGGCGCCTCGTGGATCGTCGACCCGGTGCCCGCGGTGGCGTTCGTGTTCGCACTCGGATCGGTGGCGTTGACCTACCTCGTCGGCGCCTCGTTCGGGGGGCTGCGCGGTACGTCGACCCTGGTGCTCGCCGGTGTCGCGATGGTCTCGCTGCTGACTGCGATCCAGACCTTCGTGCTCCAGCGCAACTCCGATGTCGTGCGCGAGGTCTACAACTGGATCCTCGGTCGGCTCTCGACCGCTTCGTGGAGCGATGTCCGGCTGGTGTTCCCCTACGTGCTGGTGAGTTGCGGTGTGTTGCTCTTCCACCGGCGCCATCTCGACCTGCTGCGTGTCGGCGACGACGAAGCCGTCACGCTCGGTGTGCCGGTCACCCGCGTCCGCCTCGTCGTCGTGATCGCCGCCACGCTCGGCACCGCCGCCGTCGTCGCGGTGAGCGGTCTGATCGGGTTCGTCGGCCTCGTCGTACCACACATCGTCCGGCTGCTCGCCGGTGCCAGCTACCGACGGCTCCTGCCGTTGACGATTGCGTTCGGAGCGATCTTCCTGATCCTCGCCGACATCCCCGGCCGGACGCTCACTGCGCCGGCCGAACTCCCGATCGGCGTCGTGACCGCCTTCATCGGAGCGCCGTTCTTCATCGTGCTGCTCCGGACGAGGGAGATCGCACGATGAGCTCCATCGAGTTCAGCGACGTGAGCGTGCGATACGGCAAGCTCGACGTCGTGCGCGGGTTCACCGACACCGTGCGATCGGGGGAGTGGCTCGGTCTGATCGGGCCCAACGGTGCCGGCAAGTCGTCGCTGCTGAAGGCGGTCGTCGGTGTGGTTCCGTCGTCGGGTGACGTGATCGTCGACGGGTCGTCGATGTCGCTGCGCTCGCGGGCGAGGCGAGCGGCACTCGTCGCCTACGTGCCACAGGATCCGCTGATGCCCGCCGACATGACCGGCTTCGAGTACGCGCTGCTCGGCCGGGCGCCGTACGTCGGGTACTTCGGCAGCGAGAGCAAACAGGACCGCGCGATGGTCGCCGACGTGCTCGACCGGCTCGAGCTCGGCCCGTTCGCGAACCGACGACTCGCCCATCTCAGCGGCGGTGAGCGTCAGCGACTCGTCATCGCCCGAGCGTTGGCGACCGAGGCACCGATCCTGCTGCTCGACGAACCGACCAGCGCACTCGACATCGGCCACCAGCAGCAAGCGCTCGAACTCGTCGCCCGGCTGCGCAACGATCACGGGCTCACGGTCATCTCGGCGATGCACGATCTCACGCTCGCCGGGCTCTACAGCGATCGCCTGGCGCTCATGCACGAGGGCGTCGTCGTCGCCACCGGTGAGCCGGGCACGGTGCTGCGAGCCGAGACGCTGGCCGAGTTCTACGGGGTGCGGGTGAGCGTGCACCGCGAACCGGACGGCACGATCGTCGTCATCCCCCGCCGGGATTCGTTCACGTCGTGAGGCCGTTCGCCGTCAGGCGACCGGGACCGCGTACACGACGATGTTCTGGCGGTAGCGGCGGATCTCGGGGTTGAACGAGCCGCCACACGTGATCAGCACGAGCGTCTCGTCGCCGGTCGTCCGCCAGATCCGCTCCCGCGGGAGCGAGTCCTTGTCGTACATCGTCCGCTCGACGACCTCGTAGGTGCGGACGGTGTCGTCCTCGAGCCGGACCTCCACGCGGGCGCCGGGTTCGAGCGAACCGAGCTCGAAGAAGGGACCGATCGTGTCGTTCCACGAGACGTGGGCGGCGAGCACGGTGGCGCCGGCCCGGCCGGGGCTCGACCCGTACCGATACCAGCCGATCTCGGTCTCGTCGGGGACTTCGAGCTGCCCGTCGTCTTCGAGGCCGACCGGGCGGACCGGGCCCCAGAGTTCGATGTCGTCGATCGTGATCGAGCGGGGCTGCATCCGCGGCTCGATCGCCGGCGGGATCGCCGACCCGGGCACGCCGAGGAGGTCGGCGAGCGGAGAGAGCGCCGGGGTGCTCGTGGCCGGCGAGGTCGGGGCGGCGTCGGCAGGGGCGGCGCCGACATCGGAGGGCACACCCTGAGGCGCCGCTGTCGTCGCGGGAACCGAGGAAGGTGTAGACAGCAGCGGCACCGTCGCGGGGGTCGTGGCCGCCGTGGCGGGGGTGACGTCGAGGACGACCTGTTCGTCGGACGAGGGCCAGACTGCAGCGGCGCCGAGGACGACGGCGCCGAGGGCGAGCAGGCCGGAGACGACGAGCAACGCCCGACCCGTCGCACGGGGGCGATCAGGTCGGGCGTTGCTCATGGTGGGGAAGGGTAGATCGGCGGGTCGGGCTGATCAGCGCTGCTTGACCGTGCGCAGCGTCAGAGCGCCGCCGGCGAGCGCCAGCATGCCGGCCGCTGCGGCGAGCAGCGACAGGTTGACGGAGTTGCCGATCGGCGTACCGGTGTTGACCTCGGTCGGGGCGGGGGTGCCGTCGCTGTCGTCGGCGGCGGCCTCGGTGCCGACCTCGATCTCCTGGGTGTAGAAGGTGAAGGTCTCGTCGGCGAGCGAGCCGACGGCGTAGACGATCAGGTTCGAACCGGCCGCGAGGTTCACGGTCGGGACGTCGGCGATCGGGTCACCACCGGCCGGGGCGATCTGTGCGCCGGCGATCTCGCCGGCGGGCAGTGCCAGCTCGGCGCTCGCGCCGTTCTCGGCACCCTCGATCGGACGGGCATCGCCCACGACGAGGTCGACGGCCGGGGCCGCAGCGGTGTGGCGGACGGTCAGACGACCTTCGCCGTCGGCGGTCGGTGCCGTGTTGTTCTCGAAGGCGGCGATCGCCGGCGTGCCCTCGGCATCGAGGTGAGCCATCACGGTCCAGTTGCCCGAGGCGGGGACCGCGAGCTCGGCGAGCGGGCCGATGACGATGTCCTCGGTACCGGCGAGGCGGACCTCGACGTCGGTGAGCGTCTGGCCGGCGAATGCGGAGAGGTCCTGGGTCGTGCCGGGCTCGAAGCCGGGCAGGAGGACTTCGCCGCCGACGGCGACGTCGACGGTGGCACCGGGGATGCCGTGGAGGAGGGTGACGGTGGCTGCATCCTGGGCGGCGACGGTGCCGCCGCTCAGTGCGACGGCCGCAACGGCTGCAATGCCTGCGAGTACTCGCTTCATGGGAGTGGGTCCTTTCTGGTGGAGCAGGGGTGCTCGAAAGGTCCTACGGAGCGAGTCGTGGATCCGGATGCAGACGGGTTGCAGATTTCTTCGACGTAGCCTGTTCGGCGTGACCGAGACCGCTCCGGATCATCGCCGCACCCGGCCGAAGAACACCGAGCGCTACACGTACATGGCGGCATTCGTCGACATCCTGCACATGCCGCTGGTCATCGGTCTCGTGGTGTTGGGTGCGACGGCGTGGGAGGGTCCGGTCTTCATCACGGTCGTCACCGCCGTGATCGTCATCCAGATCGCCTTGCTCGGTTGCCCGTGCATGGCGCTCAGCGGTTGGCTCCGCAAGCAGCACGACCCCGAGTACGAACCTCGCTGGTCGGTCACCGTGTGGCTCTATCAGAAGTACGGGCCGGCCGCCGGCATCGGGGTGTTCGTGTTCTTCTTCCTCGCCGCGCTCGGCGTACGGGCCTTGATCGTCTAGCCCAGCACGGTCACGACCACGACCCCGGCGAGCACCGTCGCGCTCGCGAAGTAGTCGGCCCTGGTGTGCCGTTCACCGAGTGTCACGTGCGCGATCGCGAACGCGATGATCAGTTCGACCTGGCCGAGCGTGCGCACCTTGGCGGCGCTCTCGAGCGTGAACGCCCATGCCCAGCCGATCGAACCGAGCAGGCTGAACACGCCGACCCAACGCGCCGGTCGCCACGCCCGAATCGTGGCGGTGATCTGGGTGGGGTCGGTGGCGGCGAACCAGATGAGGTTCGCCGCCGTCTGGACCAGGAGCAGGATCGTGAGTGTGAACAGTGCCCGGTCGAACGACGGGGCGCCGGTGAGATCGCGCGATGCGGCGCGGATGCCGATCGCTGCACCGGCGAATCCGGCCGCTGCGACGAGCCCCATCACCGCCGCCGGGTCACCTGCGCGCTTGACCAGCGAGATCAGCGACCCCTTCGACGCCAGCCACGCCACACCGGCCGTGACGAGCACCGCACCGACCCATCCGGCCGGCTCGAGCGGCGTGCCCAGCCCGAGCGTCGCGAGCGCGGCGACGATCAGCACCTCCGACTTGGAATAGACCGTGCCGACGGCGAAGTCGCGCAACTTGAACGACCGGAGCAGCGCGACCGTGCCGACGATCTGCGACACGGCGGCTGCGGCGACGATCGGCCAGAAACGTGTGGAGACGTCGGGCACGTCGCGACCCAGTGCGCCGAACGCCACGAGGCTGGCCAGCACCGCCAGCGGTGCGCCGTAGGCATAGCGCACGAACCCGGCGGCGGCGGTCGACAGCACGGCACGCAACTCGTGCTGTCGGGAGGTGCGCAGGATCTGGAAGGTCGCTGCGGCGAGCGTGATCGGTATCCACATGATGTCTCATTATTCGGGAGCTTGAACCCGAAGAATGAGATCGTAGCGTGACGCACGGGCGCGGGCGATGCCGGACCGTCAGTCCTCGGGTTCGAGGGCGAGATCGAGGGTGACGACCTCCGACGGCGTCGCCACCGCGCCGACCAGGTCGGAGATGAACTCGTGCTCACCCCCGACGTACAGCGACCAGAAATCGACGTCGGTGGCGACGAACCAACGCCGGTCGTCGGGCCAGAAGAGTTCGGGTCGTTGCCAGGCGTCGGGTTCGGCGGGATTGCGCAGGTGCGTCACCGCCGACACCGGTCCGGTCACGAGGTGGTAGGTGCGATACGGCATCGTGAACCGAGGCACGGTGGTCAGCTCGGCCCGGATCGACGAGTTCCGGCGATCGTCCTTCGCGCGCAACCGCGCCCGCTCCTGCTCGAGCTGCAGCCGGGCCTCGTCGTCGAGCGGCCCCGGATGGGCGATGTGTCGTGTGCTGCTGTCGAAGCCGTGGCCCTCCCAGATCGCGAACCACGCACGGTCGGGACTCGACGTGTGACGTTCGCCGACCGATGCGATCGTGGCGAACAGCTCGCGATACGACGACCAGAACCGGTCGCTGCCCGGGGGTGCCTGTACTCGCAGCACCGACGGGTAGGCGTTCGGGACGAGTGCACCGACGGTGAACTCGGCACCTCGGCACGCGCTTCGGATCCAAGCGGCCGGCGCACCCGAGTTCGCCGCTGCGACGCGGTCACCGAAGACCATCACCGCAGTGTCGCGCTCGCGGGCGGCGGCGAGGTTCCCGGTTTCAGCGGTCGGAGTCGCGGCCCGTACGACGGGCCAGGCGGGCGAGGCGCCGGTGGTCGGCGTCGTCGCGGAGGTCGCGGAGATGTCGTTCGCTGATGTGGATGAGATCGGTGGGGTGCATGAGGTCGAACGTACGACTTCAACCGAACTTGAAGTCAAGCTCGCTCGGCGAGAAATTCGCCGGTGGCGTCAGCTGCTGGGTGCGTACCAGTGATCGCCGTCGCCGAGGAGACGTTCTGCCTCGGACGGGCCCCACGACCCGCGGAAGTACGGGTGCACCGGACCGGGTTCGTCGATGACCGGCTGCACGATCCGCCACGTCTGCTCCACGACGTCCTGGCGGGCGAACCGCCTCGGTGACCCGGCGATCGCATCGCCGAGCAATCGTTCGTAGGCGGCCGAGCGCTCGCCGAGCGCGGCGGCGAAGTCGACCGAGATGTCGACCTCCTGGCTGTCGAGGTGCGGGCCCGGCGTCTTGGCCTGGAGCGCGAACGTGACGCCGTCCTGCTTGCCCAACCGGAAACGCACGAGGTTGCGGCCCGGAGGCGGCCCACCGGCCTCGTCGAACAGGAGGCGTGGGGGCGTGTGGAACTCGATCACGGCTTCGGTCGCAGCTGCGGTCAGTCCCTTGCCGACCCGGACGTACCACGGCACGCCGGCCCAGCGCCAGGAGTCGATCACGAGCTTCGCGGCGGCGAAGGTCTCGACCGACGACCCCTCCTCGACGCCGGGCTCGTCGCGATACCCGACGTACTGGCCGCGCACGAGGTCGCTCGGTTCGATGGCGCGCATCGCCGCCATGACCTTGGCCTTCTCGTCTTGCAGGAACTGTGCGTCGGACCCGGCAGGTGGCTCCATCGCCAGCAGGGCGACGACCTGCAGCAGGTGGTTCTGCAACACGTCACGGATCGCGCCGACGCCGTCGTAGAACGACCCGCGGCCCTCGACCCCGATCGTCTCCGACATCGTGATCTGCACGCTGCGCACGTACCGGCGGTTCCACACCGGTTCGAGCAGGGTGTTGGAGAACCGGAACACGAGCAGGTCCTCGACGCTCTCCTTGCCGAGGTAGTGATCGATCCGGAAGATGCGCTCTTCCGGGAACACCTCGGCCAGCGTCTCGTTGAGCTGCTGCGCGCTCTCGAGGTCGCGACCGAACGGCTTCTCGACGACGATCCGACCACGCTGGTTGAGGTCGACCGATGCGAGCCGGTTGGCGACCTCGGGGAACATCGACGGTGGGATCGCCATGTAGTAGACGGCGTTGCACGACTGGTGGCGATCGAGCGTCGCCCGCAACTCGTCCCAGGTCGCCTGCTCGGCGTAGTCGCCCTGGATCAGGTCGAGCCGTTTGCACAGCGGGTCGAGCGCGACGGCGTCGGCGTGCGGCTCGGCGGCGATGATGGCGTCGCGAGCGTGCTGACGGAACGAGTCGTCGGTCCAGTCGCTCCGGGCGACGCCGATGACCGGGATGTCGAGCGCGCCGTCCTGCTCGAGGTGATACAGCGCCGGGAACAGCTTGCGCTTGGCGAGGTCGCCGGTGGCGCCGAACAGGACCAGTGCGTCGGCGCGGGGTTGTGACGAGTCGATCATCGGCTCGTGTTCTTCCGCTCGTGGTGGCCGCCGAAACCGGCCCGCATCGCCGACAGCACCTTGTCGCCCGTGTTCGACCGTCCCCGCGAACTGAATCGCTGGTACAACGCCGCCGAGAGGACCGGAGCGGGCACCCCTTCGTCGATGGCCGCATTGATCGTCCAGCGACCCTCGCCCGAGTCGCCGACGTGGCCGGAGTACTCATCGAGCGCCGGGTCGGTGAGCAGGGCCTCGGCGGTGAGATCGAGCAGCCAGCTGGTGACGACCGAACCGCGACGCCACACCTCGGTGACCGCGCCGAGATCGATGTCGTACCGGTAGTACTTCGCGTCGTTGAGCGGGGCGGTCTCGGCATCGGCGGCGTGGTCGACCGCGCCGATGTTCGCCTTGGACAGCACGTTGATGCCCTCGGCGTAGGCGGCCATCAGCCCGTACTCGATGCCGTTGTGGACCATCTTCACGAAGTGTCCGGCACCGGACGGGCCGCAGTGGAGCCAGCCCTGTTCTTCCGGGGTCGGATCGCCGGCGCGCCCAGGTGTGCGTTCGGCGGCCTCGACGCCCGGGGCGAGCGAGGTGAAGATGGGCTCGAGCTCCTCGACCGCCTCGCGGTCGCCGCCGATCATCAGGCAGTAGCCGCGCTCGAGGCCGTGGACCCCGCCGCTCGTGCCGACGTCGAGGTAGTGGATCCCGCGTTCGGCGAGCAGCGGTTCGCTGCGGTCGACGTCGTCGCGATACAGCGAGTTGCCGCCGTCGATGATCGTGTCGCCCTCGTCGAGCAGCGGTGCGAGTTCGTCGACGGTGGCGCCGACGAACGCGGCCGGGATCATCACCCAGATGTGGCGCGGTCGTTCCATCGCGGCGACGAGCTCGGCCATCGAGTGGGCCGGCGTGGCACCTTCGGCGGCGAGTTCGTCGACCGGTTGGGCGTTCCGGTCGTAGACCACGCACTCGTGGCCGTCGGCCATGACCCGGCGGACCATGTTGGCGCCCATCCGTCCGAGTCCGATCATCCCCAGCTGCATCGTCGGTTGCATGCGACCAGCCTGCCACGACGGAGCGCGAAGTGCTGCCGGTCGGTGCCCGTTTGTCGTCGGACTAACGTCCGGTCGGTGTCCGACGCCAACACGCCAGCGCCGAGTTCCGCCGCCATCACCTCGGGTGTGACGTCCGAGCAGTCCCTGGTCGACTGGTTGCAGACGATGCCGGAGGTCGACCCGTCGTCGCCGTCGCGGCTGCCCGGGTGGAGCGTCGGCCACGTCATGACCCACATCGCCCGCAACGCCGACGGGGTGCTCTCGATGTTCTCCGGGTTGCACCAGTACCCGCACGGGCTCGACGGGCGCAACGCCGACATCGAGGCCGGAGCGAGCCGCGGCTGGAGCGAACTCGTCGACGACGTGGTCTCCCGGAGCCGGGCCGTGGCGGCGGCGATCGCCGGTCGAGCCGATTGGACGGGCACGGTGCACATGCTGCCGGGCGAGCGCCCGACCGCCCAGGTGCCGTTGCTGCGTCAGCGCGAAGTCGAGGTGCATCGGGTCGACCTCGGATTCGGTGACGAGTTCGCCGACATGCCGGCCGACTACGTCCGCCGCGACCTCCGACTCATGGAAATGCTCTGGACGTCCCGCAAGCCGATGGGCATGACGACGCTGCCCGACGCAGCGCTCGCGCTCGATCCGCCGACGCGCCTGGCGTGGTTGATGGGGCGTGTCGAGGTGCCGGGGCTGGATCCCGCCGGACTGTTCTGACGCGACGACCCGCGGTGGTCAGGTCGTGCCCGCCGACGTGGTCGACTCGAATCAGTGGCCGACGGATTGGTACTGTCCGCGTCGAAGGAGGTGTCGGTGATCTCACCACCCATGGATACCCACCGTTCGCTCCCCGTCGTCGCCGAGATCGGCGATGCAGACCGGTCCGATCCGGTGGGATGGGCGACGCGACACCGCGAGGTGATCGAGTCCGATCTGCACCGCTCCGGTGCGGTCTTGATCAGCGGTGCCGAGGTCCGATCTGCCGATGTCTTCCGAGCGGTGTGCGCGGCGATCTGCCCGCAGCTGCGCAACTACGTCGGCGGTGACTCGCCGCGCGCCGGTGTGGCGGACCAGGTGTACACGTCGACGGAGTACCCGGCTCACCTCGAGGTGTTCCTCCACAACGAGCTTTCCTATGCCGGATGGTCGCCGGATCGGCTCTTCTTCTACTGCGAGGTTCCGGCGGAGACGGGTGGCGAGACCCACCTCGCTGACGGCCGCGAGATCCTCCGACGATTGGATCCGACCGTGCGCGACCGGTTCGAGCGACGAGGCGTCACCTATCTGCAGCACCTGTGGGACGCCGACGACGAACCTGGCGTCGGCAAGTCATGGCAGGAGACGTTCGAGACGTCCGACCGTGCCGATGCCGAGACGTACCTGTGCGAGGCCGGGATGCAGTTCGAGTGGACCACCTCCGGACTCCGCACGGCGGCCACGCACCCAGCTGTCGTCGAGCATGCGGTCACGGGTGAGGACTGCTGGCACAACCAGGCCGATCAGTGGCATCGCGAGATCGACGGTGTGAAGGTGTCGTTCGGCGGTGCCGGTGATGCCCGGGTCGATCCCCTGACGGCGGGCGTCGACACGCTCGGCAACCACGTGACCTTCGGCGACGGCACCGAGATCGACGTCGCCGACCTGCTCCACGTCCGAGCGGTGTCGCAATCGTGCGAGGTGGTGTTCCCGTGGCACGCCGGCGATGTGTTGGTGATCGACAACGTGCTCGCGATGCACGGCCGCAAGCCGTTCACCGGTCATCGGCGAGTGCTGGCGGCGATGGGATGAGCGCACCACACGCGTCGGCATCCGTCGGCCGGCTGCGTCACGAACTGGCCGGAGCGTTCCGGCTCGCCGACCGTTTCGGCTTCTCGGAGGGGATCTGCAATCACTTCTCCGCCGTCAGCCCGATCGACGACGAGCAGTTCCTGATCAACCCGCTCGGACTCCACTGGTCGGAGATCGGCCCGGACGATCTGCTCCTGATCGACGGCGACGGCAACGTGGTCGAAGGTCGAGGCTCGGTGGAGGCGACCGCATTGCACATCCACGTGGCGGGGCACCGCGCCAATCGACGTCATCGTGTGATCCTGCACGTCCACATGCCGCACGCGACGGCGTTGACGATGGTCGAGGGTGGACGACTCGAGATGGCCCACCAGACGGCCGTCCGGTTCCATCGGCGGATGACCCACGTCGCGTTCCGTGGCATCGCGCTCGACCGCGCCGAGGGTGATCGGCTCGCCGACGCCCAACGGGCCGACCCGTCGGTCGACGTGATGTTCCTCGACCATCACGGCGTCACGATCGGCGGCGAATCCGTCGCGGTCGCGTTCGACGACCTGTACTACCTCGAGCGGGCGTGCCGGCAGCAGATACTCGCTCAGTCGACCGGGCTTCCACTCCGGCTCATCCCCGAGCCGGTTCTCGGCGAGACCTCGTGCCAGCTCGAGCAGATCCGGCGCGAGTCGGCCGCCGAACACTTCGAGGCGCAGATGCGAGTCCACGGTCGGTTGCCGTGACGTCCGGGCGCATCGCGATGTGACGGCCGTGGAAACGGCCGACGTCGTCGTGATCGGCGCCGGCATCGCCGGTCTGTCGGCGGCCTCGGCGATGAGTGCCGAGGCCTCGGTCGTCGTGGTCGACATGGAGGCCACGCCGGCCCAGCATGCGACCGGACGATCCGCCGCGCTGTTCCTGCCGACCTATGGCCCGGCGACCGTCCGCAGGTTGGCCGCTGCGAGCGCGGAGTTCTTCGATTCGGCCGGCGACGGGTGGTCCGGCACGCCGCTGGTGACGCCGCGGTCCGTGATGTATGTCGCCGACGAGGCACACCACGCTCGTCTGGCCGCGATGGCGGATGCCCTGGGCCGGGCAGGCGGCCGGGTCGACCTGATCGGTGCATCGGCGTGCCGCGAGCGTTGCCCGGCGCTCCGGGACGACTGGGTGGTCGCCGGCGCCGTCGACCCGGACGCCCTCGACATCGACGTCGCTGCCACGGTGGCGGCGTTCCGCGCCGCGCTGATTCGGCACGGCGGACGACTGCGGGTCGATCATCGGGTGGTCGGCCTGGATCGGACGGCCTCGGGGTGGACCGTGCGAACGAACGCCGGTCGCTTCTCGGCGGGCATGATCGTCAACGCTGCCGGGGCATGGGTCGACCACGTGGCGACACTGGCCGGCGTCGCCCCGCTCGGTTTCCGGCCGAAGCGCCGGACGATGGCGGTGAGCCCGTTCGCCGCCGACGCCGACCCGGGCGACCACTTCGTCGCTCACGC
This sequence comes from Ilumatobacteraceae bacterium, assembly GCA_033344875.1. Classification (NCBI taxonomy): domain Bacteria; kingdom Bacillati; phylum Actinomycetota; class Acidimicrobiia; order Acidimicrobiales; family Ilumatobacteraceae; species Ilumatobacteraceae bacterium. The sequence continues at coordinate 1,785,562 of JAWPMO010000001.1, read as the reverse complement.
CACCATGAACTTCTACTTCGGTGCCGAGCGCGGCGACACGGTCATGTACTCGCCCGCCGACGAAACCCCGAGCGCACCGACCGACGCCCGACCCGAAGAGATCGACGTCGCCATCGCGATCGACCGGATCAACGCGGCGACGACGCTCGGTCTGCGTTCCGTTCGACAGAGCTGGGCCGGTCTGCGGACGTTCTCACCCGACGGTGACCTCGTCATCGGGCCGGACGCCGGCGATCCGACCTTCGTGTGGTGCGGCGGCCAGGGCGGCTACGGCATCGAGACGTCGCCGGCCGCGGGTATCGCGACGGCGGCCCTCGCGTCGGGCCGTGCCCTCCCGGAGTTGCTCACCGCGGTCGGTCTCACCCCGGCCGCACTCACGGCGGACCGGTTGTCGTCGTCCGGATCTCGGGGATGACCTGCCGTGCGATGCGTCGGAACGACTCGAGTTGAGATCGATCGCTCGGGTAGTAGAGCCCGATGTCCGTGTACCCGGCTTCCCGACAGCTGGACACGAGTCGGACGAAGATTTCGTCGTCGTCGTAGTACCGGATCCTGCCGCCTGCCGCGCGGGCCTCTGCATCGAACAGGTTGACGCCGCGCCGGAGCGTCGACCGGTCGCGCCCGATCTCGTCGCACAGGTCGTTCATCCGCCCGGCCCGTTCGACGAGCTCGTCGATCTGGGCATCGAAGTCGGGTGAGAAGCTCATCGTGTTCCAGCCATCGGCGAAACGCGCGGCGTGACGCATCATCAGCGGGCCGAGCGCCGCGGCGACGACCGGCAGACGAGGTCGTTGCTTCGACGACGGGTTCATGACCGCGTCGTCCGCGGAGTAGTAGTCACCCTCGTAGGTGGTGGTTTCCTGAGAGAGCAGCAGGCTCAGCAACTCGATGTACTCGGCGAATCGGCCGACGCGCTCGGCATTGGACCAGTTCGGCAAGCCGATCATCTCGGCGCTCGGGTCGATGGTCAGGCCGGTGCCGAGGCCGAGCTCGACACGGCCTCCCGAGATCTGGTCGACCGTGACCGCCTGATGCGCGAGGACGCCGGGATGGCGGAGCGGGATCTGCGACACGTTCGTGCTCAGCCGGATCGACGTCGTCTCGACCGCGAGCGCAGCCATCAGGGCCCAGCACTCCATCCAGAACGCCGGCGGGTTCGCCCAGTCGCAGAAGTGATCGGGGACGGCGACCAGATCGAAGCCGAGTTCCTCGACGTCGAGGACCTGCGCCCGGTAGTCGTCCCACGGTCGGCCCGGCAAGGTCAGCACCTGAAAGCGCAGCGCAGTGGTCATGCCGGTGACGGTAACCCATGACCGCACGACCGGTGACGGACGACCGGGTGACCGGGTGACCGGGCAGCGAGCCAGGGAGGCGTGTCCGAAGTCGAACGACGTCGCGAACCGGCCGGCTACCGCGGACGCGGAACCGGCGACGCCGCGGGGCCGAGGTCGTCGACATCGGACGCGACCGCTTCGGCGGGGCCCTGACCGTCGGGGCTCAACCACCGACGGTCGAGCCAGAACGATTCGAGCGTCAGCCTCGTGAGCTTGATCGCATGGACCGCATGACGCGCGGCCGGGTCGTCGCTGTGCAACGTCGCCAGGTCGGCGACGGCATCCTCGACCTGAACACGGGTTCTCGGGGCTGCCCGGTTCATCACGCCGCCGCCTCGAACGCGGCGTCGAACTCGTCGGCGCGCGTCCGGAACCGGAACGCCGTGGAGCGGAGATCGTCGGCCGCCCGGTGCAACTGGTGCAGGTTGCGGTCGAGCAGCGTGCGGCACAGCCGGCCCTCCGCACCGGGAGCGAGCGAATCCGGCTCGACCTCGGCCAGGGTCATGACGAGCGACCGCTCGATGGCCGTCGCCAGTGAGATGAGGTCGTCGGCTCGGCGTCGCAACTCGGGTGCGTACGCCGATCCCTCCGCTGAGGCTGTTTGATCCGTCACGGACCGAGTGAGGGGAGCGAGACCGGGAGAAGGGAAACGTCAGAGGTACGTGACGATGTCGTGGTGGGGCAGGCCGGTCGTCAGGTCGACGTACTCGTGGCCTTTGGTCGTGAATCCGTGCCGCTCGTAGAACGAGAGCGCGGCCACGCGGGCGCGAGCCCAGACGAGTGTCGACCCGACGTCGCCGCACCGTCCGAGGCCGGCGACCAGCAACCGGTCGCTGACCCCGGTCCCGCGCGCGGCGGGTGCGGTCGCCATACCACGCAACTGATGGCCGGGGTGTCCGGGCAGGTCGGGGTAGCGGCGGTTCATCCAGGTCGAGATCGCCACGAGCGTGCCGTCGGCGGTGGCGCCGAGATGGAACGTGGAGTCGTCGTCGTCGCCGTCGAACACGACCTGGTCGGTCAGTGTGCCGTCGCGCAGCAACGATCGCCGGAGGTCGTGGGTGTCGACGGTGTCGATCTCGACGATCTCGACGGCCCGGGTCATGGTGTCGACGTTAGCGAGCGGTCGCCGGTCAGAGATCGCCGAGCCGCACGACCCGGTCGGCGACGAGTTCGGCCTCCTCGACGTCGTGGGTGACCCAGATCGAGGTCGTGCGCGTCGAGCGCAGCACGGCACCCAACTCGCCGGCGAGCCGGATGCGCAGGTCCTGGTCGAGTCCGGACAGCGGTTCGTCGAGGAGCAGAACGGCCGGCGTCGGCGCGAGCGATCGAGCGAGCGCCACGCGCTTGGCCTCGCCGCCCGAGAGGCGCTCGATCGACCGTCCGGCGAACCCGTCGAGACCGACGAGGCCGAGCAACCGAGCGACGCGCTCCCGGCGTTCGGCCTTCGGGACGCCCGCCATCCGGAGCCCGAACGCCACGTTGGCGCCGACGTCGAGGTGCGGGAACAGTTGCTCGTCCTGGAACACCATCCCGACGCCGCGACGGTGGGTCGCCACCTCGGTGACGTCGGTGCCGTCGATCGTCACCGAACCGCGGTCGGGTCGGACGATGCCGGCGACCACGCGGAGGAGTGTGCTCTTGCCGCTCCCGGAGGGGCCGAGGAGTGCGACCGTCTCGCCGTCGGCCACGTCGAGCGTGACCCCGTCGAGGACGACGGTCCCGTCGAACGACACGGCGACGTCACGAACCGTGAGCACGGTCACCTCCCCGATCGACGAGCATCACGATCGTGATCGTGGCCGCCGCGAGGATCGTCGACAACGCGAACGCCTGCGCCTGGAACAGGCTGCCGGTCCGCCCGAGCAGTCGCTCGATCGCGATCGGCAACGTCTCGCCGCCCGATCGGGCGAGGAAGCTGGTGGCACCGAACTCCCCGAGCGAGATCGCGGCCGCGAAACCAGCTGCGGCAGCGAACGGTCGACGCAGGGCCGGGAGCGTCGTGTGCGCCCACGCCCGGACCGGCGACGCTCCCAGCGTCGACGCGGCCGCCGCCTGGTCGGACGGGATCGAGCGCACGACCGCCATCGCGGTGCGGACGACGAACGGCGCTGCGACGAGGGCGTGACCGACCGGGACGAGCCACCATTCGGCCCGCCAGTCGACCGGTGGCGTGTCGAACGTGATGAGCATGCCGAACCCGATCGTGATCGCCGACGTGCCCAGCGGCAGCATCAGGCCGACGTCGAGTACCCGTCCGCTCCGGCCGAGCGCGCTGATCGCGGCGACCGCCGTCGCTCCGATGACGAGCGCGAACAGCGTCGCCCAGATCGCGGTGGTGGCGGAGCGTTGGAGCGCGCCGAGCGGGTCGATGCCGAGGCGGAGGCCCGGCCGGATCTCGTTGTTGCCGAGCGCACGCCATGCCGTGAGCGAGTAGCCGCCCTCGAACCGCATCGATCGTTCGACCAGCGCGACGAGCGGGGCTACGACGATCGCGGCGGTGAGGCCGACGGCGGATGCGACCGAGATCCTTTCTCGGCCGACGGGGCGGCGGCGACGATCGGCATGCGACGTGACGAACCGATGCGTGTGTCGCCGCTGCTGTCGGGACGACCACGCCACCATGATCCCCAGCGCCACCAGCTGGATGATCGACAGGACCGCCGCACCCCCGATGTCGCCGAGCTGGGTCGCCCGGCGCCACACCTCGACCTCGATCGTGGTGCGGTTCGCGGTACCGAGCACCCGGATCACGCCGAACGACGTGAACGTGAACAAGAACACGATCGCCGCGGCGGCGGCGATCGACGAACGGAGCAGCGGGAGTGTCACCGTTCGGAACGTGGTGAGCCGGGTCGCGCCCAGCGTCGCTCCGGCGTGTTCGAGGTCGACGGGGATCCGTTCCCACGCTGCGCCGACCGTGCGGACGACGACCGCGAGGTTGAACGCCACGTGCGCGCCGAGGATCGCCCAGACGCTGCGATCGAGCGAGTCGGGGAGCAGCGCCACGAACGCCGCGCCGACCACGACGGTCGGCAGCACGAAGACGGCGGTCAGCGTGCTCGTGAGTGCCCGCCGACCCGGGAACTCGAACCGTGACACGGCCCACGCAGGCGCGAGTCCGATCACGACCGTGAGTGCCGTGCTCGCGCACGCCTGCCAGGTCGTGAACCAGAGCACCCGCCACGTGTCGGGCCGGTCGAGGGTCTCGCGCAGCGCCGTGCCGTCGAGGCCGCGCGCCAGCAGTGTCCCGAACGGCCAGAGGTAGAAGACCGCGAGGAACACCGCCGGCGGGAGGCCGACGGCGTCGACGAACCGCCGTGGGAGCCGGTTCAGCGAAGGACGGCGGCGTTCCAGCGCTCGATCCAGTCGGTGCGGTTGGCGTCGATCAGGCTCGGGTCGATCGTGATCGACGAGTCGGGGATCGCCGCGTAGAGCTCGAACTCGGTTTCGAGCTCGACGTCGTCGTTGGCCGGGAACACGAACAGGTTGAGTGCGATCTCGCGCTGGAACCGCTCGCTGATGAGGAAGTCGATCAGCTTGCCGGCGTTCTCCGGTGCATCGGTGCCGCGCAGGATCCCGGCGAACTCGACCTGACGGAAGCAGGTCGACTCGACCACGCCGCTGGCGGCCTCGTCGAGCGGCTCCTCGGCGTACAGCACCTCGAACGGTGGGCTCGAGCCATAGCTCACGACCAGCGGACGGTCACCGCCGGCGCGGGTGAAGTCGCCGTAGTACGCCTCCGACCAGCCGTTCGCGACCTTGACGTCGTTGGCGCGCAGGCCTCGCCAGTACTCCTCCCAGCCGTCCTCGCCGTACGTGGCGATGGTGGCGAGCAGGAACGCGAGCCCGGGCGACGACGTGCCGGGGTTCTCGACGACGAGTTTGCCCTCGTACTCGGGCAGCAGCAGGTCGGCGAACGATGTCGGTGGAGCGAGGTCGAGTCGATCGAGTGCGCCGATGTCGTAGTTGAGGCACACGTCGCCGAAGTCGACCGGGGTCGCGTGGTGGTCGGGCACGAGATCGGTCAGGTCGCTCGGGATCGCATCGAGCCCCTCGGCCTCGTAGGGCTCGAACACGTCGGCTTCGATCGCCCGCGACAGGAACGTGTTGTCGATGCCCCAGATGACGTCGGCCTCGGGGTTGCCGGCGGTCAGCGCCGCGGCCGAGACCATCGTGCCGGTGTCGCCGGCGATCACGACCTCGACCTCGATGCCGGTCTCCTCGGTGAACTCGTCGAGCGCGATCGCGATCGGTCCCTCGGGGTCGTCGGGGAACGATTCGTAGGTCAGCAGGCGCAGCGAGTCGGGTTCGTCGCTGCTGCAGGCACCGATGGCCAGCGCAGCGGTCGCGGCGAGTAGGAGTGGGCGTTTCACGTTGCCTCCGTGGGAGTGGTGTGGTGGGGGTTGACGGGAGTGGTGGGGTGGGGGTTGACGAAGATGGTCAGGACGCCGGCGAGGACGGAGACGCCGACCGCGTCGTTGGTCGCCTCGTTGCTCACGCCGAGCCCGACGAGCGGGCCGAGATCCGCACGGTCGAGCGGCCACCGAACGCCGTCGACCGAGACGCCCGTGCAGGTGCCGTGCAGGGCCAGCAATGAGATCGGGGTGCCGGGTGCGGTGTCGATCCGGGTCCGGCCCGGGCCGTGGAGCACGGCGATCCGCTGGTCGCCCCACCATCCGTCGATCACCGGGATGCTCGTCAGGGAGCTCGCCCCGAGCGCCCCGATCGCCGCGAACGTGTGGTCGAGGCGGTCGCCGCCGCCGGAGATCAGCATCAGGCGTCGCGGGTTCAGGTCGGCCGCGGTCGCGAGGGCGAGTTCGGTGTCGGTGTGGTTCTTGTCGGGTGAGTGGCGTTCGACGGTCGCGTGGGCCTCGGCCCAGGCGAGACCGTCAGCGGAGACCGAGTCGAGGTCGCCGACGAGCGCGGCCGGCTCCAGGCCCGCGGCGAGCGCGTGGTCGAGGGCGCCGTCCGCCGCGAGCACGATCGCACCGGACGGGATGGCGTCGACGGCGCGGGCTGGCAGCGGTGCAGCACCGGTGACCACGATGACGATGTCGTTCATGCGTTCCCTCCGCCGGCATTATCCGGATCAGGTTCTCGGGTCGGTGGTGGGACCACCCTCTCAGCCCGCCTGGCGCAAGCTCCCCGTCGGTTGTGTCGGCCACCTTAGCGGTCTTCGACGGCTCCCGTCTGGCGCAGGAAGGTGAGGCTGTCCCAGACATCGGTGCGGCGTGCGATGAGACCGTCGCGGATCTCGAACAGCATCACGCCGGGGATGTCGATCGGGTGCCCGTCGAAGTTGGCGGTCATCCGGTAGCGGGCGGCGACGCTGTTGCCCTCGGCGATGGTCTCGACGACCTCGTACTGGAGGGCGGCGAACTGGGCGAGGAAACCGGGCAATCGCTCGCCGTAGGCGGCGCGGCCGTTCAGCCCGGAGCCGAGTTCGCTCGTGTGTTCGTTGACGAAATCCTCGGTGACGAGCGCGACGATCGCGTCGACGTCGGCGGCCGAGAGCGCGGCCAGATACTGCTCTGCCGTCGTGCGTGGGTCCATGTGAGGCACGGTACCGCGCCGGCCCCGGTTCGACGATGTGGTCTGATGGAGGACGGTGGACGAGGGGCACGAGTCGGAGCGCATCGAGATCGAACTGACCTCGCACGACCCTGCGGGGGCGGCGGCCCGCGCCCGCCGCATGCGGTCCGTACCGGTCGGCGGTGAGGGTGACGCCACCGACCCGGGCGAGACGGGCGTACCGGTTGAACCGGGGTTCCTCGGGACCGAACGGGGACGTCTCGTGACGGTCGGCGCGGTCGCAGCGATGATCGCCCTGCTCGTCGGGGTGCTGCTGGGTCGGATCGGTTCGGGTGAGGTCGAGTCGTCCGGCGGCGACGGCGCGGTGACGACCGACGAGGTGACGACCGACGAGGCCACGACGACCACCCGCCCTGCGAGCACCGGCGACACACTGCCTCGAGCGCCGACGGTCCTGGCGCCGACGACGACGCGACCCGTGCGAACGACCACGACCACGATCGGTGTCGACGACCTGGTCGCCGGCTCGGTCGCGATCAACCCCGGGGTCGCCCGGGAGAAGATCGAGATCGTCGCGATGACCGGATCGGGCGTGCTGGTCCGGATCGATGCGATCACCGGGGCGACGCACAGCACCGGCACCGGTGCGGGGTTCGGGCAACCGTTCGTGACGGTGAGTGCCGACGGCGTGATCGTTCCCGACGATCGCGGTGGCTTCGTCTTCATCGCCGACGACGGGTCGCGGACGTCGGTCGACCTCGGAGGCTGGTGGCCGCCGCTGACGTCCACGTCGACCGTCTGGCGAGCCGAGATCGACCAAGGAACGGGACAGGTGACCGGTTTGGTCGAGGTGTCGTTCGACGGGATCGAGACCGGAGCGGTGATCGACGTCGACGGGTACTACCCGCAGGCGATCGATCCGCTGGGCGGCGTCATCGTGCAGGCGCCCGGCGGCTTCTACGCCGTGAGGCCCGATGCGCGCGAACGAGTGACCGACGGCATGCTCCTCGCGCTGGGTGAACGAACCGCGGTGGTGCACGAGTGCGACGTCCGGCTCGACTGCGGGTACTTCGTGGTCGATCGGGCGTCGGGCACCCGTGAGCGGCTGGCGCTCGACCCGGACAGCGTCGAGCGGATCGAGTTCGGGGGCTTCGGCTGGTGGAGCCTCGGGGCGCCCCTGAGCCCGGACGAGGATGCGCTGGTGGTGGTCACGTTCGGCGACCGCGGGCCGGCGATGGGCGTGCTCGACCTGACGACCGGCTCGTACGTGGAGCTCGGTCGCTTCGAGAACGAGCCGCATGCGGCGTGGGGTCCGGGCGGTCGGCACCTCTACTGGCTGGAGGCCGGCCGGATCATGGTGTTCGACCGGTCGACGGGCGAGTCGGTGCCGTTCTCGGACGATCTCGATCGGGTGGTCGCCCTCGATATCCGACCGTTCGTCGCCCGCTGACCATGTCGAGCCCCGACGGACCGGAGCCCATCGAGATCGAACTGCTCCCGAGCGATGGTGTCGCGTCGCCGAATCGAGAGTCGTCGCCGGATTCGCCCCCGGCTGATGTGGGCCCCGAACCCCGTGGGATGTTGGTGCCGGTCGTGGTCGGGATCATCGCGCTCGGTGTCGGCTGGATGCTGGGCCGCAGCGGGCCCGATACCTCGCCGAGCGTTGCACCCGTCGTCGCCTCGACGATCGCGGTCGGCGACCCGGTGGCGACGATCGATCCGGTGCCGACGACGGCGCCGGCGACGACCGGCGCACCGCAGCCCGCCTCGCCGGCGGCCACGACCGAACCGGCGCGTCCGCCCATGATCGAGACCGACGTCGACGTACCGGCGGCACTGCTCGGGCAGCCGATCGAGATCGTCGCCTACGGCAACGGGCGACAGCTGTTCCACCTCGACCTCGGTGCGGTGACCCTCCGCTCGCAGCGGGTGACTGCGCAACCCTTCGGGCGGGCCCGACTGCTCGTCGGTCCGACGTGGGCGTTGTTCCCGAGCAACGACGCCGACCTGTCGTCCACGATCGTGTGGGACGACGGCCGTGCCGCAGCCGTCGAGGCCGGCACGTCCGACCAGATCCTCGGGGTCGCCGACGGCGGTGCGCTGTGGTGGGTCGTTCCGGCGCCGGACCTGCGAGCGGGTGTGATCGTCCAGCGGCGCACGGTGCAGGGCGAGTTCGACGAGGTGATCGCCGGGGTGCCGGTGGCTCCGTCCGGAGTCGACCCGGCCGGGGGTGTCCTGCTGGAGCTCGCCGACGGTTGGTTCGGTGTCGAGCCGCAGCGGGCCGTCACCGATCCCGAGTCCGGCGCGGCGAGGGTCGTCGCCCCGGCCGTGGCGTCGATCACCTCGGGCCGTCTGCTGGCGATCAGCGCCGGGCTGGCGCTGGTGGAGGAGTGCGATGATCGACTCGTCTGTGCCCGCATCGTGGTCGATCGGGCGACGGGCGAGCGGCGCGCGATCGAGCCAGACGAGTACACCGGGCCGGTGCGGTACGCCCTCGTCGGCGGCTCGTCGGTCGCGCCAGGCGGTCGCTCGGCGGTGGTCGAGGTGCTCGACCCGGACGATCGGGCATCGACGCAGCGCTCGCTCGGGGTGGTCGACCTCGTCACCGGCGCCGTCGACGACATCGGACCGACGCAGGACGTCGATCAGGTCGCGTGGACCCCCGACGGTCGCTTCCTGCTCTTCATCGCCGGCGGTCGTGTGGTCGCGTACGACATTGAGGCGATGCTCGTCTCCGTCGTCGCGGACGAACTGGTGGCGATCGATGCGTTCGGGGTGCGAGCGACGGGGGAGTGAGCGACGAGGGTCAGCCGGCGGGCGGCGGGCCGTAGCGCTCGCGCAGCGTGGCGTAGACGCCCTGGTCCCACGAGAACTCGAGCGTGTTGCCGTCGGGGTCCTTGACCATGCAGATGTAGCCGATCGGTGGCGGCATCGTCGTGGCCGGCATGCCGAGGCATCCGGCGGCCTCGGCCTTGGCGGCGATCTCGTCGACCGCCTCCTTCGTGGGCACCTCGATGCCGAAGTGAGCGAACGGTGCGAGGACTTCCTTCGGGGCATCGGCGAACGGGTCGCAGCCCTCGAAGAACTGGGCGACGACGAGGATGAACGGGTTGTTGGTCGCACCGGGCATGCCGAGCCACGCGCCGTAACCCATCTCGTCCTCGCGGCGGTCGATCAGCTCGAGCGGCGTCATCGACGTGTAGAACTCGATGGTGGCGTCGATGTCGTCGACGCGCAGTGCGACGTGCGTCCACCGGGGCTCGCTGGGGTGGATGTCGTACGTCGGTGTCTCGGTCGATGTGTCCATGGGTGTCCCTCCCGTCCTGTTGGGCAACGGCTGCCCGCTGCGGGCACTGTAGTCGACGGTCCGATGGTCTGACCACGCCACCCTCCGCGAAACTCGGCCCGCGATGTCCGAGGTGGGGTATTGTCTGGGTGCATGGTCCGACCATCGGCCCAGACGAGATGAGGAGCGCACCCTGACCGACCAGCTGAAGTTCGAGCCGGTGTCGCGACGCACGGTCAGCACGCAGATCCGAGAGCAACTGCTCCATCGCATCACGACGGGCGAGTTGTCACCCGGTGAGCGGATCCCGTCCGAGCGCGAGCTCAGCGACCAGTTCGAGGTCGCCCGCACGTCGGTGCGCGAAGCGATCCAGGGCCTGCTGTCGATCGGCGTCATCGAGCGTCGCGGCAACCGCACCTGTGTCGCCGAACATCTGCCCGACGTCTCCGTCGACGGCGGCGACCACCGCAAGACCTTCGTCAAGGAGTTGTTCGAGACCCGCCGGGTGTTGGAGGCTCCGATCTTCGCGATGGCGGCGGAGCGGGCCGACGACGTTGCTCGCGCGTCGGTCGCGGCGATCATGACCCGGTTCGAGGACGACCTCGAACTCGATGGTTTCCGTCAGCTCGACCGGGAGTTCCACACCACGATCGCTGCGCAGTGCGGCAACCCGCTCCTGATCGAGCTGTACGGCAAGGTGCTGGACCAACTCTTCCGGTCGCACGACTTCGATGCGTTGCTCAGCGACGAGCACAACCGCCCGGAAGTGGAGCGGATCGTCGCTCGCGCGATCGCCGACCATCGCAGCATCGCAGCGGCGTTCGCCTGCGGTGATGGCAACGCCATCACCGCGGCGACGACGCATCACATCGACGGCATCGAACACTCGATGGTCGACGACCTGCGCTGACGCGTCACCTCGACTGCTCCACCCCTCCAGCGACGCCCGCCGGAGGTCGATCGACGTGCTCAAGCGTGATTCGACGTGACACGAACCGTGGAGTATGGTCAGATGGTCAGACCAAGTGGTGATCGCTTCCATGCGCTCCACACCCACGATCGATCGGGGAGAAGATGACGACCTTCGTCCACAGTGCAGCCGTACGATCCGCCTGGCATCCGGTCGCCGAGTCCGCCGATGTCGGCGACGGCCCCCTCGGATTCCGGCTCCTCGGTGAGGATCTGGTCGTCTGGCGGGCGGGCGTCGACGAACTGGTCGTCGCTCACGACCGGTGTCCGCACCGTGAGGCTCCGCTGTCGATCGGCACCGTCGACGACGGCCGCCTGGTGTGCGCCTACCACGGGTGGGCGTTCGGTGAGGCCGGACGTTGCGTGCTCGTGCCCTCGTCGGGCGAGGACGCCACGGTCCCGCCGGCCGCACACCTCGCGACCCGATGGGTCGAGGAGCGATACGGCCTCGTCTGGGTGAGCCTCGAGGAACCGACCACCGAGATCCCGGTCATCGCCCACGAGGACGACCCGGCGTTCCGTCGGATCAACAGTGGGATGCAGTCGTGGCAGGTGTCCGCGCCCCGCATGGTCGACAACTTCTGCGACATCAGCCACTTCCCGTGGGTGCACGTCGGCACGTTCGGCGGCGGCCAGACCGCCAGGGTGCCCCGGATCGAACTCGGCGAACTCGACCACGGCTGGTACGGCTACGCCTACGAGGTCGACGCGAACAACCCCGATCTCGCGGCCGCCACCACCGGCACCGACGAGGCGGTCGTGCACCGGCGGATGAGCACCGGGTTCCACCTGCCGCTCAGCGTGCGGAGCACGATCGAGTACGAGACCGGTCTGCACCACATCCTGCTGCTCTGTTCGACCCCCGTCGACGACGAGACGTCCCTGTTCACCTTCGTGGTGTGGCGCAACGACGATCACAGCGCCGACCCCGAGGAGACGATCGCGTTCGATCGGGCGATCGGCGCCGAAGACAAGCGGATGCTCGAGCAGGTCAGCGGCACGATGCCGCTCGGTCGCACCGATCTCGTCAGCGTCCAGTCCGACCGCTGCTCGGTCGAATGGCGGCGGCGTTTCGCCGACCTGGTGGCCGGTCCGGTCGAGGCGGCGGAAAGTTGACGGGCGGGTCCGTGGCCGATTATGGTCTGACCATCAGTCCAAAGGGGATGAAGTGACCATTCGCCAGCTCAATCACGCGGTGCTGTACGTCCGCGATGCGCAGCGCCACCGCACGTTCTACGAAGACGTGCTCGGATTCCGCACGATCATCGACGGTCCCGGACCGTTCGTGTTCATGCGGGCGCCGGGTTCGAACAACCATCACGACATCGCGTTCTTCTCGATCGGCGACGAGGCGCAAGCGTCCGATGCCGGCCGCGGCACGGTGGGCATGTACCACCTGGCGTGGGAGGTCGCGACGCTCGACGAACTCGACGACATGCGCGTGCGGCTGACCGAGGCCGGGGCGCTCATGGGAGCCTCCGACCACCACGTGAACAAGAGCCTCTACTGCCGTGATCCGGACGGGCTCGAGTTCGAGGTGATGTGGCTCAACCCGCCCGAGAACTGGGGGTCGAAGGAACACGACGCGATCGTCGCTCCCCTCGACCTGCCAGGGGACCTCGCTCGCTACGGCGGATCCGCCAGCGTGTTCGCCGATGCCACCGGAGGGGACGCATCATGAATCTGACCGACCAGTACTGCCACTTCTTCGACGAAACCGAGTTTCGCGAGACCGACCGGGCGGGCTTCCGTCGACGCGTCATCACCGGCGAACACCTGCAGCTCTGCTTCTGGCGGATCGCCGGCGGCGCCACCGGTTCGTTCCTGCACAAGCACGACGACCACGAGCAGCTCGGCATCATCGTGCGCGGGGCGCTCGACTTCCGGATCGGCGACGACGAGCCGTCCGACCGGGTCGTGCTCAACGAACACGAGGCCTATCTCGCGCCCCGCTCGATCTGGCACGGTGACAGTGTGTTCATCGGCGACGACGAGTTCGACGAATGCTGGATTCTCGACGTGTTCGCGCCACCGCGCGACGACCTGAGGGAGGGCTGATGGCCACGACCGACTGGCGACTCGCCGTCGACATCGGCGGGACGTTCACCGATGTCGTCCTGCTCGACGCGGCCAGCGGCCGCATCGTCGTGGACAAGACGCTCACCACGCCGAGCGCCCCGCTCGACGGGGTCCGCACCGGCGTCACGCAGTTGCTCGACAAGGCGGGCGTCCGCCCCCACGAGATCACGGCGCCGATCGTCCACGCGACCACCCTGATCACCAACGCGTTGATCGAGGGCAAGCTCGGGCGCAGCGGCCTCGTCACCACGAAGGGGTTCGGCGACACGTTGCTCATCCGCGACGAGCATCGCTACGACATGTACGACCTCCAGATCGAGTTCCCGGCGCCGCCGATCCCGCGCGATCGCACGTTCGAACTCGACGAGCGGGTCAGCGCCGAGGGCGAGATCATCGTCGATCCGACGCCGGAGGCGCTCGCCGCCCTGACCGACGAGCTGCGCGAGGCCGACGTCGACTCGGTCGCGATCTGTCTCCTCAACAGCTATGTCAACCGCGCCAACGAGCGCAAGGTCGCCGAACACCTGCGTGCCGAACTCGGCGTGCCGGTGTGCATCTCCGCCGAGATCTCACCGCAGATCCGCGAGTACCCGCGCATGATCACCACCGCGTGCAACGCCGCCACGATGCCGGTCATCGGGCCGTACCTCGACGAATTGCAGAAGTGGCTGTCGTCCGAGGGCTTCGGCGGCTCGGTGCTGATGATGCTGTCGAACGGCGGCGTCGTGTCCGCCGACGACGCGGCGCAGGCCCCGATCCGTCTCGTCGAGTCGGGTCCGGCCGCCGGCGCCCTCGCGGGCAGTTGGTTCGCCAACCGTCTCGGTGAAGAACGCCTGCTCTGCTTCGACATGGGCGGCACCACCGCCAAGGCGTGTCTCATCGATCACGGCGAACCCGAACTCACCAACACCTTCGAGGTCGCCCGCGCCTATCGGTTCAAGAAGGGCTCCGGGTTCCCGGTGTCCGTCCCGTCGGTCGACCTGGTCGAGATCGGCGCCGGAGGCGGCAGCCTCGGCCGCGTCGACCAGTTCGGTCTCCTCAAGGTCGGCCCCGAGTCGGCCGGCGCCGAACCGGGTCCCGCCAGCTACGCACGCGGCGGCACCGAGCCGGCCGTCACCGACACCGACGTGCTGCTCGGCCTCCTCGATCCCGACGCGTTCCTCGGCGGCGACATGCAGCTCGACCGCTCGCTGGCGGAGGCCGCCGTCGGTCGCGTCGCCGACCAGCTCGGTCTGTCCATGATCGACACCGCCGCCGGCATGCACGAGATCGTCAACCAGAACATGGCGGCCGCCGCCCGCATGCACAGCGTGGAGATGGGCGTCGACCTCCGAGGCGTCACCGTGATCGCGTTCGGCGGTGCCGGCCCGGTACACGCGTGCGGTGTGGCCGACCTGCTCGAGTCCGACCGGGTGATCTTCCCGGTCAACGCCAGCGTCCTGTCGGCGTTCGGCACACTGGTCTCGCCGGTCCGCATCGACCTCGCACAGTCGCTGCCCCGCATGATCGACACGGTCGACCCCGCCGAGCGCGACGGACTCCTCGACGAGCTCCGCACCGAGGGCCGCCGCGTCCTGTCGGCCGCCGGTGTTCCCGACGATGCGGTCCGGTTCCGGTACGGCATCGACGCCCGGTACGCCGGGCAGGGCAACGAGATCACGATCTGGGTCGGCGAGGGCGAGTCGTGGCCGGCCACGCCCGAGCAGGTCACCGCCGCGTTCGAGGCGGAGTACCGGCGGATCTACGGCATGACGATCCCCGATGTCGCCGTTCAGGCGGTCACCTGGCGCCTGTCGGCCTCGGCCGACACCAACATCGTCGAGCCGTCCAACGAGCTCGCGGCCGCCGAGGGGGCGCCGAAGCCGATCGGCCATCGGCCGATGATCTTCAACCGCGGCGTCGATGCCGTCGACGCCCCCGTCTACCGCCGCGCCGATCTCGGTGCCGGCGCCACCTTCGAGGGCCCCGCGGTCGTCGAAGAACGCGAGACCACATCGGTCATCCGCCCCGGATGGTCGGTCGAGGTCGCTGCCGACGGCAGCCTGATCGCCACCCGCCGAACAGAGGAGTCGTCATGACGCTCGCCGAACCGACGCAGACCCGCACGTTCGACGCGGTCGAACTCGAGATCCTGTGGCAGTCGCTGATCGCGACCGTCAACGAGCAGGCACGGGCGCTGCAGCGCGCCGCGTTCTCACCGATCGTGCGTGAGGCGGGCGACCTCGCGAACGCGGTGTTCGATCGTCGCGGCCGCATGGTCGCGCAGGCCGTCACCGGCACGCCCGGTCACATCAACTCCCTCGCGATCGGCGCCGCGAACATGCTCGAGGAGTACCCGCTCGAGTCGCTCGAGCCCGGCGACGTGCTCGTCACCAACGACCCGTACAAGACCGCGGGCCAGCTGCTCGACGTGACCGTGCTGGTGCCGGCCTGGCGCAACGGCAAGGTCATCGCGTTCTTCGGCTCGACGATCCACCACACCGACGTGGGTGGCTACGGCATCGGCGCCGGCGGTCGCGACTGCTTCGAAGAGGGTCTCTGGATCCCGATCTGCAAGCTGATGAAGCGCGGCGAGCGCAACGAGGACGTCTGGAAGTTCGTCCTGTCCAACGTCCGCCAGCCCGACCACATGGCCGGCGACCTGCACGCACAGCTCGCCTCGGGCGAGGTCGGAGCGCAGCGACTCTCCGCGCTGTGCGACACGTTCGGCCTCGACGACATCGAGGGCCTCGCCGACGAGATCATCGACCGCTCCGAGACCGCCACCCGCGACAGCATCCGTCAGCTCCCCGCCGGCACGTACGAGGCGTCGGCGATCCTCGACCTGGCCGACGGCGACCGGATCGACATCGTGTGTGCGATCACCGTCGACCCCGAGGCCGGCGAGATCACCGTCGACTACGAGGGCACCTCGCCCGCCAGCCCGTGGGGCATCAACGTGGTCAAGAACTACACCCACGCCTACACCACGTTCACGGTGCGGTCGGTGCTCAACCCCGACATCCCGAACAACCACGGCAGCCTCGGCCCGATCAAGGTCGTCGCCCCCGAGGGCACGATCGTCAACGCCGTGCTGCCGCAGCCGGGCACCGCTCGCCACGTGGTCGGCATGTTCCTCCCGAACGCCCTGCTCAAGGCGCTGGCTCAGGTGCGGCCCGACGACGCCATGGCCGAAGGGTCGGGCGCCGTCTGGACCATGCAGGTCAACGGCAACCACGACGACGGCTCGCCGTTCATCACGGCGATGTTCACCTACGCAGGCGGCGTCGGTGCCCGCGCCGGCAAACCCGGACTCGACGCGTGCTCGTACCCGACCGGCGTGTCGGCCGTGCCGATCGAGGTCGTCGAGGCCTCGGCGCCGATCCGGTTCCACGAGAAGTCGCTGCGACGCGGCTCGGGCGGTGCCGGTCGCCAGACCGGTGGGCTCGGCCAGGTCGTCGAGTTCTCCGTCGACACGAACAAGGCATGGCAGCTCAACGCCGTCACCAGCCGACTCGCCGAGGCGCCCCAGGGTGTGTTCGGTGGCGAGCCCGGCGAGGCCGGCAGTTTCCAGGTCAACGGCGAGGCGGTCGTCACCCAGGCTCGACTCAATCTGAAGCCGACCGACGTCGTCCGCCTGGAGCTGCCCGGTGGCGGCGGTTACGGGGCGCCTGCCGAGGGGGCCGACTGAGCGATGGCCGCCTGGCCCGACGCCGTGACGTTCGCCCAGTGCTGGGCTGACGCGGTCGCGACGCGGGCCGACGCGACCTTCCTGGTGTTCGAGGCGCCCGACGGCACCGTCACCGAGTGGACCTACGCCGAGTTCGATCAGGTGGTCGCTCGGATGGCGACCGAGTTGGCGAGCCACGATGTCGGCCCCGGCCGGGCGGTGCATCTGGCGCTCACGAACTGTCCGACGTTCGTCGCCGTGTGGATCGCCACCGTGCGCCTGGGCGGGTGGATCGTCCCGAGTGACCCGCAGGGCCGCACGCCCGAGTTCGCCGATCACATCGAGCGGACGCAGCCGGCCGTCGGCTTCTGTGCTCGCAGCCGATCCGACGTGTACGAACCTGCGCTCGGTGCCCGTCCGGTGTTCCGCATCGACGAGACCGACGCACGGCTCGCGTGGTTGCCGAAACACCCCTTCACCGACTGGCCGACACCCGGCCTGCGCGACCGTGCGGCCGTGATGTTCACGAGCGGTACGACCGGGCGCCCGAAGGGCGTCGAGATCGCGCAGGCCAACTATGCGTTCGTCGGCAAGACGATGGCCGAGGCCGCCGATCTGACCGCCGACGATCGGCAGTTCGTCGTGCTCCCGCTGTTCCACGCCAACGCGCAGTACTACTCGTTCGCCTCGGCGATCCGGTCCGGCGCGTCGGTCGCCCTGATGCACACGTTCTCGGCCGGTGGGTTCCTGCCGCAGGCCGCTCGCCACGAGGTCACCTGCGCGAGCCTGTTCGCGGCACCGATGCGCATGATCCTCGCCCGCGGCGGCCCGGTCGACGGGCTGCGACTCCGACACTGTTGGTTCGCCCAGAACATCGCCGGCGATCAGTACGAGACGCTCAGCACCTGGCTCGGCTGCCGCCCGCGCCAGCTGTACGGCATGACCGAGACGATCGCGGCCGTGCTCACCGACGAGGCGGCCGCACCCGACCCGGGTTCGATGGGGTACGTCACCGCCGGCTGCGAGGTCGAACTCCACGACGAACACGGCGAGCAGGTCCCCGTCGGTGAGGTCGGCGAGATCGTCGTGCGCGGCGACCGTGGCATCACGCTGTTCGACGGCTACCTCGACGACGAGGCCACGACCGAGGCGAGTTTCCGCGACGGCTGGTTCCGCACCGGCGACCGTGCCACCGTCGACGCCGCCGGTCGGTTCTCCTTCGACGGCCGACGCTCCGATGTGTTGAAGGTGGCCGGCGAGAACGTGTCGACCGTGGAGGTCGAGGCCGTCGTCGGCGCCCACCCGCAGGTCCTCGAGGCATCGGTCGTCGGTGCTCCCGACCCGATTCGCGACGAGGTGCCCGTCGCGTTCGTCGTGCCGGTCGACCCGAGCACACCGCCGACCATCGACGAGCTGCGTGCGTGGTGCGTCGAACGTCTCGGCAAGGCGAGAGTTCCCACAGCGTTCACGATTCTCGAAGAGCTGCCGCGCACGAGCGTTGGCAAGATCAGGAAGTTCATGTTGCAGGAGGAAGCCACCCGATGACCGATCTCACCGATGCCCTGTTGAAGTCGCTCGACGACTCGATCGAGAACGTGTCGACGGCGTCCACGATGCCGCCCGTGCTCTACACCTCCGACGAGGTGCTCGCGTTCGAGAAGGAAGCGTTGTTCATGCGCGACTGGCTCTGTGTCGGTCGCGCCGAGCGCATCCCCGAGGTCGGTGACTGGTTCACCGTCACGATCATGGACGAGCCGCTGATCATCGTCCGCGACAAGGAGGCACAGGTCCGCGCGATGTCCGCGGTGTGCCAGCACCGGGCGATGCAGGTGTGCGAAGGCTCCGGCAACAACTCGACGTTCAAGTGCCCGTACCACCACTGGAACTATGCGCTCGACGGGCGACTGCTCGGCGCTCCCGCGATGGAGCGCACCGAAGACTTCGACAAGTCGGAGTGGGGTCTTCCGCAGCTGCGGGTCGAGGAGTGGATGGGCTTCGTGTTCGTCAACTTCGACCCCGACGCCACGTCGCTGGCCCCGACCCTCGATCGGTACTCGCCGTACCTGCAGAACTACGACCTCGAGAACGCCGTCTGCACCGGCACGTTCACGCTCGAGAACATGCCGTGGAACTGGAAGGTGATGTTCGAGAACTTCAACGACGGGTACCACGCCAACCGGCTGCACCAGTACGTGCAGGACTTCTGTCCGTCGAACATGTCGGAGTTCCCCGAGCCGTGGGACGACGATTCGAACGTGATCTTCCGCACCTCCGGTTACACCCACATCGACGGTGGTTTCAACGCCACGCACCGGGTGATCATGGACGTGTTCCCGAACCTCACCGAGGAGGAACGCTCGCGGTCGACGTTCGCGCTGGTGCCGCCGACACTGTGCTTCGGTACGGCACCCGACCAGTGCTTCTTCTTCCTCGTGCGGCCGACCGGCCCGCAGACGATCGACCTGGAGATCGGCTACATCTTCCATCCGAGCGCGCTCGACGATCCGCTCTTCGAGGAGAAGATCGCCCTGTCCGACGCCGGCGTGCAGGTGTTCGTCCGCCAGGACCAGGACGCCACCACCAAGGTGCAGAACGGTCTCAACTCGCGGTTCGCACCGCGGGGTCGTTACTCGTGGCAGGAAGAGAGCCACGTCCAGTTCAACCGCTGGCTCGTCCAGCGCTACCGCTCGGCCTGGCCGGGCGCAACGTCTTCGTCGCAGCTGAGCGACGCAGAGATGGCCTCCTCGTGAGGACCGTCCACACCACATCAGCGAACCAAGTGGGGAGCCCAACCATGTCCAACCAATCCAGGTTCACGAGGTCCAAGAAGCTGAGCGCCTTCGTGGTCTGCTCGGCGCTTGCCGTCGCTGCATGCGGTGGCGACGACGACGACACACCGGCCGCCGAGCCGACTGCCGACGAATCGACCGCCGAGCCGACCGAGGAACCGACGGCCGAACCGACCGAGGAATCCGCCGCAGAGCCGACCGAGGAATCCGCCGCAGAGCCGACCGAGGAATCCGCCGCCGAGACGTCCGATGAGCCCGCGGGCGAAGCCCTCGAGTTCGACACCAACGGGGACGGTGAAGTGCGGATCGGTATCGCCGCCGCCGGGCCGCGCGACGACGGCGCCTACTACCAGGCCGTTGTCGACGCCGCCGAGGCGTTCTCGGCCGAGCAGGGTTGGGGCGAGGTGATCGTCGTCGACAACATCCAGGCCGCCGATGCAGCCACCGAACTCGCCAACCTCGCTCAGCAGCCGATCGACATCATGATCGTCGGAGCCAGCGAGATCGCCGAGCCGATGCCCGACCTCGCCGAGCAGTACAGCGACATCTTCTGGTACTGCAACTGCGGCGCGGGGTTCCCCGAGAGCGAGTTCTACCTCCAGAGCCAGGATGTGGGCGCCGAGATCGCCTACACCGCCGGTTACGCCACGGGCATCCTGCTCCGCGACAGCGGTGGCGACGCGGTGACGATGATCGGCTGCTGCGATCTCGGGTTCGAGATCCAGCACTACCTGTCGTACGAGCTGGGTCTGAAGGCCGTCGACGAGGCGCTCCAGTTCACCTATGTGCCCGCGGGCGACTTCCCGTTCGACTTCGACAACATCCAGAACGCCACGGCCGCCTACGAGAATGCCGTCGCCGAGGGTGCGGACGCGATCTACCCGTACCTGGGCGGCTCGCACGAGCCCGTCGTCCAGCTCGCCAACGAGGGTGGCCAGATCGTCCTGAGCGCAGGTGCGTCCGACGTGTGCACCCGTGAGGGCGACCTGTCCTGGGACATCGCGGTGCGCTTCGACGGCGGCGACTACGTCCGTGAGATCTTCCCGCAGATCGTCGACGGCAGTGCACAGGAAGGCGACATCATCGTCTACGCACCCGGCGAAGAGCCCGACGTGGCCGGCGCGGTGATCTGTGATGCGACGCCCGAGCAGCAAGCCGAGATGGACGACGTCTACGCCCTCATGGCGAGCGGCGAGCTCGACGCGACCTTCGGCGAAATCGCCGCTGAGGCGTTCGGTGGCTGATCACCCCACGGGTGACATCCTTGCGGGTGCCGGGCCTTCGGGCCCGGCACCCGGCGGTGCCGCCGCCGTTCGGCTCGAACAGATCTGCAAGCGCTACGGCAGCGTTCAAGCGTGCGATCATGTCGCGCTCGAACTCCGTCGCGGGCGTGTGCATGGCCTGCTCGGCGAGAACGGGGCCGGCAAATCGACCCTGATGAAGATCCTGATCGGCCTGGTCATCCCCGACTCGGGGTCGGTGTGGATCAATGGTGAGCGTGTTCGGCTGCGCGACCCGCTCGATGCCGCCGAACGCGGGATCGGGATGGTGCACCAGCACTTCAGCCTGGTGGAACCCCTCCGTGTGTGGGAGAACGTCGCACTCGGCGAGGATGGGCAGCTTCGTCCGTCCGATGTACGCGACCGCATCGTCGAGATCTCCGATCGCTACGGTCTCGACGTCGACCCCGACGCCGTGGTCGGCGATCTCCCCGTCGGCATGCGCCAGCGGGTCGAGATCATCAAGTGCCTTCGTCGCGACCCGTCGATCATCATCTTCGACGAACCGACGTCGGTGCTGACGCCGGCCGAGAGCGAGCAACTCTTCGAGACGCTCCACCATGTCGTCGTCGACGAAGGACGAGCCGTCGCGCTCGTCAGCCACAAGCTCGACGAGATCCTGAAAGCGACCGACGAGGTCACGATCATGCGTCAAGGTCGGGTCGTCGAACACGTCGACACGGACGCAGTCGACGCGGCCGGCCTGGCCTCGGCAATGGTCGGCCGGCCCGTCTCGCTCCGCTCGGAGCGGGTGGCGCTCGGTGTCGTCGACACGGATCTCGACGGCTCCGAGGTTCCTCAGAACGACCACGAGGCGGCCCCCGAGGTGCTCCGACTCGATGGTGTCACCGTGCGCAACCGAGACGGCCGCACGGTGCTCGACCGACTCGACCTGTGTGTGCGAGCCGGTGAGATCGTCGGCGTCGCCGGGGTCGAAGGCAACGGTCAGCGGCCGCTCGCCGATGTGCTCTCGAGCCTCACCGACATCGACGACGGCAACGTCTGCGTGGCCGGCCAACCGATTCCCACCGGCAAGGCGGGAGCGATGGCCCGAGCCGGGGTGGGGGTCATCCCCGAAGATCGCCACGACTCCGGCGTGGTCCTCGAAATGTCGGTTGCCGAGAACCTCTGGCTCGTCGACACCAGCACCGTGTCGCACGCCGGCGTGCTCGACCACCGCCACATGAGACGAACCGCCGCCCAGCTGATCGACGAGTTCGAGATCAGTTGCTCCGGCCCCGACGCCCCGCTGTTCTCACTGTCGGGCGGCAACCAACAGCGAGTCGTGTTGGCGCGCGAACTCTCGATCCAGCCCAAGGTGCTCGTCGCTGCCCAGCCCACCCGCGGGCTCGATGTCGGCGCGATCGAGTACATGACCGACCGAATCCGCCGCGCCGCCGAAGACGGGGTCGGCGTCCTGCTGATCTCGAGCGAACTCGAAGAAATCCTCGATCTCGCTCACCGGATCATCGTCATCTCCGACGGGCGCATCATCGGCGAGATGGACCGGAACGACGCCGACCTGGAGCGGATCGGTCTCATGATGGGAGGGCAGGTCGCGTGACGGTCGAACCAGGACATCTCACGTCGCAGCACGCGGCCGACAACACAACAGGCTCTCGCGAACAGCACCACGGTCACGACGCCGACGACTTCAAGCCCGAGATGGGGACCGACGGCACGCTGACCGAGGAGCCCCAGCACCCCAATCCCTCGACGCCGCACGTCGACCGGGTCAAGGCGATCGCCGAGGTGGCCGGGCTGTACGCGATCTGCATCGCCGCGGCACTCGGTTTGTCGGCGCTGCTCGTCGAGCTCACCGGCGGGTCGTCGTCGGAAGTGTTCGCCGCGCTCCTCGACGGCAGCATCCGAGGTCCGGGTCGGATCGGAGCCACCATCGGCGTCGCTATTCCGCTCCTGCTCGTCGCCATCGGCACGATCGCGTCGAACCGAGCCGGACTGGTCAACATCGGGCAGGAGGGCCAGCTCTACCTCGGCGCCGCGTTCGGCGCCTACTTCGGCACCAAGCTCGGCTGGTCCGGGCCGTGGGTCGTGCTCCTCCTCCTCGCGGCCAGCGTGCTCGGGGGAGCACTGTGGGCCGGCATCGCCGCGGTGCTGCGCTACACGCGCAACGTGCCCGAGGTCCTGACCACCTTGTTGCTGGTCACGGTCGCCGCCCAACTGGTCGGTTTCGGACTCAAGAACCAATGGCTGCTGCTCGCCCCTGCCGAGGGTCGCGCCAGCCGCCAGCAGATCAGCCGACAGTTGCCCGACGAGACGCGCATTCCGCGGATCACCTGGTTCGGCAACGAGTTCCCGATCTCGGCCTTCGCCGCGATCCTGCTGGCGTTCCTGATCGCCGCCGCGCTCGCCCGCACCGTCTGGGGCCTGCGGCTCCGGATGCTGGGCCACAACCCGCGCACCGCCCAGCGAGCCGGGGTCGCGGCGTCCCGCTACGGTGGTGGCGCACTCCTCGTCTCCGGCGGGTTCGCCGGCCTCGCCGGCGGCATGATGCTCGCCGGCGGCGACTTCGGCAACTACACCCTCGTCCCGGGCTTCCCGGCCACGATCGGTTGGACGGGCCTCCTCGTCGCTCTCGTGTCGAGACAGCGGGCATCGGTCGCGATCGTCATCGCGTTCGTGTTCGCCGCCCTCCGCACCGGGTCGGGCTTCCTCGCCGCCACCGGCGTCGAGCGTCGGATCACCGACGTCGTGCAGGGTCTCCTGGTGCTGGCACTCCTGATCCCGCCGGCATTGCTGTTCCTGCGACAGCGACGTCGGGCCATGAACAGTGGGGGTGACCGCACATGATCGACGTCCTCACCGCGATCGGCGACGTCCTGACGTCGGAAGCCGCCTACATCAACGCCTTCACGTTCGCCGTGTTCCTCGCCTTCGGCGCCACGGGCGAGTGGGTCGCCGAGCGATCGGGCACCCTCAACATCTCGATCGAGGCGATGTTCCTCGGCGGCGCCTTCGCGGCCGCGATCGGCATGGACCGGACCGGCAGCGAGCTCGCCGCCGTGGGATGCGCGATTCTGGCCGGTGTCCTGGTCGCTTCGGTCCAGGCCAACATGAGCCATCGCCTCGTCGCCAACCAGTTCGTCGTGGGTCTGACGCTCAACATTCTGGTGCTGGGGCTGACCAGCTATCTCGCGTCGGTCCTCGACCCCGTCACGCGCAAGGCCGGAACCCAACGGATCCCGCTGCTGGCCGACATCCCGCTCGTGGGCCAGGCGCTCTTCGACCGGACGTGGATGTTCTATCTCATCTACGCGGTCGTGCCGATCTGCTGGTGGATCGTGTTCCGCACGCGCTGGGGCCTCGAACTGCGGGCGACCGGCGAGAACCCGCAATCCGCCGACGTGAGCGGTATCGACGTCAACAAGCGGCGCCGCCAAGGCATCTATGTCACCGGCGTCACCTCGGGCATCGGTGGGGCATACCTGATGCTCGGAGCCGTCGGCCAGTTCGAGGACTCGATCGTCGGAGGACGCGGCTTCATCGCCCTGATCGCCGTGATCTTCGGTGGCTGGACACTGCGCGGCACTCTCGCGGGTTGTCTCCTGTTCGGCGCGGTCCTGTCGTTCCGGTTGTCGCTCCCGGCGCTGGGCTACGAACTGAACGGTGACCTGCTGACGTCGCTGCCGTTCGTGGTCACCATCGTCGCCATGTCGCTGTTCGCCGGCCGCGTGCGGCCGCCCGTGGCGTTGGCGCAACCGTTCATCCGCGGACTCAAGTAGGAGGGTTTCCATGACCGATATCGACACGCCCACCGGTGCCAAGACGACCACGCTGCTCACGCACATCGCGTTGCCCGTGCGCAACCTCGCCGCGACACTCGCGTTCTACGACAAGTACACCGACCTGGCAGTGATCCACCAGCGGCACGACCCCGAAACCGATCTGCGCACGGCGTGGCTCGCCAACGAACGCGACCGCACCACCGACGAGGCGGCACGGTTCGTGATCGTGTTGATCGAGGGCAAGCTGCCCACCAAGATCACGGGTGACATCCAGGAGCAGTACGGGTTCCTCACCTCGATCAGCCACCTCGGACTCTCGCTCGAGCGTCGTGAGGAGGTCGACCGGATCGCCGAGATGGCCCGTGAGGACGGCTGCCTGCTGCTCGGCCCGATGTACCGCAACGAGGTCGTCGGTTACATCTGCATCGTCACCGACCCTGACGGCAACAACCTCGAGTTCTCCGTCGAGCAGGTGCTCGGGTGATCGATGTGGCTGCGCCGTCCCTGACGATCGAGCGGATCGACACCTTCCCGTGCACGTACGGCACCGACCGCGAACGGATGTCGTTCCTGTACGTCCGCGTCACCGCCTCCGACGGCACCGTCGGATGGGGAGAAGCGTGCGACAGTTACGGGTGCTCGTATGCCGGCGTGCTCGCCCACTTGATCGACGAGGTGTTCGCCCCCCTGATCATCGACCAACCGCTGACGTCGGTCGACCTGCTCGCCGACCGGATGCGACTGTTCACCCGCCGCCGGCTCGGTGACACCTGGATCGCACCCCAGGCCCGCTCCGGCATCGAGATCGCGCTCTGGGATCTGGTCGGCCAGGCGACGGGCCGGTCGATCTCGAGCGTGCTCGGTCGCACAGCCGACCGCGTCGAGGTGTACGCCTCGTCCGGATTCCTGGAAGAAGGGTCGGCCGAACACCACTTCGATGGGCTGCGCCCACTGCTCGAACGTGGTGTCCGCAAGATCAAGGTGCGTACCGGACCCGAATGGCGGTCCGACCTCGACACCCTGCGCAAGCTGCGGCCGATGCTCGGCGCCGACGTCGAGTTGATGGTCGACGCCAGCGAGACGTACACCCTGCCGACGGCACGCGCGCTCGCCGAAGCGCTCACCGAGTTCGACGTGCGTTGGATCGAGGAGCCGCTTCCACAGTCGGAGAAGGCCGGCATCGAGGCCCTCGTCGGCCACTCGCCGATACCCGTGGCGTACGGCGAGCACCTCTTCGGTCTCGACGATGCACTCGATGCGCTCCGCCGCCGCCAGCTCGACGTGCTGCAGCCCGACGCCGCCACCGCAGGCGGTATCAGCGAGGCCCGCAAGATGGCGATGGCCGCTCCGGCGTTCGGCGTTCGGGTCGTGCCGCACGTGTGTTCCGGACCCGTAGCCCTGGCTGCGAATCTCCATCTCGCGGCGAGCGTGCCCGGGATTCGTCTCGTCGAGTACCCGCCCACCCTGCTGCCCGTCTGGAAGACGTTCGGTACCGGCGCAGCGCTCGGCCTCGACGCCATCGACGACGGCCATCTGCCCATACCCGACGCGCCGGGCCTCGGCGTGGCGATCGACGAAGATGCCTGCGCAGCACATCCGTACGAGGCACCCGGCGCCCGCGTCGCCGGCACGACCACCGGCCTCCCCGATCGTTTCGTCGGCGACCGTTGACGCCGAGCACCAACCAACCACCCGGAGGATGACATGACCGACACCGACAACACCAGCACGAGCACCTCGGCCGACCGCGTCACAGCTGCTCGCGAGCGTGTGGCCCAGCCCGGCTCGCCCGGATTCGATGGGGAGATCGGCGGCAGCATGGCCGAGTTCTCCGGCGAGTACATGACCTACATCGAGGACTACCTCGATGCCGACCTGGTACTCGTGGCCGACCGGGTGATGGACATGCTCCGGTCGATGGACGAACTGCATCAGGGGTTCGCGGTCAGCCAACTCGATCACGCGCTCCAGACCGCGACGCGGGCCGAGCGCGACGGTGCCGACGAGGACATGGTCATCGCCTCGTTGTGCCACGACATCGGCAAGACATTCTCGAACATGAACCACCCCGCGATCGCAGCCGAGATGCTCCGGCCGTGGGTCAGCGACGAGGCGTACTGGGTGGTCAAGTACCACCAGGACTTCCAGGGTCGCCACTATTACGCCCGCATCGGGATGGACCCCGAGATGCGTCGCAAGCACCTCGGTCACGAGCACTACGAGATGGCCGAACGGTTCGCCGATGTCTGGGACCAGACGGCGTTCGACCCGAAGTACCCCTCCGAATCCCTCGACCACTTCGAGCCGCTCGTGCGCAAGGTCTTCTCTCGCCCACCCCGCCGCGGCTGACCGTGACCACTCCGACCGCCTCGTCCTCCGCCTCGGCGCGATCCGACGAGATCACGTTGCTCGTCGAAGCCGACGTCGTGACCATGAACCCGCGACGCGAGGTACTCGTCAGCGGCGCGGTCGCGATCGCTGGTGATCGGATCGTCGCCGTCGGGGCAACGTCACAGCTGCGCGCCGACCATCCGGACGCGCGCGAGATCGACCTGCGGGGTTGTGTGCTCACGCCGGGCATGATCGACGCCCACCAACACCTGACCGGAGACCCGCTGATCCGCAGCTGCATTCCTGATCTCCTCCCGCCCGGAGCCTCCATCTTCGAGTGGTCGGTCCCCGTACACGCTGCGCACCAGCCCGACGACGACGAGGCTTCCGCCGTGCTCTCCGCCGTCGAAGCACTCTGTGCGGGTGTGACCACCGTCGTGGAGGCCGGCACCGTCGCACACGCCGACCGGGTCGCGGCGGGCCTGACCCGGATCGGGCTCCGCGCCACGCTGGGCGTGTGGGGATGGGATATCGAGGAGGGACCGTTCGCGGCGCCCGCCGACGAGGTGCTCGAGCGTCAGGCGGCGGTCGTCGACGCGTTCCCGGCCGGCGGTCTGGTCGAGGGTTGGGTGACGTTGGTCGGCCACGACCTTGCCTCCGACGAGTTGCTCGCAGGCGCGGCCGACCTCGCCCGGCAGCGGGGCACCAACATGACGATGCACCTGTCGCCCACGTCGTCCGATCCCGAGCGGTACCTCGCCCGCACCGGACGGCGACCGGTGGCGCACCTCGATGCGCTCGACGTACTCGGTGAGCACCTGCTCATCGGGCACGGCGTCTGGCTCGACGATGCGGAGATCGAGCTCGTGCTCCGGAGCCGGACCGCGATCGCATACTGCCCGTGGGCCTACCTACGTCTCGGGCAGGGAGTGTGCGCACACGGACGACACGCCGAGATCATGGAGCGCGGTGGCCGTGTCGCTCTGGGATGTGACGCGACGAACGCCGGGGATTCGATCGACATCCTCCGTACCGCGGCGGTCGCTGCCGGACTCGCACGCGACACGCGCATCGACCCGACCCGATTCGGAGCACATGATGCGTTCGCGCTCGCGACGATCGACGGTGCCGCCGCGATCGGGATGGACGACCGCGTCGGTTCCCTCGAGCCGGGCAAGCAGGCCGACCTCGTGGTGCACCGCACCGACACTCCCGGCTGGACGCCGCGCGGCGACGTCGCCCTGCAGCTCGTCTGGGGTACCGATGGCCGAAGCGTCCGTGACGTCTGGGTCGCCGGTCGCCAAGTGGTGGCGGACGGCTGTCCGACCGCGGTGGATCGGGACGAGCTCGCCGCGATGGCGCAGCACCACCAGGCCCGCGTGCTCGAGCGTGCCGGCCTGACCGTGCCCCACGCGTGGCCCCACATCGATGCCGGCTGATGACGACCCGCTCGAAAGGACGATGAAGTTGGAACACAGGACCCTCGGCCGCACCGGCATGCACGTCAGCCGCTTCGGGCTCGGCACGATGGTGCTGGGCGCGTGGGGCAACACCGACCGAGACGAGTGCCGCCGAATCATCGACGAGGCGCTCGACGCGGGCATCAACCTGGTCGACACTGCCGACATGTACGCCGACGGCGAGAACGAACAGATCGTCGGCGAGGCGATCGCATCCCGCCGTGACGACATCGTGCTGTGCACCAAGTTCCACCACCCGGTCGGCGACCACGACGACCCGAACCGGCGCGGCAACTCGCGCCGCTGGATCATGAGGGCGATCGACGACAGCCTGCGCCGGCTCGGCGTCGATCACATCGACCTGTACCAGGTGCACCGCCCCGACCCCGACACCGCGATCGAGGAGACCGTGGCGGCGCTGAACGACCTGGTGACGGCGGGCAAGATCCGGGCGTGGGGCACCTCCACGTTCCCGGCCGAGCAGATCGTCGAAGCCCACTGGGCGGCCGAACGACGCGGGCTCGCCGGCCCGCACACCGAGCAGCCGCCCTACTCGATCTTCGGTCGCGGCATCGAGAACGCCGTGCTGCCGACCGCCCGCCGGCACGGCATGGGCGTCGTGGTGTGGAGCCCGCTCGCCGGTGGCTGGCTGACCGGCAAGTACCGCCGTGGCGAGTCGGCGCCCGCGGGGAGCCGAGCCGAGACGAACCCCGATCACTTCGACGTGGGCAACGAGGCCAAGTTCGACGCGGCCGAACGGCTGGCGGCGATCGCGGCCGAGGCCGGAGTCAGCCTCACGCATCTTGCGCTGGCGTGGGTGGTCGAGCACCCGGCGGTGACGGCGGCACTGATCGGTCCGCGCACTCCGGCGCAGTTGCACGATCTGCTCGGTGCCATCGATCTCCGGCTCGATGCGTCGACCCTCGACGCGATCGACCAGGTCGTCGCGCCGGGACGCAACCTGAACGCCGCCGACGCCGGTTGGACGCCCGACGGGCTCGACGTCTCGCAGCGAAGGAGAGCCCGATGAAAGCAGTCCGCTACGAACGGCCCGGTGGGCCCGAGGTGCTCGAGTACGTCGAGGTGCCCGACCCCGAACCCGGTCCGGTCGACGTCGTCGTCGACGTGGCCGCCGCCGCGCTGAACCGGCTCGACGTCATCCAGCGCAACGGGTGGTTCCAGATGGACGGCTTCCGGTTACCGCACATCGCCGGCATGGACGTCGCCGGAACGGTGGCGGCCGTCGGCTCGGAGGTGACCGATGTCGCGGTCGGCGACCGTGTCGTGGTCGACCCCTCGCTCGCCGGCGTCGACGACCGGTCGAAGCTCGGTGGCATGGGCGACCTGTTCGGTGAACTGGGGATCATCGGTGCGAACGTCGACGGCGGCTACGCCGAGCGGTGCCTCGTGCCCGCCTCGCACGTGTATGCGATCCCCGACGGGATGACGTTCGAGCATGCGGCCACCTTCCCCACGTGCTTCCTCACCGCAGCGCATGCGCTGTTCGACGTCGGCGATCTGACGGCGGGGGAGACGGTGCTGATCCACGCCGCCGGTTCGGGTGTCTCGACGGCGGCGATCCAACTCGCCGTCGCCGCCGGCGCGACGGTCTATGCGACGGCCGGTACCGACGACAAGTGCGCGCGGGCGCTCGAACTCGGCGCCGCGGCGACGCTCAACAATCGCACCGGCGACGTCGCCGCGTGGGCTCGCGAGCTGACGGCCGGCGCGGGCGTCAACATGGTGTTCGACCATGTCGGCACCGCACTGTTCGGCCCCTCGCTGTTCGCGCTCGGTGTCCACGGACGGCTCGTCAACTGTGGCAACTCGTCGGGTGACGAGGCGACGATCCCGTCGCTCGGTTACCTGTTCCACTCCGGGATCAAGATCCTCGGCTCCGACCCGTACCGGCCCGAGGAGTTCGGTCCGGTCTGGCAGCGGTTCTGCGACGGCGACTTCCAGGTCGTGGTCGACTCGGTCTTCCCGCTCGAAGCTGCAGCGGACGCCCAACACAAGCTGCTGAGCAACGACGTCTTCGGCAAGATCATCCTCCGGCCATGACCACCATCACGAGTTGTGCCAGGCACAACTCGCGCACGCGGTGAACTGACGTGTTCGAGCCACGCGACGCGCCGTATCCGGAGCTGAAGAAGACGCACACGATGGCGCACGTCGGGCGCCCGTACACCGACTACAAGCCGCCGGCAGCCGCCCCCGTCTGGGCCGCGATCGAGGGGCTTGCCCGCTACCACGTGCTCGTCGCCGCGCTGGAGCTCGATCTCTTCGACACGATGCAGCGGCTCGGGCCGGCACGGATCGAGGCGATCAACGCCGAGGTCCGAGCATCGCTCGAACATCTCCGCACGCTGCTCGACTCCGTCGTCGTGCTCGGCATGCTCGACCAGGTCGACGGCGTGTACGAACTCAACGACACGGCGAAGCGATACCTGGTCTCCGACGGCCCGGCGACGATGGCGGCGCTGATCCCCGTGGCGCCGGGCCCGCACGACAACTGGACCCGGCTGGCCGACACCGTTCGCCACGGCCGTCCCTCGTCCCCGATCGAGGACGACCCGGCGGCGTTCTACGTGCCGCTCGTCGAGGGCACGTTCACCACGATGTTCCGCTGCGCGACGCGCGCTGACCTCAAACTCCGCTACTCGGCGCTGCGTTCGCCACGGGTGCTCGATCTCGGCGCCGGCGGCGCACCCTGGGCGATCGCCATCCTGGCCGGCAATCCCGGTGCGACCGCCACCGTGAACGACCTGCCCGGTGTGCTGCCGGTGGCCGAAACGAAGGCCGCTGAGTTCGAGGTCGGCGATCGTGTCGAGTGGCTGCCCGGCGATTTCCACACGGTGCCGATCGACGACGAGGGCTACGACATCGTCGTGCTCGGCCACATCTGCCGGACCGAGGGCGAGGCCGGCACGAAGCGGCTGATCGATCGTGCGATGGCGTCGCTGCGGCCCGAGGGAACCCTGATCCTGGCCGACTACTTCTGCGACATCGACCGCAAGCTCAACCCGCACGGGGTGCTGATGGGTGCGACGATGATGGCGAGCACGCTCCACGGCAACGCCTTCACCGCCCAGCAGTACTCGGAGTGGATCCGTGCCGCCCGCTTCGAGTCGATCCGCCTGATCGAGCCGATCGGATTCCAACAGCAGTTCGTGGCCACGAAACCACGACGACGAGAGGACACCTGATGCCTGAACGCGTCGACACCATCATCCGCGGTTGGCAGGTCGTGACCATGAACGCGACCCGCGACATCATCCGCGACGGCGCGGTCGCCGTGCGCGACGGTCGCATCGTCGCGGTCGACAAAGCCAGCATCATCGATGCCGACTACGAGGCCGACCGCATAATCGGCGGCGACCGATTCGTGGTGACACCCGGCCTCGTGAACAGCCACATCCACATCACCGGCGAGCCGCTGACCAGGGGCTACGTCCCCGACGACACCCCGTTCGTCGAGAACGTGTTCATGTGGTTGTGCCCGCTGTACTCGGTGTTCACCGCCGAGGAGGAACGCCTGTCGGCGCAGTTGGCGTCGGTCGAGATGCTGAAGTCGGGCACCACGTCGTTCCTCGAGGCCGGCACGACGCGGTTCCTCGACGAGGTCGTCGACGGCCTCACCGAGGTCGGTATCCGTGGCCGCGTCGGTCGCTGGGTGTGGGACCTGCCGCCGGAGCCGTCGGTGTACCGGCAGGCCACCGACGAGGCGATCGCCCACCTCGAGCACCAGCTCGACCGGTACCCGGCCGGGCCGGACGATCGCATCGGGGCCTGGTCGACCCTGGTCGGACACACGACGTGTTCCGACCCGCTCTGGCTCGCCGCCCGCGAACTGGCGACGAAGCACGGCACGGGCATGAGCTTCCACATGTCGCCGGCGATGCTCGACCCCGACGGGTTCATCGAGGAGTTCGGGCACCGACCGATGGTCCATCTCGCCGAACTCGGCGTGCTCGGCCCCGACGTGGTGATGACGCATTGCGTGCAGGTCGACGACCGGGAGGTGGCGATCATCGCAGAGACCGGCGCCCAGGTCGCTCACTGCCCGACCACTGCGCTCAAGGTGAGCTACGGCGTCACGCAGGTCGGCAAGATGCCCGAGATGGCGATGGCTGGGATCAACCTGGCGATCGGCACCGACGGCAACAACGCCGCCAACTACTCCGACATGATGCGGGCCGCCTACCTGGTCGCCGGCCTGTTCAAGGACGCCCGCCAGGACCCGCAGATGTTCCCGGCCGAGAAGGCGTACGAGATGGCGACGCTCGGCGGGGCCGAGGCGATGCGGCTCACCGACCACATCGGGTCGCTCGATGTCGGCAAGCACGCCGACATCGTGTTGCACGACACCGATCGACCCGAGTGGCGGCCGCTCCTCAACGTGATGAACCAGCTCGTGTGGTCGGCCGACGGCCGCGGCGTCCACACCGTGCTCGTCGGCGGCGACGTGGTCGTCGAGAACTACTCGATGACCACGCTCGACGAGTCCGAGCTGTACGCCGCGTCCCAGATCGCCGGCGAGATGATCACGGCCCGGTCGGGTCTGCCCGACAAGGCCAAGTACCCGATGCGCTGATCACTCGCGGTCAGCGGCCGAAGGCGTCGTCGTAGATCGCCTGGAGCTCCGGGGTCGCCGGGCCGGTCTGGCCGCAGTAGTTGACGGTGCCGTCCCACGCACTGACGAGGTACTGGGCACCGATTTCCCAGGCGACGCCTCCGATCAGGGCTTCCATGCCCTCGGGGGCGTTGAGGGTGACCGCCTGCTCGGTGACGCCCGCGTAGGCCTCGTCGACCGTCAATCGCACGACGCCGGCGTCGGCCATGGTGACCGTGCCCTTGAAGGCGATCGGGTTCTGGGCGATCATCGTGGCGTCGACCACCATGCAACTCGCCATGCTGTCGTCGTTGCCGCTCGACAGTTCGAGCACGCTCGACTCGTCGGGCTGCGTCGGCACCGGGTCGGCCACCTCGGGTTCGTCGTCGCCGCCCGTCATCGCGACGGCACCGACGGCGAGCACGGCGACCGCAGCGGCTGCCCCAGCGAGAGCGAGCCAGCGTCGGGAGCCCGACGCGGTCGCACGAGCGTCGTCGACGGGTGCGACGGGACGTTCGGTGGTGTCTTCGGTCAACGGCGTGTTCATGACGGCCTCCAGGAGTGAGCGAGCCTCGTGGCTCGTGATCGGATCGATGGAGGTGCCGCCGGGGTCGGAGTGGGCGAGCGGGTCGGTCCGTCCGATGCGATCGCGCAGCTGATCGTCGTTCATCGTTCGGCTCCTCCTCGCCGGCTCGTCGGTCCCGGCGGCACCTCTGCTCCTGGAGTGTCCGCCTGCCGACCGATCCTGTCGGTCGCGCGGTGGTCGCCCAGCTGCGAGCCGAGCTTGCGCTTCGCTCGGCTGAGCGCCACGCTGACGGCGTTCGGGGTCACGTCGAGTGCGGTGGCGATCTCTCTCGGTTCGAGCCGTTCCCAGGCCCAGAGCCGCACGATCTCGGCCTCGCTCTCCGACAGCGTTCCGATCGCTGCGGCGAGTTCGGGGTCGCCCCGCTCGATCGCGAGTTGGGGATCGTCGTTCGTCTCGGGGCGCGGCTGGGCGGCGGTCCGTTCGACGAGCCGCAGACGTCGATCGTCGCCACGCCGGTGGTTGGCGAGGTTGCGCAGCGCTACTCCGATGCACCAGGGGAGCGGTTCTGGCGGCACGTCGTCGAGGCGCCGCCAGACCACGAGCAACGTGTCCGCGAGCACGTCGGCGGCGTCGTCGGAGCGGGCGCGACGCCGCAGGTATCGCTGCAGTGGCTCGTAGATCTCGGCTGCGACGACCTCGAAGCGGGCGCGCCGATCAGCATCGCTCGGGGCTGCGCGCGTGCTCATTCCCGGTTCCTGTCCGGCACCGACCGCATCCTGTCACCGAAGTTCAGTCGCTCGATCGCTGCCGTTCGATATCGAGCAGGAGTGGCGGTGTGCCGAGTGCCTGGGAGATCGTTCGACAGATGCCGTGGAGCCGGCGGACCTGCGTCTCGGTGAGCTGGTCGAACACCAGCTCGCGCACCTGGTCGACGTGGCCCGGTGCAGCAGCGTCGAGTACCTCGGTGCCGGCCGGCAGCAGCACCACCCTGGTCGCGCGTCCGTCGTCGGGGTCGGCGCAGCGCTCGACCCACGCTCGCTTCTCCATGCGCGTGATCACCTGTGAGAGGCGGGGGAGCTGTCCGTTCGTCACGGCCGCGAGGTCGCTCATCCGCAGCCCGACGGTGTCGTCCACCTGGGAGAGCGAGGCCAACACGCCGTACTCGTAGAACGACAGCCCGGAGTCTCGCTGGAGTTGAGCGTCGAGTGCGGGTTGCAGCTGCATCAGGACGCTGATCAGTGAGAGCCATGCCAGCTCCTCGTCGTCGGTGAGCCAGCGAACGGCGTCGTCATCCACGATCGACGATGCTAACGAGGCCCTGGTCGGCCGGAGGTGCCGATGGCTGCGCCCCGAGAACGAGGTCAGGCTGATCGACTCGTGTCACCCCGGGGCGATCGCTCGGCGAGGAGCGCGAGCCGGTCTCGGCGCCCGGCCGACGAGGTGGTTCACGGGGCGGCGGCGCCGGCGGCAGGGTCCGGCCCAGCGGAAAATCGTCCGACGTGGTCGTCGTGCTGTCGTACAGTGGGCTACCGATCCGATCGGAGGTCGACATGCGAGTGAAGCAGATCATGTGCGTAGCGGCGGGAATGGCGCTGGTGTTCGCTGCCTGCGGGGGTGACGACGACGCGACGCCCGGGGACGCAGGCGAGGACGTCGCAGCACCCGACGGCGGTGACGGTGACGCCGACGGCGATGGTGACGCCGATGGCGATGGCGATGGTGGCGGTGGCGACGCGTTCGGCATCTTCACGGTCGATGGCGAGGAGCTGAGATACGCGATGTCGGGCCTCGAGTACTCGCAGATCGAGGGCGTCGACGACATCACCCTCGAGGATTGTGATCCGAGCTTCTTCGGTGCAGGGTTTCGTGTCATCGGGTATCCGGTCGACGACAACGGCGACCTGGTGCTCGCCGAGAACGGTGACATCGACGGCATCGTCGACCTCCAGCTGCCCAACGACATGGACGACACCGAATTGATGGATGTCGACGGCTCGTTCGACTACGGGCCGATGGGGATCGACACCCGATACCGGGGCGACGACAGCGGCCAGACCGCGTACCAGATCGACGGCAGTCGCGTCACCGGAACGATCGTGATGAAGAACTCGAGCCAGGAGCCCACCGTCGTCGACTTCGAGATCGACTGTGGCTGACGAGACGCGCTGATCGCCGCGGCCTGATCGCCGCGGCTTGATCACCGTGGCCGACCCGCGCCTGGCGGATGCAGCTCGACGGCTCGCACACGTGTTGATCCCGGGCGGTGTTACTCGATGGTCCAGCCGTCGGGGAGCTTGGCGTCGCCGACGAGTTCGTGGGTATCGGGGTCCTGCTCGATGCCGTCGAGGTGTTCCCAGAGCATGATCACGTTGCCCCACGGGTCGACGAAGGAGGCGTTGGCGCCGCCGAACTCGGTCCAGAAGTGGTGGCGCCACTGCTCGGTGCCGCCGTTCGCGACCGCACGATCCATGATCGCGTCCATGTCGTCGTCGTCGGAGACCAGGATCCATGCCCTGGTCGTGCGGCCACCGGAGAACATCCGACGCTCGCCGCGTTCGGCCTCGGGTCGCGGATCGGGGCGGGGGTCGCCGGCGTACGACAGCCCCATGTGGAGATTGCCGGTCGGGCCCTGCGAGCCGTCGTCGATCTTGAAGTTCTGGCCGGGGATGATCCGGTGGAACACACCGGGGATGCGCTCCTCGATCTCCCACCCGAACACCTCGGTGTAGAAGCGGTTGGCTTCGTCGACATCGCCGACGGGGAAGTCCACGAAGACGAGAATGTTGGGGTAGTTCATGGTGAGGGTCCTCCTGAGCTGGTCGCCGATACCGTAGCACTTGGTCTGCTGGTCAGACCATCCGCGGCGAACGAACCAGCGACACGTGCCGGCGGTCCGCCTGCGAGGATGGCGGACATGCAACCGCTGCCCGCCGGAACCTGGCCGTCACCGATCACCGCTGCCACCCTGGTGGGGGGTGCGATCGGGATCGGCGAAGTCGTGGCCGACGGCGACGACGTCTGGTGGGCCGAACAGCGCCCCGAGGAGGCAGGCCGCACCGCGCTCGTCCGGTGGCGCGCCGGCGAGACGATCGAGGTCACCCCGCCGGGGGCGAACGTCCGCACCCGTGTGCACGAGTACGGCGGTGGTGCCTGGTGGGTCGATCGCGGCGCTGCGTACTACGTCGAGTTCGACGATCAGCGCCTGCGTCGGATCGAGCCGGGCGGCGAGCCCGAGATGCTCTCGCCCGAGCCAGCGGCGCCCCGTGCCCTGCGGTACGCCGACGGACGCGTGACGCCCGACGGTGCCTGGTACGGGTGCGTCCACGAACGCCACGGCGATCTCGAACACGTCGATCGTCGCGAAGCCGTGAACGAACTGGTGGCGGTCGCGACCGATGGCTCGCAGCGCATTGTGACCCTGGCCACCGGCGCCGACTTCTACGCCGCCCCCCGGGTGTCGCCCGACGGAACTCGCCTGGTGTGGATCCAGTGGATGCACCCGAACATGCCGTGGGACGCGACCGAACTCTGGATCGCCGACCTCGTCGACGGCGAGGCGACGAACCATCGCCGACTCGCCGGCAACGGCGACGAGGCGCTCCAGGAGCCGAACTGGGGGGCCGACGGCTCGCTGACGGTCGCGACCGATCGCACCGACTGGTGGAATCTGTACTCCGTCGATCTCGAATCCGGTGAGCTCACGCACCGGGCCGGTGGCGAGTACGACATCGTCGAACCGCACTGGGTGTTCGGCGGTTCCAGGTACGTGGGCGACATCCACGTCATCGCCGGCCCGACCGGCGACCGGTTGAGCAACGGCGTCGAGGTGCCGTACTCGTCGATCACCTCGCTCCGCCGCTCGGGTGATGCCCTCGTGTTCGTCGGGGCCTCGTTCTCCCACGAGTCCGAGGTCGTGCGACTCGTCGGTGCCGAGGTCGAGGTGCTGCGACCGGCTCGCGACCTGGGCCTCGACGACGTCTTCTTCCCGACCCCCGAGTTCATCGAGTACCCGACGACCGATGGCGGCACGGCATACGGCCTGTTCTCGGCGCCGGCGCACCCCGATCACGAACTCCCGGCCGGTGAGCGTCCGCCGCTGGTCGTGTTCATCCACGGCGGGCCCACATCGTCGGCCGACCGAGCGCTCCGGCTCGGACAGCGCTTCTGGACGAGCCGTGGATTCGCGGTCGTCGACGTCGACTACCGCGGCAGCACGAGCTACGGCCGCCGCTACCGCAACCTCCTCCGTGGCAACTGGTGCAAGACCGACGTCGACGACGCCGTGGCGGCCGCCCGGTACC
This sequence comes from Ilumatobacteraceae bacterium, assembly GCA_033344875.1. NCBI lineage: Bacteria > Bacillati > Actinomycetota > Acidimicrobiia > Acidimicrobiales > Ilumatobacteraceae > Ilumatobacteraceae bacterium. The sequence continues at coordinate 1,747,668 of JAWPMO010000001.1, read as the reverse complement.
TGGCCGATCGCGGCGACGTCGACGGTGGTCGCCTCGTGATCCGTGGCGGCAGCGCCGGGGGGACGACGACGCTGCTGGCGTTGGCGCACCATGACGTGTTCGCGACCGGGACCAACCTGTTCGGCGTGGCCGACCTCGAAGCGCTCCTGACCGACGACCACAAGTTCGAGTCGCAGTACGCCGTGTCGCTCGTCGGACCGTGGCCGGAGGCTGCCGACGTCTACGCCGAGCGGTCACCGATCAACCACGTCGACGCCATCTCCCGGCCGCTGCTCGTGCTGCAGGGTTCGGAGGATCCGGTGGTTCCACCCGCCCATTCGGAGAAGATCGTCGAGGCGATGCAGCGGAATGGCATCCCGGTCGGATCGATCGTGTTCGACGGCGAAGGGCACGGCTTCCGACGGGCGGAGAACATCGTGCGATCGGTCGAAGCCGAACTGTGGTTCTACGGCCACGTGCTCGGCTTCGAACCGGCCGACGAGATCGAACCCGTCCCGGTCGGGTAAGGGGCTCGGTCGAAGGTTCAGTTCAGGAGCTGGTCGAGCGCCGCCTCGGCCGAGCCGAGATCGCTCCGGGGTTCGGCCTGGAGCCGGGTCAGGTACGTCACCGACACCTTGCCGCGTTCGATCGTGCCGCCGTCGGTGTGCTCGGGCAGCTCGACCGGCTCACCCCAACTGACATCGACGTCGAACTCGTCGGGCTGACCCTCGCGGGGGACCAGCGTGGCCTGCGACATGGACCGGGGTGGCAGACCACCGACCTCGGTCATCGCCCAGCCGTCGATCTCCGACAGTTCGAGGTTCGGCACGTTGATGTTCGCGATCACCACGTCGGTCGGTGGTTCCTCCAGGTAGCCGCGTACGAACTCGGAGGCGACGGTCGCCGCCGTCTCCCACTTCTGGTGCGACGCGTCCCAGGCCTGACCCTCGACACCCCAACCGGTCGACGCCTGGCTCACGGCGATGCCCGACCAGCCGCCGTTGCGGCCTGACAGGCACGCGCCGACGGTGCCGGAGTGGTACACCGACCGGCCCACGTTCGCTCCCGGGTTGATGCCCGAGACCACGAGGTCGAACTGGCCGCCGAACGCACCCAGCCGGGCGTACATGACGGCGAGGGCCGGCGGGCCGTTGACCGCCCACGCTGCCGGAACCCCGTCGAGTCGGTGGCGGGTGACGTGTGGCACCCGCTCCCAGATCGCGCCGATCGCGGCCCCGGCACCCGAGTATTCCGAGTCGGGGGCAACGACGGTGACGTCACCGTGTTCGGTCATCGCCTGGGCGAGGGGGAGGATGCCCGGCGCGAGGACGCCGTCGTCATTCGTTACGAGGATGCGCACCACACTTGGATACCAGCAGCCGGTGCATTTCTTGCGCTTCGGCGGCCAGCGAACGGTGATCGACCGTCACGCAGGCCCCGTCCCGAACGACGACCCGGCCCGACGCGACCACATCGCGGACCGCTCGTCCGTCGCTGCCCCACACCACGGCCAGCGTCGGATCGTCGGCGTGCGGCGTCCACGCCGGTCCGGTGGTGTCGACGACGACCACGTCGGCCCGCTTGCCTGCCTCGAGCGATCCCAGTTCGTGGTCGAGGTGGAGCGCACGGGCGCCGTCGATCGTCGCCAGGCGCAGGGCCTGTCGGGCCGAGAAGGCGGTCGGCTCGCCGCGCGTGTCCTTGGCGAGCCCTGCGAACAGGCGTGCCGCGGCGAAGATGTCGATCGCGTCGCCGGCGTTCTCGCTGTCGCAACCGAGCGCGACGCGGCCGCCGTGGTGGATGAGGCGGGGGTGGTGGAACGAGCCACTGATGCCCTGCCCGAGTCGGAGATAGGCCCACGGGCACGATGCGACGGCGACGTCGTGGTCGAGGACGAGGTCGAGTTCGGCGTCGTCGATGTGGACCGCGTGGGCGACGAGCAGATGATCGCCGAGGACACCGAGGTCGGCGAGGTGTTGGAGCGGGCGGCGGTGGACGCGCTTGCGGTAGGCGATCGCGTCGGAGCCGCTCGGCGACATGTGGAACGTGAAGCCCGTGCCGCTCGAACGGGCGAGTTCGCCCGCTGCGCTGACCAGATCGTCGCTCATCAGGTCGTGTCCGACCAGCGTGACCCAACCATCGACCCTGGGGTGGCCGGCGGTGAGGTCGATCACGTGCCGCTGGCGGTCGAGGACCTGGTCGACCGAGCCGGCGTGGGTGCCGCCCTCGACGTCCCACCCCCACGAGCCCAGGGTCCCGCCGACACCGACGGCGTCGAACGCGGCGAGCACACGGCCGGGATGTGCGACCGTTCCGGCTTCGACGGTGAACGTGATGCCGTTCGTCACGGACTCGATGAGCGACAGCGTCGCCGACATCTGGTCGAGATCACCGGTGTGCGCTTCGTGGGAGGGAAGTGCCCACTGTTCGAGCGCATCGCCGAGACCGAGGTCGTCGGGGATCGTCGAGCTGATCAACCGGTCGCCCGTCAGATGCTGATGAGCGTTGACGAGTCCGGGCAGCACGACCGTGCCGGGTCCGCCGATCGTGTCGGCGGCCACGAAGCGTTCGGCGGCCTCGGCGGCGGTGGTGACGGCGACGATCCGCCCGCCCCGGACGGCGACGGCACCATCTCGAACATCGTCGCCGTCGGTCGCCATCGTCACGACGACGTCGCCCAGGATGATCAGGTCAACGGATTCGCTCACGGCTGAACCGTACGTCGTCGGTGCCTGCATGGCCTGGTCAGTGCTCGGTCGCGCCGGGTGTCGGCGGCTCGTCGAAACCAGTGACGGCCGCCTTCCTCCGGTCGTCGATCACCTGACAAGGTGGTCACATGGCCGGCCGCGACAGACCCCTCTCCGACAGGATCGCCCTCGTGACCGGCGGAGGTCGGGGCATCGGACGCGCGATCAGCGAACGACTCGCGGCCGAGGGGGCCGCCGTCGCGGTGAACTATCGACGTGACGCCGAAGCCGCTGCGACCACGGTCGGGGCGATCGAGTCGTCCGGCGGTGTGGCTCGCGCCTATGGCGCCTCGGTCGACGATGCGGATGCGATGTCGACGATGATCGGGCAGATCACCGCCGACCTGGGACCGGTGGACCTGCTCGTCTGTAACGCCGGGATCGCCTCACGGGGCCGATCGGTCGCCGACACCGACCCGGACGAACTGCTTCGGGTGCTGCACACCCACGCGGTGGGGGCGCACCACGCGTGCCGGCTCGTGCTGCCCGGGATGCGTGAGGGCGACCGGGGCGACATCGTGATGATCTCGTCGGTCGCCGCCCACAGCCACGGCGCCAACGGGGCGCCGTACAGCATGGGGAAGGCCGCGATCGAGTCGCTGGCGTTCACGCTCGCCAAGGAGGAACTCGCGCACGGCATCCACGTGAACATCGTCGCTCCCGGACTGGTCGAGACCGACATGGGCGTCCGGCTCGCTCGCGCGATCTACGCGAAGCGGGAGATGGACGATCTGCGTGAGCTGGACTCCAGCTTCCCGTTCGGCCGGGTGTGCCAACCGTCGGATGTCGCCGACGTGGTGTCGTACCTGTGCAGCGACGGTGCCGGGTACCTCACCGGACAGCGGATCGTCGTCGACGGGGGCGCCGACAGCATGCGGACCCGCTGAGCGCGATCAGTCGGAGATCGTGATCGGGTCGCTCCGCAGGCCGTCGACCTCGACCACGATCGAATCGGGGACGTCGCCGGTCGAGCACGCGGTGCCGACGCGGTCGCTGTCGAACCGGAACTCATAGCGGTTGCCGCTGGCGAACTCGCACACGAAGATCCGGGGACGGGTGGCGAAGCCCTCGATGGCGAATGCCACCACCAGGCACTCGTCGCCGCCGCTGCACGAGTCGAGCCTCGGTGTCACCGTCAGCGACCGTCCATCGGCCGCGGTGACCGTGACCGGATCGAGGCCCGACGGGTCGGTGGTGGCGACGGACGTCGGCGGGACCGTCGTGGTGCTGGTGCTGGTTGTGGTGCTGGTGCTGGTCGTCGAGCTGGTGGAGGCTGCGGTGGTACTCGGCGCGACCGTCGTCGCCGCTGCCACCGGAGCCGTGGTGACCGGTGCCGTGGTGACCGGGGCCGCGGTGACCGGGGCCGCGGTGTTCGGCGCCGCCGTGGTCGAGGTGTCGTCGGCGATCCCGATGGTGGACGGGGCGCCGGCCGGGGTGACATCGTCGGGTGTCGAGCCGCCCGTCAACGCGATGACGCCACCGATCAGGAGGCAGATCACCACACCGAACACGGCCGCGACGCCCCAGGGCAACCCCAGGATGCGCCGCGAGGTCGGCTCGTCGCCCGGGTCGCGATCGGGGAGCGTCGGAGGGGGCCCTTCCGGTGGCGGTTCGGCAGGGGTTCCGGCGAGTGGCGGCGGCAACGGAGATTCGTCCCAGACACTCACGCCCGGGAATGTATCGGCGCGTTCGGTGATGCGAGCCGGCGCTGGGCTGTTTCCCGTGGGTCACATGCCGGCGATGGCGAGCCAGTCGGCCAGTACCGACTCATCGCCCACCGGACTGAGTTCGTCGTCGCGCCCGCTCTCGCGACCCCACAACCGCAGCAGGATCGGTGCGGCCGGTCCACGGAGCGCTGCATCGCCCTTCTGATGGGCTCGGATCATGTGGTAGTCGCCGGCTTCCGACCACACGAGCCATTCACCGTCGACATCGGTGCAGTGGACGTGCAACGAGCCGGCCGGCACCGTGATGCCGCGTCCGGTGATCAGCCGCGGGATCGCCAGCTCGAAGTACTCGTCGATGCCATCGCTCGCCAGATCGGCGTCGAACTCGGCGTCGAGACCGACCGCGCGCTCGGCGTCCCAGCGGTGGACGGCCGTCTCGTGGGCCTGGCGGCGTGGCCACACCGCCCCGACCTGGTCGGTCGGGAACGGATGCCAGGTCGGGCCCGCCGGGTCGAGGCCGCGCAGGGTCGCGGCGAGTCCGGCCGCCCCGTCACGCAGCCAGCCGGCGGCGCGCTCGGGTTCGAACGCCTCGAGCGGCGGATCGTCGGCGGTCGGTGGTCGGCCGTTGGTCGCACAGAACTCGGCCCAGCGATGGATCTGCCCCACGTGCTCGGCCAGGCGGAGGACGTCCCAGCCCGGACACGCCGCGATCGGCACATCGGTCGATGCGGTCTCCAACAGCGCTGCGAACCGTTCGGTGTCGGCGGCGAGGTGGTCGAGGTACCAGTCGGTGGTGCGGGTCGGCTCGGCGTTCATCAGGTCCGACGGTAGCCTCAACCACATGAGTCCGCTCGAAGCATTGGCGTCCGGTGGCGGCGACGGCCAGACGGCCAGCCGCCCGATCATCTCGATCACCGAGGCCGCCCTCGGCAAACTGATCGAGCTCCGGGCCGACGAATCCGACGCCGACCAGCTCGGCCTCCGGCTCTCGATCGCGTCCGAGCCCGGCGAGGATTTTCGCTACGACCTGAGCTTCGACGAGTACCTCAAGGCAGCCTTCACCGACGAGGTCCGCACGCACGAAGGTGCCAACGACGAATCGATCAAGATCATCGTGCCGGGCGACGACGTCGAGCTGCTGCAAGATGCCACGCTCGACTACACCGACACGCAGGGTCTCGTCATCCGCAACCCCAACCGACCGCAGGCGCCGTCGATCGAGGGCCTGACCCGCGATGACGAACTCTCGGCCGAGATCGAGGCGTTGGTGTCCTCCGAGGTCAACCCGGCGCTCGCCGCGCACGGCGGGTTCGTCACCTACATGGGGCACGACGGCGAGGGCACCGCGTTCATGACCATGGGCGGCGGGTGCCACGGTTGCTCGATGAGCAAGATGACCATGCTCGAGGGTGTCCAGACGATGCTCAGCGAGCAGATCCCGGCGATCGAGCGGGTCAAGGACCTCACCGACCACTCGACCGGCGAGAACCCCTTCTACAGCTGACGCGCCCGCTGATCGGCGTCACCAGGCGGCAGCGATCAACGCCACGCCGAATCCGGCGAACAGCACCGCGGAAGCGATCTGGATCTTGCGCGGTTCGATCCGCTGACCGATCCGGCTCCCGGCGACCGCTCCCAGCATCCCGGCGGTGACCACGCCCCCGGTGGCGCCGAGCCACGTCGCGAACGGGTTGGCCTGAGCGGCGAGGGCGGCGGTCGCGAGCTGCGTCTTGTCACCGAACTCCGCGATCGCGATCGTGAGGGCGATCGAAGCGACGACGCTGCGGGCACCGAGCCGCCGGGTCGGCTGCCCGTCGTCCTCGCCGCCCGATTCCTCGTCGTCGTGGTCGAGATCACGCCATGCCAAGACCGCGAAGACCAGGAACAGGGCGCCGGCCGCCAGACCGACCGGGCGCTCCGGCAAAGTGGCCCCCAGCAGCCCGCCCACGAGCGCGGCGATCGCCCCTGCTGCCGCGTATCCGAGCGTGAGTCCGAGCGCCACGGTGCGAAGGCCGTGGCGTGCGCCGTACCCGAGCGCGAGGAGCTGGGTCTTGTCGCCGAGTTCGGCGATGAACACGACCCCGAACGCGGACGCGACGGCAACCACCAGACTCCACATCGGAATCAGACCAGCGAGCGTTCGAAGTCGGCGAGCAGATCGTCGGTGTCTTCGAGGCCGACGCTGACCCGCACCAGCCCGTCGGTGATGCCCATCGACCGCTGCTCGTCGAGCGAGAGGCTGGCGTGGGTGGTGGTCATCGGATGGCACACGAGCGTTTCCGGCCCACCGAGCGATGTGGCACAGCGCGCGAGTTCGAGCCCGTCGAATAGTTTGGAGACGGCATCGCGCCCGCCGGCGTGCTCGAACGCGAGCACGGTGCCGAACTGGCGCATCTGTCGAGCCGCGAGCTCGTGCTGCGGGTGCGACGCCAGGCCCGGATAGTGGACCGCAGCGACGTCGGTGTGGGTTTCGAGCCACGCGGCGAGACGGCCCGCCGACGCCGACTGGTGTGCGGTGCGTACCGCCAACGTCCGAACGCCGCGCAGTGCGTTGAGCGAGTCGAACGGCGACGCCATCGCGCCGTGCAGCACCGCGTAGGCCCAGACGGCATCGACGAGTTCGCGTTCGCCGGCGATCACCCCCAACGTCGCGTCGTTGTGCCCGGCGATGCCCTTGGTCGCCGAGTGCAGGACGAGGTCGATGCCGTGAGCCAGCGGCTGCTGACCGAGCGGTGTGCCGAACGTGGAGTCGACCACGGTGAACGGGCCCATGATCGAGCCGAGCTCGTCGAGATCGCACAGCTCGAGCCGTGGATTCGACGGTGTCTCGGCGATCACCATCGTCGTGCGGCCGGGTTGCACGGCAGCGGCGAAGGCTCCGGGTTCGGTGCCGTCGACCAGGGTGGTCTCGATGCCGAAGCGAGCGCACGGGCCCTGGAGGAAGGCGAGTGTCCCGGCATACAACTGTTTCGCGGCGACGATGTGATCGCCGGAGGAGCAGAGCGCGAGCACGGTCGACGCGATGGCGCCCATCCCGCTCGCGAAGGCGAGCGCGTCCTCCGCGGCTTCGAGTTCGGCGATCGCCTGCTCGAACGACCGCACGGTCGGGTTGCCGTAGCGGCCGTAGAACTCGTCGGCGCGGGTGGCGACGGCGCGTCGGTTGGCGTCGTCGAGGCACGACGACTCCCAGACGCTCGACGCCCACAGTGCCGGAGCGAGCGACGCCCCGCTGGCCCCACGGCCGGACCGGATGGCGCGACTGGCCGGTCGGAGATCGCGATCAGGTGACACAGAACTCGTTGCCTTCGGGGTCGGTCATCACCATCCACCATCCGCCGTGCTCGTCGACGCGGCGCACGGCCGTGGCGCCGGCCTCGACGAGTTGCTCGATCTTGGTGTGCTTGGCGTCGTCGCTGCGACCGGCGCGGATGTCGAGGTGGACACGGTTCTTCACGGTCTTCGGTTCGGGCACCCGCAGGAACAGGATGCGAGGACCGATGTCGTCGGGGTCGACGATCGCGCTGATCGAACCGGCCGCCGGCGTCGGGATCCCGCTCGCGCGCAGGAAATCCTCCCATGACAGGTAGCCGGCGGGCGGTGGCTCCTCGACGTAGTCGAGCGCGATCGACCAGAACCGACTCATGGCATCGGCGTCGGCACAATCGATCGTGACCTGGAACGGCGTGCCCATCCGGCGTACGGTACCGCCATGGCCATCGGCTCGCTGCACGAGATCGTCATCGATTGCTCCAACCCGGAGGCGCTCGCGCGGTTCTGGCAGGCGCTCATCGGGGGTGAGGTCGAGATCGAGAGCCGGGACTGGGTCGTGCTCGACGGCGACGACGAGGGGTTCTACTTCGGGTTCCAGCGTGTGCCGGAACCGAAGTCGGGCAAGAACCGCATCCACATCGACGTCGAGGTCGACGATCTCACCACGGCGGTCGACGAGGCCGAGCAGCTCGGCGCCCGCAAGATCGGACCCGTGGTCGACGAAGGCGACGGGTCGTTCCAGGTGATGGCCGACCCGGGCGGCAACGAGTTCTGCTTCATCTTGTCGTGACGCTCCGACGACCGGGCGACGACGCCCGCCGCCTCGCCGACACCGACCTGCCGACGCCGTTCAGCGCCGACGAGATCCGCGACGCAACACCCGACGGTCACACCGTCGAGACCGTGACCACCACCACCACCGACGACGACGCCGTCACGTCACGCCGGCGGACCACGTTCCTCGACGGCGACGAGGCCGGCGTGACCATGCGGCTCGACACGTTCGACGCCGACGGCAACGCCGCCGGCGAGCCCATGACGTTCCGCACCGCATGGGTCGACCTGCAGTCGCACGCCTCGTTCCCCGTTGCGGCCGCGGAGCGCTCGTGGGAGACCATCGAGACACCGCTCGGTGAGCTCGAGTGCCTCCGCTATGACACCGAGGCGATGACCTGCTGGTTCGCGGTCGAACACCCGGGCATGCCCGTGGTGATGACCGCTGCGGCCGACGAGGTGATCACGACGACCACGGTCGTGTCGATCGACGACGGGTGAGCGGCGCGATCAGCGGTTCAGGCGGGCGACGACCTGCTCGTGCAATCGGCCGTTGCTGCTGATCGCCGTCGGGTGCTCGTGGGTCGCGTTGCCGAACCGGTCGGTGAGCACGCCACCGGCTTCTTCGACGATGATCCGCACGGCGGCGATGTCGTAGGGGGCGACACCCACCGCATCGATCCCGAGGTCGAGGGCGCCTTCGGCGACGAGGCAGTGCTGCCAGAAGTCACCGAACCCGCGCGCTCGTCGCGCTGCCCGAGCGATCGCGACGAGTTCACCGCTGAGCCCGAGATCGTCCCACCCGTCGTTGAACGTCACGCTGACCTGTGCGTCCGCCAGGTCGGCGACGTCGGACACGTGGCACCGCGAGCCATCGGCGAACGCTCCGAGGCCGAGGCCGGCCCACCAGCGGTGTCCGAGGGCCGGCGCCGACACGACACCGACGACCACGCCTCGTTCGGCGTGCGTGAGGGCGATCAGCGTGGCCCAGACGGGGAGACCGCGGACGAACCCGGACGTGCCGTCGATCGGGTCGACGACCCATCGCCACGGCGACTCGGCGGAGCCCTGGGCGCCATGCTCTTCGCCGAAGAACCCGTGGTCGGGCCGTTCGGCCAGGACACGCTCGGCCAGCAGCGCCTCGGCGCCACGGTCGGCCTCGGTGACCTCCGACCGGTCGTCCTTCCAGCCGAGGGTGAAGTCGGCCTGCTCGAAACGCGGGAGCGTGAACGCGTCGGCGGTGTCGGCGAGCGAGAGCGCGAAGCCGAGTTCGGCGGCGATGCCGTCGGTCATGCCGACCGGTCGAGCAGGTCGCGAGCCGCGCCGGCGATGCCGGCGGCGTCGAGCCCGAGTCGAGCCATGATCTGCTTGGGGTCGCCGTGGTTCACGAACTGGGTCGGCACGCCGAGCACGGTGACCGGCACCGCCGCGGCGATCGTGCCGATCTGGTCGAGCATCGCCATGCCGATACCGCCGGCGCGGATCCCGTCTTCGACGGTGACGACAGCAGGGTGGGAGGCGGCGTCGGCGATCATGTCGGGGTCGAGCGGTGCGCACGAGCGGACGTCCCAGACGGTGGCGTCGATGCCGTCGGCGGCGAGCGCTTCGGCCGCCTTGAGGCTGTGCTCGAGCATGCGGCCGACGGCCAGGATGCAGACGTCGGTGCCCTGACGGTTGCGGCGGGCGTGGAGGCCGGTGCCGACCTCGTGCTCGGGGACCTGCCGCGCGGCGCCTCGCGGGTACCGGATCATGACCGGACCGGCGTCGGCCAGACCGGCGGCGTCGTCGAGCATCTGCTGGAGCTCTTGCGCGCTCGACGGGGCCAGCACGCGCATGCCCGGCACCTTGGAGAGCAGTGCCATGTCGTACAACCCGTGATGGCTGGCGCCGTCGGGTCCGGTGATGCCCGCACGGTCGAGGCAGAAGATGACCGGCAGGCGATGCATCGACACGTCGTAGACGACCTGATCCCAGGCCCGCGACAGGAACGTGGAGTAGATCGCGACGACCGGTCGCAGGCCGGACATGGCCATGCCGGCGGCACCGGCGACGGCGTGCTGCTCGGCGATGCCGACGTCGAAGAACCGGTCGGGGAAGTGCTCCTGGAACGGAATGAGGCCGGTCGGACCCGGCATCGCTGCCGTGATCGCGACGATGCGCGGATCACGCTCGGCGACCTTGATCACCCCCTCGGCGAAAGCCTGCGTGTAGCCGGTCGGCACGGCTTTGGGCGGCCCGACGACCGGGTCGAACACCGGTGCGTCGTGGAGGTGTTTCTCGTCGTCGTCCTCGGCCGGCGAGTAACCGCGACCCTTCTGCGTGAGAACGTGGACGACGATGGGGCCCTCTTCGGACAGTTGCTCGGCGTTGCGGAACGCGGCCTCCATCTCGGCGATGTCGTGACCGTTGAACGGGCCGACGTACCGCACCCCGAGCGACTCGAAGAAGGCCGGCGGTTGCAGGAACTCTCGAACGCCGGCCTTGAAGCCCTCCATCGCCTTCTCGGCCTGCGGGCCGATCGCCGGCAGGTTGGCGAGGAAGTCCTCGATCCGGCGTTGCCGGCGGACGTACACCGGGTTGAGGCGGATGTCGGTGAGTGCGTGAGCGAGCTTGTCGGTCAGCTTGGCCGGGATGCTCGGATGGTTCGAGCGGGCGTCGGTGCCCTGGCTGTTCGCCGAGAGGTTCGACACGGTCGGTGCGTAGCTCCGGCCGTTGTCGTTGAGCACGATGATGACGCGCCGCTTGCTGTGACCGAGGTTGTTGATGGCCTCGTAGGCCATGCCGCCGGTCATGGCGCCGTCACCGATCACGGCGACGATGTGACGGTGGTCGTCGACCCCGGCGTCGCGGGCGACGGCCATGCCGTACGCGTAGCTCAGCACCGTGGAGGCGTGGCTGTTCTCGATGTGGTCGTGCCGGCTCTCTTCGCGGCTCGGGTAGCCGGACAGGCCATCGCCCTGGCGGAGCGACTCGAACCGATGGCGACGTCCGGTCACGATCTTGTGGACGTACGCCTGATGCCCGGTGTCCCAGAGGATCGCGTCGGTCGGCGAGTCGAACACCCGGTGCAGCGCCAGCGAGAGCTCGACCGCTCCGAGGTTCGAGCCGAGGTGGCCACTGGTCTTGGAGACGGCCTCGACGACGAAGTCGCGGATCTCCCCGGCGAGCGCGCCCAGCTCGTCGATCGACAGGCCGCGCAGGTCTGCCGGCTCGTTGATGTGTTCGAGATACATCTCGGGTCGACGCTACCGCCGGTGGCAGGGCCTCCGGTAGTCGGGTCGGGGTCAGCCGCAGACGCCGTCGGGCACGGCGACGACCTCGGCGCCGTCGCCCAGGTCGAACTGCTCGAACTCGATGCGGAGCAGCCCGCTCGTCACGAGATCGCCCTGGGTCGCGGGCAGCACGCCGTTCTGGGCGAAGAACGCCTCGATCGCGACCTCCAGCGTGCGTCGCTGTGTCGCACAATCGTCCGCGCTCGGCGGAGGAGGGGCGGTGAGGTCGATGCCGTCGCACGAACCACCGGCGACCGGGCGGACCATGCCGTCGACCAGTTCGACGGCGAGCTCCGCCCCGGGGTCCGGCTCGCGCACGAGCGACTCGTCGACGAGGTCCTGCCAGGTCGGCTCGGTGCCGAACTGGGCGACATAGGCCTCGCGGGCGACCGTCAGCGTCTTCGCCTCGACCCGACACCGCTGCGCCTGCAGCTCGTCGACGTCCGCGGCGACGAAGTCGAGGCACGCCGAGTCGGCCGTGGGGCGGAGCGTGTCGTCGACGACCTCCCACATCGTGACGGGTTCGGCGAAGAGGCCGGCGGCTTCGACCTGGGCGATCGTGTCGGGCTCGACGCCCTCGATCGCGGCGTACTGCGAGGCGCCGGCGAAGACGACGGCGAGCTGGCGTGCGCAGTCGGGCCCGCCGAACGATGCGATGTCGTCGTCGGTGAAGTCGGCCAACACGCTGTCGACGGTGAGCGCCTCGCCGGCCCCGGCGTCGGTCACGATCTCGGCGGCGGGAATCGTGGTCGGGACGTCGCCGCACGCGGGGTCCTGGGGCACCAGTTCACCGTCGACCACGTCCCACAACTCGGACTCGGCGCGCACGTAGTCGCCCGCGATCAGGGCTGCCTCGTCGGGCGCGGGCTCGCCCTCTCGGACTTCGTAGACCTCCAGCACGGTGCGGAAGCTCGATGCCTCCGAACCGCACGCCAGCATTCGGGACTCGTCGATCGCATCGAGGCCCGGTTCGATGACGTTCTCGCGGATGGCACCGTTCTCGGTGCCGTCGGCCTGCGCGCATCCGCTGACGACGGCGGCAGCGGCCAGCAGGCCGGTGATCAGTCGGCGCTGCAGCACTTCGACATGAACTTGTCGACGTCGATCATGACGCGGGTCACCTTGCCGGCGGCGACGAGGCCGCCGGAATCGGACGCCGTCACCGTGAAGGTGATGCGACGACCCTCGATCTTGTCGAGTGAGGCTTCCACGACGATCTCCGCGCCGACCGGGGTCGGCTGCAGGTGATCGACCTGGACGCGCATGCCGACCGAGGACTGCCCGTCGTCGAGGACGCCGCGCAGGGCGTCGATCGTGGCCTGCTCGAACAGCGCCACGAGACGAGGGGTGCCGAGCACCTCCACGTCGCCCGAGCCCAGCGCGATGGCCGTGTCGGTGTCACCGACGACCAGGCGTGCCTCGCCTTTGAGTCCGACCGCTGCATTCACGGATCGCCACGTTAACGCCCGGTCGGCTGCGAGACACGAACAGGACAGGTGACGGTCGTGTGACGTTCACCCGGCCGACGGCCCGTAGGCTTCATCGTCGTGATCGATCAGGACGTCATTGAACGCACGCTGGGGGTCGCACTCCGGACGGGTGCCGACTTCGCCGAGATCTACGCCGAGGACAAACGCAACACCTCCGTGTCGCTCGACGACGGGCGCATCGAACAGGTCACCTCCGGTCGCGATCGTGGGGCCGGGATCCGGGTGATCAAGGGCGAGACCACGGGGTTCGCACACTCCAGCGACCTGAGCGAGCAAGGTCTCGCCGAAGCAGCGCGGGCCGCTGCGGCCGCAGCGAGCGTCGGCGACGGCGGGACGCGCACGGTGGCGCTCAGCCCGAGCGCTCCGACGCCGGTCAACGTCGTCGACCAGTACCCCGAGTCGATCCCCAAGGCCACCAAGGTCGCCATGGTGCAGCGCCTCGACGACGCGGCCCGCAGCGCAGGCGGCGAGATCGTGCAGGTGTCGGCCGGCTACGGCGACAGCCGGAAGCGGGTACTGATCGCGAACAGCGACGGCGTGTTCGTCACCGACGACATCGTCCGGGTCCTCGCCCGGATCAGCGCGGTCGCCGACGGCGACGCCGGCATGCAGACCGGCTTCCAATCGATGGGCCACACGATCGGGTGGGAGGTCTTCGACCCCGAGCACGAGATGTACGTCGACCTCGACGCGCTCGCCCGCGACGCCGCCCGCCAGGCGATCGTCAAGCTGAATGCCCGACCCGCTCCGTCGGGTGCGATGCCCGTCGTCATCAAGAACGGCACGGGTGGCGTGCTCTTCCACGAGGCGTGCGGCCACGGCCTCGAAGCCGACCACATCCAGAAGGGCGCATCGGTCTACGCCGGCAAGGTCGGCGAACTGGTCGCGTCACCGCTCGTCACGCTGGTCGACGACGGCACGATGGCGGGGGAGTGGGGCACGCTCGCCGTCGACGACGAGGGCCACGCGACCCGACGCAACGTGCTGATCGAAGACGGCGTGCTGACCGACTACATGTGGGACCACATCCGGTCGCGCAAGGCCGGTCGCGGCCCGTCGGGCAACGGCCGACGGCAGAGTTACATGCACCTGCCGATGGTGCGGATGACCAACACGTTCGTGATGGACGGCCCCGACGACCCCGACGAGATCGTCGCCTCGACCGAGCAGGGCGTGTACGTGAGCCACCTGGGCGGTGGCAGCGTCAACACCGCGACCGGCGACTTCGTGTTCGGCATGAACGAGGCGTATCTCATCGAGAACGGCGAGATCACCGAGCCGCTGCGTGAGGGCAACCTGATCGGCAACGGTCCGCAGGTGCTGCGCGACATCGACATGCTCGCGAATGACTTCGCCATGGGGAACCCCGGCACGTGCGGCAAGGACGGCCAGGGTGTGCCGGTCGGCGACGGCCAACCGACGCTGCGGGTCAAGTCGCTCACCATCGGCGGGACGGCAGCGTGATGCGGAACGATCTGCTCGACATCGTCGACGGTGTCGTCGCCCAGGCCGGCCCGAACGAACACGTCGAGGCGTTCGTGTCGCGAGGCGGCGAGACCGAGGTGCGGGTGTACGAGGGCGAGGTCGAACACTTCGTGGCCGCCCAGGCCGAAGGCATCGGCGTCCGGGTCATCAGCGAGGGCCGGACCGGCTTCGCGTACGCCGGCACGCTCGAGCCGGCCGCCGTCGCCGAGGTGTTGGCCGAGGCCCGCGACAACGTGCAGTTCGGCACGGTCGACGAGTGGGCCGGACTCGCCGAGCCCGATGGCGTCGCCGTCACCGATCAGCCGCTCTGGAACGACGAGCTCGCCGACTACCCGACCGATCGCAAGATCGAGCTCGCCAAGGAACTCGAGCGCCTGACCACCGGAGCCGACACCCGGGTCCGCATCGATGACTCCAACTACGCCGATGCCTACGGCGAGACCGCGGTCGCGACCACGACCGGGATCCGGCAGTGGGGTCGCGAGAACGGCTGCTACGTCAGCATCTCCACGCTCGCCGACGACGGCGACGAGACCCAGACCGGGTTCGGGTTCAGCGTCGGTCGCGCACCGACCGCGCTCGACCTCGATCGGGCCGCCGCCGAGGCGGCCGAGCGGGCGACCCGGCTGCTCGGTGCGACCAAGCCCGCATCGGAGCGCATCACGGTCGTGCTCGATCCCTTCGTCACGGCGCAGTTCCTGGGCATCATCTCGTCGACGCTCAACGGCGAGGCCGTGGTCAAGGGTCGGAGCCTCTTCAAGGACCGGCTCGGCGACGAGGTCGCCCCCTCGTTCGTGCACCTGGTCGACGACCCGACGAACCCGCTCGCCTACACGGCGACCGACGTCGACGGCGAGGGGCTCGCGGCACGCCGCAACGCGCTGATCTCCGACGGGCGACTCGAGATGTTCACGCACAACTCGTATTCGGCCCGCCGGGCCGGCACCGTGTCGACCGGGAATGCGACGCGGGGCGGCTTCGGTGGGACGCCGGGCGTCGGTGCCCTGGCGCTCTCGCTCGAGCCGGGCTCCCGCTCGCAGGCCGAGATCGTCGCGGGCATCGACCACGGGCTGCTGGTGCAGAGCGTGACCGGCATCCACTCGGGCGTCAACCCGATCAGCGGCGACTTCTCGACCGGAGCCGCCGGGCTGATGATCCGGAACGGCGAGGTCGCCGAGCCCGTTCGTGAGTTCACGATCGCGTCCACGTTGCAGCGCATGCTGCTCGACATCGTCGAGGTCGGTGGCGACATCGACTGGTTGCCGATGCGGGCCGCCGGCGTGAGCCTCGTGATCGGCGACGTGACCATGTCGGGCGCCTGAGTCCGGCCGCTCCGCCTCGATCGGCCGTGTTCACCACACGTCGGCGGGGCCGCGCACGGCGATGCCGTGCGACGCCGCCCGGCTCGAGTCCAACACCACCCTCGACGACCTGGTGAGGCCCGACTCGGCGATCGTCGAGAACCGCAGGCGCGACTCGTCCCAGCCGTGTCGTCGGGCCGCCATCACCGCGAGCTCGGCACGGCTGAGCGGGTCGGGGCCGCCGAGGTGCAGCGGACCGCACAACTCGGGCATCGTCGCCAGGTCGACGAGCGACGCTGCGAGGTCGCCGACCATCACCGGGCTGCGGATCTCGTCGATGAAGAACGCCGGTGACGTGCGTCCGGCGATCGCATCGTGGACTGCGCGTTCGTGCACCGACAGCTCGTCGTTCCCGCAGATCAGCGAGGTCCGGACGAGCACCGCGCCGGGGTCGATCTGGGCGACGGCGGATTCGGCGTCGGCCTTGTCGGCCCCGTAGTCGGTGACCGGGTCCGGCGGATCGAGTTCGGTGTACGCGGCGATCTGCCCGGCGAAGACGGCATCGCTCGACACGTGGACCAGTCGGGCGCCGACCGAGCGCGCGGCCCAGGCGACGTTCGCCGACGCGTCGACGATCGTCGCCCGATCCCCCTTGCGGTAGGCGGTGTGGACGACCACGGCCGGCTTCCAGTCGCGCATCAACGCGTGGATCGTGTCGCGATGTCGGAGATCGGCCGATCCGGAGCCGGGGGCGATCACCTCCCACGACTGGCTCGCCGGTCCGTTGACGATGTGGCGACCGAGGAACCCCGAGCCGCCGGTGACGAACATGCGACGGGTGCGTCGTGGTCGGATCGTCATGTTCGGGATCGTAGGACGATACGGTCCTGCGGCGATGCCGATCCTCCACGCCATCGTCCTCGGGCTCGTCCAGGGTCTCTCGGAGTTCCTCCCGATCTCGTCCAGCGGTCATCTCGTGCTCACGCGCTGGTTCTTCGGGTGGGACGAGCAACCCGACGATGTCACCAAGGCCTTCGACGTCGCCCTCCACTTCGGCACGTTCGTCGCCGTGGTCCTCTACTTCCGACACGACCTCGTCCGCTACGTGCGGGAGGGCGTGCGCCTGATCTGGAGCCGGGAACGTCCGGTCGATGCCGACGGTCGGATCGCCTGGTTGCTGGTGGTCGCCACGATCCCGGCCGCGTTGGTCGGCGCGCTGTTCGAGGACTGGATCGACGAGCGGTTCGGCACGCCGAACATCATCGCGATCTCGCTGATCGTCTTCGGCCTGCTGCTCTGGTGGGCCGACCGTGCCGCCGGTCGACGGCCGGTCGACGAGTTCCACACCCGGGATGCGCTGCTCGTCGGCGCGGCGCAGGCGCTCGCGCTGAATCCCGGCACGTCGCGCTCGGGCATCACGATGACGGCCGCCCGGCAGATCGGGTTCGATCGCGACGCGGCGGTTCGGATCAGCTTCCTGATGAGTCTCCCGGTGATCGCCGGTGCCGTCGTGCTGAAGGTCGGCGGCCTGATCGTCGACGGTGTGCCCGAGGGTTTGGTCACGCCGATGATCGTCGGCGTGGTGACGAGTTTCGTGGCCGGCCTGGCCGCGGTGTGGGGCACGCTCCGGCTCGTGCGCACCCGGAGTTTCACGCCGTTCGTGGTGTATCGCGTCGCCCTCGGCGTCGTCGTGCTCGGCGTCGCCGCCGCCGGCTGGCGCTGATCAGGGGACCAGGAGCAACGTGACGCCGACGTGGTCGGCGAGCGCAGCGATCGCCGCTGCCTCGTCGGTCGGCACGGCGACCAGCGACGATCCGTCGTGGTGGCCGACGACGATGGCGTCGGTGCTCAGCACCACGCCGTCACCCGCCACGCGCACCCGGTCGCCGACCGCCGCACCCGACACGGGTGACTCGTTGACCGGAACCGCCACCCACCCACGGGGCGTCAGCGCCTGCGGGCCGGAGGGAGCGACGACGTCGACCGTGTGCACGATCTCGCCGACCGCCACGTGCTGTCGGGCGGTGAGCCCGTCGACGTCGGAGGTCGCGCCGTCGGGCACCATGGCACGGGGGAGATCGCGACGCTCGGCCGACACGGGGTCGCCGGGTGCGAGGTCGGCGGTCGCCACCCAGACGCTCCGGGTCTCGCCCCAGGCCGCCCGACGGTCGTCGACGCGATCGGATCGTTCGAGCATGGAGGCCCCGGCGCCGAGCGCAGCCAGGCCGACCACCGCCCAATAGATCCACGGGTGTTTGACGAGGAGTCGGCGCAGCGTCACCGCGGCGGCCGACACGACAGCGGGAGAAGACATTCGAACCCTCCTGATCGGTGAGATGCAGCAGGGGAAGTCGGTACCGGAACGCTATCCGGCACCCCGCCGGTTCCGCGGCTCAGTCGATCGCTGGGATCGCGGTGTGGAGGAGCGCACCGAGCCGCTCGATGTTGGAGTTCATGACCCGCAACACCGCGGACATCGTGACGGGTTCGTGGCCGTCGACGCCGGCGTCGTAGTCGGTGACGAGCGCCACGGTGGCGTAGGGCAGGCCCGCCTCGGCGGCGAGCACCGATTCGGGGTATCCGGTCATGTTGACCACCGACCACCCCATCTGCCGGAACCAGCTGCTCTCGGCACGGGTCGAGAAGCGGGGACCGTTGATGATCACCATCGTGCCGCCGTCGTGCACCGACCGGCCGGTGGTGCGGGCAGCCCGGACCAGGTGGGCGCGCAGGTCTGCGTCGTACGGTTCGGCGAACGCCTGGTGGTGGACGGCACCCTCCGACCCCGGTGTCCCCGCCGGCGCACCGACGTCGTGGAACGTGTCGGCGCGCCCGTATGTGCGGTCGACGAGTTGGTCGACGACGACGAAATCGCCGGGGTGCAGATCGGGTTGCAGCGACCCGCACGAGCACGGGCCGATCAGCGAGCGGACCCCGAGCGAGGCCATCGCCCACACGTTTGCCCGGTAGGGCACCCGGTGGGCCGCGAACTCGTGTCGTCGCCCGTGCCGGGGGAGGAACGCCACGCGGCGTCCTGCGACGTCACCGACCCGGATCGGGGCCGCGGTGTCGCCGAACGGTGTCTCGATCGTGACGTCGACGGCGTCGTCGACGAAGTCGTAGAACCCCGAGCCGCCGATGATCCCGATCTCCGCACCCAGCTCGGACGCCCGATCGCTGAGTGGGATGAGCACGTGTCAGTCGCTCGAGGTGCTCGACGAACTCGTCGACTTGGTCGACTTCGTGGACTCGGACGACGTCGACGACGAGGAGGAATCCGACGACTTGGACGAATCGGACGAGGTCGAGGAGTCGGAACCCTTCGACGAGTCGGAGGAACTCGAGCCGCTGTCGCCGCCGGTGGCGCCGTCCGACTTCTTCGCGCCGGACCGGTTGTCGGTCTTGTAGAAACCGTCGCCCTTGAACGTGACGCCGACCGGGAGGAAGACCTTCTTGACCGGCATGGTCTCGCCGGTCTCCGGGTGTGCGTATTCGGTCAGGGTGTCGTCGGTGAACGACTGCTGGATCTCGACGGTCTCGTCGGTGTCGATGAACTTGTACACGTAGGTCGGCATGGCGAGGGACAAGATATCGGCCGGTCGGCCCGACATCACGCCCGAACGGGTGATCGCCGTGAGGCTCCCCGTCTCCTGTGACGAGTGCCGGTAATGTCCGGGCCATGCAGGTCCGTAGTGCCGTGATCCCCGCCGCCGGAATGGGAACCAGGTTCCTGCCGGCCACCAAGGCCGTGCCGAAGGAACTGATGCCGATCGGCGACACGCCCGCGATCCAGATCATCATCGACGAGGCGCTCGGTGCCGGGATCGACCACATCGTCGCCGTCAGCAGTCGGAGCAAGCCGGCGATCGAGGCGTACTTCGCCCCGGACGACGCGCTGATCGAGGCGCTCAAGGAGAAGGGGAAGGACGACGTCGCCGAACGTCTCGCGAGCATCGGTCGCGACTGGCGCGTGACGATCGCCTATCAGGACGATCCGCGAGGGCTCGGCCACGCGGTCGGGTGTGCCCGCGAGGCGGTGGGCGACGAACCGTTCGCGGTGCTGCTCCCCGACGAGCTGATGGGCGACTCGTCGCTGCTCGCGCAGATGAACGGCGTGTGTGCGAGCACCGGTGGCAGCGTCGTGGGTGTGAAACAGGTGCCGCGCGAGCAGGTCAGCTCGTACGGCGTGCTCGCTCCATCGGGGCCGATCGACGACGACGGCGTGATCCCGGTGCGCGACCTGGTGGAGAAGCCGCCGGTCGACGAGGCGCCGAGCGAGTACATCATCATCGGCCGCTACGTGTTGACGCCCGACGTGTTCGACGAGATCGAGCAGCTGACCCCCGGCAGCGGTGGCGAACTCCAACTGACCGACGCGCTCCGGGCGCAGGCTGCCCGCTCGCCGTTCTCCGGCGTGCTCTCCGACGTCGACCGCTACGACACCGGCAACCCGGTCGGGTTCCTCGAGGCGGCGATCGCATTCGCACTCAAGAACCCGGAGATGTCCGAGCCGATCCGCACGCACCTCGCCACGCTCTGACGACGTCGCCGGGTGAGCGACCGTCAGCGGATACGGCGGAAGCGGTCGCCGACGTCGTGCGGTAGCCCGTACTCGTCGACGTCGAACTCGGCGACCGCACCGGCGTGGGTGTGACGCCAGCCGCGCTCGGTGAGCCGTTCGTAGCGGACGAGCGAGGGGACCACACCCAGCGTCTCGACGTCGACGTGCAGGACCGAGATCTCGGCGGTGTGCCCGACGAGCAGCGGGAGCCGCCGGATCGGGATCGTGTGCATGAACGGCGAGGAGGCGAGCGCGAGATCGGTGGCACCGTCGAGGTCGGGACGATGTGCCCCGTTGACCTCGCCCCACCGGCCGTGCCCGTCGGTGCCCAGCCAGAGGTCGGCCTCCTCCAGGTCGCGGAACAGCAGGAACTGGCTGACCTGCCACTGCGCGGTGAGACGCACCACGTAGTCGACCTGGTGAGCCGCGTCGTGCCCCGTGGCGGTCCACCCCTCGTTCTCCCATCGCAGGGAGACGTCATGGCCGTGCTCTGCGGATTCCCAGCGTGCTGCGAGTCCGTCGGCGGGCAGTGCGAGGTGGCCGGTGACGTCGCTGCTCATCGGTCCAGTCTGCCGTGCCACCCTGGGGAGCGGTACCGTGCCCGATGTGACCCCGCTCGAGGATGCCCAGTCGTTCGTGATCGGAGCCTGCCCCAGGCTCGCCCCGGTCACCGTGTCGTTCGTCGAGGCCGAGGGCTGTGTGTTGGCCGACGACGTCGTCGCGGCCGAGGAGGTGCCTCCGTTCGACAACACCGCCGTCGACGGCTACGCGGTACAGGCTGCCGACACCGCTGCGGCCCCGATCGAACTGCCCGTGGTCGACGAGGTCGCGGCCGGCGCCGCGACCGATCGCGAACTCGCACCCGGTGAGGCGATCCGGATCATGACCGGTGCGCCGATGCCGGCAGGGGCCGACGCGGTCGTGATGGTCGAGGAGACCGAGCGGCTCGACGGCGAACGGGTTCGGATCAACACCGCGGTCACCGCCGGAGCCGCCGTCCGACGGGCGGGCGACGACGTGCGTCCCGGCGATCGGTTGTTCCCGGCGGGCACGGTCGTGACGCCGGCGATCGTCGGCGTGCTCGCGAGCATCAACGCGCGCACCGTGTCCGTGGTGCCACGCGCCACGGTCGCCGTGCTGTCGACCGGCGACGAACTGGTCGAAGACGGCGGTCCGCTCGCCCCGGGGCAGATCCGCGAGAGCAACCGCAAGATGCTCGCCGGCATGCTCCGCGAGTCGGGCTGCGAGGTCGTCGACCTGGGCAACGTGCTCGATGACGAGGCTGCGCTCGAGTCCGTGCTGCGTGACGCTGCGGGGAGGTGCGACGCGATCGTCAGCAGCGGCGGCGTGAGCATGGGCGACTACGACGTCGTCAAGGCCGTGCTCGGTCGTATCGCCGACATGAACTGGATGCAGATCGCGATCAAGCCGGCCAAGCCGTTCGCCTTCGGCACACTCGACGGCACGCCGATCTTCGGGCTCCCCGGCAATCCGGTCAGTTCGATCGTGAGCTTCGAGATGCTCGCACGCCCGGCGCTGCGCCGGATGATGGGACACGGCAAGCTGGCACGTCAGAGCCTCGTCGCGATCACCGACGACGGGCTCGAACGTCGACCCGATGGCAAGGTGCACCTGATGCGTGTGCTCGCAACGTTCCGCGACGACGGCCGATGCCACGTGCGGTCGGCGCGGGCCCAGGGCAGCCACCAACTCGCCGCGACGGCACTCGCCAATGCGATCGCGGTCGTCCCCGACGGCGACGGGCTCGCCCCGGGCGCCGAGGTGGCCGTCGTGCTGCTCCAGGGCTCAGCGCTCGGCGCCTGAGCTACGAACAGCGACACGACCGCTCGGCACGTAGGCTGGACCCATGTCGGAGCACGGGGCACGCGATCTGGTCGATCCGTTCGGCCGCGTCGTGCGCGACCTGAGGATCTCCGTCACCGACCGGTGCAACTTCCGCTGCACCTACTGCATGCCGGAAGAGGGCATGCAGTGGATGCCGCGCTCGGAGATCCTGACGTTCGAGGAGATCGAGCGCCTCGCTCGCATCTGCGTCGAGCGCTACGGCTTCGACGGCATCCGGCTCACCGGTGGCGAGCCGACGATCCGTGCGCACATCACCACCCTCGTCGCCAAGCTGGCGGCGCTCGGCGTCGACGTCGCGATGACGACCAACGGAGCGACGTTGCGCAACTGCGCCCACGATCTGCGTCAGGCCGGCCTCAACCGGATCAACATCAGCCTCGACACCCTCGATCGCGAGAAGTTCGCCCGGATGACACGTCGCGACGAACTCGACAACGTGTTGCTCGGCATCGAAGCGGCCAAGAGCGCCGGGTTCGATCCGGTCAAGATCAATGCCGTCGTCGAGCGGGGTGCCAACGACGACGAGATCGTCGACCTGGCCCGCTTCGGCCGCGACGAGGGCGTCGAGGTCCGGTTCATCGAGTTCATGCCGCTCGACGCGAGCGACGAGTGGCAGCGCAGCAAGGTGGTCGGGCAGGACGAGATCGTCGAGCAGCTCGCCGAGGTGTGGCCGCTCGAGCTCGTCCCCGCCCGCGGCGCCGCACCGGCCGATCGCTGGCGCTACCTCGACGGTGGCGGGACCGTCGGTGTGATCCCGACCGTCACCAAGCCGTTCTGCGGCGACTGCGACCGGGTCCGGCTCACCGCCGACGGCCAGTTCCGCACCTGCCTCTTCGCCACCGACGAGTTCGATCTGCGGGCCGCGCTGCGCAACGGCGAGACCGACGAACAGATCGCGGCCCGGATCCATGCGGCGGTCGGCACCAAATGGGCCGGTCATCAGATCAACCAGGTCAACTTCATCCGTCCGACCCGGACGATGAGCCAGATCGGCGGCTGAACGCGTGCGCCGCAGCGCCGCGCTGTGGATCGCCGTCGCCGCCGCCTCGATCGGTGGCGTCGCGCTGGCCGCGATCACTCGTATCGACGAGGCGGCGACCGTCGGCGAGCAGGCCGAACGCATCCGCGATGCCCGTCCGTCGGTCGGCGGCTGCCACGTGTTCCCGGCCGACAACGCCTGGAATCGTCGGGTCGACACCGACCCGCTCCGCGCTGATTCCGACGCGATCATCGCCACGATCCAGGCCAACGGTGGGACGCGGCTGCACCCCGACTTCGGCGAGAACCCCGACTACGGCATCCCGTACGTCGTCGTGGGTGCCGATCAGGCGGAGGTCCCGATCGAGTATCGGGCGTACGGCGACGAGAGCGACCCCGGCCCGTTCCCCGTGCCGCTCGACGCACCGGTCGAGGGTGGCAGCGGTGCGACGGGCGACCGCCACGTGCTGGTGGTCCGGTCGGGCACCTGCGAGTTGTTCGAGTTGTATCGGGCGTTCCGTTCGGGTGCGGGCTGGGCGGCCGACAGTGGGGCCCGCTTCGATCTGGGGTCGAACGACCTGCGCCCGCTCGGTTGGACCAGCGCCGACGCCGCAGGCCTGCCCATCCTCCCCGGGCTCGTGCGGTACGACGAGGTCGCCGCCGGTTCGATCGACCACGCGATCCGCATCACGTTCGCTCGCACGCAGGACGGCTACATCCTGCCGGCGACCCATGCGGCGTCGAACCGGTCCGATCCCACGTTGCCGCCGATGGGTCTGCGCCTCCGCCTGAAGGCCGAGTTCGACGTCGACTCGCTGACCGGCCAGGCGAAGGTGATCGCCGTGGCGATGCAGCGATACGGGGTGATCGTCGCCGACAACGGATCCAACTGGTTCTTCCAGGGCGCGCCGAGTCCCACGTGGGACGACGACGATCTCGGCCGGCTCACAGGGGTCAGCGGCGACTGGTTCGAGGTGGTCGACACCGGGCCGATCCGGCGCTGAAGAACCGCTCGGCGCTGCCGAATCCGGCGCCCGACCCAGTTTGGGCACTCTCTGTGTTCACGCGAACGCTGCCGTGGAAATCCGTCGAACGCTGGGGAAACATTCGGTCAAGAACGTCAGATACTGCTCGACTTTTCGAGAGCTGAACGCGTAGAGTGACGATTCTTATCGCCACCCTAGGCGGTCGAGTTCCAAGGCGGAATCGAAAATGTGGCGGAAGATTGCCCTGTTCGTGTTGTTCTCGTTCGTGGTCGGAGTCGGAACCATTCCGGCGTCCACCGCACTGGCGGTCCCGCCGATGTTCCGAGCATCGGTCACCGCGAACTCCAGTGGTGCGAACCCGGCGATCGTCGTACCTGCGACGGTGCAGGGCGGTGACCAACTGTTGCTGATCGTCACCGCGAACACGTCGACCACGGCCGGCACGCCTGCCGGCTGGACGCTGCTCGGCACTCGCCAGGACGGCGGCCCCGATGTCACGTCGTGGGTCTTCGCCCGCACCGCGGCGGCCAACACCGCCGGCACCACGGTCGTGACGCCGCTCGGCGGTTCGGCGAAGTCCTCGCGGATGCTCCTCGCCTACGCGGGTGGCGCACCGACGGTGACCGCCACGTCGTCGGTGATCCCCGGGAATACGGTGGCGCTCACGACACCTGCGGCATCGATCGCCGCTGCCGACACGGTGGTCGTCAGCTACTGGGCCAACAAGACCTCGGGCAACACCGGATGGGTGTTGCCGGCCGGTGTCACCAACCGGGCGAGTTCCCTCGGCAGCGGATCCGGTCGGATCACCGCAGCGATCGGCGACGCCGTCGTCGGCGCGGGCAACTGGCCGGGGGCCACTGCCACATCGAGCGTCACCAGCGGCAAGGGGATCGGCTGGACCGTCGTCATCCCCGCGTCGAGTGTTCCCACGAACCAGCTGCCGACGGCGACGTTCACGTCGTCGTGCGTCCACCTCACCTGCAGCTTCGATGCGTCGGGCTCGACCGACCCCGACGGCTCGATCGTCGCGTACACCTGGAACTTCGGGGACGGGTCGTCGGCGAGCGGCCTCAACGTGAGCAAGACGTACAGCGCCGCCGGGACCGACACGGTGGCGCTCGCGGTCACCGACGATCGTGGGGGCATCGGCGTCGCCACCCGGTCGGTCACGACGACCGCCCCACCGATGGGTGGGGGAGCCCTGCCGCCGTCGACCACACGCACCGACATGCCACGGATCACCACCGGTGAGATCACCGACCTGGAGTACATCGGCAACCGGGTCTTCATCGCCGGGACCTTCTCGTCGATCGCCAACAATCGAGGTGGCAACACGACCTCGTACAACCAGCGCTATCTTGCTTCGTTCAACCTCGACACCGGTTTGGTCGATGCCGGCTTCCGCCCGACATTCGACTCCACGGTCCAGGAGATCGAGGCGTCGCCCGACGGCAGACGTCTCTACGTGGTCGGTCGCTTCAACACGGTGAACGGCGTGACGAAGCGCAAGATCGCGGCGCTCGATCCGGTGACCGGTGCGGTCATCCCCGGATTCACCGCCCACGCCAACGCCGCCGGTACGGCGGTCGAGGCCACGAACTCGACGGTGTACGTGGGCGGCCAGTTCTCGGCGGTCAACGGAACGCCCCGGACCGGGCTGGCGGCGCTCGACGCCACGACCGGAGCGGTCGTCAACGGTTTTGCCAACGACCTGTCCGGTGGCATCGGCGTCAACGGATTGTTGACCGTCCAGGCGCTCGTGCTCTCGCCCGACCTGAACACGTTGCTGGTCGTCCACACCGGTCGCCGGATCGCAGGGCAGGACCGCTACGGCGTCGGCCTCATCGACACCCGGAGCAACCAACTGCTGCCGTGGCGCACCCGGCTCTGGGAGGACAACCTGCAGTTCGTCGGCGGCATCCAGCGTGCGTACGCGGGCGCGATCTCCCCGGACGGTCAGTACTTCGTGGTGACCAGCGGGTCGGGCGGCGACCGCCCGCCGATCAACGACACGGCCATCGCGTTCTCGCTGACCGGCGGAGACTTCGCCGAACCGCTGTGGATCTCGCGGTTGTTCGACAGCGTGTATTCCGTCGCGATCAGCGCCGATGCCGTCTACGTCGGCGGACACTTCAACTACGCCGAATCCCCATCGGCACCCGACCCGTGGCCCGGGCTCACCAACGTCGGCTACGGCCGCGGGCAGGGGCTCGCCGGCTACGGCCTCGGCGACGACATCGTCATCCGGAACCACATCGGCGCCCTCGACCCGGCCGACGGCAAGTCGCTCGAGTGGAACCCCGGATCGAACTCGTTCGAGGGGAACAAGGCGATGCTCGTGCATCCCCGCGGCGTCATCACCGGCGGCGACGCGTTGACGCAGGGGTCGGCGAACGTCGGTCGAATCGCGGTGTACGACTTCGCCGCGGTGCCGGCGGTCGGCCAGAACGAGACGGCGATCACACTGCCGATCGAGGGGCGTGTCGCCCGAGCCGACGAGGAGTTCGTGATCGAAGGCACGGCGACCGCGACCAGTGGGGTTCGGCGGGTGCAGCTCGAGATCCAGGACCGCGACCGCAACCTGTATCTGCAGGACGATCTCACCACCTGGGGTGCGTTCAACACGATCTACGTGCCGCTCGCGTCGCCGAACGCCACGTCGACGACGTGGTCGCAGCCCGTCACGCTCTCGGGGAACCGCCGGATCATCCTGCGAGCGCGAACGGTCGGACTCAACAACAGTCAGGATGCGTCGAAGGCGATCAAGACGTTCGAGACGTTCGGTCTCGCCGACGAGACGCCGGCGACGTCGATCAACGGCCCGTCGGGATCCGTCATTCCGACGTTGGTCTTCACGTTGACCGGAACCGCGGGCGACGACTTCGGGGTCAACGCGATCAACTACTCGGTCCGCGACGTCCAGAACCGGTATCTCCAGGACGACGGCAGCGTGAGCGGGACCTACAACACGTTCCGAGTCCAACCGGATGTGATCGGGGCGACGAGCGCGACGTGGTCCGCCGAGGTCACGGTGCCCTACGAGAGCCAGTGGAGCGTGGAGGCGATCGCCGTCGACACCGCCGGCCAGGCCGACCTCCGCGGCGCCGCTCGCACGTGGATCGTGAGTGCAACGGCCATCGCGCCGACGGTCACGATCACCGCCCCGGCGGCTGTGAACCCGCCGACGGCGACGGCACCGATCACGATGCTGCCCGGTGCCGCGGTGACGTTCTCCGGGACCGCGATCGATGACGAGGGACTCAAGAACGTGGAGATCACCCTTCGGAACACGGTGACCCGCGAGAACCTCGCCAACGATGGCAGCTGGGGCGTCGACTCGTTGGCCGGCGTGTTCCGGATTTCGCCGCTCAACCTGTCGGGCACGACCTACAACTGGTCGTACACCACCCCGTTCGACCTGGCGCCCGGGAGTTATGTCTTCTCGGTGCGGGCCACGGACGATCTCGACCTCACGACCACGTCGGCCAACCGCGGCAACCTCACGATCAACGTGCAGGTGCCCGACGACCTCCCGCCCGACGGCCGCCTCGACATCACCGGCACCCAACCCAACCAGCCGTCGCTGCAGCTCGATCTCACGGGTACGGCGACGGACGACATCGGGGTGGCGTCGGTGATGGTCACGCTTCGTGAACGCGAGAGCGGCCGGTACGTGCAGGCGAACGGCTCGCTGTCTGCTGCGTTCCACCTGCTGCCGACGGTGCTGGCGAACCCCGGTGCGACGAGCACGACCTGGTCGTACTCGACCACGCTGCTCGCACAGGGTGACTACGACGTGACTGCGTTCGCGTTCGACACGAGTGGACAGCAGGACCCGTCGACGTCCGGCGCGACGGCTCGCTACCGCTTCTACCCGGGCGACCAGCCACCGGTCTTCAACGAGACGTTGTTCTCGCCGAGCGACGGCGCCTCGTTCGACGACGGCAAGATCGTTGTGAGCGGTCGGGTCGAGGACGACCAGCAGATCGCCCAGGTGCAGATCGCGATCGTCGACGGCGCCGGCCGCTACATGAACAGCAGCGGGGCGTTCACGAGCACGACCGCGAGCTACCGCAGCGCGTTCCTCAACAGCCCGGGGTCGCCCGGATCGAACTTCTCGTACACGTCGCCGGTCATCCCGGCCGGGGTGTACACGGTGCTCGCTCGAGGCGTCGACCAGCACGGGTTCATGACCTCACCGTCGTACCAGCGCACCGGGATCACGGTGGCGGCGCCGGCGAACCAGCCGCCGGTCGCGAACTTCACGTACAGCTGCACCGAGAACGTGTGCTCCTTCGACGGGCGGAGTTCGACCGACGAGAACGTCACGACCCTCGTCTACTCGTGGTCGTTCGGCCAGGGGTCTGCCAGTGGTCCGGTGCCGACGCGCACGTACACGGCGCCAGGGACGTACACGGCCGTCCTGACGGTGCGCGACGAGTACAACGCCACGGCGACCTTCTCGCTCACGTTGCCGCCGATCACCGAGCCGACCGGCAACCTGCCGCCCGTCCCCACGATCGGCACCCCGTCGTGTGTCGGGCTGGTCTGCAACTTCTCGGGTGTGGGTTCGGCCGACCCGAACCCCGGTGACACGTTCTCGTACCGCTGGGACTTCGGCGACGGCGGTTCGACGTCGTCGTCGACGGCGCCGGCTCGGACCTTCCCGGCGCCGGGTACGTACACGGTGACGCTGACGACCACCGACGGGTGGGGCAAGGCTGCGACCGTCACGCGGACCGTGACCGTCGTCGCAGCCTGACCGCGAGGGCTCGTCGACCGTCGGCCACGGGTTACGGTGGGCGGGGCATGAGCGATCTCGAATTCACCCACCTGGATCCGATGGGTCACGCCCGTATGGTCGACGTGACCCCGAAAGAGCCGACGCACCGCCGAGCGGTCGCCCGGTGCAAGGTGTTCATGAAGCCCGAGACGACCGCGGCGATCGCCAACCGTGAGGTCAAGAAGGGCGACGTGCTCGCCGTGGCCCGGGTCGCCGGCATCCAGGCGGCCAAGCGCACGTCCGACCTGATCCCGCTCTGCCACCCGCTCCTGGTCGGTGCGGTGTCGATCAGCTTCGACATCGGCGACGATCACGTGGCGGTCGAGGCGTTCGTCGACACCGTCGACCGCACGGGTGTCGAGATGGAGGCATTGCACGCGTGCTCGACCGCGGCACTCACGATCTACGACATGTGCAAGTCGGCCGATCGTGGCATGACCATCGGCGATCTGGCCCTGTGGGAGAAGACCGGTGGTCGTTCCGGCACCTATCGGCGGCCCGAGGAGTGAGTCGGCACGATCGCCCCATCGGCCCCTGACGTTGCCGTGTGTGTTACGAATGTCGTAGAATCGTAATGAAACGTCGGACCTGACCGATCCTGCTGCGGCGGGGCCGCTCCGATCTCGGCGACAAGTCTCGAATCCTCATCACAAAGGAACGTGTCACACATGGGCGAACTCGTCCTCCTGGTCGTCGCAGCTGCTTGGGCAGCCGTGCTGATTCCACCACTGCTCCGTTCCCGGATCGAAAACCGTCCGAACTCGTCGGTGACCGATTTCCGTCGCCAGCTCAACCGGCTGCAGAGCACGGTGCCCAACCGAGCTGCAGGTCCGATGCGTGGCGGCATGGCTCGCCCGTTGGCGCAGAGCCCGCTGCACCGTCCCGCAGCCGCCGGCCGCCCGGGTGTGCAGGCGGCGCAGCTGCGTCGTGGCGGCACCCGTGCCCACGGCGGACGGGCGACGGCCGCGGCCGCCGCACCGGTTCGTGAGGCCGCACCGCGACGCCGCAGCCACGGCGATCCCACCGGTGGTCAGCCTCGTCCGAGCCGGGCAGAGCAGCAGCGTCAGGCGCCCGCCCGTCACGCCACCTCGGCTGCCGACCAGGTGCGCCGCCGTCGCTCGAACGTGCTGTTCATGTTGGTGCTCGCCGCCGGCAGCACGCTGTTCCTCGCCGCGACCACCAAGGAGACGGTGATGCTGTACCTGTTCGCCATCGCCTTCCTCGGTCTGTGCGGCTACATGTACATGCTCGCCCAGCTCCGTCAGCGTGAGACCGGCAATTGGCCGAACGACTGGATGCAGCACTGAGTCGGGTCGCTGCTCGCGGAACCGGCCGATACACTGCCGTCCGCACTACGGGGCTGTAGCTCAGTTGGCAGAGCGCGTCGTTCGCAATGACGAGGTCAGGGGTTCAATTCCCCTCAGCTCCACACGAAACCCCAGGCTCCGGCCTGGGGTTTCTTCGCGTTCGGGCCCCGCTCGTGCGCTGTGACATCGTGGGCGGATGAGCGACACGTCGAGCACGAGCCCCACGAGCGGTTCCGCCACGATCGAGATCTCGGCTTGCCCCGAGGCGGTCTTCGCGATCCTGACCGACCTCGACCGGCTCCCCCTACTGAGCCCGGAGAACGAGCGGTGTGAGTTCCTCGGCGACTCGACCATCGTGGAGATCGGAGCGAGGTTCCGTGGCTACAACCGGGTCCGCGACTACGAGTGGCACGCCGACTGCGTCGTCACCGAACTCGAGCCGGGTCGGTCGTTCGCCTACGAGGTCCCGCCGCAGTTCGAACACGCCACCACGTGGCGGTACGTCGTCGAGTCGCACGGCGACGGCTGCATCGTGACCGAGTCGTTCGAGGCGCCGATGCTGGCGCTGCCCGAGGTGTATCCGGGCAAGATCGAGGGACGGCGCGACCACCTCGAACGAGCCTGCGCCACCACGCTCGCGAACCTGAAGACCATGGCGGAGGCCTGATGGTGGACGTCATCGTGTTCCACCACGCCCTGGGGGTGACGGCGGGTGTGCGCGCGTTCGCCGACCGCCTGATGGCCGCCGGTCATCGGGTGATGGTGCCCGACCTCTACGACGGCGAGACGTTGGACACCATCGAAGCCGGTGTCGGCCACGCGGAGGCGATCGGATTCGACACGATCATCGACCGGGGCGTGGCGGTCGTCACGGCGACCGACGAACCGTTCGTGACGATCGGGTTCTCGCTCGGGGTGCTCCCGGCGCAGAGCCTCGCGCAGACGCACCGGCGGGCGGTCGGCGCGGTGCTGTGCCATGCCGCGATCCCGCTCGGCACGTTCGCCGACGACTGGCCCGAGGGTGTGGCGCTCCAGTTGCACAACGCACCCGACGACTCGTGGGGCGACCTCGACGAGGCGCAGGCCCTGGCCGCGGCGGTACCGGGCGCCGAGCTGTTCCGGTACGACACGGCGCGTCACCTCGTCGCCGACTCGAGCGTCGACGACTACGACGCCGACATCGCCGAGCAGATCATCGACCGCACGCTCATGCTGCTTGCGACCGTCTCCTGACCGTCCTGGTGGATCTCAGGCGCGGTACTCCGTGAGCGCTGCCTCGACGGCGGAGCGGTACTCGGCGACGCGGCGCAGCTTGAGGTCTTCGTAGCCGCGGATCATGTCGGGGAGACCGGCGATGTCGACGGCGCGGTCGAGCCGGTCGGGGGTGAGCGACGCGTAGACGACGGACATCGTGGCGAGGTACTCGTCGGGGAGCGCGGCTTCGGTGCGTCGCATCTCGGTGCGGCCGAACGGGTCGAGTCGGGTGCTCCGCAGTCGTTTGCCGCGTCGGAGCGCGCCGAACACCGGCTTGGCCCAGGTGCCGATCGACAGCTTCGACTCCATACCGAACGCCTTCAGCATCGGTGGGTGGAGCCGCCAGGTGACCGCGGCACCGGGGCCCCCGACGGCCTGAGCCGCCTCTTCGCCCTCGGGCAGCAGCATGAGGCGGGCGACCTCGTACTCGTCCTTGTACGCCATCAGTTTGTGGAGGCTGCGGGCGACGGCTTCGGTCAATCGTGACGAGTTCGGCACCGCTGCACGCTCGTGCTCGGCGGCGGCGGTCACGGCATCGAGGAATCGGTCGGCGTACGCCTCGTCCTGGTAGGCGACGAGGTCGGCGGCGAGCATGGTCACGAGGTCGCGGAAGGCGCCCGCCGGCGTGATCGCCGCCATCCGGGCCCCGAGACGGTCGGGGAGATCGGGGACCGTGATCGTCGTGGTGTGACCGGTGTGCCGGGGAACCAGCGACTCGACCGCCGTGTGGTCGTGTGCCCAGCGGCGTCCCCAGTCGAACGCGGCGAGGTTGGCGTCGACCGCGACGCCGTTGAGCTCGATCGCGGTCTCGATCGACGTCACCGAGACCGGCACGTGGCCCAGCTGCACGGCGACGCCGAGCAGGAGCACGTTGGCTTGGGCCTCGTTGCCCGTCAACGCAGCCGACAGGCGTGTCGCATCGAGGAGTTGGTGCGATCGGGTGCTCGCCGTGAGTCGATCGGTGATCGACTCGATCGGATAGGGGATGTCGGGGTGCGAGATCATGCGACCGGTCGGTGTCTCGGCGGTCGAGGCGATCACGACGGTGCGGTCGGGGTCGGCGGCGGCGAGGGCGCCGTCGTCGGCGGCGACCATCGCGTCGAACGCGAGGATCAGTTCGGCTTGGCCGTCGCCGACCAGGTTCGAGGAACCGTGGTGGTCGTGGGCCAGCACGACGTCGCTGATGACCGGCCCGGCCTTCTGACTGAGGCCGGTCTGGTCGAGCCCACGCACCTCCCAACCGTCGAACATGGCGGCGGTGGACAGGACCTGGGCGACGGTGACGACACCGGTGCCACCGATGCCGGCCAGTCGTATCCGCACGAGGTCGGTCTCGGTGTCGAACTCCGGGTCGGGCACGTCGCCGGCCGGCGTCGAATGGCCTGGCGCGTCGGGGCCCGGGCCGACCTCGACGGTCATGAACGCAGGACAGTCGCCCTGGAGGCAGCTCTCGTCGAAGTTGCACGACGCCTGGTCGATCGTGGTCTTCCGGCCGAGCGGTGTGTCGATCGGCTGCACCGACAGACAGTTGCTGACGTCGCCACAGTCGCCGCACCCCTCGCAGATCCGGTGGTTGATCACGACCCGCCGGGTCGGCATCTCGAGCCTGCCGCGCTTGCGGTCGCGGCGGAGTTCGGCGGCGCAGAACTGGTCGTGGATCAGGACGGTCACGCCGGGGGTGGCGGCGAGTTCGGCCTGGACGGCCACGATGTCGGTGCGGTCGTGCACCTCGACGCCCCGTGGCAGGGTGATGTCGTCGTAGCGGGCGGTGTCGTCGGCGGTGACGGCCACCTTGCTGACGCCGTGTGCCAGGAGGATGGTCACCAACTCGGGCACTGCGATCGGTGAGGTGGAGTCCTGGCCGCCGGTCATCGCGACGGTG
This sequence comes from Ilumatobacteraceae bacterium, assembly GCA_033344875.1. NCBI lineage: Bacteria > Bacillati > Actinomycetota > Acidimicrobiia > Acidimicrobiales > Ilumatobacteraceae > Ilumatobacteraceae bacterium. The sequence continues at coordinate 1,714,066 of JAWPMO010000001.1, read as the reverse complement.
CCGTTGTAGAGGATCTTGAACGTGATGTTCATGCCGGCACCGATGCAGTACTGCAGTGCGAGCTGTGCCGAGTGGAAGAACGTGCCGTCGCCGTAGTTCTGGAAGATGTGGTCGGTCTCCACGAAGGGGGCCATGCCGACCCACTGGGCGCCCTCGTTGCCCATCGCCGTGATGCCGATCGTCTCGCCGACCCGATCCTCGTCCATCAGGAGCGACATGCCGTGGCAGCCGGTACCGGCTCCGACGAGTGCGCCGTCGGGCACCTTGGTGCCCCAGTTGTGGGGGCACCCCGAGCAGAAGAACGGGGTCCGGTTGACGGCGAGTGGGATCAGGGCGCGCTCGCGGGCGGGTTGTGGCGGTGGCGCGAGGCGGTCGGCCAGGCGGGGAGCGAGGCGTTCGCGGAGACCGGGCATCATCGCATCGGCGTCGAGTCGACCCCAGGACTGCATCAGGGTGCGCCCGTCCTCGTGCGTCTTGCCGACGACCAGCGGCTGGGGCCCTCGCCCGTACAGCGCGTCCTTGATCAGCCATTCGAGCGTCGGGTTCTTCTCCTCGACCACGACGATCTCATCGAGCCCGCGGGCGAACGTGCGCACCAGGTCGGCGTCGAACGGCACCGGCATCCGGAGCTGGAGCACGCGCACGCCGGCGGCGGCCAACTGCTCGGGGCCGTCGAGGCCGAGCCGGCGGAGGGCGTCGAGCATCTCGTGGTAGGTGAAACCGGTGGCGACCAACCCGATCCACGCGTCGGGCGGGTCGATGCTGATGCGGTTGAGACCGTTGTCGACGCCGTAGCGCTGGGCGAGGGGCAGACGCACCTCGCGGAACTCGCGCTCGACGTCGAGCATCCGCCGGCCGAGGAACTTGGCGGTCGGGTGGCTCACCCACCGTTCGCCGTCGATCTCGATCGTGGGGATGATCGGATCGGTGTCGAGCACCGGCAGCGTGACGGTGCCCGACCCGTCGGCGACCGGGGTGACGATCTTCATCGACGACCACAGACCCGACGCCCGGGACATCGCGACCGCGTGCAGGCCGAGTTCGATGCACTCGCTCATCGTGCCCGGATAGAGGATCGGCATGTGGAGGTCGACGAGCGACGCGTCGGACGACGACGGCATCGTCGACGACTTGCAGGCGGGGTCGTCGCCGACCAGCACGACGGCGCCGCCGTTCGAGCTCGACCCGGCGAACACGCCGTGGCGCAGTGCGTCGCCGGCGCGGTCGAGACCGGGTGCCTTGCCGTACCAGAACCCGACGACGCCGTCGCGGGTGGCGTCGGGCCGGCCCTGGGCGAGCTGCGACCCCATCACCGAGGTGGCGCCCAACTCTTCGTTGACCGCTGGTTGGTGGACGATCGGGAGGTCGGGGACGAGCTTGCGGACGCGGGCGATCTCGAGGTCGAAGCCGCCGAGCGGCGAGCCTGGGTAGCCGGACAGGAACGCCGCAGTGTTCAACCCAGCAGCTCGGTCGCGTCGCAGCTGCTCGACCGGGATGCGGGCGAGCGCCTGGATACCGGTCAGGAACACCTCGCCCCGCTCGCGCCGGTACCGGTCGGCGAGCGTGTAGCTCTCGGTCGGCGGATGATGGATCGGGGTGTCGGTCACGGTGGCCTCCTGGCGATCCATCTCACCAGAGCTGCGCTGATGTGGCAAGCATCCGTATCGGACCGAAATATCTGCGACGCAATTGGGTAATCTGCCGAACATGAACGACATCGATCGCCGGATTCTCGCCGAATTGCAGATCGACGCGCGGCGCTCGAACAAGGACCTCGCTCTGGCGTGTGGGGTCTCACCGTCGACGATGCTGCACCGAATGCGGGCGCTCGAGGCCGACGGGGTGATCCGTGGGTATCACGCCGACATCGCTCCCGAGGCGCTCGGGCGACATGTGGAGGCGTTGGTGTCGGTGCGGCTCCAGCCGAAGACGCCGGCCGCCGTCGAGGAGTTCATGGATGCGATCTGGTCGCTCGACGAGACGATTGCGGTCACGATGCTGACGGGCGCCTATGACGTGCTGGTGCACGTCAGCGTGCGTGACGTGAAGGCGCTGAGCGAGACCGTGTTGACCGCCGTCGCCAACGCCCCGCACGTCAGCGACGAACAGACCTCCATCGTGTTCGAACACCGAGCCAAGAAGGTCCTCGGCGCGCTCGACTGAGACGCATCCAGCACTCAGCCGAATCGTGGGGATCCAGGACGGTCCTCCGACGTGAGCAGTATCCACGGGCGGTGTCGCGATTCCGGGGCTGGGAGGCTCAAGAACGCGACAGGGTCTGCCAATCGTCGAGCACACCGATCCATCCGACGTTGTTGTTGCGAGCCCTCCTGACGGGTCATGTCCGTCGGGTGGTCGTCGATTCGGCGGGGGTGGCGACCGATCTGGGACGCCGGCAACGGTTGTTCACCGGCAGCGCCCGAGAAGCGGCGAAGCTGCTGACCCGAACCTGCACGCACCCGGATTGTCGAGTGCCGTCCCGGTTCGCCGAGGTCGATCACATCGACGAATGGGCAGGTGGCTCCGGCGCGACCGATCAGCACAACGCCGATGTCCGATGCGGTGGGCACAACCGGTTCGAACACCGACAACGATGGCGAACCCGACGTGACCGGAACGGCCGCAGCTCCTCGATCCGACCCGACGGCACGATCGTGCTGCCGGTCGGTGAACGCGAGCCCGATCTCACCTCCGACGAACTCACCCGCATCGCACGAGCGCTGGTCGCTGACCTGGTGCCGCTCCAACCGGCCGGCTGAGCGGATCAGTCGTCGTCGATGATGTCGACTTCGCTCACGGCGATCAGCGCAGCGTTGACGATGCTGCCGGCGTCGATGCCGGTGATCTCGTGGAGATCGGCGATCGTGCCCGACTCACCGAACCGGTCGACTCCCAGCGTGTACTGGCGGGTGCCGAGCGCCGATCCGATCCACGCCAGGCTATGGCTGGCCGCATCGTGCACGCTCACGATCGGGCGTCGCCGCTCGGCGGCCGGCACGATCCGGTGCAGCTGGCTGGGCGCCCGCACGACCCGGGCCGTTGCCGCGGTGCGGGTGAACCCGTCTCGCCAGCTGCGGTACACACGGTCGGGGCTCGTGAGATGGACCACCGACGCCTGCACACCCTCGTCGTCGAGCTCGGCGGCAGCTGCGAGTGCCTCGGGAGCCATGACGCCGGTGGTGACCAGCGTGACCCCTGGGCGGCCGTCGGGTGGTGCGTCGTGCAGCCGGTACCCGCCGGCCAACACCTGGGCCCGCAGTCGGTCTTCGCCGTACCGCTCGACGGCGGCGGCGAAGGGAGCCTGGTCGATCGGTCGGGTCGACAATCGCAGGTAGCTGCTGGTGCCGTCGGGCTGCGACAGCTGATCGAGCGCGTCGCACAGCAACCAGTCGACCTCGGTCGCGAAGGCCGGCTCGGAGTAGGTGAGGTTCGGGAGCTCGGCGCCGACCGACGCCGTGATCGTCGACTGGTGGGCACCACCCTCGGGCGCCAGCGTCACGCCCGCCGGCGTGCCCGCCACGACGAACCGTGATGCGTTGTAGACCCCGTAGATGAGTGCGTCGAGGCCGCGCAGCACAAAGGGGTCGTAGACGGTACCGACCGGGAGCAGGTGGCGGTCGTGGTGCTCGTGAGCCAGACCGAGCTGGCCGAGCAGCATGAACAGGTTCATCTCGCTGATGCCGAGTTCGATGTGCTGCCCCGTCGGCCCCGGGGCCCACTTGAGCAGCCGCTCGGCACCGCCGTGATCGTCGCGTTCGGTGTGCGCGTACACGCCACGCTTGTTGATGAAGCCGCCGAGGTTGGTCGAGATCGAGACGTCGGGTGCCGTGGTCACGATGCGGTCGCCGACTCCGTCGACGTCGGCGAGGCTGGCCAGCACGCGCCCGAATGCCTCCTGGGTCGACACCGAGCCGTTGGTGGTCAGCGACCGGGCTGCCCGCGGTACCGGCGGAACGGGTCGCGGCGTCGGGGGAGCGTTGTTGATGTCGCCACCGACACGCCGACACCAGCGGCCCGCGTCGGAGTCGGGGTCGAAGCGGTCCCACTCGGTGGTCTCGTCGAGTCCGAGCTCGTCGCGGAAGGCGTCGATCTGCTCGGGCGACAGCAGCGCTGCGTGGTTCATCGGGTCGCCCGCCATCGGAAGCCCGAACCCCTTGATCGTGTAGGCGAACACCACCGACGGGCGCTCGGGTTCTGCGTCACAGGCCTGGAACGTGTCGAGCAGCAACCCGAGGTCGTGACCACCCAGATCGGTCACGAGATGCTTGAGGGCGTCGTCGTCGAGACCGTCCACGTGTGCGCGTACCTCCGGGTCGGCGGCGGTGAGGAACTTGCGGCGGAAGTCGGCGCCGTCGAGCGTGAACAGGTGCTGGTACGCCTCGTTCGACATCGTGTCGATGTGCGCCTCGAGTGCATCGCCGCCGGGCTCCTCGAACGCCGCGGTCAGGCGTCGCCCGTACTTGGCCTCTGCCACGTGCCATCCGGCGTCGGCGAAGAACCGCTTGAGCCGTACCGCGGCGATGTCGGGGATCACACGGTCGAGCGACTGTCGGTTGAGGTCGACCACCATCGTGAAGTTGCCGAGTTCCTGGGTGGCCGGGTCGGCGATCGCCTCCCAGACGTTGCCCTCGTCGAGTTCTGCATCCCCGACCAGCGCGACGAATCGCGCCGCTGGCTGCTCGCCGAAGTGCGAGTCGGTGTACCGACGGGTCAGCGCCGAGAACAGGGGAGCGACGGCACCCAGCCCCACCGAACCGGTCGAGAAGTCCGACACGTCGGGGTCCTTCGTGCGTGACGGGTACGCCTGCAGCCCGCCACGCTGCCGCAACGTGGTGAGGTACGAGCGGTCGAGTTCGCCGGTGAGGTACTTGATCGCGTGGTACACCGGCGAGGCGTGCGGCTTGACGGCCACCTTGTCCTCGCCGCCGATGTGGCCGAACCACAGCGCCGTCATGATCGATGCCATCGACGCGCTCGACGCCTGGTGGCCACCGACCTTGACGTCGGTCGTGCCGCGGCGGTTGGCGTGGTCGATGATCCGGGCGGCGAGCCACAGCACACGCCGCTCGATCTGCCGCAGCAGCTCGAGGTCGAGTTGAGGCGCGTCGGCGGTCATACCTGGATCCCGTCAGCGCAGCGCGTCGCGGAACGGCTGCTCGTTGCGCTCGCGGACCTCGGCATTGACGCGTTGACGTTCGAGGATCTGATCGAGCGTCTTGGCCGCTTGCTCGATCGGATGTTCGGCGAAGAACGCAGCGGTCTGCGCCACGTCGGCGGGCCGGTCGAGGGACTTCACGGTCTCGACGATGCGCGAGATCGTGTTGCGGGGGAAGGCGTCGTTGATGTCGGCCCAATTCTGGCGGACGAACTCCCACGCCGTGCGACCGTGGTGGAGGTTGCCGATCGCCGTCCGCAACACGAAGGGCGCGTTCTGGGTCTTCACCTCGTCGCTCATCGCGAGGCCGAGCGTGCGGGCCATCAGCTCGTCGCCCCGGAACTCGGGCAACAGGTGCAGGTGCCGGAGCTGAATCTGCGGTGTCGCCCCACTCCGGTATTGCTCGAGCATCCGGTCGTAGTCGGCGGCATCGCCGGTCGCCGCCACGACAGCCGTCGATGCCGCAGCGAGTTCGGCATCGACCGAGTCGGGGTCGCTCGACCAGTCGTCGTAGATCCGTCGCGCTCGCGCCTGGGCATCGGCATCACCACCGGTGACCGCGACCACCGAGAGCAGCAGCCCACGCAGCTTCGCGGTGAGGTCGGTGTCTTCGGCCGTCGGCTCGCCGAGGTCGTCGAGCGCCGGCGCGCACAGCGCGACGACACGGCGTTCGAACGCGGCGAGCGCCGCGGCGTCGTCGACGATCAGGCGTCGGAGACCACGCAGACCGATCGCGATCACCTGCCACACGCCGTACTCGCGTTCGCCGCCGAAGAGTTCGGCGAGGTCGAGGAAGTCGGCGGCGTCGAGCGTCTGCGCCGTGACGGCGTTCCAGGCGTCGTCGACCAGGTTGTACCGCTCGAGCGTGGTCATCGACGCGACGACCTCGGGGGTCAGGCGCGCCCGCAGGTCATCGGAGTACGACACCCGGAAGAAGCCGTGACCGCCCGCATTGACGATGACCGGGCCGTCGCCGAGCGGCAACCGCAGCTCGTCGCCGTCGAGCAGCACCGTGTCGACGTGATCACCCTGCTGCACCGCGACCGGGATCGCCCAGCGCGACGTGGAGGCATCGTCGGGATCGAACGAGAACCGCCGCTGGGTCAACACCAGCTCGTCGCCGGCGGCCGTGACCTCGACCAGCGGGAATCCCGGCTGCCAGATCCACGAGTCCATGATGCGGCGGACGGGTTCTCCCGAGGTGTGCTCGATCGCGTCCCACAGGTCGCCCGTCTCGGTGTTCGCGTACGAGTGGGTGCGGAGGTAGTGACTCACGCCCTCCCGGAACCGCTCGGCGCCGAGGTACTGCTCGAGCATGCGCAGGAGCGCACCGCCCTTCTGGTACGTGAGGACGTCGAACATGCCCTCGCAGTCGGCCGGTGACCGCACCTTGAACTCGACCGAGCGGGTCGAGCCCAGTGCATCGGTCTCGAACGCCACGCTGCGCTCGAGACCGAAGTAGGTCCAGCGCTCCCACTCGGGTCGGAACGCGTCGCAGGCGGCGATCTCCATGAACGTCGCGAACGCCTCGTTCAACCAGATCCCGTTCCACCACGACATCGTGACGAGGTCGCCGAACCACATGTGGGCCAACTCGTGGGCGACCACGTCGGCGACGAGCTGCCGCTCGCTCTGCGTGCCGGCGGTCGGGTGGACCAGCAGCAGGTTCTCCCGGAACGTGATGCAGCCGAGGTTCTCCATCGCCCCGGCGGCGAAGTCGGGCAGCGCGAGCAGGTCGACCTTGTCACTGGGGTAGGGGATGCCGTAGTAGTCCTGGAACCACGCGAGGCAGAACGTGGCCACGTCGAGCCCGAACGCCGTCAGGTCTCCCTTGCCGGGCACGTGCACGATCCGAACCGGGATGCCGTCGGCGTCGTGCCAGTCGGTCGCCTCGAGCGGGCCGACGACGAACGCCACCAGGTAGGAACTCATCACCATCGTGTCGGCGAACCGGACCACTCGCTTGCCGTCGGACTCCTCCTCGGAGAGGATCGATCCGTTGGAGACCGCCATCATCTCCGGCTCGACACGGAGCGTGACCGCGAAGATCGCCTTGAAGTCGGGCTCGTCCCAGCACGGGAACGCCCGCCGGCAATCGGTCGACTGCATCTGGGTGGTCGCGATCACCCGCTCGACGCCCTCGTCGTCACGGTACGTGCTGCGGTAGAAGCCGCGGAGCTTGTCGTTGAGGATCCCGCGGAACTCGACCACGAGCGTGTGGGCTCCGGCCGCGACACCGTCCGTCGGCCGCACGAACAGTCGCTCGGTGGATTCGTCCAGTTCGGTGGCGGCCGGCTCGCCGTCGACCGTGCAACGGTCGATGTCGAGCTCGATCGCATTCAGCACCAGCTCGTCGGTGGCCTCGTGCGAGGTGACGGTGATCGACACCGATCCGGCGAAGGTGCCGGCGTCGAGGTCGGGTTCGAGGGTGAGGTCGTACCGGTCGGGCGTCGTGTGGCGCGGCAGACGGTAGGGGTCGAGGGTGTCGCTGGAGATGACGGTCACCTCGCGGATGGTACCGGGCATCGCCACCGCCATGCCGCCGGTTCCGCGGCCGAACCGGGTTCGAGCCACCGGAAGCCCCCTCCGGTAGCGTGCCGACCTGTGAACCTCGACCAGATGGTGGCCCGCGACGCCCAGTACGACGTCGTCGGCATCGGCAATGCACTCGTCGACGTGATCGCGCACGCACCCGACACGTTCGTCGACGCACACGGCCTCGCCAAGGGGTCGATGAACCTCGTCGACACCGATCGCGCCGTCGAGCTCTACCAGGCGCTCGGTTCTGCCGTGGAGATGAGCGGTGGATCGGCCGCCAACACGATGTGTGGCGTGGCCAGCTTCGGTGGTCGAGCCGCCTACATCGGCAAGGTGACCGACGACGATCTCGGCCAGGTGTTCGGTCACGACCTCCTCGCGGTCGGGGTCCAGTTCCGGCCGGGTGGGCACCGCAACGAGGTGCCGACGGGACGCTGCATCATCGTGGTCACCCCCGACGCCGAGCGGACCATGAACACGTACCTCGGAGCGTCGAGCCTGCTCGGTGTCGGCGACGTCGACGACGCAGCCATCGCGTCGGGCAAGTTGCTCTACATGGAGGGCTACCTGTTCGATCGCGACGAGGCGAAGTCGGCCTTCCGCCACGCCGCCGGCGTCGCACACGGTGTCGGCGGCATGGTGTCGCTGACGCTGTCCGACTCGTTCTGCGTCGACCGCCACCGTGACGACTTCCGGGCGCTCGTGTCCGACGAGGTCGATCTGCTGTTCGGCAACGACGCCGAGCTGATCTCGCTCTACGAGACCGACACGTTCGACGAGGCGGTCGCCGAACTGCGTCGCCACTGCCAGTTCGCGGCGATCACGACCGGTGCCGACGGGTCGGTGATCATCACCGGCGACGAGGTCATCCGCGTCCAGGCGCATCCGGTCCGGCGTGTCGTCGACACCACCGGTGCCGGTGACCTGTACGCAGCCGGGTTCATGTACGGCGTGACGTCAGGGCGGTCGCTCCCCGAATGCGGCCGTTTGGGTTCGATCGCCGCCTCCGAGGTCATCTCGCACGTCGGCCCGCGGCCGCTCGTCGAGTTGCGTACCCTGGTGGGGTGACCGACACCGACCTCCTCGAGGCTGCACAGCGTTGGCTGGCGGCCGAACCCGATGCCGACATCCGTGACGAGCTCCAGGCGCTGATCGCCGGCGATCCGGCCGAGCTCGCCGACCGGTTCGACGGGCGGCTGCAATTCGGCACGGCGGGGCTCCGCGCCGCCGTCGGCGCCGGACCGCTCCGCATGAATCGCCTCGTCGTGCAGCAGGCGGCCGCCGGACTCGCGCAGTACCTGCTCGACACCGACCCCCGAGCTGCCGAGCGCGGCGTCGTGATCGGCTACGACGCCCGACGCAAGAGCGACGTCTTCGCGTCGGACACGGCGCGCGTCATGGCGGCGTACGGGATCCGGTCGATGCTGTTCGACCAGTACGTGCCCACGCCGGTACTGGCATGGTCGATCACCGAACTCGACGCAGCCGCCGGCGTGGTCGTGACCGCGTCGCACAACCCGCCGGCCGACAACGGGTACAAGGTGTACCTCGGCGACGGTGCACAGATCGTGCCGCCGCACGACGCCGGCATCGCCGCCTGCATCGACGCCGTCGACCCGACCGATGTCACGCTCGCCGCAGATGGCCACGAGCTGATCTCGACGGTCGGCGACGAACTGTTCGACGGCTACGTCGCCGCGATCCCCGCCGTTCGTCGACGCCCCGACGTCGCCGGACCGAAGGTCGCGTACTCGGCGATGCACGGTGTCGGCGGCGCCACGATCATGCGGGCGTTCGAGTCCGCCGGGCTCCCTGCACCGGTCCCGGTCGAGGCCCAGTTCGAGCCCGACGGCACCTTCCCGACCGTGTCGTTCCCGAACCCCGAAGAGCCCGGCGCGATGGATCTGCTGATGGAGACGGCGCGCGCCGCGAACGCCGATGTCGCGATCGCCAACGATCCCGACGCCGACCGACTGGCAGCGGCCATCCCGCAGCCCGACGGTTCGTGGCGACGCCTCGGCGGCGACGAGATCGGCTGGTTGTTCGCCGACTACCTGCTCGAACACGGCGACGGCGACGACCGACTCGTGATCACCACGCTCGTGTCGTCGGCACTCCTCGCCAAGATCGCGGCATCGCACGGCGTGCACTCGGCCGAGACGTTCACGGGTTTCAAGTGGATCGCCCGCGAGGTGCTCGACCGGCCCGACCAGCGCTTCGTGCTGGGGTACGAGCAGGCGCTCGGCTACCTCGTCGCCCAGCGGCCGCTCGACAAGGACGGCATCTCGGCGGCGGTCCTGTTCGCCGAGATGGCCGGGGCCGCGGCGGCCGACGGCCGCACGATGCAGCAGTGGCTCGATGACATCGCGGAGCGTTTCGGCCGACACGTGCTCGCCGACGCAGCGGTGCGGATGACCCCCGACGAGGCCGCGGCCAAGGTCGCCGCCCTGCGCGCCGACCCGCCGGCATCGATCGGCGGCCGCGACGTCCTGAGCACCGAGGAGTATCCCGAGGCGAACCTGCTCCGCTTCGAGCTCGAGGGCGGCGTGCGGGTGCAGATCCGTCCGAGCGGCACCGAACCCAAGGTGAAGCTCTACGGCGAGGCGGTCGACGAGGACCCGGCGCCGTTCGTCGACGCCTTGGCCTCACTCCTGGCGTGAGCGAGGTCCTGATCGCCGAAGGCGATCCGCGAGCCGGCGACGTGGTCGCCTTGCTCCAGGTGCATCTCACCTCGATGCGTCACATCTCGCCGCCCGACCACGTGCACGCCCTCGACCTCGACGGCCTCACGGCGCCCGACGTCACGTTCCTGACGGCCCGCACCGACGGCGACCTGCTCGGTGTCGGTGCGCTCAAGCAACTCGACGGCGAACGTGCCGAGATCAAGTCGATGCACACCGCGGCGATCGCCCGGGGCCGGGGTGTCGGGCGCGGTCTGGTCGATCACATCATCGGGATCGCCCGGGAGCGCGGCATCGTGTGGCTGGGTCTCGAGACCGGCACGCAGCCCGAGTTCGAGGCGGCCAGGGCGCTCTACCGGAGCTTCGGGTTCGCGACCTGTGATCCCTTCGCCCCGTACACGGTCAACGCGTACAGCACCTGCATGTCGCTCGACCTCAGCCGGCGGTGATCGCCGGCGCGTAGATCGCGAACCGCGCGTTCGTCCAGACGCGGTGGAACCGTGGCCGATCGTCGGCGTCGGCGACGTCGGCGGCGGCCAGTTCGGCTGCGAGATCGCTGTCGTGTTCGACGACCACGAGATCGAGCGGCAGGGTGTCGGGGATCGGCCGGTAGTCGTCGACCTGTACCGACAGGCGTCCGGTCTCCAAGGTCATCGCCCGGGCCTTGGGGGCGGCGATGACGGCGCCCGGATCGGTGCGCTCGATCACCTCCTCGAACATCTCGATCGCGAGCGGGTGGGTCGGGCCCCACTCGATCGCGCCGGTGGCTGCGACCCGTTCGGCCTGGTCGATCCGGGTGTCGGCCTGGACGACGTTGCCGATGGCCGGGAGGGCGAGCACGACGGTGACGATGGCGGTGCCGGCGTGTCGCCACGGCACGAACCGGGCTGCCGACACGACCGCTACGGCACCGAGCAGCAGCAGGATGGGTGCGATCGTGCAGACGTACCGGTTGATCGGTGAGCGGAAGCTGCCGCCGATCAGGAGCGCACCGACCACGTACGCGACGAGGTGGAGGTCGCGACGGCGGAAGCAGACGGCGGCGAGGACGATGCCGGCGGTCGCAGCGGTCAGGTAGGCGACGACGGCGACCCACCCGAGTGTGGTGCTGCCGAGCACGTCGGGTGCGTCCTGCCAGGAGCGTTTGAGGCCCGACACCTCGGCCAGGTGGTCGACGTGGTCGCGTCGGAACCTCCACACGTTGGCGACGCTCGTGCCGCTGTACTGCGGTACCAGGGTGCTGGGGAGCACCACCTGCAGGACGCCGACGACGGCGAGGGCCATGGTGTGCGGGGCGAGCAGGCGCGCCGCCAGGGTCGTCCACATCGAGCGATCGTGCCACCAACCGCGATCGGTGGCGAGACCCACGAACTGGGCCACGGCGATCGCGCCCACCACGGCGAGGCCCTCGCGCCGGACCGAGAACGCAGCCGCGGCGCCGAACCCCACGAGGAGTACGGGCCAGAGGGGCGCCGCCCGGTCGGTCAGCGCCCCCGCCTCGGCGAGCCGGTCGAGCCCCACCAACACGACCGCCGTGGTCGCGAGGAACGGCCACTCGGACTGGATCAACTCGGTCCAGCCGACGAGCAGCGGCGTCAGCGTGACGGCGACGACGCCGACCAGCGCCGGCAGCGCACCCAGGCGTCGCTTCGCGAGCGTGTACCAGCCGACGGCGAACACCATGGAGCAGAGGACGGGCACGATCGCCAGGCGATCGACGTCGGCGCCCACGACCGCCACGAAGGGCGCCAGGATGATCGGGAACCCCCACGGGTACAGCGGCGGGCTGAACGCGGCGCCGCGCGACATCTCGACGGTGAACCGGTTCTCGTCGATGACCCGTCCGGCATCGCCGTCGAGCAACCCCTTCGCCTGGCGGATGTAGAGCGCCCAGTCGTCGCCCCACCAGTGCCCGGATCGATGCGACGCGAACATCGCAGCTGCCATGGCCCCGAGCGTCAGCGCGAGCGCGGCCGACGTGAGCGTCGACACCCATGCTCGGTCGCCGCGGACGGCGACCGACGACTCAGACACCGCTGCCGAACTGGCGGTCTCCTGCATCACCCAACCCGGGCACGATGTAGGCGTTCTCGTTGAGGTGGTCGTCGATCGCACCGGTGTACACGTGGAGGTCGAGGCCCTCGTCGCTCAGCCGCTGCAGACCTTCGGGCGCGGCGAGCGCGCACACCACGGTGATCGGTGTCGGCGCACCACGCTCGACCAGCAGTTCGATCGTGCGGACGAGCGAGCCGCCCGTCGCCAGCATCGGATCGATCACGATGACCGGTCGTCCGGCGAGCGACTCGGGCAGCTTGTTGACGTACGGCTTGGGCTCGAACGTCTCTTCGTCGCGGGCGATCCCGATGAACCCGACGTCGGCGATCGGCATCAGCTCCTGGGCCGCGTGGACGAAGCCCAGCCCGGCCCGCAGCACCGGGACGATCACCGGCTGGACGGCCAGCCGGTGGACCACGGCCGTGGTGATCGGTGTCTCGACCGTGCCTTCGACCGTCGGGAGTTCCTTGGTCGCCTCGGCGAGCAGCAGCGTGCCGATCCGTTCGAGGTTCGTCCGGAACAGCGGGTTCGGGGTGTCGCGGTCGCGGATCCGCGCGAGCGAGTCGGCGACCAGGGGGTGTTCGACCAAGGTGACCTCGACGGCCATCAGAGTGCTCCCATCGATTGTTCGGCGTTCAAGAGGGCGTATCGGGGCTTGATCAGCCCGTTGATGATCTTCAGACGTTCGGGGAAGGGTGCGAAGGCCGACTTCATGGCGTTGATCGTCAACCACTCGAAGTCGGGGAGACCCCAACCGAACGCATCGTGCAACTGCGCCATCTCGTTGGTCATCGACGTGTCGCTCATCAGACGGTTGTCGGTGTTGACGGTGACCCGGAACCGCAGCCGGCGCAGCAACCCGATCGGGTGGTCGCCGATCGAGGCGCACACGCCGGTGTTGACGTTGGACGTCGGGCACAGCTCGAGGCAGATCCGACGGTCGCGGACGAACGACGCCAGCCGGCCGAGTTGTTCGTCGCCGGGCTCGCCCGTGATGTCGTCGGTGATCCGGACGCCGTGTCCGAGGCGGGCGGCACCGCAGTACTGGACGGCTTCCCAGATCGACGGGAGGCCGAATGCCTCGCCCGCGTGGATCGTCGAGTGGAAGTTCTCACGCATGACGAACTGGAAGGCGTCGAGGTGGCGCGACGGCGGGTAGCCGGCCTCGGCGCCGGCGATGTCGAACCCGACGACGCCGCGGTCACGGTTGGTGATCGCGAGCTGCGCGATCTCCAGACTCAGCGCCGCGGTGCGCATCGCCGAGCAGATCGTGTAGATCGTGAGGTCGGTGCCGGCGGACCCGCGCTCGAACCCGGCGAGCACGGCGTCGAGCACCTCCTGCAAGGTGAGGCCGGCTTCGATGTGGAGTTCGGGGGCGAACCGGACCTCGGCGTACACGACGCCGTCGGTGGCGAGATCCTGAGCGCACTCGAACGCCACGCGTTCGATCGCGTCGCGGTGCTGCATCACGCCCACGGTGTGGGCGAACGTCTCGAGGTACAGCACGAGGTCGTTGCGCTTCGCGCCTCGGTTGAACCAGGTCGACAGTTCGTCGACGTCGGTCGTCGGCAACCCGTCATAGCCGTACTCGGCGGCGAGTTCGACCACCGACGACGGTCGCAGGCCGCCGTCGAGGTGATCGTGCAGCAGGACCTTGGGGGCGCGCCGGATCAGCTCGTTCATCATGCCGCCACCGTATCGAGCCGTCGCAGCGGAAGTTCCGCCGGTCGCTGGAGCCAGTTCCATGCCGGGTACTCGGCGGCCGCCGAGATGCAGTGCACGGTGTAGGCGTGCCGGCTGCGGTCCGACCGGTTGGCGTCGCTCCAGTGCGGCAGCTGTCCGTCGAGGACGACGAGGGTCCCGGCCGGCACCTCGAGCGGCACCAGCTCGTCGGGTGGAGTCGGCAGGGGAGTCGGGTCGAGCACGTCGAACTCCGTGCCGTCGTCGTCGGTCATGGCCCCGGCCCGCTTGAACACCTCACGGAGGCCGGCACGATGCCCGCCAGGGGCCGCCCACAGGCACCCGTTCTCCAACGTGGCGTCTTCGAGTGCGAACCAGAATCCCCTCACCGTGATCGGGTCGGTGTAGAGGAACGTGGCGTCCTGGTGGCACCCGACCTCACCGCCGATGTCCGGCTGTTTGAAGATGTACATGCTCTGCAGCACCAGGGGGTCGACGAGTCCGATGTCAGCGGCCAGCGCGGCCAGCGCCGGTGTGAAGGTGAAGCGTTCGAAGACGGGGTCGAGGTCGTGCATCGCGTGCCCGATCTTGTTGATGCAGAGCGGCTTCGGCCGGGTGAGCTCGCCGTCGGCGCCGAACGCTGCCTCCTCGAAGAAGCACCAGCTCGAGCTGCCGCTGGCCAGGAACTCGCGGTTGCTTACCCGCTCCTGGGTGTCGGTCGTGAACACGGTGCGGTCGACGCCGGGCTCCCACTCGTCGACGAGCTGTTCGGCGCGTCGCCGGAGCGCTCCGCAGGCCTCGCCCGTCACGAAATCGGGCACGACGAGGAACCCGTCGCGGTCGAACCGTTCGATCTGTTCGGCGGTCAGCACGTCGACAGCGTAGAGCGGCGAGGTCGGCGACGTTGCGCCACGTCGTTCGTGTCGGCAGCATGGGCGCCATGACCGATCCCACCGAGCGCCTGACGGTGCTCGGCGCCACCGTGCGCCACGCCATCGACCACGTCGAGGTCTTCCCGGCGCCCGCCGACATCTCGATCGTCCGATTCACCAACGACGAGCTCAACTCCATGTGCCCCGTCACCGAACAGCCCGATCTGTCGACGGTCGTGATCGAGTACGTGCCCGATCGGTGGTGCGTCGAGTCGAAGAGCCTCAAGCTGTACCTGTGGGGCTTCCGTGACCGGGCGGTGTTCGCCGAGGCGCTGGCGGCAGAGATCGCCGGCGAGATCATGGCGACGGCCGCACCGAAGCGGGTCGTCGTCACCTTGACGCAGCGGCCCCGCGGTGGGATCGAAGTGCAGGCCGTCAGCGAACTCAGCCGCTGAGCACGGCGGTCGGCGGCGCCTCAGTGGGCGCTGACGTTGCCGGTCGTGTTGGTGTGCAGCGCTTCGGCGTGGCGGTTCATCCCGACCAAGATCGCCTCGATGTCGCGCTGCGCGAATTTCTCGACCACGGTGTCGAGCGCTGCGACGGCCGAGGTGTCCCAGATCCGGGCGTCGGTGAGGTCGATCTCGACCCGCTTGACCTGCACGTTGTCGTAGTCGAAGGCGTGCACGATGTCGTGCGTCGATGCGAAGAACAGCTCGCCGGTCACGGCGTAGAGACGTTCGACGTTGTCGGGGTCGACGACGCTGGTGACCTTGACGAGGCCGCTGACGTGCCGGGCGAAGAACAGCACCGACAGCACCACACCGGCGCCCACGCCGTAGGCCAGGTTGTGGGTGTACACGACGATCGCGACCGTCGCGGCCATGATCGCCGTCTCGGCCAGCGGGTGGGCCTTGATCGTCGTCGGCTTGATGCTGCGCCAGTCGAACGTGCCGATCGACACCATGATCATGACGGCGACGAGGGCGGCCATCGGGATCCGGGCGACCAGGTCGCCGAGGGCGAGGATGAGGACGAGGAGGAACACGCCCGACGCGAGCGTCGAGAGGCGGGTGCGGCCGCCGGAGCGGAAGTTGATCATCGACTGGCCGATCATGGCGCAGCCGGCCATGCCGCCGAGGAAGCCGGTCGCCACGTTGGCGACGCCCTGACCCCGGGCTTCGGTGTTCTTGTCGGAGTTGGTGTCGGTCAGGTCGTCGAGGAGCTGTGCGGTCAGGAGCGACTCGAGCAGGCCGACGAGCGCGAGCGTCATGGCGTAGGGGAAAATGATGCCGAGCGTGCCGAGCGAGACCGGCAGATCGGGCAGCGCCACGAACGGGAGGCTGTCGGGCAGGTCGCCCATGTCGCCGACGGTCGGCAGGTCGACGCTCCAGATGAGGGCCGCACTCGTGATCGCCACGATCGCGACGAGCGGTGACGGCACGACCTTGGTGATGCGGGGCAGTCCGTAGATGATCATCAGCCCGACGACGATCGCGATGCTGTTGGCGACGATCCGGTCGGACCGTGAGGCGTCGTCGCTGAGCAGGATGTGCGGGACCTGGGCGAGGAAGATCAGGATCGCGAGCGCATTGACGAACCCGAGCATCACGCTGCGCGGGACGAACCGCATGAGTTCACCGACGCCCAGATATCCGAGTCCGACCTGCAGGATGCCGGCGAGGATCGTCGCCGCGAACAGGTACTCGATGCCGTAGTCCTCGACGAGCGGCACGAGCACGAGCGCCATGGCGCCCGTCGCCGCCGAGATCATGCCGGGCCGGCCACCGGAGAAGGCGATGATGATCGCGATCGAGAACGACGCGTACAGGCCGACCTTGGGGTCGACGCCGGCGATGATCGAGAACGAGATCGCCTCGGGGATCAGCGCGAGGGCCACCACGAGGCCCGACAACAGGTCGGTGCGTGGCGAGCGGATCCACTGATCACGCTGGAGCACGCCGTGGGAACGCGCGGCCGACAGGACAGAACTGGGTGAGGACATCGGAACTTTCGGGGGGATTCGGGGGATTCGAGGGTTGTGACGCCCTGCGACCCGAGTGGTCAACGACGTCCGAACTCTCCACCCTACGGCATGTTCCTCCCGATCGTGGGGAGGACTCACGTCACAGTGACGTCAGGAATGGAACCAGGGGTGTACCTGTTGATCGACCAGGTCGGTCCGCACCTTGAGCGGGGCGAAGCCGGCCATCAGCCCGTTGACGACGACCTGTTCGACCTCGGCGTGGTTCAGATCGAACGTCGTCGCGACGGTATGCAGCTCCGACGACGGCGACACGTCGCTCATCAATCGGTTGTCGGTGTTGATCCCCACGTTGAAACCGGCGCGCAGCATCGGGCCGATCGGGTGCGACGCCAGGTCGGGTACCGCACCCACATGGACGTGGCAGGTCGGCGCCATCTCGAGGTGGATCCGATGGTCGAGGACGTACCTCGCCAGGGGGCCCATGGCGACGATCTCGCCGTGGTGGTCGATCGTGAGGTCGCGCTGCAGTCGGACGCCGTGGCCGATCCGATGGGCGCCGTGCCGCAGTGCGTCGTCGATGAGTTCGAGGTCGGGAGGCTCGGAGGCGTGGATCGTGACGTTGAGGTGCCGCTCGCGCGCGAACGCGAGCGCCTCGGCATGGAGCGACGGTGGGAACCCGGTCTCGGCGCCGGCCAGATCGAAGCCGACGACCTTGTCGTCGCGCTCGCGTGCGTGGTCGACCAGCCGCGCGATCTCCATCGACCGTTGCTCGGTGCGCATCGCGCAGCAGATCGCGTTGACGACGATCGTGCGTTCGGCGGCGGCTGCAGCCCGTTCACCGCGCCGGAACCCGCTGGTGACCGCCTCGACGACCTCGTCGAGCGAGAGTCCCCCTGTGGTGTGCAGCTCCGGGGCGAACCTGACCTCGGCGTAGACGACACCGTCGGCCGCGAGGTCGAGCGTCGCCTCGTACGCGACCCGCTCGATCGACTCGGCCCGCTGCATCACGGCCAGCGTGTGTTCGAACGTGGCGAGGTACCGCCGCAGGTCGTTCGTCGCTGCGCCGGACGTGAACCACGACTGGAGCCGATCGGGAGCGTCGGGGAGTTCGTGGCCGATCTCATCGGCGAGCTCGATGATCGTGGCGACGCGCAGCCCGCCGTCGAGATGGTCGTGGAGGAGCGACTTGGGAATCGCCCGCGCGGTGGCCGCGTCGATCAGTGATCACCTCGCCGGAACGGCTGCCCGGCGGCCTTCGGCGGCCGCAGTCGTTGGGCGGCGAACACCAGCACGAGCAGCACGAGCACGTACGGCATCGTGTTGGGCAGCCACGACGCGGCCGCGTCGATCGACAGGTACCAGACCAGTGCGATCATGCCGAGCACGGCGGCGAGCACGGTGAGCCCGCCGCTCGAACCACCGAGCGTCTGCATCATGCGCATGTACGAGCCGGTCGGTGTGTCGAGGTCGGCGGCATCGAGTTCGGGTGGTTCGTGCTGGTTGGAGCCACGCCACAGCACCACCGCGGTGGTGAACAGCCCGATCGCGATCACGAGCAGCAGCGCTCGTGTCGCGACGCCGCTGCCCTGGGCGTCGAAGTCGATCAGCGCCAAGCCGAAGGGATAGCTGAACAGGAGCGAACCCATCAGGATGCCGAGCGCTCGCCAGTTGCCGAAGATCAACGCCGCGAGACCGATGAACCCGCGGCCGACCGTCTGCCCGCCTCGGTAGAGGCCCGACAGTTCGATCACGATGTACGCGCCGGCGAGGCCGGCGAGCGCACCGCTGATCATCACGGCGATGTACTTGTGGCGGATCACGTTGATGCCGAGCGATTCGCCGGCGGACGGGTTCTCGCCACAGATCCGGACGCGGAGCCCGAACCGTGTACGTCCGAGGATGAAGGCGGACAGCGGCACGACGAGCAGGGCGATCAGGGTGAACCACCGCATGTCGGTGACGAAGCCGCGGAGGAATCCGGCGATGTCGGAGATGAAGAACACGTTCCAGTCACGGATCGTGTCGAGCAGGTCGGAGACGACGGGCACCGTGAAGTCGCCGGCGCTGCGCACGCGCGGCGACTGCGAGACCGAACCGCCCTGCATGCCACCGAAGACACGTTCGGACAGGTAGCGGGCGAGCCCGGGAGCGAGGATGTTGATGGCGACGCCCGAGACGATCTGGTCGACGCCGAAGTTGACCGTCGCGATCGCGTGCAGGAGACCGCCGAGCGCGCCGCCGACGAAGCCGGTGACCAGCCCCCACCACGGCGAACCGAACTCGAGGGCGCCCCAGGCGCCACACCAGGTGCCGAGGATCATCATGCCCTCGAGGCCGATGTTGACCACACCGGATCGTTCGGAGAAGAGGCCACCGAGACCGGCGAGCAGGATCGGGATCGACCAGCGGAGCATCGCGCTCGACGTGCCTTCGGAGGTGAGCAACGAGGTGCCGCTGATCTCCTGGACGATCGTGAGGACGAGGATGCCCAGCGTGGCGGCGAGCGACCAGCGCGCCCATGCCGGCAGTGCCCGGATCATGGCCCCCAGTCCGTTGGGTTCCTCGTCGATCGGATGCTGCGCATCGAGGACGTCGACGGGTGCGGTGTTGCTCATGATGCGACCTCCACGGCTTGGGCAGCGCGTTTGACCTCGTCGCGTTGGCGGATGCGGTTGACGACCTCGTAGGCGATCACGGCGACCAGCAGGATGGTCGCCTGCATGATCACGACGATCTCACGAGACGCCAACGAACTCACCTGCAGGACCGCTGCCGAGGAGTCGAGGAACCCGAACAGCAGGGCGGCGAGGGCCATGCCGGGCGCCGTGTTGCGACCGAGCAGCGCCACGGCGATGCCGGCGAAGCCGAGTCCTTGCACGAAGCCCTGGTCGTAGGCATGGTTGTCGGACAGGATCTCGGGCATGCCGACGAGGCCGGCGACGACGCCGCCGCCGATCATCGCGAACAGGATCATGCGCTTGGGTGGGACCCCGCCGACCCGGGCGGCCGTCGGGTTCATCCCGCTGGCCCGGATGTCGTAGCCGAACCGACTGCGGTTGATGACCACGTGGTAGATGATGCCGACGATGACGGCGACCAGGAACACGCCGGTCAGGCGGCGTCCCTTGACGATCTCGCGGGTGAACACCTCGACCCAGCTGTTGAGGTCGGGGAGCCGACCGGACTCGCCGATCGGTGCGGTGCCCTGGTTGGTCGCGGTCGGGTCGTCGATGAACGACGGGAGCAGACCGGCGACGAGACCGCCCACCGCGATGAAGTTCAACATGATCGTGCTGATGACCTCGTTGACGCCTCGAGTCACCTTCAAGAGCCCGGCGAGGCCGGACCAGGCGGCGCCGACGAGCATCGCGGTGAGCATGATGACGGCGATGTGCAGCGGGCCCCAGAGATCGATCTTGGCGCCGACGACGGCGGCGAGGAACGCAGCCAGGATGTACTGACCCTCGACGCCGATGTTGAACAGGTTCATCCGGAACCCGATCGCGGCAGCCACCGCCGACAGGTAGAGCGGTGTCGCCCGGTTGAGCATGTCGATGACCGACTCGAGCTTCGTGCCGTTGTCGATCATGGTGCGGAAGGTCTCGATGGAGTCGGAGCCCGAGATCTCGAGCACGATCGACGAGATCAGGATCGCGACGACCGCGCTGACCGCCGGGGCGGCGACCGCGAGGCCGATTCGACGTACCGTCCCGTTGTTCATTCGGCACCCCCTTCGTCGGTGCCGACGGATTCGAGCGCAGCGCCCGTCATGTAACTCCCCAGGGTTCGTGGCGTGACCTCGGCCGGGTCGAGCGTCGCCACGAGCTTGCCGTGGAACATCACGACGATCGTGTCGGACAAGCCGATGAGTTCGTCGAGGTCGGCCGAGATCAGCAGTGTGGCGAGCCCGTCGGCGCGAGCGGCCCGGATCGCGCTCCACACGTCGGCCTGGGCGCCGACGTCGATGCCCCGCGTGGGGTGTGCGGCCACGAGCAGCCGGGGCTCGGACATCATCTCGCGCCCGATGATCAGTTTCTGCTGGTTGCCGCCGGACAGGGCGCGGGCGCTGACGTCGACGCCCGGTGAGCGGACGTCGTAGTCGTGGCGGATCGACTCGGTGCGCTCGCGCGCGCCGGCCCGATCGAGCCAGAACCCCTTGGAGTACGGCACCTGTGTCTGGTGGCCCAGCGCCGCGTTCTCCCAGAGCGTCGCGTCGAGCAGGAGTCCTTCCTCGTGCCGATCCTGCGGCACGAAGCCGACCCCGGCCTCGCGCCGGTGGCGGACCGAATCGTGCGTGATGTCACGGCCTTCGAGCACGACGCGGCCCCGGCTGGGGTCGGTGATACCGATGATCGCATCGATGAGCTCGGCCTGACCGTTGCCCTCGATCCCGGCGACGCCGAGCACTTCGCCTCGGTGGACCCGCAGCGAGACGTCGTCGACCGCGGCGCGTCCGTCGTCGTCGGCGACCGTGAGACTGTGGAGTTCGAGCACGACCTCATCGGTGACCGTGGAATCGGTGGTCTCGGGGGACGGCAGTTCGGAGCCGACCATCAGTTCGGCGAGATCGGCCGCGGTGACCGAGTCGGCGTCGACGGTGGTGACGGTCTTGCCCCGGCGGATCACGGTGATGCGATCGGCGATCTCCAACACCTCCTGGAGCTTGTGATCGATGAACACGATCGTGGCACCGTCGGCCTGCAGTTCGCGGAGATTGCGGAACAGTTCCTCGACCTCCTGGGGCACCAGCACGGCGGTCGGCTCGTCGAGGATCAGGATCTTGGCACCGCGGAACAGCACCTTGATGATCTCGACCCGCTGCTTCTCACCGACCTCGAGTGTCTCGACCAGGTCGTTCGGGTCGATCGTGAGCCCATAGGCGTCGCCGACCTCGCGGAGGTGGCGTTCGGCCTCACCGAAGTCGATCAGGCCCTGCGGCGTGGTCGGCTCGGAACCGAGGATGACGTTCTCGAGCACGGTCATCTGGTCGGCGAGCATGAAGTGCTGGTGCACCATGCCGATCCCCGCCGCGATCGCGTCGGTCGGCGACGAGAAGTGCACCTCCTCGCCGTTGATCTGCATCGTGCCCTCGTCCGCCGCCTGCATCCCGTACAGGATCTTCATCAGGGTGGACTTGCCGGCACCGTTCTCGCCGCAGATCGCGTGGATCTCGCCGGGCTCGACCCGCAGGTTCACGTTGTCATTGGCGATGACGCCGGGGAACCGCTTCGTGATGCCGACCAGTTCGATCGCTGCCGTCATGCACACACCTTTTCCGAGATGGTTTCCAGGGATGATCTTCAGGGTGCTTCGTCGTGGAAACGACGAAGCGGAGGCCGAACTTAGTCGACCTCCGCTCCATCGGTTACTTCGAACCCGACCCGGGAGCGGGTCGGGTGCTGATCAGGCGCCCTCTGGCGTCGTCGGCACCTCGATGGCGCCGTCGATGATCTGCTGCTTGTAGTCCTCGATCGTGGTGATCTGCTCATCGGTGAGGAAGTCACCCGACGTCGAGTAGCCGACGCCGTCGACCGCGAGGTCGTACACGACGTTGCCGCTGGTGAACGAGCCCTCGGCCTGATCGGCCGTGATCTCGTAGACGGCGTTGCCGACCTGCTTGAGCATCGACGTCAGGATGAACTCCTGGACCTCGGGAGCCGCGGTCAGGTACTGGTCGGAGTCGACACCGATCGCCCAGACCTTCGAGCCGGAGCTCTCGGACTGCTCGGCGGCGGCCTCGAAGAGGCCGGCACCCGAACCGCCGGCGGCGTGGTAGATCACGTCGGCACCCTGCTCGTACATGGCGAGAGCGATCTCACGCGCACGGTCCGGGGCGACGAAGCCGTCGAAGTCGGGCGCCTGCGTGATGTACTGCGGGATGATCGTGATGTCGGGGTTGACGGCGTGCACGCCGGCCTCGAAGCCTGCCTCGAACTTCTCGATCAGACCGAAGCCACCGACACCGCCGATGAAGCCGACCGTGTCGGTCTGCGTGTTGAGCGCAGCGGCGACACCGACCAGGAACGAGCCCTGCTCTTCGGCGAAGGTCAGCCCGGCGCAGTTGTCGCAACGCGGGGCGGGGCCGCCCTCGGCCTCGAAGTCGAGCATCGCGTCGTCGACGACCGCGAAGTTCGTGTCGGGGTTCTCGGCGGCGACGTTCGCGACGTCGTCGGCGAAGAGGAACCCGACGCCGATGACCAGCGCACTCTGATCGGCCTGGAGCTGCAGCAGCTCGGCACGGTCGGAGCCGTCGGCGTTCGGCTCGGCCTCGCTGAACGTGATGCCCAGGTCGGACGCGGCGCGGTCGATGCCCTCGGCGGCCGAGTCGTTGAACGACTGGTCACCACGACCACCGATGTCGTAGGTCAGGCCGACGTTGAACGCCTCACCGGCCGGCTCACCGGTCTCTTCGGGCGCTTCGGTCGGCTCGGGTGCCTCGCCGGTGTCGGCGGTGCTCTCGTCTTCGGTGGGCTCGTCGGCAGGTGCCGCATCGTCGTCGCCGCCGCAGGCCGCGAGGACCAGCGATGCGGCGAGACCTGCTGCAAGCAGTCGCTTGCTCTTGATCATGTCTCCCCCTTCAATGGGACAAATGTGTTGGTGTTCACGTGAACACGCAAAGGCTACCGCGTGGTAGCGGGCGTTCCGTTCCACGTGTGACGGTGGCTGAAGGGTTCCGATCCGGCCGGCGCGGTCGATGCCGATCAGGACCGCGGCGCGGCGGTTTGGCAGACTGCCGGCATGGCTTTGGTACTGACCGAGATCCGCGACGGCGTCGCCCTGCTCACCCTCGACAATCCGGATGAACGCAACACGATGACGTCGCCGATGGTCGACGAGATCGTGGCGGCGGTCGACGCCTTCGAGGCCGACGAGCACGTCGGTGCGATCGTCGTCACCGGAGCCGGATCGGCCTTCTGCGCCGGCGCCGATCTCGGCAACCTGCAGACAGCCACCCGAGAGAGTCTCAGCAAGGTCTACGAGGGGTTCCTCCGCATCGCCCGCAGTCCGCTGCCGACGCTCGCAGCGGTCAACGGGCCCGCCGTCGGTGCCGGGATGAACCTGGCGCTCGGCTGTGACGTGCGGATCGCTGCACACCGGGCCAGGTTCGACACTCGGTTCCTGCAGATCGGTCTGCACCCAGGCGGCGGGCACACCTGGATGCAGCGCCGGATCGTCGGGCAGCAGAACGCGATGGCGGCCGTCGTGTTCGGCCAGGTCCTCGACGGCCAGGAGGCCGAGCGGGTCGGCCTCGCCTACAAGTCGGTGCCCGACGACGAACTGTTGGCGGCCGCCCACGAGTTCGCCCGCGGTGCAGCCACCGCACCCCGCGAGCTCGCGATCATGACCAAGCAGACGATCCGCGACATGGCCGACATCGCGACCCATCCGGATGCGGTTGAGCGTGAGTTCGAACCCCAACTGTGGACCGTGCAGCAGCCGTGGTTCGAGGAGCGGATCGCCGCGCTCAAGGCCAAGATCTCCAGCCGCAAGCGCTGACGGTCGGATCCGGGCACCATCCGTGCGCCCGGGTCGGACCGCGCAGCGTGAGATCTGACATCGTGATCGCACGCTGCCCGGTCAGCGCGATGAATTCGCGCAGAACTGTTACCAAAGACCCTGGAACCAGGGTCTGAACGGTGGGCTACTGTTGCTCAAGGGGAGACACAAGCAACCACCACCAGGAGGTAGCCAATGAGTCAGCGTCACCGCACTGCAGAAGTGCCGTTGCCGCCCAAGCAGGAACTGCGTGCCCACGCCCACAGCGAGCGGCACCGGATCCATGTGGAACTCAACCAGGTCGCACAGGAGGTGAGTGGGGGCCTCGACGCCGAGGATCTCCACGAGCCGGGTGCCGCATGGAAGCCGACGCACCATCACGACGCCGAGGTCGCCAAGACCAAGGTGGCGAAGGCGAGTCGGAACCGGCGACACTGGAAGACGAAGATGTGGAAGCGGCGCACCAAGATGCGCCAGGAGCGCGCCGAGGCCTTCCGCCTCGCCGGCGACCTCTGAACTTCCGGGAATCCGTCGCCTGATCGCCGGAGGGCCCGCGAGGGTCAGCCGGCGATCCAGGCGGCCGTCAACTCGTCCGAGCGGACGGCCCATTCCTCTGCGGTGATCGCGTACCGCACGTGGTCCTCCCACGTGCCGTTGATCTCGAGGTAGCGCTCGGCCACGCCTTCGTTGCGCAGTCGGAGCTTCTCGACGACCCGCCGGCTGTTGGCGTTGCGCGGCACGATGCAGATCTCGAGGCGATGGAGCTGGAGTTCGTCGAACGCGAACTTCGTCACGACGGCGACCGCCTCCGACGTGTAGCTGTGACCGGCGCGCGCCTGGTCGATCCAGTAGCCGATCGTGCCGCTCTGCAGTGCACCGCGGGTGACGTTGTTGAGGTTGACCTCGCCGGCGAACTGCTGGTCGATGAACAGCCCGAACGGGTACGCATGGTCGGCCGCTCGTTCGCGATCGCGAGCCGAGCAGCGAGCCTCGAACGCCGACCGGTCGCGCGTTGGATCGGGGAGCGTGGTCGAGCGCTGCGGCTCCCACGGGACGAGCCAGGCCTCGTTGCGGAGACGGACCTCGCTCCAGGCGGCGAAGTCGCCGGGTGCCAGGGGCCGCAGCATCACCCGCCGGCCGAAGAGTCGCAGTGGGGAGTGTCGACGGAGCATCGAGGCGGGATGTCGCACGTCGGACTCAGTGGGTGACTCGCAGCCGAACGGCGTCGAGGTGAAACCGGCGCATACACGCCTGCACGATGCAGCTGGTGGCGATGATCGTCTCCACGGCGTCCGACGGTAGCCCGGGATTGTCGGCGCGGTCACGCGCCGGCTCGGTGGCGACGAGCCGGAACACTTCCTCCGCGTCGTCGCGCGGGTAGTCGTGATCGCCTGCGTCGAGTCGGCGACCAGCTTCGAGGGCCGCCAGCGCATCGATCATCGGGCCGGTGAACGTCCACCCGACGGCGGCGGCGACGTCGGGGTGGAGGCGGAGCAGGTCGTCGAGATGATCGTCGATCGTGCCGAGCGCATTGGTGAGCGCATCCGGTCGCGGAGGATCGTCGTCGGTGAACCAGCGGTCGGTCAGGTTGCGGTGGCCCCACGGGATCTCGTGGGTGGCGTCCGACACGGCGACGACCGTGCGGTCGGCCCGGATCGCGACCTCGACCTCGACCTCGCCTGACGGCCCGGATGGTCCGGCCAATTGCTGTTCGATCCAACGGCCGATCGGGTCGTCGCCACCGGCGAGGTACCAGCCCCAGTGGGCGTGCAGGCACTTGACGCCGACGCGGGTGCCGCCGACGCCGCCGCTCGGGCGCGGGCCCTCGTGGTCGTCGGGGATCGCAGCGTCGCGTTCGGCCGCATAGCGGTCGTGGGCGGCGGCCAGTTGGTCGGGGTCGACGGCCGCCTCGGCCGCGTCGACGCCACCCATCGATTCGAGCCGACCGATGCGCTTGATCTCGGCCGGTCCGATCAGCCAGTAGCGGGTCGGCATCGGTGTGCCGTCGTCGAGGAGTGGTGCGTTGCGCAACACGACCGGGTCGCCCTGGTCGTCTCGGACGACGATCTCGTACCGGCCTCGCGGTTCGCGCCCGAGCAGCGCTCGCACGCGCTCGTGATCGTCGGCGCCGGTGGTCACCGCTTGCGGCGCAGCAGGAGCAGCAGGAGCAGCGCGATGAGCGCCACCGGAGCGGCCCGCTTGAGCAACGCCGGCCCGGCCATGTCGGCCATGTCGATCGGCTCGGCGGCGGGGCCGTTGATCTTGCGGACCGACGGTTCGGCGGGTGCGGCGGGGGCCGGGGCGTCGGCCGCCGGTGCCTCGGCGGCCGGAGCGTCGGCTGCCGGTGCCTCGGTGGCCGGGGCGGGCTCGGTGCCCTCTTCGTCGAGCATCGTGTTGAGGTTGCCGGCGAACTGGTCCATCAGCTTCTTGCTGACATCGCCCATGATGCCGCGCCCGAACTGGGCGACCTTGCCGGTGATGTGGAGGTCGGCGGTCACGGTGCACTTGGTGCTCGTCGGTGACAACGACTCGGCCACGGCGTAGATGTCGGCCTCGGCGTTGCCGCGGCCGCCGGTGTCCCGGCCCTTGCCGTGCAACTTCGCGGTGTGCGCGGCGTCGTCGCGCTCGACGAACTTGGCCTCGCCCTTGAACTGGGCCGTGACGGCGCCGAGCTTGACCTTGACTCGGCCGCGGTAGACCTCGCCCTCGATCTCTTCGAGCTGTGCGCCCGGCAGACAGGGAGCGATGCGCTCGACGTCGCAGATGATCGGCCATGCCTCCTCGATGGGGCGGTTCACGGTGAATTCGTTGACGATCTGTTCTGCCATGACTCCAGGTCCTCCAGGGTGTCGATATCGGCGGGCGACCCCGGGCAGGGTACCTCCTCCACGAGGTCGGGGCGCATCTGCAGGAGGGAACGTGCCCCCTCGTCGCCGGTCGCGGGGAGCAGCGGCCAGATCGAACGATCGAGACGCACCGGGTTGCGACGCCGACCGGCGTAGGTGGCCACCGAGATCGGTGCCGTGCCCGCCGCGACGCGCCGCCATGCGTCGGGGTCGATGAACGGCTGGTCGGCGAGCCCGACGACGACGGCGTTGACGGCGCGTCGCTCGGCCTCGGCGATCGCGACCTGCAAGGAGGAGGCCTGCCCGTCGGCCCAACCGGCGTGACGGAGGATCGTCACGGTGGGATGCGCCGCACCGAGGTGAGTGAGATCGACCGCCCCGGTGACGACGATCACGTCGCCGACATCGGCAGCGACGGCGTGGTCGATCGCGGCGGCGGCCACGGTGCTGCCGTCGCCGAGATCGGCGAGGAGCTTGTGCGTCGGCCCGCCGAAGCGGGACCCGCCGCCTGCTGCCAACAGCACGATCAGGGTGCGTTCGGCACCGCCCGCGCCTGCGTCGCCGTCGATCGTCATGGTCCGAGTATGCAGCGCTGAGGCTTTCTTGATTCGAGCCGGGAGGTCGACCGGCCGACGAACAGATGTCGATTGTGACGAAGAAGTTGCGACAACGACGTTTTATTACGGTCTCGTGACGATAGCTTCACCTCGTCCCCGTGGCGAGGTGTTGGGCCTGTCACACGGAAGAGAGCCAGAGCATGACTCGAGTACACCCCCCGAAGATCTCCCTGCGGCGGAGCGCGCGGCAGCTCGCCACCGTCGCGGTCGCGAGCGTGCTGAGCTTCGCCGGCCTCGCAGCAACGGCCGACCACGGCGCCGATGCCGCCCCCCGGACCAAGTCGACGGTGATCGCCGACGCCGCCGGGCAGGCCGTCGCCGCACTCGATCGCTGGCAGCAGACTTCCCGCCCGATCGACTACGTACGCTTCGTGCAGCACCGCGACCAGGCGGCCTCGCTGACCGAACGCGACGTCGAACTCGAGCGCGGCTCGCTGCGCGACGAGTGGGCCGGCGTCTCGGTGGCCAAGCAGCACGCGGTGCTGAGCGCCATCAGCCAGCTCGGCGTGCCGTACGAGTACCTCGCCTCCGAACCGGGCGTCGGTTTCGACTGCTCCGGGCTCACGATCTGGGCGTTCGGCTCCGCCGGTGTCGAGCTTCCTCGCGTCAGCCGGGATCAGATCAACGATGCGACGGCGATCGAGCGTGACGACGCCGAAGCCGGTGACCTCGTCTACTACCCCGGTCACATCTCGATCTACCTCGGTGCGTCGACCATGATCCACTCGCCGAACACGGGGAGCCACGTCGAGATCGCCGGGCTGCCCGACAAGTCGTTGCGGTTCGGTGACGCCGAGGCAGCACAGCTCGGTGCTGCGGCCGACGGCGGTTCACTGGTGGATGGGACCCTCGCCGTCACGGAGTGACGGGGTCACCCGTCCGGTCCGCCGGGCGATGATCTCGGCGCAGATCGACACCGCGGTCTCCTCGGGCGTGCGCGCTCCGATGTCGATGCCGACGGGCGACATGAGCCGATCGAGCTGGATCGGGTCGTCGACCCCGGCCTCGGCGAGCCGTTCCATGCGGCGCGCGTGGGTGGTGCGGCTGCCCATCACGCCGATGTAGCCGACCTCGGTCGCGAGCGCCCCCTGGACTGCAGGGACGTCGAACTTCGGGTCGTGCGTGAGGATGCACACGGCATCTCGGGTGCCGAGCTGATCACCCCGATCGTCGAACATGGGGGTCGGCCACGTGACGCGGACCTCGTCGGCCATCGGGAACCGGCGCCGGGTCGCGAACACCTCGCGTGCATCACATACCGTCACCCGGTAGCCGAGCACCTTCGCGACCTTCGCGAGGGCGGCCGTGAAGTCGACCGCTCCGAAGATCCACATCTGCGGCGGTGGCGCCCAGCTCTCGACGAACACTCGCACGATCGGAGTGTCGACGAGGTCTTCCGGCGTGGTCTCGCCGCCCGGTCCGTAGTGGCGGACACCCGACCGGCCGGCCTCGAGTTCCGCGAGTGCGTCGCGGTGGGCGACCCGGTCGAGTTCGTCGTTGCCCAGCGAACCGAGCGGCGAACCGCCCGGCTGCACGAGCAGCTTGGCGCCGACGGCGCCGCCGTCGATCACGGTCACCAGAGCGACCGGTTCCTCGTCGCGGATCGCGGCAGCGAGCGCTGGGTAGATCGGGTCGCTCACCAGTCGAGCTCCTCGATGAACAGTCGGATCGTGCCGCCGCAGGTGAGGCCAACGGCGAAGGCCTCGTCGTCGCTGTAGCCGAACGTGATGATCCCCGCATCACGATCGCCCTGCAGGACCGACAACGACTCGCTGACGACCGCGCCTTCGACGCACCCGCCGCTCACGCTGCCGACGACCTCGCCGACCTCGTTGACGGCCATCGCCGCACCGGGATCTCGCGGGCCGGACCCCTCGATGTCGACGACGCGGGCGAGCGCGACCCGCTTGCCGTCGCGTCGCCAGCGGTCGATGTCGTCCAGCAGGTCCTTCATGACGTCAGTCTGCCTCTCGCCGGGCTCGGATCCCGACTCCGACGGTCACGCGGTGGCGATCTCGCTCGCGAGCCGCTCGATCGCGTCGAGCGAATGGCCCTCGACGAACGCGTCGATGTGGGGGAGCGCGGCCGCCATGCCGCGGGCGAGCGGCGCGTACCCGGGGGTCACCTTGAGCGGGTTGACCCAGATGACCTTGTGGGCCACGCGATGGAGCCGTTGCATCTGTTCGCCGAGCACCTCGGGGTCGCCGCGGTCCCAGCCGTCGGACAGGACGACGACGATCGCCCCGCGGGCCATACCCCGCTGTCCCCAGTCGTCGTTGAACACGCGGAGACCGTCGCCGAGGCGGGTGCCGCCGCCGTAGTCGCTGACGCGCCGTGCGGAACGCCGCAGTGCCTCGTCCGGGTCGCGCGACGACAGTTCGCGGGTCAACCGGGTGAGGCGGGTTCCGAGCGCGAACGCTTCGACCTTCTGCCGGCCGGCGACCGCCGCGTGGACGAAGCGGATCAGTGCCCTGGCGTACGGCTCCATCGAACCGCTCACGTCGAGCAGCAGCACGAGGCGGCGGTTGCGCGTGCCGGGGCGGAGGTGGTGTCGCCGTATCGGTTCGCCACCGGATCGCATCGCCGACCGGACGGTGCGTCGGAGGTCGGGGCGTGACGTGCGGGTGCTCGACGAGGTGAGCCGCAACGACCGCCGTGGCGACCCGACGAGCCGTAGGCGGGCCATCAGCGCCTGGGCCTCGTGCAGCTCGTCGGCGGTGTAGTCGGCGAAGTCCTTCTGCCGCAGTACCTCGGTGGTACTGAAGCGGAGTTCGATGACGGGGTCGTCGGACGCCTCGGCCGCCTCGGCGTCGTCGCCGTCGAGGCTGTCGTCGTCGATCGCCAACGTGATGCCGATCGGCTCCTCGTCGGGGCTCTCGATCGCCCCGGCGGCGGCATGCTCCCAGAACACCGCGAAGGCGCGGTCGAACAGCTCGTGGTCTTCGGGTCGTCTGACGAGTGTCGCCCGGCCGGCCCAGTAGGTCGTGTCGCGGTCGTCGAGTCCGGTGTGCATCAACGCCTCGGCGAACGCGATCGTCGACGACGTCGGCACGGTCAGACCGGCGCCGCGCA
The DNA here is from genome assembly GCA_033344875.1 of Ilumatobacteraceae bacterium. Classification (NCBI taxonomy): domain Bacteria; kingdom Bacillati; phylum Actinomycetota; class Acidimicrobiia; order Acidimicrobiales; family Ilumatobacteraceae; species Ilumatobacteraceae bacterium. Next base: position 1,683,069 of record JAWPMO010000001.1, on the reverse strand, counting down.
GCACGCGGCTGAACGCGACGGCGATCTCCCCGGCGTCGCGTGTGGCCGTCACCGGCTTCGCTCGGCCGCCTGCCGGATGATCGCCGCGAGTCCGTGCTGCTCGACACGATGGTGGTCCTCGCGGTACTTCAGCACCGTGCCCAGCGTCGTGGCGACACTGTGCTCGTCGAGGGTCGTCACCCCGAGCCTGCCGAGCGCCGCGGCCCAGTCGATCGTCTCCGCGACGCCCGGCGGCTTGTAGAGGTTGAGGTCGCGCATGGTCTCGACCGCAGCGGCCACCTCGCGCGCCAGCGACTCGGTGCAGCCGGGCACGCGCAGCCGCACGATCGCGACCTCGCGGTCGAACCCGGGATGCTCGACCCAGTGGTAGAGGCAGCGACGCTTGAGGGCGTCGTGCACGTCACGGGTGCGGTTCGAGGTCAACACCACCAGCGGCGGCGTCTCGGCACGATAGACCCCGATCTCGGGCACGGTGATCTGGAAGTCGGAGAGCACTTCGAGCAGGTACGCCTCGAACTCGTCGTCGGCCCGGTCGACCTCGTCGATCAGCAGCACGGGCGGTGGGCCGTCGCCGTGGCCGATCGCCCGGAGCAGCGCTCGCTTGATCAGGAACCGCTCCTGGTAGAGGTCGGCCTCGACGGCATCGGACGATCGCCCGGCGGTCTCGCCCGTCGCCTCGGCGGCACGCAGGTGGAGGAGCTGTCGGGCGTAGTCCCAGTCGTAGACGGCCTGCGCCGCGTCGATGCCCTCGTAGCACTGGAGCCGGATGAGCTCACCGCCCGTCCAGGTCGAGAGCACCTTGGCCAGCTCGGTCTTGCCGACGCCGGCCTCGCCTTCGAGCAGCAACGGCCGGCGGAGCTCCATGGCGAGGAAGACCGCCGTGGACAGGCCGTCGTCGGGGAGATAGCCGTGCTGTGTGAGTGCGGCGCTGACGTCGGCAGGAGTCACGATGCGAACCTACCCGTTGTCAGCTGTCGAACCCGAGGCCCATCTTGTCGAGCCCCTTGAGCCACAGGTTGCGTTTGCCGGTCTTGTCTTCGCGGCCGAGCGACCACCGGGTCGCCTGGATGCCGACGAACCGGAACGGCTCGGGCGGGAACGGCAGCGGCCGCGACTGGACGAACTCGGTCTGTGTCGCGATCGACCGTCGACCGTGGAGCAGGTCGAGCATCACGGCCGCCCCGAAACGTGAGGCGGCGACGCCGAGCCCGGTGTAGCCGAGTGCGTACCCGACCCGTCCGCCCATCGCTCGGCCCCAGAACACGCTGAAGCGGCTCGACGTGTCGATCGCGCCGCCCCAGATGTGGGTGAACCGGACTCCCTCGAGCTGCGGGAACGTCTCGAAGAAGTGCCGGCTGAGTTTGGCCCACGTCTCCGGTCGGCTCTCGAACTCGGCCGAGACCTTGCCGCCCCAGTAGTAGACGGCGTCGTACCCGCCCCACAGGATCCGGTTGTCCGCGGTGAGTCGGTAGTAGTGGAACTGGTTGGCGAGATCGGAGAGACCCTGCCGGTTCTCCCACCCGATCGATGCCATCTGCTCGTCGGTGAGTGGCTCGGTGACCATGCAGTAGTCGTAGACCGGCGCGATGTAGTTGCCCAGGCGCTTGAGCACCGGCTTGAACGCGTTGGTGCACAGGGCGACCTTGCCGGCCCGGATCGTGCCCAACGGTGTGGTGACCATCACGCCGATGCCGTCGCGTTTCAGGTCGGTCGCCCTGGTGTCCTCGTAGATGCGCACACCCAGCGATTCGGCCGCGCTCTTCAGCCCCCAGACGAGCTTGGCCGGGTCGACGATCGCACAGCCGTTCTTGTCCCACACGCCACCGGTGTAGATCGGGGAGTGGACCTGTTCCTGCATGGCGTCGGCGTCGAGCCACTCGACATCGTGGCCGAGCTGGACCATCAGCTCGTAGTCGTCGCGGATCTCCTCGAAGTACGAGGGAGGGTGGGTGGAGTTCGCGACCTCGATCACCCCGGTCCGCTGATAGTCGCACTCGATGCCGTACCTGGTGATCGCCCGCTCGATGTCGTCGAGGTTGCGGAGGCCGAGTTCTTCGAGGAGTTCGACCTCGTCGGGCCAGCGTGCGCGGGCGTTGGCGATGCCGTGGGTCAGGCTGGCGTCCATGAACCCGCCATTGCGGCCGCTCGCGGCCGAGCCGACGGTCGCGGCCTCGATCAGCACGACGTCGCGCGACGGGTCGCGCTCTTTCGCGATGATCGCGGTCCAGAGGCCGGTGTAGCCGCCGCCGACCACGCAGAGGTCGCAGCTCTCGGTCCGCACCAGGGTCGGATTGGAATCGGGTTCGTTCGCGCCGTCGTACCAGTACGCGTACTGATCGGCGTCGGCGATCGCGTCGAGATGGCGCCGGTCGATCTGGTCGAATGATGGATCGTCTTCGCTGGACATGCCTCACCTGCCGCTGGGTGCCGCCGAGTGTAGGACCGCTGTGTACCGTCGTCCCGCATGGACCTCGGAATCACTGGAAAGCGGGCCGCCGTCGCTGCGGCGTCGTCGGGACTCGGACTCGGATCTGCGCGGGCGCTGGCCGCCGAGGGCGTCACGGTGGCGATCTGCAGCCGTGACCGGGCGCGCGTCGACGACGCCGCTGCGTCGATCGAGGGGTCGGTGATCCCGCTGGTCGCCGACGTGTCGACCCCCGCCGGGGCGGCGGGATTCGTCGCCGCGGCCACCGAGGCGCTCGGTGGTGTGGACATCCTGGTGCCGAACGCCGGCGGGCCGCCGGCGGGCAACTTCGCCTCGACGTCGATCGACGCGTATCCGGCAGCACTCGACCTGAACCTGATGTCGGTCGTCGCGATGTGCACCGCCGCCGTCCCGGCGATGCAGGAGCGCGGCTGGGGTCGGGTGGTGGCCATCACGTCGGTGTCGGTTCGTCAGCCGATCCCCAACCTGATCCTGTCGAACACGGCCAGGGCGGGAGCCACCGCGTTCTTGAAGACCCTCGCCCGCGAGGTCGCCGCCGACGGCGTCACCGTCAACAGCGTGCAGCCCGGTCTGCACCGCACCCCGCGTGTGGCGCGACCCGACGGGACGATGCCGAGCAGCCCCATGGGCGAGCCCGACGACTTCGGTCAGGTCGTGGCGTTCCTGTGCGGTGAGGCGGCGCGGTTCACCACCGGCGTGCAGTTGCACGTCGACGGCGGAGCGTACGCCGGCTTGCAGTGACGGTCGGTGCCAGGGCGCTCAGCGGATAGGTCGCTGCGCTCCTTTTCATTCCGCTGAGCTGCCCCCGTGACGATTGGTCGCAGTTCGCCTATCGGCTCACGCTCCAGGCACCAACCGTCGGGTCAGCCGGCGGCTTCGGTGAGCGCCCGCTTGACGAGCACGCGAGCCAGATGCTGGCGGTACTCGACGCTGGCGTTGATGTCGGACTGCGGGTCGGTCTGAGCGTTGGCCTGCTCGGCCGCGTCGTCGATCGATGCGCCGCCGGCGAGTGCCTCGGACACGCCGGTCGCGAGGATCGGCACCGATCCCATGTTCACGAGCCCGACGCCCGAGCCGGCAGCGCCGCTCCAGGCGGCCACGCCGACGATCGCCCAGTCCTGGGCCCGGCGGTTGAACTTCTGGAAACTCCAACCGGCACCGTTCATCTTCGGGACGCGGATCTCGGTGATCATCTCGTCGGGCTCGAGGGCCGACGTGAGGAACCCGTGGTAGAAGTCGGCGGCCGCGATCTCGCGGGTGCCGTTGGGTCCCTGAGCGACGTACGTGGCGCCGAGCGCCAGCGTCGTGGCGGGGATGTCGGATGCGGGGTCGGCGTGGGCGATCGTGCCGCCGATCGTGCCGCGGTGGCGCACCTGCGGATCACCGACGTGGCCGGCGGCATGGGCGAGCAGCGGGACGTGCTCGCGGAGCAGGTCGCTGTTCTCGACGTCCATGTGACGGGTGAGCGCGCCGATCGCGACGTGGTCGCCGCCGTCGTTGATGTACGACAGGTCGGTCACCCGACCGATGTCGACCAGCACGGTCGGTTGGGCGAGCCGCAGCTTCATGAGCGGCAGCAGGCTGTGGCCCCCGGCCAGGAACTTGGCATCCTCGCCGTGCTCGCCGATGAGGCTGATCGCCTCGTCGGCCGACCCGGCCCGGACGTAGTCGAATGCGGCGGGGATCACTTGGCACCTCCGGCGGCGGCGAGAACGGACTGGACGATGTTGTGGTAGCCGGTGCAGCGGCAGAGGTTGCCCTCGAGGCCGATCCGGACCTCACGCTCGGTGGGGTCGGGATTCTCCTTGAGCAGGCTGGTGGCGGCCATGACCATGCCGGGGGTGCAGTACCCGCACTGGAGGCCGTGGTTGTCCTGGAACGCCTGCTGCATCGGGTGCAGCGTGCCGTCGGCGTCGGCGAGACCTTCGATCGTGGTCAGTTCCTGGCCGTCGGCCTGGACCGCCAGGACGGTGCAACTCTTCACCGCCTCGCCGTTCAGGTGGAGGCTGCACGCGCCGCACGAGGACGTGTCGCACCCGATGTTGGTGCCGGTGAGGCCGACGTGCTCGCGGACGTATTGGACGAGCAGGGTGCGCGGCTCGACGTCTGCGGTGTGCACGACCCCGTTGACGGTGACGCTGATCTCCACTGTGACTCCCCTCGGTCTGAGACGTGGATGGATACCGATCCAGACGCTAGCCGCCCGTCGCTCGCCGTCGTGCATCGAGCGCCGTCGGGTGGCGCGTCCGGGGTCGACGGGCTCACGCGTGGCGGAGGAACCGCCGGAGCAACCGTTGGTGATCGGTCTCGAACTCGTCGTAGGTCGAGCGCAGCGTGGCGACCGACCAGTCGTGCGGGGTGAGTGCGTCGGGGAGGAGCGGTTCGTGGCGGAGGAATCGCACCACCGCCGCCGACGTCGTGAAGAGCGCAGGGATCGAGGTGTCGTCGTCCCAATCGAACCGGGTGCGGCGGTCGGCCATCTCCGCGAGCAGTCGGTGCGCCTCGGCGGCGATCGTGTCGAGATCCCAGAGCCGCCCGACGAGCGCTGTCGGAGCGATGCCGTCGATCGTCCCGGTCGTCACGAGCCAATTCGGGTCGGTGGGTGCGTCGCCGAGGTTCGACGGACGGATCCAGATGTCGGGACGGAGTTCGCCGTACCGCCGGTTGGCCATCGTCGCCCGGAAGCGGCGTCGCTCGGCCAGGTCGCGCTGGTCGTCGACGGCGACGATCGTGTGCCAGCGACCGTCCCACGTGGCTGACGGTGCCCGGCGTCCGATGTCTTGTGCGTCCTGACGGTCGACCTGGCGGCCGGCGAGTCGATACCGTCCGTCGTTCGACGTCACGTCCCCGACGGCGACCATCCGCGACAGTGCCGTCCGCATGGTGCCGCCCGAGATCCCGAACAACTCGGCCATCGCCACGAACGCCCGGGACGGGAGTTCCGGCGGGTGGCTGCCGAGCAGGATCGACAGCGCGACCGATCGAGCGTTGAGCGGCCGGAGCGCGCCGGAACTCGGTGCCGCCGCCCGTCGACTGTTACGCACCTTGCTCATCGTGATCGCCGAGTGTAACATTCACCCATGAGCGTCGTTCCCGACACCGGCGTCGTCGATGGCGTTGTCGACCCGACGGCCGAACCTGCCCGGAGCGGCATGGTGCCGCCGGCGCTGCCCGACGTCCTGCCGACCGAACGCCTCAACGCACGCGGCAAGCCCACCCGCGAACTGCGCGATCGACTGCGGCAGATCCCCGACGCCCGCAACGTCGTGGCGGTCGTCGCCACGTTGCTGCAGTCGTATGGCGTGGTCGTCGCCGCAGCGGTGGTCGACACCTGGTGGTCGTATCTCCTCGCGTTCGTGCTGATGGCCCGCGGTCACGTCTGTCTCAACATCCTCGGGCACGAGGCGGCCCACCGCCTGCTGTTCAGCAACCGCCGGGCCAACGACTGGGTCGGTCGGTTCCTCGCCTACTCGTCGTACCAGGCGATGCTCGCCTACCGGCGGGCCCACTTCGCCCACCACCGCGACGAGATGGGGCCCGACGAGCCCGATGCCTCGCTGTACGCGGGCTACCCGATCCCGGCCGACTCGTGGCGGCGCAAGCTCCGGCGTGATGCGTTCGGCATCAGCGCCTACAAGAACTTCCGCGTGCTGTTCGGCGCGATCCGGAAGCGCCGGTCGGAGGCGTTGCAGATCGCTGCGCTGCACCTCGTGCTGATCGGTGCGTCCGTCGTGTTCCTCCGGCCGTTCGCGTACGTGGTCTGGATCCTCTCGTGGTCGACGCTCTGGCGTGTCTCCAACCGGCTGCGCTCGATCGCCGAACACGGCGGCATGATGCGGTCGAAGGATCGGCGGGAGACCACGCACGTGATCCATCAGTCGCTGCTCGCTCGGTACTGGATGGTGCCGTACCACACCGGCTGGCACCTGGCGCACCACGTCGACATGGGCGTGCCGTGGCGCAACCTCCCCGCCCTCCACACCGAACTGGTGCGGAGCGGATGGGTCACCGCCGACATCGAGTACCCGTCGTACCGGGCGTTCTGGCGGGCGGCGTCGGCGGGGCACGGGCGGAGCGACCGCGCCGACGGCGTCAGCTTCCTCGCCTTCGACGACTGACGCCTCGCGACGACTGCCGCCTGGCCGCAACCGGTCAGCCGATCAGTTCGACGACGTCCTTCGCCACGAGGTAGATCAGGAACCCGATCACGGTGGTACCGAGCACCGTGTAGTGCCAGCGCTTCGAGTGGTCGGCCCGCCAGAACCGGCGGATGCTCATCGTGATGGCGACGATCGCCACGAGGCTGATCGGCAGGCCGATCCACGGGCCGACACCGCTCGCCACGCCGATCGCCGGGAGCACGAACGGGAAGACGATGTACATGAGCAGGCACCGGACGGTCGCGACCAGGATCGAGGTCTGGAACGCCTTCTGGGCGTCGCCGGCGCTGGCCTGCGGGCCGTCGACGGGGAGCCGGAGGAGCCGACGCATGAAGCGATCCGCGTCGGACCGAGCCGGGCCGAGCGGCGGCGGGTCGCAGAGCGTGTACTCGTCTGGTGCGGCGGCGCCCTGGGCGTCGATCGGTTGCGTCGTCATCAGTGGCGCAAACGGTACGGCTGCATGACGAGCTCTGCAACTTCGGCGGGGGAGTCGGCGAGTGCGATCGCACCCGCCCGCAGCAGTTCCTCCGGCGTGCCGTAGCCCCACGTCACACCGATGCACACGATGCCGTGATGCATCGCGCCGAGGACGTCGTGATCGCGATCGCCGATCATGATCACGTGATCGCTCAGGTCGGGATCGGCATGGATCTCGAGGCCGTGCAGTGCGTGGTCGATGACCTGGGCCTTCGTCCGTCGATCGGGGGTCATCGAAGCTCCCGCCCTGACGTCGAAACGCTCGCTGATCTCGAAGTAGTCGAGGATCGGATGGGCGGTCTGCTCCGGCTTGGCGGTGGCGATCGAGAGCGACAGATCGAGGCCGGCCAGTTCGTCGAGCATCTCGATGATCCCGGAGTACAGCGTGTTCTCGAACGCCCCGATCGTCTCGTACCGTTCGCGGTACCGGTTGATGACCCGTTCGAGCGCGTCGTCCGGGATCCCGATCGACGGGAGGCCGATCTCGAACGGCGGCCCGATGACCGACCGCACCTCGGCCTCGGTCGGTACCGGGAAGCCCTCCTGCTCGCACGCCCACTGGAGTGAGCGCAGGATGCCCGGTTCGGAATCGGACAGCGTGCCGTCGAGATCGAGCAGCACATGGGTTCGGGGTTCGGTCACTGGCATGCCTTCACCAACTCCTGGAGGGCTTCGTCGGTCCCGACCGCCACGATGATGTTTCGGGGATGGAGCACGGTGTCGGGGTCGGGGTTGGTCGTGAACGTGCCGTCGTCGCCACGCAGTGCGAGGACGAGTGCGCCGGCGCGCTGGCGCAGATCGGCGGAGCGCAGCGTACTTCCGGCGATCTGTGAGCCCTCGGGGATCTCGACCTCGCGCATCCGGAAGTCCATCGAGCGCTCGTGCATCACGACGTCGACGAACTCCGCGACGTTCGGCTGCAGCACGAACGAGGCCATCCGGGCGGCGCCGAGTTCTTGCGGATTCACGACACGGTCGGCGCCGGCACGACTCAGCTTCTCGACGCTCTCGTCCTGGCGGGCGCGAGCGACGATGAACAGATCGGCCTTGATCGCCCGGCTCGAGAGCGTCACGAACAGGTTCTCGGCGTCACCTTCGAGGGCGGCGATCAGGGCCCGCGCCCGCTCGATCCCGGCAGCACGCAAGGTGGCGTCGTGGGTGGCATCACCGACGATGGTCGGGAGCTCGATCCCGACCACGCGGTCGGGGTCCTCGTCGATGACCACGACGTCGGTGCCGTCGCGGGCCATGTCGCGAGCAGCGGCTCGGCCGACCCGGCCCCAACCGCACACGATCACGTGATCGTGCATCTCGGAGATCTTCCTGTCCATCCTGCGCCTCCCGACGAACTCTCGCAGCTGCCCCTCGACGATCGTCTGGACGACGAGCGTGAACGTGTAGAGCACGGTGCTCACACCCGTCACGATGATCCCCATCGTGAAGATCTTCTCGACATCGGTGATGTCGGGTCCGTTGAGCTCGCGGTACCCGACGGTCGTGATCGTGGTGATCGTCATGTACATCGCGTCGACGAATCCGAGCCCGAACGCCCAGAACCCGATCGTTCCGATCACGAAGACGCTGAGGACCAGGGCCAGAGCCAGGCGTAGTCTCCCGATCGTCGATGTCACCGCTGCCACCGTAGTAGCCCGTGCCCGTCGCGGCCTGAGGCGTCGAGCCTCGCCGAGCGCTCAGGACGGTCGTGAACCGTCGGTGCCGTCGGCGGCGCCGGAGGCGAGCCAGTACGAGATCGCAGCGAACGACAGGCCGTCGCTGATCTTGCCGCCGAGCAGGAGTTCTCGCACGTCGCCGACCGACACCCACTCGACCCGTTCGGCCTCGTTGACGTCGACCGGCGGCCCGCGGTGCACCGCGTCGTCGCTCACGTAGATGACGAATGCCTGATCGAGGAGGCCGTTGGCCGGGTAGAACGAGCACAAGCGCCGCACGGTGACCGGTTCCCAGCCGCTCTCCTCGTGGGCCTCGCGGATGGCCGCCTGTTCGGCCGACTCCCCGGCGTCGACGCCGCCGGCGGGCACCTCCCAACCCCAGGTGTCGGTGATGAACCGGTGTCGGTGCAGGAGCAGGACGCCGGCCTCCGCGGTGATGATCGTGCCGACCGCCGGTCGGTGCATCCTGACCAGGTGGTGATCGACCTGCGTGCCGTCGGGCATCAGGACGTCGGCGATGTGCAGGTTGACCCACTCGCTCTCGTAGATCGCCTGCTCGCCCCGGTGGAGCCATTCACCCCGACGTCGAGCCGGCATCGCCGACGTCAAGGCTGCGCCGCCGCGGGCGGCGGGGGTTGACGTCGCATCTCCGCGATGCCCGAGACCAGCGAGTACGGCCAGCCGTCGGGGAGTTCGGTCGGCACGTCGGGGAGCGCGAGGACCGACTGGCGCCGCTCGCCGGCCTCGACCATGCCGAGTTCGACCCGCGCGGCTTCGCGGACGCCGTCGTCGGTGCGGAGACGATCGACCTCCGATCGGAGATCGTCGTTGACCTGTTCGAGCTGCGCCAACTGATCGCGCCGCTGATCGAGGCGGTCGTTCTGACCGAAGTAGGTCTGGACGGGCAGCACGAAGAGGGCGGCGGCGAGCGCCCCGGCGATCGCGAGGGCGACCAGCGCGAGGAGCGCCGTGCTGCGGCGCTGCTTGGTGATCCGCCGATCGATGTGGATCGGACGCGTGATGTCGCCGAGCCGGGACCGGCCACGGTCGGATGCCCGCCGACGGCTGTCGGGGCGCGCGATCGTGGAAGTGCTCTTGCCGCTCACGCGATCAGTCTGTCAGGTGGACACGGTGGAGCGGGGTCATCGCGCGTCGCCGCTGGATCAACGCGGCGCGAGCGCCGATCGACCGCGGAACGCTGCGGTCTCGCCGAGCTCGGCCTCGATCCGCAGCAGCTGGTTGTACTTCGCGACCCGGTCGGAACGGGCCGGCGCACCGGTCTTGATCTGACCGCAGTTGGTCGCGACGGCGAGGTCGGCGATCGTGGAGTCCTCGGTCTCGCCGGAGCGATGCGACATCACGGCGGTGTAGCCGTGACGGGTCGCGAGCTCGACCGTGTCGAGCGTCTCGGTCAGCGAGCCGATCTGGTTCACCTTGACGAGGATCGAGTTGGCCACCGTCTGGTCGATGCCCATCTGCAGCCGCTTGCTATTGGTCACGAACAGGTCGTCGCCCACGAGCTGGCAGCGGTCGCCGACGGCGGCGGTGAGCGCCGCCCAACCCGCCCAGTCGTCCTCCTGCATGCCGTCCTCGATCGACACGATCGGGTAGGTGTCGACGAGGCGCGTCCAGTAGTCGGCGAGTTCGGTGGGGGAGAGGACCTTGCCCTCCCCGTCGAGGTGGTAGGCGCCGTCGCGGTAGATCTCGCTGACGGCGGGGTCGAGGGCGATCGCGATCTCGTCGCCGGGGGTGAACCCCGCCGCCTCGATCGCCTCCATCAGGAGCTTGATCGCGTCTTCGTTGGAGTCGAGATCGGGGGCGAAACCGCCCTCGTCGCCGACCGCGGTGGCAAGTCCCTTGTCGTGCAGCACGCCCTTGAGCACGTGGTAGGTCTGCGTGCCCCAGCGGAGCGCCTCGCTGAACGACGGGGCGCCGACCGGCATGATCATGAACTCCTGGAAGTCGACGGAGTTGTCGGCGTGCACACCGCCGTTGAGCACGTTCATCATCGGCACCGGCAGGACGTGGGCGTTGGCACCGCCGACGTGGCGGTACAGCGGGATGTCGAGGTGGTCGGCCGCTGCCTTGGCGACCGCGAGGCTCGTGCCGAGGATCGCGTTGGCCCCGATGCGGCCCTTGTTCTCGGTGCCGTCGAGATCGAGGAGCTCACGGTCGATGCCGCGCTGGTCGAGGGCGTCGAAGCCCTCGAGCACGCCGGCGACCTCGTCGTTCACGAATCCGACCGCGGTCTGCACGCCCTTGCCCAGATACCGGTCGCCGCCGTCGCGGAGTTCGACCGCTTCGTGTTCGCCGGTCGAGGCGCCGCTCGGCACCGCGGCGCGGCCCATGGCGCCGGACGCCAACACGACGTCGACCTCGACGGTCGGGTTGCCCCGTGAATCGAGAATTTCACGGCCGGCGATGTGGACGATCTCACTCATGGCCCGACACCGTATCCGGATCGTCGGGGGTTGCCGGTGGCTCGTCGTCCGGATCGTCGTCCTGATCGTCGAGGGGTTCGGCGAGGTCGTCGTCGAGTTGCAGCTTCTCGGGCGGCGCGTCGGCCAACACGGCGAGATAGTCGTCGAGCACGTCCATCAGGGTGACGTCGGTGCCGGTCTGCTCCGACACGTACCAGCGGTGTTCGAGCAGCTGGTGGAAGATCTCGGCCGCCTCGAGCCGTTCGAACATCTCCGGCGGGATCGCAGCCATCACCGGTTCGAACACACGGTCGAGCCAGCGGACGGCGGCGACGTTCGGCGGCACCGGTCGGTCGGACTGATGCTGCAGCCATGCGCCGTAACTCATGATGTCCTGGAGCATCCGACGGGCCTGGTTCTCGCCGGCGACGAGGCCGGTCAGGTTGGCGAGCCGCTCGGCGCTGAACCCGTGTTCGACCACGCGCGGGACGAAGCTGACGGTGACGTCGTCGGCGTTGGTGTTGACCTCGAGTTCCTCGACGTCGAAGCCGAGTTCGTGCAGCCGCTCGAGGCGCCGCTGCATCGGTACGGCATCGCCGATCAGCGCGGTCTGCTCGGAGACCAGCTCGGCCCACAGCGCGTGGTAGCGCTCTTCGATGGCGAGTGCCACCTCGATCGGATCGATGTCGTCGGCGAGTCGACCGGCCGCCTGGAGGTCGAGCAGGCCACCGGCGACGTTCTGCGTGGCGATCTCCAGGTCGAACGCCCGCTGGCCGTCGGTGAGCCGGACGTGGCGCTCGGCGGTCTCCATGTCGATGATGTATGCCTGCAACGCACCGGCGTCGCGTCGGAACAGGGTGTTCGACAGCGAGCAGTCGCCCCAGAAGAAGCCGCCGAGGTGGATGCGCACCAGCAGGACCACGAGCGCATCGAGCAACCGTTCGCCGAGGTACGGGATCTTGAGACCGCGGCCCATGAGCAACGACCGATACGGCAACGAATAGTCGAGGTGGCGGGTGATGATCAGGCCCTCACCGCTGGGCCGCCCCGTGACCGCTGCGACCACCTCGGCCGTCGGGAGCCCGTGTTCGTCGAGTTCGCGCAGCAGCCGGTACTCGCGCAGCGCGAGCGCATCGGGCAGCTCTTTGACGACGTAGGAGATGTGCTCGTACTCCAGCAACTTCACGACGTGGCGGTGGAGACCGAGCACCTGTTGGACGTTGTCCATGTCCCAGTCGTCGAGCGGCAGACGGTACGGGAGGGACACGATCGCCTGGTGCTCGGAGGGGTGAGCGACGTGCACGCGCATGGTTCCATCATCGCAGCTCGCCCCGCCGATTCCGAGCGATCACGAGGCCGGGGAAGAAACCGCTCAAGCCGTGGACATTGCGCGACGATGGTGAGGTGTGGGAGTGGAGTCGGTCATGACCCGTGAGGACGATCCGCGCGTCGGCTCGACGCAGCGACTCGACGAGGCGCGTGCCACGATCACCCGCACGACGATCACCCCGGCTCCCGGGAGCGAGGTCGTCGAGGCCCCCGCGGCGAAACGTGGTGTCTTCGACCGTGTGAAGTCCCGAACCCATGGCGAGTTGTCGTCGGCCGAAGAGCCGTTCGCGGCGGCGAGCACGCTGCGGATCGCGATGGCGGTCATGATGACCGGGCTCTGGATCCTCACCATCGGTGGTGCGATCCTCGTGCTGCTCCTCTGGCAGCAGGATCGCGACTCCGGCGTCCTCACCGACCAACTCGAACGCACGTGGAACCTGTTCGACGGACTTCGCGTCGTCGAGCGATGGTTGGCGTTCGCCGTCATCCCCGTGGCCACGGCATGGATCGCCGTCGCCGCGATCAACGCGCGGCGAGCGACCGGCGTACGACGCAACCCGATCGTCGCCGCGCTGAGCCTGCCGATCGGTGTGATCGGCGCCTGGTTCGTGGGGCGCGAACTCGTCGGTGGCGCCGACGACTGGGTCGGTCAGGTCTCCGGGTACGTGCTCCAGTGCGTCTTCCTCGCTGTCCCGCTGCTCGCGCTGCTCCGCGTCGCCCAAGCCGCGGAGTCCCGCAATCGGCCGCTGCGTGCGACCTATCTCGTCGCCGCCGGCTACCTCGCACAGCTGCAGTTCCTCGGTGGTCTTTCGACGATCGACCAGACGAGCCCGCCCGACGAGTGGGGTCGCCTCGGCGCCTATCTGATCATCGGTGGGCTGCTCCAGGTGCTCGGTGCACTCTCGGTCAACGAGGCCGCCCGGTCGATCGAGACCGCTACGGCGCACCGGTACGAGTTGCGCAATCGGTTCGGCGAGTCGTTGCTCGCCCAGGCCGAGCGTGGCTCGGCCCGCGGCTGAAGCTCACTCGCCCCGCTTGACCTCGTCCCACAGCGAGTCGAGCGCGTCGAGTCCGGCGGTGTGGACCACGATGCCGCGTGCCGTGGCGATCTGCTCGAGCGCCTCGAAGCGGCGACGGAACTTGTTGGCCGCTGCCCGCAAGGCCGACTCGGGGTCGACGCGGAGGTGTCGCGCGACGTTGACCACGGCGAACAGCAGGTCGCCCAGCTCGTCGGCGGTCGCCGCGGTGTCACCGTCGTCGGCTGCGATCGTGAGTTCGGCAGCCTCCTCGGCGATCTTCGGGAGGGCGCCGGCCACGTCGGGCCAGTCGAAGCCGACCTTGGCCGCCTTCTTCTGCACCTTGTGGGCGTAGGCCAGTGACGGCAGCGAGTTGGGGACACCGTCGAACACCGACGTGCGACCCTTCTCGGCCCGCTTGATGTCCTCCCAGTTGGCGAGCACCTGCTCGGTTCCGTCGACGTCGGCGGTGACACCGTGCTCGTCGCCGAACACGTGGGGGTGGCGGCGGACGAGCTTGTCGTGGATGCCCTGGGTCACGTCGGCGATCGTGAACCTGCCCTCCTGCTCGGCGATCGTGGCGTGGAACTCGATCTGGTACAGCAGGTCGCCGAGTTCTTCGATCAGCAGGTCGTCGGACGAGGGGTCGTCGCCGAGTGCCTGGATCGCGTCGACGACCTCGTACGACTCCTCGATCAGGTACGGCACCAAGCTCCGGTGCGTCTGCTCGATGTCCCACGGGCACTGCTCGCGCAGCGTGCGGGCGAGTTGGTGGAAGCGTACGTACCCGGCGCCGACGCCGACGCCCAGTTCTGGCACGTACAGCGAGGTCAGGTGGTCCGCGTCGATCGTGTGGTCCATCGCGGCCCAGGTGGTCTCGACGATCTGCTCGTCCGGTGTGCCGAGCGCCTGGAGGAGGACGACAGGGGTGTCGTCGAGCGCGCCGTCGGGGTCGTCGAGCGCGAGCTTGATGTCGGACAGCACCCAGTTGGCGTGCGTGTGGGCGACGAGCAACGGGCCGGTGAGCCCGGCGGCGGCCGTCGCGAACTCGTGGCCGTCGATCAGACGGACCCCCGCCTCGACCGGGTCGATCCGGAGACGGGCCCACACGACGTCGAGGAATGACATTGCCGGCAGGATGGTCGACTCGACGCGATCGTCGTCGCGGAGCGTGCGCACCGACCGTTCGAGCACCAGCGGGGAGCCGGGGACGAGATAGAGGATCTCACCGTGCTCGGACGCCGCGCGCACGAGGCGTTCGACGATCTCGGCGTACACGTCCTCGAATCGGTCGGCCGACTCGTAGAGCTCGTCGAACGACTCGCTCTCACCGACGAGCCCGGCCGAGGGATGGATCGCGGTGCGGAGGTACCGGTGCGGGATCCGTTCGATGGCCGCGATGGTCTCGGCGGTGACGTGTTCGACGCCGCCCGGGCCGAGTCCGGCGACGACGATGCGTGGCCTGGTCACGACGTCGGGATCACGATCGGGTCAGCCGAGCGGCGTGACGCCGCTTGCCGGGTCGAACTCGCCGTACCGAGGGTTGACGTACACGTCGAGTTCGTCGGCGGCGACCTCGAACCGGACCTGCGGCGACGACGAGATGACACCGAGCAGTTCGTCGGCCGCGACGTCGTCGTACGGGCGCACGAGGATGACGTGGTAGCCGAACTGCGACTCGACCGGGCCGACCGGATCGCCGATGTCGGCATCGAGCGCCGCCTCGACGTACTCGGGGATGTACCGCTCTGCGAAGTCGGTCGTGGTCGAACAGGGCAGTGCTCCGCCGTTCTCGGCGGAGGTGTCGGTGGAGTACTCGGCTGCGAGCTCGCCGAAGGCGTCGCCGTCATCGAGGCGTTCGAGCACCTCGTCGGCGGTGGACTCGTCGTCGACGAGGATGTGCGCCGTGCACGTCAGGTTCGATTCGGTCGGGCCGCGCTCGTACCAGTCACGCAGCTCGTCGTCGGGAATCGCGGTGGGTGGCGACTGCTGCCAGGTCCCGAACGAGGCGTCGATCGATTCGCCGAGGACGGCATCGGAGAGTTCACCCTCGACCTCGTCGAGCGGCATGCCGGCGGCGGCGAGGTCGGCGCGCAGTACCCGGTCGAGTACCCAGTTGTTGAGGATGCCGACGATGGTCTGCATGTCGGAGCGGCCGGCGTCGTCGTCACCGAGTTGCTCGCGGGCGATCGACGACAGTTGATCGACCGTGATCTCGTCGTCGCCGACCCGAGCGGCGACGTCGGCGTCGGTGAACGTGGCGCAACCGCTCAGGGCGATGGCGGCCGCGGCGATCAGGGCGGGGAACGAGCGCTTCACGGCGGACAACCTATCGGCCGACCGTCAGGCGACGGGGATCAGCTCCTGCAGGAAACCGACGAGATAGGTGGCCGGGTCCTGCCGGTGCGGGATCGGGACGACCAGTTGTCGCAGATCCTCCTTGTAGATCGCGCCCTTCGACAGACGCTTGAGGCGGGTCGCCGACGACAGCTTCAACTCGATCGGTCCCAGCCGAGCGTCGGTGCTGGTGATCTGGAGGTCGGTGATGCCCAGACGGTGACACTCGGCGCGCATGCGACCGACCATCAGCAAGGCTTCGGCCGGGTCGGGGAGCGGGCCGTAGCGGTCCTCCCACTCGGCTCGGATGTCGTCGACCTCGGCGTGCGTGGTCACGCCGGCGAGCCGCCGGTACGCCTCGAGCCGCAGCTCCTCCTTGGCGACGTATTCGGCGGGCAGGAACGCGTCGGACGGCACGTCGAGTTTGATCTCGGCAGGCTGCTTGACCGGCTCCCCCTTCATCTCGGCCACCGCCTCGGTGACCATCTGGCAGTACAGGTCGTAGCCGACGGCGGCGATGTGACCGGACTGGGCCTGTCCGAGCAGGTTGCCGGCGCCCCGGATCTCGAGGTCGCGCATCGCGATCTTGAACCCGGAGCCGAGTTCGGTCGCCTCGCCGATCGTCTTGAGGCGCTCGTACGCCTCCTCGGTCAGCACCTTGTCCTGCGGATGGAACAGGTAGGCGTACGCCCGTGATCCACTGCGGCCGACGCGACCGCGCAGCTGGTGCATCTGACCGAGCCCGAGCAGGTCGGCGCGCTCGACCACGAGCGTGTTCACCGTCGGCATGTCGATCCCCGACTCGATGATCGTCGTGCAGACGAGGACGTCGTAGCGGCCCTCCCAGAAGTCGACGACGACCTGTTCGAGTGTGCCTTCGTCCATGCGACCGTGTGCCACCGCGATGCGGGCCTCGGGGACCAGCTGACGCAGGCGGGCCGCCGCCGTGTCGATCGACTGGACCCGGTTGTGGACCCAGAAGACCTGGCCCTCGCGGAGCAGTTCGCGCCGGATCGCCTCGATCGCGACCCGCTCGTCGTACTCGCCGACGTAGGTGAGGATCGGCTGGCGGTCGGCCGGCGGGGTCTGGAGCAGCGACAGGTCACGGATGCCGACCAGGCTCATCTCCAACGTGCGCGGGATCGGGGTGGCGGAGAGCGTCAGCACATCGACGTTGGTCTTGAGCTTCTTCATCTGCTCTTTGTGCTGCACGCCGAAGCGCTGTTCCTCGTCGACGATCAGGAGCCCGAGGTCCTTGAAGGTGACGTCGGCGGCGAGCAGGCGGTGCGTGCCGATGATGCAGTCGACCTCGCCGGCCCGGAGGTCCTGCATGACCTGTTTGGCCTGACCGGCGGTCAAGAAGCGTGACAGCACCTCGACCCGGATCGGATAGCCGGCGAAGCGGTCGGCGAACGTGTTGCCGTGCTGGTTCGCGAGCAGCGTGGTCGGGGCCAGCACGGCGACCTGCTTGCCGTCCTGGATCGCCTTGAACGCCGCCCGGATCGCGATCTCGGTCTTGCCGAAGCCGACGTCGCCGCAGACGAGGCGGTCCATCGGGAACGGGCGCTCCATGTCGCTCTTGAGTTCGTCGATCGCGGTGCGCTGGTCGGGCGTCTCGACGAACGGGAACGCGTCTTCCATCTCCTGCTGCCAGGGGGTGTCCTGACCGAAGGCGTGCCCTTCGGCGTTGACCCGCTTCTGGTAGAGCACGACGAGCTCCTGGGCGATCTCGCGCACGGCCGAACGGACCTTGCCCTTGGCCTTGGCGAAGTCGCTGCCGCCGAGGCGGTGCAGCGCGGGCGCCTCGCCGCCGACGTACTGCCGGAGGGTGTCGATCTGATCGGACGGCACGTACAGCTTGTCGCCGCCCTTGTAGGCGACGAGCAGGTAGTCGCGCTCGACGCCGCCGATCGTGCGCTTGACCATGCCCTCGTACTTGCCGACCCCGTGCTGGTGGTGCACGACGTAGTTGCCCGCCTTGAGGTCTTCGAAGGTGGCCGTGCCCTCACGTTTGCGGGTCCGGGCCTTGCGGTGAGCCCTGCGTCGACCGGTCAGATCGGACTCGGCGATGACGGCGAGTTTGGCGTTTGGCAGGGTGCAGCCGCGATGGAGCGGAGCGACCACGATGTAGCCGCCGGGCCGACTCACGTCGGTGTCGTCCCCGGCGACGACGAACTCGAGGTCCTGGTCGAGCAGGATCTGGCGAAGTCGTTCGGCCGAGCCGGTGCCGTCGGCCGCGACCGAGATGGCGAACCCGTCCGCGAGCATCTGCCGGAGCCGGTCGGTGAGCCCCGAGCCGTCGCCACCGATCGGGCCCCAGCCGGATGCCTCGACGAGCGGGGTGTCGGGTGACTCGGGGGTGGAGTCGATCGTCCAGAATCCGGCGTCGCCACCGGCGAGCAGCTGATCGGGGTCGGCGTGCAGCCGCGGGAACTCCTTGTCGGGATCGCGGGCCCACGTGGAGGCGAGCGCCTTCGCGAGGTCGTCTTCCTCGGCGAGGAGATCGGCGGCCCGGTCGCGCATGCGGCGCGGTTCGATCAGGATCGTCTTGGCCTCCGACGGCAGGACGTCGGTCAGCAGCACGTGCTCGTCGACGAGCCACGGCACCCACGACTCCATGCCCTCGAAGTGCGTCCCCTCGGCGAGCCGCTCCCACTGTTCGCGACCCCACGGCTCGGTGCCGACGAGCGAGGCAGCCCGCTCGCGCACGTCGTCGGACGGCATCAGCTCGCGGGCGGGGAAGATCAGCGCCTCGTCGAGGTCGGCGATCGAGCGCTGGTCGTTGACGCCGAACGTGGTGAGACGGTCGACCTCGTCGCCCCACAGGTCGATGCGGATCGGCGCGTCGGCGGTCGACGGATAGACGTCGACGATGGCGCCGCGTCGGGCGAACTCGCCACGGTGCTCGACGAGTTCTTCACGGCGGTAGCCGAACTCCACGAGCTGGGCCCCGAGCTGATCGGGATCGATGATGGCGTTCTGTCGGACGGCGATCGGCTCGACGTCGGTGGCGCCCGGTCCGAGCTTCTGCAGCAGTGCCCGAACCCCCGCCACGATGATCTTCGGTCGGCGGTCGCTGCTGCGGAGTCGCCACAGCACCTCGAGACGGGCGCCCATCGTCTCGACGGCGGGGCTCACCCGCTCGAACGGCAGCGTCTCCCACGCCGGGAAGTGAGCGACCGCGTCGTCGCCGACGTACTGGCACAGGTCGTCGTACAGCTGTCCGGCCATGGCCCCGGTCGGGCAGGCGACCACGAGCGGTCGGCGGTCGGACAGGTGAGCGAGCGCGGCGATCGAGATCGGACGCGCCACCTCGACGATCGCCAGGCGCGCCTGGGGGTCCGACAGCGCCCGAGTCAGTCCGGATTCGTCACGAAGGAGCGGCGGGAGTGCCGCAAGCTCACCGGCCATGGATGTCTTGCATCGCGGCATCGATGCCATCCGCGATGATCAGTTCGACGGCATCGGCGGCGATCTGGACGGCGACGTCGAGCACCTCGCGCTCCCGCCGGGGGACCTTGTTGAGCACGTGTCCGGCGCCGCGTTCCTTGTTCGGCGGTTTGCCGACGCCGATCCGGACGCGGAGGAAGTCCTGTGACCTGAGGTGCTGCGCGATGCTGCGCAGGCCGTTGTGCCCGGCGAGCCCGCCACCGTTCTTGAGCTTGACGACACCCGGTTCGAGGTCGAGTTCGTCCTGGACGACGATGATCTGCTCGGGCGACTCGATCCGGTAGCGGCGCACCAGCGACGAGACGGCACGGCCCGACTCGTTCATGAAGGTCAGCGGGAACGCCAGCGCTGCACGGACGGTGTCGCCATCGGCGGTGAAACGGGCCTCGCCGATCAGCGAGTTGTCGCGGCCGGCCTTGAGCGGGGCGTCGTGGCGTTCGGCGAGCAGTCGGACGACTTCCTCACCGACGTTGTGGCGCGTCCGCTCGTACTTGGGGCCCGGGTTGCCGAGTCCGACCACGAGCCAGTCGAACGGCGCGCCCTTTCCGGCACGCCGGTCGAAGAGGCCCATGGGTCAGCGGACGCCAGGGGGCGTCACTCGGCGGCGTCGTCGCCGCCGGCATCGGCCGCGGCGTCGCCACCTTCGGCGTCGGCGGCCGCGTCCTCGGCAGCCTCGGCGGCCGCGGCGTCTTCGTCGTCGAGCACCGGAGTGCGCATGGTGAGGACGGTCACGACGGCCCAGTCGTCTTCGCCGGTGGCGGTGACGCCGTCCGGCAGGTCGAGGTCGCCGATGGTGATCGTCGTGTCCATGTCCATGTCGGTCACGTCGACGACGATCTCGTCGGGGATGTTCCGCGGTGTGGTCGAGATCTCGAGCTCGTTGCGGTTGAGGTCGACGAGGCCGCCCTCGTCGCTGACGGCCTTGGCGTGACCCGTGAGATGGACCGGCACGGAGACGGTGATCTCGGCGCTCAGGTCGATCTGGATGAAGTCGACGTGGCGGACCGTGCGGCGGACCGGGTCGCGCTGCATGTCCTTGACGATCGCCGGGTAGACGGTGCCGTCGACGTCGAGGTCGAGGATCGTGTTCATCGCGGCGCTGCCCGAGAGCGCTTTGCGCAGGTCACGCCGGGGCACCGAGATGCTGATCGGGTCCATGCCCATGCCGTAGACGACCGCGGGGATCGAATCGGTCGCCAATTGGCGACGAGCGTTGGCGCTCCCGGTGGAGCGGCCGGAAGTTGCGGTCAGAACGGTCTCAGACATGGTTGATCAGCCTCAATGAGCAGTGATACGAGCAGCGAGCCATGCTACCGGAGGGTTCCGGCGGCCACACCGGCAACGCCGGGCAATCGCGGTTCAGCTCGCCAGTCGGCGGGTGCACCGTTCGTCGGTGCGGGCTCGGTAGCCCGTGATGAGGGCTCCGTCGGCCGTCATCACCGACAGTTTGACGTCCGAGATCCAGACGCCCTGCAGCGGGATCCAGGCATCGTCGCCGATGAAGTGCACGTCGAGCGGCTGGTCGCTGCGGAGGAATCGCCCCGTGGCGATGTCGATCGTCCACCACGACTGTTCACCGGCGACCCGCAGCACCCCGTCGCCGGCGGTCTCGACGTCGCGGGCCCGGCAGCGGCGGCGTTCGCAGCAGCGGAGCTCGGCGACCGCGGCGGGCGTCGACGCGAACGCATCGCTGCATTCGATCTGTTCGGGATCGATGACGACGACGACCTCGCTGGTGACCGATGCGTTCACCAGATGGGCGACGCTGTCGGTCGCGGCTCGATCGATGTGCATCGACGAGCGGACGACCACGTTGGGGCCGCGCATCTGGATCGTGACGTCGGCCGGGCGGTCGTCGGCGTCGGAGATGACCTCCAGGGAGCCCTGCTGGGATGCCATGCGTGCCCTCCAGGTTCGTGTCGCCACCGGCGTGCGGCGATGGAACGAGCTTGCGGGCGCTCGGTGACAGAACGGTGACAGAACCGCGCCGGTTCGGTACCAACCGCCAGGTTGCGTCGGGGTGTCGGCGCGTCGGCCCGGAGACGGCGCCTCAGGCGAGGTTCTCGCCGCCGAAGATCTCGCTGACGCTGGTGTCGTCGAACACGGCGCTCAGCGCTTCGGCGATGATCTCGGCGACCGACAGGACCTCGATCTGCGGCAGCTGCTTCTCGGGCGGCAGCGGCAGCGTGTTGGTGAGGATCAGGCGCTCGAGCGGTGCGTTCTTGAGACGATCGACCGCCGGACCGGACAGCACGCCGTGCGTGGCCATCGCCCAGACCTCGGTGGCGCCTCGTTCGAGCAGGATCTCGGCCGCCGACACGATCGTGCCGCCGGTGTCGATCATGTCGTCCGTCAGGATGCACAGCCGACCCTTGACGTCGCCGATGACCTCTTTGGCCTCGACCACGTTGGCCTGGCCCTTGGGGCGGCGCTTGTAGATGAACGCGATGTCGGCGTCGCAGTCGTGGAGGTGCTGGGCCATGCGCTCGGCGACCTTGATGCGGCCCGAGTCGGGCGACACGATGACCGGCGCATCGGGTGCCTGGGCACGGATGTAGTTCTCGAGGACCGGCCCGGCCGTGAGATGGTCGACCGGTCCGTCGAAGAAACCCTGGATCTGGCCGGAGTGCAGGTCGATCGAGATCATCCGCTTGGCGCCGGCGGCCTTGAACATGTCGGCGACGAGCCGGGCGGTGATCGGCTCGCGCCCTTCGGCCTTGCGGTCTTGGCGTGCGTACCCGTAGAACGGGCACACGGCGGTGATGCGCTTGGCCGACGCCCGGTACGCCGCGTCGATCATGACGAGCTGCTCCATCAGCGAATCGTTGACCGAGTGGCCGTCGACGCCGTAGTGGCTCTGCATGATGAACACGTCGGAACCGCGCACGCTCTCGGCGAATCGGGGCCGGATCTCGCCGTTCGCGAACTCGACGATGTTGGCGTCTCCGACCGGCTGCGCCAGGTGCTGTGCCACTTCCTGCGCGAGCTCGGGATGGGTGCGACCCGAATAGAGCGCAAGCTTCTTGGTGGTGACCTTTTCCATGAGGGGGCCCCTCCCCGGGGCGATGATCGGTCAGTCGGGAACAGGTGCAGTGTAGAACGCGCCGGTCGTGGACCCGGCAACGACGGAAGCGCCGGCCGGCAGGTGGGCGTAGGGGCCGACCGTGGCCCCGTCGCCGATCGATGCGTCGACCGCGACGGTGTGGCTGACCACGCAATCGTCGCCCACTCGACAGCTGTCGAGCTGGGTGTCGGGGCCGAGGTCGGTGCCGTCTCCGACGACGGTGTCGCCCTGCAGGATCGTGCCCGGGTAGATCGTGACATCGCGACCGAGTCGGACCGAGACGTCGATGAAGGTCTGGCGCGGGTCGAGCATCGTCACGCCGTTGAGCAGCCACCGCCGGTTCGTGCGATTGCGGAGCTCGCGTTCGGCGAGGGCGAGCTGCCAGCGGTCGTTGACACCCTGTGTCTCGGTGGGAGGCGCCTGCACCGCGCCGACACGGTGGCCCATGCCGGCCAGACCGGCGATGACGTCGGTGAGGTAGAACTCGCCCTGGGAGTTGTCGGTGTTGAGGTTGCGCAACGCCGGGCCGAGGAGATCGCGTCGGAACGCGTAGATGCTCGTGCACACCTCGGTGACGTCGAGCTCTTCGGGGGAGGCGTCGCGCTGTTCGACGATGCGCAGGACCCGGCCGTCGGACGCGCGCAGCACGCGGCCGTAGCCGGTCGGGTCGGGCATGACGCTCGTGAGCATCGTGGCGGCGTTGGAGTTCGCGACGTGGGTGGCGACCAACTCGTCGAGCGTGTCGGCGTCGAGCAGCGGCGTGTCGCCGGGCAGGACGATGACCGTCGCATCGTCGTCGTAGTCGTCGCCACCGAGCGAGGCCATACCGATCGCCGCAGCGTCGCCCGTGCCGTTCTGCTCGACCTGCTCGGCGAACACGACGTTGGCCCAGTCGGGTGCCGACGCCTGGACACGCTTGGTGACCTGCTCGGCACCGTGGCCCACGACCACCGCGGTCCGTGCCGGTTCGAGCCGCTCGAGCGCGTGGATGACGTGGAGCACCATCGGACGCCCGCAGATGCGGTGCAGCGGCTTGGGCCGCTCGGAACGCATCCGGGTGCCGGCACCGGCGGCGAGGACGATCGCGGAGACGGTCATCGCGGCAGCGTGGCCGAACACGGGCGGTCGTCGGCAATGCGGGAAGTCATCGTTCCGGGGAGAGGATTCGAACCCCCATCGACGGCACCAAAAACCGCTGTCCTACCATTGAACGACCCCGGACGGTCACCGAACCGGACGTGCCGGCCGACGCCACCACGGTAGCGCCCGGCCGGCCGGTCGCCGACCTCCGTTCGCCAAGTCGCCGACCACCGTGCCGGACGCACTCGACCGCAGTCGGGTGTCCGGGTTGGCGGCCTTCCCGATAGCGTGGCGAGCCTTATGGGATCGCTCGTCAAGAAGCGCCGCAAGCGCATGCGCAAGAAGAAGCACAAGAAGATGCTTCGCCGCACGCGTCATCAGCGTCGTAAATAACTCCATCCGTCCGGCCGTCGCGGCCGTCCCGATCCGACGTGGTCCCGGTTGTCGCCGATGCCAGGTCAGGATGCTCGGGTCGTCGTCGCGACCAAGATTTCTGCGCCCTCGTTGCCCACGGCAGCGAGGGCGTTGTCGTGCTCCCCGTGCACGAACCAGGTCGCGCCGCTGCCGGCGAGGATCGGGGTCCGGCCACACGCCGCCTCGATCAGATCTCGCCAACGCGCCAGTTCTGGCTCGACCGCGATCGCCGCGGCCTCGAGATCGTTGGGACCGTCGCCGGTCGGCCCGCCGAGCTCGTCCCACGCCCGATACACGGCCGGCGTGCTGACGTGGAGCGGCGGGATCACGAGGGTGACGGTGCGGTCGACGTGGGGGAGCGGTTCGACGATCTCGCCGATACCGCTCACCCGGGCGCGTCCACCGACGAGGCAGAACGCGACGTCGGCACCGATCTCGCTCGCCCGGATCAGGTCGTCGGGCGTCGCCGACCAACCGGCCCATCGGAGCGCCGCGGCGGCATCGGTCGACCCGCCGCCGAGCCCGCCGCCGTGCGGGATGTTCTTGCGGATCTCGACGCTCGCCGATCGTCCGGCCCGTCGCAGTGCCGCAGCGACGAGATTCGACTCGTCGGTCGGGACCCCGTCGGCGAAGGGGCCACCGACTCGGAGACTGGTGGGCTCGGCCGTGGCCACGAACTCGAGTTCGTCGGCCAACGACAGGCTGACCATCTCGGCGTCGATCAGGTGGTAGCCGTCGTCACGGGTGCCGGTGACCTGCAGCGACAACGTGAGCTTGGCGGGAGCCGGCGTGATCACGGCGCCACCGCCGTCGCGAGCCGGCACCAGGCGTCGAGGCCCAACTCCTCGGGGCGCGCCTCCGGCGACACACCGGCGGACTCGAACTGTTCGGCGGACACGCGGTCGCGGAGCGACTTGCGCAGCATCTTGCGGCGCTGCCCGAACGCCGCCTTGACCAGCGTGAAGAGTACGCCGGGCGCCACGTCGGGCGGCGGACGCCGGTCGATCCGGACGAGCGCCGACTCGACGTTGGGTCGCGGGACGAAGACCGATGCCGGAACGAGTCCGACCACGCGGGCGCTCGCCCAGTAGGCGACCTTGAGGCTGACTGCGCCGTACTGCTTCGATCCGGGGCCGGCGGCCATCCGCTCGGCGACTTCCCGCTGCACCATGACGAGCAGGGACTCGACCTGGGGGACGTCGTCGAGGAGGTCGCACACGAGCGGCGTGGCGACGTTGTAGGGCAGGTTGGCGACCAGGGTCCACCGATCGGCGCCGGCGAGGAGTTCGGTCCAGTCGAGTCGGGTGGCGTCACCTTCGACGACGTGGACGTTGTCGAGGTCGGCGACCACGTTGCGGAGCGCCGGGACGATGCCGTGATCGACCTCGATCGCCGTGACGGCGGCGCCGGTCTCCGCCAGTGCGAGGGTGAGCGAACCGAGGCCGGCACCGATCTCGACCACGTGGTCGCCGGAGCCGATGGCGGCGAGCGAAGCGATCCGCCGCACGGTGTTCGGGTCCGCGACGAAGTTCTGACCGAGGTCGCGTCGCGGTGCCAGGCCGCCGGCGCCCAGCAGATCGTGGATTCGGGTGCGGGAGTGCGTCACCAGGAGATCTCGACCGACAGGGGGGCGTCGGTGAGATCACCGATCTGGAGGAACGCGTCGGCGCTCAGGATGACCGCCTGATCGGGCACCGCGCCGCCGACGCTCACGATGCAGCGGATGCTCTGGCTGTTGTCGAGGTTGGTGACCGTGATCGCCGTGTCGAACGGGATGGTGGCCACGTCACGGATCTGGCACGCGGCGGGGTCGGTGATGCTGCGGCTGAAGCTGGCCGCGCCACGGATCGAGCGGCCGACCCGCGGGATCGCGATCGTCGCCGGATCGTCGGCCTGTGGCGGAACCGTGCCCTGGATGTAATCGGGGGGCGTGGTGCCCATCGGATCGGTGGTGGCGTTCGGACCGTCGGACGCCTCGTCGAGCGTGGGCGGCGTGCTCGCCCCCGGGATGATCGCGGGGCCGACGAGCGTGCTGTCGGGTTCGTCGGCGGCGTCGGTACCGCCCCGGTTGAGCAGGAACGCCGCCGGCACCAGGATCACCGTGATCGCCAGGGCGAGGGCGACTCGTCGTCGTTGCGCAAAATCTTCGTGCATCGTGGGTCGTACGCCGCCGGGTGGGGCAGGGCGGGCAGCGGCTTCCAGGCTACTGCGGCCGGTCAGCTTCCGATCTTCGGGAACGCCGCCCGGCCGTTCGCGGACGTCGCGTCGGCGATGGCCGTGACCGGTTCGTCACGGAGGTCGGCGAGGAACTGCGTGGTGTGGGCCACCCAGGCGGGCTGGTTGGTCTTGCCGCGATGGGGCACGGGCGCCAGGTACGGCGCGTCGGTCTCGACGAGCATGCGGTCGATCGGCACGATCGTGGCGGCGGCCTGGACGTCGGCCGCGCTCTTGAACGTGACGATGCCCGAGAAGCTCACGTACGCGTCGCGCTCGAGGCACCCGGCCGCCTCGGCGGGACCGCCCGTGAAGCAGTGGAAGATCGTGCGCTCGGGCATGCCCTCCGCGTCGAGGATCTCGAACGTCTCGTCCCACGCGTCGCGCGTGTGGATGACCAGCGGGAGTGCGAGCTCGTGGGCCAGGCGGATCTGCGCCGCGAACGCCTCCGCCTGTTCGGCCCGCGGCGAATGGTCGTAGTAGTGGTCGAGCCCCGCCTCGCCGACGGCGACCACGCGCGGGTGGTCGAAGAGGTCGGTGATCGTGTCGACCGTGTGCAGCGCTTCGTGGGGGTGGAGGCCGACGGTGGCCCACACATCGGGGTGCCGCTCGGCCGCGGCGATGGCCGCCAGCGATGTCTCGCGGTCGCAACCGACCGTGACCATCGTCGTGACCCCGGCCGCTCGGGCGGCTTCGACCGCGCCGTCGACACCGCCGGGCATCCGCTCGTCGTGGACGTGGCAGTGGCTGTCGAACAGGTTCACAGCTTGATGCGGGGGAAGAGGGAGTCGCCCTTGGTCACCGTCAGCCCGCCGGGATACCCGCCCCACGCCGCGGCGTCCGGCAGCCGCTGGTCGACGATGTCGGACTCGAAGCCGATCCGCTCCCACACCGCCTGCGCGGTCTCGGGCACAGCCGGGAACGCCAGGATCGCCACGATCCGCAACGCCTCGAGCGCGTCGCCCATCACGGCGTCGACCTCGGCGCCGGGCTCGGACTTCCACGGTTCGTTGGCCTCGAGGTAACCGTTCGTGGCGCGGATCAGCGACCAGGTGGCGTCGAGGGCCTTCGACGGGGCGACGTCGTCCCACCCCTGCGCGGTCTCGGCGTAGGCGCTGACCGCCGCGGCGGCGAGCGGGCTGTCGGCGCTGGGTGCCGGCCCGATGCCGTCGCACTTCTTGGCGACGACCGTGGCGACTCGCGCGGCCAGGTTGCCCAGATTGTTCGCGAGGTCGCTGTTGTACCTGCCGACCAGACCTTCGTAGCTGAAGTCGCCGTCGCTGCCGTACGGCGTCTCGGCGAGCACGTAGTAGCGGAACCCGTCGACGCCGACCGTGTCGATGAGATCGAGCGGGTTGACGACGTTGCCGCCGGACTTGGCCATCTTCTCACCGTCGACGAGCAGCCATCCGCCGATGCCCCAACCCTTCGGGAGCTCGACCCCGGCGGACATCAGCATCGCCGGCCAGTACACGCAGTGCTGACGGACGATGTCCTTGCCGATCAGGTGGAAGTCGGCGGGCCACCAGTCGGTGTAGTCCTGCTGATCGTCGCCGAAACCGGTCGCGGCCAGGTAGTTCGTCAGCGCGTCGAACCAGACGTAGGTGACGTGCCCGGGGTCCCACGGCAGCGGAATGCCCCATTCGAGACTGGTCCGGCTGATCGAGAAGTCGCGCAGACCGCCCTTGATCAGGCCGATCGCCTCGTTGGCCCGGTTGTCGGGCTTCATCGCTCCCGGGTGCTGCGTGTACCAATCGAGCAGTCGGTCCTCGAACCGGCTCAGTCGGAAGAAGTAGTTCTCCTCCTCGAGCGTCTCGACCGGTCGCTTGTGGATCGGACAGCACTCGGCGACGCCGTCGACCTCGACCAGCTCGTCGTCCGCGTAGTAGAGCTCGCATCCGACGCAGTACTTCCCGCTGTAGGTGTCGAGTTCGATGTCGCCGGCGTCGTAGCAGCGCTGCAGCAGCTCGGCGACCGCTGCTTTGTGGCGCGGTTCGGTCGTGCGGATGAAGTCGTCGTTGGCGATGTTCAGGCGCTCCCACGCGTGCTCGAACTTGGGCGCGATCTCGTCGGTGAACGCCTGTGGTGACTTGCCGGCCGCCTCGGCCGCCTGCTGGATCTTCAGGCCGTGCTCGTCGGTGCCCGTGAGGAACTTGACGTCGTCACCGAGCAGACGGTGCCAGCGGGCGAGCGCGTCGCCGACGATCGTCGTGTACGCATGCCCCAGGTGGGGTTCCGCGTTGACGTAGTAGATCGGCGTGGTGACGTAGAACCTGCTCACGCCCCTGACGCTACCGATCGCGCCCCGCGAACGACGGCCGAGTTCGGCCGCGGCGGGTACAGCTCATAGTCTTCCGGCCGTGTCGACCGAGTTCGAAGCTGCCACCGCCGTCCGCCGTCGAGCCGACGGGGGGTACGACGCCCGGATCGCTCCAGGGTGGGACATCGGCGGGAACGCGAACGGCGGCTACGTGATCGCGCTGGCGGCTCGGGCGATGAGCGACGCCGTCGGACGACCACCGCTGTCGCTGACGGCGCACTACCTCGCCCCCGGTCGCCCCGGACCGGTCGTCATCGACGTCGACGTGATCCGTTCCGGCCGTCGGACGGCCACGGTCGCCGCCCGGGTCCGGGCCGGCGAGACCGAGGTGCTGGCCCTGTTGGGCACCTTCGCCGAGCAGGAGCCCGGCGGCCCGTCCGTGATCGTCGGCGAACCTCCGGACCTGCCGCCCGTCGAGGAGTGCGTGTCCGCGTCGCCGCCCGTCGATTCGGGATTCCACGACCGGATCGTGTCGAGCGTGCGTCCGATCGACGCCGGCTTCCGCGACGGGCGGCCGAGCGGCACCGCGGAGGCCCACGGCTGGTTCGCGCTGCCCGACACCGACCGGATCGACGTGTTCGCGCTCCTGATGGCGACCGATGCGTTCGCTCCGGTCGTGTTCAACCGAGCGGAGTTCCCGCTCGGCTGGTCGCCGACACTCGAACTCACCGTGCACGTCAGGGGCGTCCCCGCCCCCGGTGCGCTGCGCGGTCGGTTCTCCAGCCGCTTCATGGCCGACGGCATGTTCGACGAGTCGGGCGAACTCTGGGACTCCGCGGGCCGGTTGGTCGCCCACTCGCGTCAGCTCGCGCTGGTGCCGCGCGGCTGAGGTCAGCGGAACCAGGCCCGTCGCGCCCGTCGGGTGCCCATCTCGATCCCGGCCGCGAACGTGCCGGCCGCGAGCCCGGCCGATGCGACACCGGCGGCGGTGCGGCGGATGACGGTCTTGGTGCGCTGGCTGAAGATGACGACCGGCCAGCCGTGCTCGCGGGCGTGACGCTCGAGCTTGTTGTCGGGGTTGACCGCGACCGGGTGGCCCACCGCGCTCAGCATCGGGAGGTCGCTCGCCGAGTCGCTGTACGCGTAGCACTGGGTGAGGTCGAGGCCGTCCCAGCGGGCGAGCGCGACGATGGCGTCGACCTTGCCGGTGCCGTAGCAGAAGGGCCCGTCGAGTCGCCCGGTGTAGACGCCGTCGACGACCTCGCCGACGGTGCCGATCCCGCCGGTCATGCCCAGCGACACGGCGAGTGGCTCGACGATCTCTTTCGGCGCCGCCGACACGATGTACGTGGACCGGCCCGCATGACGGTGGATGTCGACGAGACGGCGTGCCTCGGGTCGGATCTTGCCGAGCAGGACCGGCAGCACCTGCTCGTTGAGTGCGAGGAGGTCGTCTTGTCGGTGCCCGCGCACGAAGCCGAGGATGCGATCGCGAGCGGCATCGCTGGCGCCCGTGTCGTGGTCGCCGCGCATCTTGAACGTCGCCGCCGAGACCGCATCGCGCAGCAGCTCCCTGGTGGGCATCATGCCGGTCGAGCGGGCGGCGATGGCGAGCGCGAACGCCGACGACCCGGCGATCAGGGTCCGGTCGAGATCGAAGAACGCAGCGCTCGGGCCGGACGCCGACACGTAAGCGGTCATGTCCCCGACAGTACCGACTCAGCGGGGGGTGATCGCGAGCGCGTACGCGGTTCGTTTGGCGACGCCGAAGCGCTGCGCCACGGTCGCGGCCGCATCGCGCGTCGACGCTCCACCGTCGAGCTCCGCCTGGATCGCTTCGATGAGGGTGGCATCGTCGACCGGTGTGTCGTCGACCGGTGCGCCGCCCAGCACGATCACGTACTCACCCTTCGGCGTGCCGACGTCGAGCGTTCGGAGTGTGCCGCGCAGGACCGTCTCGTAGAGCTTGGTGAGCTCACGACAGACGACGACCGGCCGGTCGTCGTCGCAGGCCGATCGGAGATCGGCGAGTGTCCGCTCGATGCGGTGCGGCGCCTCGTACAACACGGTGGTGCGACGCTCGGTCACGAGTTCGCCGAGTCGGCGCTGACGTTCGCGTCCGCTGCGGGGGAGGAAACCCTCGACGACGAACCGATCGGTCGGGAGCCCGCTGATCGTCAAGGCCGTGACGGCGGCGACCGGACCGGGAACGGCCGAGACCGTGTAGCCGGCGTCGATCGCGGCCCGGACGAGCCGCTCGCCGGGGTCGGACACGCCCGGCGTGCCCGCGTCGCTGACGACGGCGACGTCGTTGCCGGCGCCCAGTTCGGCGAGCACGTCGTCGATCCGGTGGTACTCGGTGTGGTCGTTGGCCACCGCCAGCCGCTCGACCCGGATACCGGCGTGTTGGAGCAGTCGTCCGGTGCGACGGGTGTCTTCGCAGCAGACCAGGCCGGCGTTGCCGAGGACCTCGACAGCCCGCGGCGGCAGGTCGCCCAGGTTGCCGATCGGCGTGGCCACCAGCCAGAGCGTGCCGCCGGTCATGGCTCCCTGATCTCGACGGTGTCGCCGACGCGCAGACCCCACCGTGAGAACGCGCCGGCCTCGGCCTCGATGACCGTGCTCGCGCGCCACACCGGCACGCCGACACGGCGTCGGTGCATCTGCATCGTCTTGACGACGACGCCGTCGTCGCTCACGAAGGCGACATCGATGGGAAATCGCATGCCGATCGTGTGGACCCAGCGGCACGGGCGCAGGACGAGAGCCCCCTCGAGGCCGTCGCGACCCAGGAGACCCTTGCGGCGCGCCGAACGCGCGTCGGCCATCTCGACGGAAGCGAGCACACGAGCGTCCTCAGTCACCAACCACGGCACGCACGCAGTGTGCCAGCTCGCGTGTCGCCGACCTACACGTTGAAGCGGAACTCCATCACGTCGCCGTCCTGGCCGATGTAGTCCTTGCCCTCGACCCGCAGCTTGCCGGCCTCTTTGGCCTTGTTCCACGACCCCAGGGTCAGCAGCTCGTCCCACTGGATGACCTCGGCGCGGATGAAGCCGCGCTGGAAGTCGGTGTGGATCCGACCGGCGCACACGGGAGCGGTCGAACCCTCGTAGAACGTCCAGGCCCTGGTCTCCTTCTCACCGGTCGTGAAGTAGGTGCGCATCCCGAGCAGGTGGTAGGCGGAGCGGACCATCCGGAACAGTGCGCCCTCGCCGAGCCCGAATCCTTCGAGCATCTCGGCCCGTTCGGTCGGATCGGTGATGGTGGCTGCCTCGGCCTCCAACTGCACGCACATGCCGATCACCTCGACGTTGTCGCCGGCGCTGTTGAACTCGGCGGCCACCAGGGCCTCGGCCGCCGGAATGTCGTCGATCGCGTCTTCGCCGACGTTGACGACCGCGAGCACCCGACGGTTGGTGAGGAGGAAGTACGGCGCGAGCTGCTCCTTCGCGTCGGCCGAGAGGCCGGCCCGATAGAGCGGGAGCCCCTCGCTCAAGGCGTCGTAGGCGGACTGCAGGGCGGCGATCTCGTCGCCGAGGGTCTTGTCGAGTTTGGACTGCCGCGTCGCCTGGGTGAGGCGCTTCTCCACGGCTTCGAGGTCGGCGAGCGCCAACTCCAGCTCGACGACACGGAGGTGTTCGAGCGGGTCGGGGGACCCGACGACGTCGTCGTCCTCGAAGGCCCGAAGTACGAACACGATGGCGTCGACCTCACGGATGTTGGCGAGGAACTTGTTGCCGAGTCCTTCGCCCTTGGACGCGCCTTCGACGAGGCCGCCGATGTCGACGACCTCGACCTGGGCGTGGATCACGTTCTTCGACGCCGACATCTCGGCCAGTCGATCGACCCGTTCGTCGGGGACCTTGGCGACCCCGATGTTGGGATCCTTGGTGGCGAAGGGGTACGGCGCAGCGAGCGCGCCGCCCCCGGTGAGCGCGTTGTACAGAGATGACTTGCCCGCATTGGGCAGTCCGACGAGACCGAACCGTTCCATGAGGTGGGTCAGGCTACGAGCGGAACCACTCGATCGTCTTCGTCAGACCGTCGCGGAGACCGATCGTGGGGGTCCAGCCCAGGGTCTCGGCCGCCAGCGAGATGTCGGGTTTGCGGACTCGAGGGTCGTCGCTGGGGAGGGGTTCGAACACGATCTCCGACGTGGTGTCGATGAGCTCCATGACGACCCGGGCGAGTTCGTGCATCGTGAACTCGTCGGGATTGCCGATGTTGACCGGGCCGACGTACTCACTGTCGAGCAGTGAGATGAACCCGTCGACCTCGTCGTCGACGTAGCAGAAGCTGCGCGTCTGGCTGCCGTCGCCGTAGATCGTGATCGGTCGCCCGGCGAGCGCCTGGTGGATGAAGTTCGTCACGACGCGACCGTCGTCGGGCTGCATGCGCGGCCCGTACGTGTTGAAGATCCGGGCGATTCGCACGTCGACGCCGTACGTGCGGTGGTAGGTCATCGTGATCGACTCGGAGAACCGCTTCGCTTCGTCGTAGACCGAACGCTCGCCGTTCGGGTTGACGTTGCCCCAGTAGCTCTCGGGCTGGGGATGCACCAGCGGGTCCCCGTACACCTCGCTGGTCGATGCGAGGAAGAACCGCGCGTCGTGCCGACGGGCGACTTCGAGCAGTTGGTGGGTTCCGACGCTGTTGGCCATCAACGTGTCGAGCGGTCGCCTGAGGTACTCGGGTGGCGACGCAGGGCTCGCGAGGTGCATCACGGCGGTCACGTCGGCGATGTCGAGTGATGCGGCGTCGACCACGTCGCCGCGCACGAGTCGGAATCGCCCGGACGCATCGAGGTGGCGCACGTTGTCGATGTGCCCGGTCGACAGGTCGTCGAGGCAGGTGACCGTGTCGCCGCGCTCGATCAACCGGTCACACACGTGCGAACCGAGGAATCCTGCGCCCCCGGCGACGACGACGTGACCGGGCCGGATCATGAGCGCCCGACCCCGTCGTAGGTCAGGCCGGCGGACTTGACCACGGCGGGTTCGAGCAGGTTGCGGGCGTCGACCACCGCGTTGCCGCGCATCGCCACGGCGGCGGCGTCGAGGTCGAGCTCGCGGAACTCCGGCCACTCGGTCAGGATCGTCAGGACATCGGCGTCTGCGGTCGCGTCGGCCATCGAGTCGCACAGTGTGATGCCGGCCAACCGGTCGGTCTGGATCGGGTCGAGTTCGCCCGTGGCCGTCGGGTCGTAGGCGCGGATCTCGGCGCCCCGCCGACGCAGGTCGTGGAGGATCCGGAGCGCCGGTGATTCGCGAAGGTCGTCGGTTCCGGCCTTGAACGTGAGCCCGAGTGCGCCGATCACCACCCCCTCGAGTCGGTCGTGTTCGAACCGGTTGGCACCGCGTGCGATCTTGTTCGCGATGCGGTCGTACTGTTGCTCGTTGATGTCGATCACGCCTCGCATGAGCGAGAAGTCGTAGCCGTGCTCGCGGGCGATGCTGACGAGCGCTCGCGAATCCTTGGGAAAGCAGCTGCCGCCCCAGCCGGGGCCCGGATTGAGGAACTGGTTCCCGATACGGTGATCGCTGCCGATGCCGGCGACGACCGCCGCGACATCGGCGCCGACCTGTTCGCACATGGCGGCCACACTGTTGATGAACGAGATCTTCATGGCGAGGAACCCGTTCGCCGCGTACTTGATCGTCTCGGCCGACGCCGGGTCGGTGACGATGAACTCGGTGTCGAGCGACTCGTACAGCGAGCGCACGACGGCCGCCGCACGCTCGTTGTCCGCCCCGATGACGACCCGGTCGGGGTTCAGGCAGTCGTGAACCGCCGATCCTTCGCGGAGGAACTCGGGGTTGGAGGCCACGTCGACGTCGTCGCGGCCCAGCGCGCCAACGACGACGTGGAACGATCCGACGGGAACCGTCGACTTGTTGACGACGACCGCGCCCGGCTTGAGCATCGGACCGATCTCGGCGGCGGCGGCACGGACGTACGTGAGATCGGCCGATCCGTCGTCGTCCTGCGGCGTGGGAACGCACAGGAAGACCACGTCGGCGGTCCGGACCGCAGGGTCGGAGCCGAGGTGGAACGTCAGACGCCCGGCGGCGCGGTTGTCGTTGACGAGTTGGTCGAGGCCGTGCTCGACGATCGGGATGACGCCCTGGTCGAGGAGGTCGACCTTGCGGGGGTCGACGTCGCAGCACGACACCCGGAAGCCGAAATGCGCCAGGGTCGCACCGGTCGTCAACCCGACGTATCCGGTGCCGATGACGGCGATCTGCTTGACGGGTTCATTGCTCACGGGTGACCTCGGCTGGGGAGGGGGCGAATCGCCGCCACTTTAGGAGCAAGCTGCGGTCGGCCCGCAGTACCCCGAAAACTTCACGAGCCGGGCAGCATCGCTGCCCGGCTCGTCGCCCGATCGGAACGGGGGGATTCCGAATCGGTTTGCCTGGCGTCCGACGAGAGGAGGAAGTTCGTCGGACGTCGGATGTGGTCAGCCGTTGTCGGCCGTTGCCTCGCTGGTCTCGCCGTCGAGTTCCTGCCGGACGGCGTCCATGTCGAGTTCGCGGACCTGGCGCAGCAGGTCGTCGAGCGCCGACTTCGGGAGCGCCCCGGGCTGGCTGAAGAGCTGGATGCCGTCGCGGAAGATCATGAGGGTCGGGATCGACATGATGCCCAGCGACCCGGCGAGCTCCTGCTCGGCCTCGGTGTCGACCTTGGCGAAGACGGCGTCGGGGTTCTCCTCGGCGGTCTGCTCGAAGATCGGTCCGAACTGGCGACACGGCCCGCACCACTCGGCCCAGAAGTCGACGAGCGTGATGCCGTCGGACGAGATCGTGGATTCGAAATTCTCCATGTTGAGTGTGCTGGTTGCCACGTGCGACTCCTTCAAAATCGTGTACGTCATGTGGAACGCAGTGGGTCGGCGCGGTATTCCGTCGCCCCGTGTGTCGGTCGTCACGGGTGGTTCGGTACGTTGGTGGTCGTGCCGACGACCGCTCCGATGTCACCGGAAGCCGCGCTCGAGCGGATCATCCACTGCCTCGATCGATCCCTCGCGTCGCCCTACAAGACACGTGCGTTCGTCGGCGCGCTCGGCGTGGTCCGCACGACCGACCCGGTCGAGTTGGCCGAACGTGCCCGCGACCAACGGCTGGTCGAACTCGACGGCATCGGCGACGCCACCGCCGGTGTGATCACCGAGGCGCTCGCCGGCGTCGTGCCCGCATATCTTCGCAAGATCGAGGCCGAGTCCGAGGTCGAACTGACCGAGGCCGGTGCTCCGTACCGGGCCGCGCTCCGGGGTGACTGCCATCTGCACTCGACCTGGAGCGACGGCGGGGCCGAGATCGAGGCGATGGCCGCCACCGCGATCGCCCTCGAGCACGACTACATGGTGCTCACCGACCACTCGGCCCGGTTGACCGTCGCTCACGGGTTGAACGAGGAACGCCTCGCCGACCAGCTCGTCGAGATCGAACGCGTCAACGATGAGATCGCCGCGGCCGGGCACGACTTCCGGATCCTGACCGGCATGGAGGTCGACATCCTCGAGGACGGGACGCTCGACCTGTCCGACGAGATGCTCGGCCGGTTGGACGTCGTCGTGGCGAGCGTGCACTCCAAACTGCGGATGGAGTCGAAGCAGATGACCGAGCGCATGGTGACGGCGATCGCCAACCCGCACGTCGACATCCTCGGACATCTCACGGGCCGCAAGGTCGGCAAGCGACCCGAGTCGACCTTCGACGCCGACTACGTGTTCGCCGCGTGCGCTCGGTTCGACACGGCGGTCGAGATCAACTGCCGTCCGGAGCGCCTCGACCCGCCTCGGGAATTGATCGACCTGGCCATCGAGTACGGGTGTTGGTTCTCGATCGACTCCGACGCCCATGCGACCGGCCAGCTCGAGTTCCAGCCGTACGGCTGCAATCGGGCGGCCGAACGCGACGTACCGATCGAGCGGATCGTCAACACGTGGTCGGCCGACGAACTCGTCGAATGGGCGTCATCGCACTGATCGGCCGGTTGGTGGCGACGTTCCGGCGCCGTAGGATGTCGAACCTATGTCGAAGAAGACGAGTCGCAAAAAGGCCAAGCTGCGCCGGAGCAAGGCGAACCACGGCAAGCGCCCCAACATGGGTCGCGGCTGAGCAACGCCCTGACACACCGGCGCGCTTCGAGCGCGCGAAGATCTCGATGAAGCCGTCGGCCCAGGCCGACGGCTTCATGCTGTGTGGGCGCGGGCCGGCCGCGCCGAATCACCCGTCCGGTGCACCCGGGCGGCCGATGCCGCCCGACTAGCCTGCCGCCATGACCGGCGGGCGCCCGCAGGGCGAGACACGACGCACCGATGACGGCGACCTGTATCACGGGGTCTTCGTCTCCGATCCCTATCGATGGCTCGAGCAGGGAGACGCCGGCGAGGTCCGGGAGTGGGTGGCGTCGCAGAACAGCGTGACGAGGGCGGCGCTCGACGCCGAGCCGAGCAGAGCCGACTGGCACCGTCGCGTCTCTCGGCTGCTCCGGCTGCCGATCGTGCAGTCGGTCCGGTGCGTCGATGGTCGCATGTTCCTGCTCGAACGGGCCGAGGGTGCGCCCCAGGCGAGCCTCGTCGTCCGCCGGGTCGACGACCCCGATGCGTTCGTGATCCTGGTCGATCCGACCGTCGATGCCGCCGACGGCGTCGCCGCGATCGATTGGTTCTCGCCGTCGCCCGACGGTTCGCAGGTGGCGTTCGGTATCAGCGAGGGTGGGACGGAGAACTCGGAGCTGCGCATCGCTCGGACGGCCGACGGCACGTTGCTCGACGTGCGGATTCCGGATTGCCGGGCGAGCAGTGTCGCGTGGGAGCCCGACGGTTCCGGTTTCTTCTACACGCGGTATCCGGCGGGCGATGCCTACCACCGGACCGTCTTCCACCACACGATCGGCGACGACCCGGCCGACGATCCGGTCGTCTGGGCCGAACATCCGACACCCGAGACGTGGCCGAGTGTCACGACGTCGTCGGACGGCCGATGGTTGCTGGTGCAGTCCTCGGTCGGCTGGAGCCGCACCGACGTGCAGCTCCTCGATCGCCGGGACGATACGTGGAGGTCGGTCCTGCTCGGTGCCGACGCGACCGCTTCGATGACGTTCGTCGACGACGGGACACTCGTCGGCCTCACCACGCTCGACGCGCCGCGCGGGCGGGTGGTGACGATCGACCTCGAGGGGGACGATCTCGGTCCCGAGACGTGGGACGAGGTGGTACCCGAACGCGACACGGTCGTCACCGGCGTTCGTGCCGACCGTCACGGACTCGTGGTGGCAACGTCGCGGAACGGCGTCGATGCCGTCGAGCGGTGGTCGGTCGACGGGAGCGTCACCGACACGCTCAACGGGCTCGACGGCAGCACGGTGGTCCAGTTGGACGTCGATCGCGCCGAGATGAGTGCGTACGCCGTCTGCACCGGGTTCGACCAGCCGAACGCCGTGTTCCTCGTCGGGAGGCAGGGGTTGGAACGGGTCCAGCCGGCGAAGCCGCCACCCGACGTCCCCGACCTGGCGGTCACCCACGTCGAGTACCCGTCGTTCGACGGCACGCTCGTCGGCATGTTCCTGATCCATCGTGCCGATTTGGTACCAACCCCCGACACGGCCACGATCCTCACCGCCTACGGCGGGTTCGCGATCACCAAGACACCCACCTGGTCGGCCCTGATCGCAGCATGGTGTGAGGCGGGCGGGCAGTACGCGATCGCCGGGCTCCGTGGTGGCTCCGAGCACGGGGACAGCTGGCACCAGGCCGGCCGGCGTGGCAACAAGCAGAACGTGTTCGACGACTTCCACGCCGCGGCCGACTGGCTCGTCGAGACCGGCCGCACGTCACGCGACCGCCTCGGGATCGCCGGCGGGTCGAACGGCGGCCTGCTGGTGGGTGCCGCACTCACGCAGCGTCCCGACCTCTGCCGAGCGGTGTGGTGCGCGGTTCCGCTCCTCGACATGGTGCGCTTCCCGCAGTTCCTCATCGCTCGACTCTGGACCGACGAGTACGGCGACCCCGATGTGGCCGAGGAGTTCGAGTGGCTGATGAACTACTCGCCGTACCATCACGTCCGCGATGGCGAGCGGTACCCGGCGGTGCTCCTCACGACCGCCGAGGGCGACAGTCGCGTCGACCCGCTGCACGCCCGCAAGATGGCCGCTCGGTTGCAGGCCGCGGCGGTCGATCAGCACGAACGACCGATGTTGCTCCACCAGGAGAACCGGGCGGGCCACGGAGTCGGGAAGCCGGTCGCGAAGAGCGCTGACGAGCACGCGGATTCGCTGGCGTTCTTCGCCTGGCAGCTCGGGCACGAGCCGCGATGACCGGCGTCCGTCTCGCTGCGGTGTGCGTGCCCGGTGACGCCGAAGCGTGGCGGTCGCTCGGCTTCACGATCGATCACGGCTCGGTGGCCCTGTCCAACGGAGCGATCAGGCCGGGGGCCGCCGTCCACTCGATCGAACTGGAGCCTCCGGGGCGGGGCGATGACTCGGTGGAGGGCATCCCGATCCGCCACGGCACCGGTGGGGCCACGCCGACGGCGACGCATCCCAACGGGGCCGTCGAACTCGATCACGTGGTCGTGGTGACCGACTCGATCGATCGCACCTCGGCGGCGATCACTCAGACGCTGGGACTCGCACAGCGTCGAGTCCGCGAGACGCCACAGGTGAGGCAGGCGTTCCACCGCTTCGCCGACGAACCCGATGGGACGCGAGGTTGCATCATCGAGGTCGTCGAGCGCCCGGGTCTCACCTCGGTCGACATCTGGGGTCTGGTGGTCATCGTCGCCGACCTCGACCTGGCCGTCGCGGCGTCCGACGGTCTCGTCGGCGCACCGAAGCCGGCGGTGCAGCCGGGGCGGCGGATCGCCACCGTGTCGCGGTCGGCGGGCCTGCCGCTCGCCGTGGCGCTCATGTCGCGTTGATGGCGCGCCGTGGGCCGACCGGGTCCAGACCGATCAGTCGCGTTCGTCGCCACCGGCGAGGTAGGCCTGCCCCTCGACACAGTCGTCCTGCAGCGGGCACCACTTGCACGAGACCCCTGGGCGTTTGACCGGTGCACGGCCTTCGACACGGAGTTCGATCTCCGCGTTGGCCGCATCGAGCATGCGTCGGCTCGCCGTGAGCAGGACCCGCTCGGTCACGTCTTCGACGACGGGTTCGCCGGCATCGAGGTAGAACGATGCGATCTTGCGGGGCGGGATCTGGGTGCGGAGCGTCTCGACGAGTGCGTAGAACCGGAGGTCTTCGCGATGTTTGGGGGAGACCCACCCGGTCTTGAGGTCGATGATCACCTTGCGGCTCTCGGCGCCCGCCGGACGCCCGAGGGTGAGGTCGACCTTGCCCGACAGCACGATCGGACCGTCGACTGGCCATCGCACGCTCGACTCGACCGTCGGTGCTGCTCGACGGTCGAGCGGCGGGAAGCACTCTTGGAACTTGATCAACTTGTCGACCGCGAAGCCGCGCAGGTCGGCGAGGTCGGCCTCGCTGAGGCCTTCGATCCAGTCGCCGATGCTCGAATCGTCGTCGGCGA
This sequence comes from Ilumatobacteraceae bacterium, assembly GCA_033344875.1. Taxonomy (NCBI): domain Bacteria; kingdom Bacillati; phylum Actinomycetota; class Acidimicrobiia; order Acidimicrobiales; family Ilumatobacteraceae; species Ilumatobacteraceae bacterium. Next base: position 1,643,196 of record JAWPMO010000001.1, on the reverse strand, counting down.
GTCGGGCGAGTGCTTCGTCGACGACGTCGGCCGGCACCGGGTCGCCTCGCCAGTTGATCATCAGCTGGACCGCACGGTGGGCGACCTGGCCGCCGGCGACGGCCGGCGACCAACTGAACTCGTCGTCGTGCAGGTGCTGCACCTCGCAGCCGAGCACGCTCGACACGCGATGCTTGCTGAGGAAGATCGACTCGTCGCCGAGGCGCTCGCGGAACCCCTCGAACGCCTCGTCGACGTCGGCGCGGAGTGAGGCGATGAACGCGGTGTCGAACACGACGGGATCGGCAGCTCGGCGGAGGAGCCCCAACGTCTTGTGCTGCAGCGGACTCAGCTCGGTCGCAGCGGCGTCGGTCATCGGCACCGACACTACCGAGCCGGTGTGACGACGCCAGGCTCTCCCGGCCGCTGTCACACCCTCATGCGCATGATGTCGCCATGTCCACATCGCCCACCTCGGCCAGCACGGTCGACTTCGCCTCGGCAGCGCGGTCGCTGACCCGCGAAGCGCGTCGGCGCGGGCTGGTCGGGCCGAGTTTCCGGTGCCCGCCCCGGCTCGTCGGTGTCGATCGTTCGATTCGTCGGCGTGGCGATGGAGCGATCGTCTCGGTCCGCTTGCGAGGTCGCCCGTGGGTTGCCGTGCTCGCCGACATGATCGAGGGCGTGATCGCCGCCAACCGTCTGGTGGCACCGCAGGCCGACCGTTTGCGGGCCGACCTCTGGGTGCTGTGCGGCGCCGACCAGGTGCCCGAGGCGTCGGTCGCGCGCGTCGCCTGAACCGGTCGTGCACCGCCGGGTAGCGTGCCCCACCAGGCCCGGGTGGCGAAACTGGCAGACGCGGGGGGCTTAAACCCCCCTTCACCGCAAGGTGAGTACGGGTTCAAATCCCGTCCCGGGCACCGCAGTCGAAACGGGCGTTCGGTCACGGCGCTCCGAAGCCGGAGTAGCGAACGCCGGTCAGCTTCGCCATGTCGTGGTCCCAGGTCGCGAGATCCGACTTGGTGAACTGGTCGAGATGGTCGTGGCCACAGGCCCGCGCCATCACCTCCATCAGCTCGGTCGCGGCGCCGAAGAACGTGGCCAGACGTCGGCTTGCAGCCTCGACATCGAGCCGGGAGCGCAGCTCTGGCTTCTGCGTGGCGATACCGGCTGGGCAGTTGTTGGTGTTGCACATCCGCGCCGCGACGCAACCGACCGCCTGCATGGCCGAGTTCGAGATCGCCACGCCGTCCGCGCCCAACGCAAGGGCCTTCACGAAGTCGATCGGCATCCGTAGTCCACCGGTCGCGATCAGGGTGACGCGGCCCGACGCCCCCTGTTCGTCGAGGAACCGACGAGCGCGAGCCAGCGCCGGGATGGTCGGGACGCTGATGTGGTCGCGGAAGATCTCCGGAGCGGCGCCGGTGCCGCCGCCGCGACCATCGAGAATGATGTAGTCGACGCCTGATTCGAGCGCGAAGCCCATGTCGGCTTCGATGTGGTTGGCGCTGAGTTTCATGCCGATCGGGATACCGCCCGTCACCTCGCGGACCCGATCCCCGAACGCCCGGAAGTCGTCGGCGGTGTGCAGGTCGGTGAACGTCGAAGGTGAGATGGCGTCCTCACCTTCGGGAATCTGGCGGACCTCGGAGATCTTGCCGTGGTTCTTCGCGCCGGGGAGGTGACCGCCGGTCCCGGTCTTCGCGCCCTGGCCGCCTTTGAAGTGGAATGCCTGCACCAGCGGGAGCAGCTCTTCGCGGTAGCCGAACTTGGCGCTCGCGAGTTCGTAGAGGTAACGGCTGTTGGCCTGCTGTTCTTCGCGCAACATGCCGCCCTCGCCCGAACAGATGCCGGTCCCGGCGAGTTCGGCGCCGGTGGCCAGCGCCACCTTGGCTTCCTCGGACAACGCACCGAAGCTCATGTCCGAGACGAACACCGGAATCTCGAGCTGCAACGGCTTGGCAGCCTGCGGGCCGATCACCAAGTCGGTGCCGACCGCAACGTCGTCGAGCAGCGGCTTGGTCGCCATCTGCGCCACCATGAGCTGGAGATCGTCCCACTGGGGGAGGTCCTTGCGGGGAACGCCCATCGAGGTCATTCGGCCGTGATGGCCGAGCTTCGACAAACCGTCGCGAGCCAGTTCGTGGATGAACGCGACGGTCGGTTCCTCCGGCGTCGGTCGTGCGGCGGGAGCGCCGCCGGCCTCACTCACCGCCACCGGTGTCCCGTCATCCTTCGGCGTGGTCGTGCTGCCGTCGGTCCCGACCGACTCATCGGTGAACTGTGCATGGCTGCCGTCGCAGTACGGAGCCGTCCCGGTGCATTTGCAGGCGCACAGGTAGGCCTCGCCATCCGACTCGGCGGTGAACGGCACCGGCGAGAACGTGGTGCCGACGTGAGAGCCGTCGCAGAACGGCTGATTCGCTGATCGGCCACAGGCGCACCAGAACTGCTCCTCGCCGGCGTTCAGTTGGACGGCGACCGGCTGGTTGTCGGCGATGATCGGATCGGGCATGACGGCGTGCTCCTCGGCGAGACGTAGGGGTGCGATCGACTAGCCGTCACGCTCACGCGTCCGACCGCCGGCAGCCAGTCTGGTCGGTGACGGAAGGAGCGTGCCAGGTCGGGCCACATTTCGACGTGGAGCCCCGTCGCAGGCCGTCCCGGCGTTCGCCGGTGCGCCTGTTGGGGCTGCTGAACGACCCGGTTCCCACTGGTCCGGGCACCTCGGGTCAGCCCGCGTCGACCGGCGCTTCGGTGGGACCGAGTTCGTCGGCGCTGGGGCTGAACAGGTCTTCGATCGTGGTGGCGAAGACTCGGGCCAGGCGGAAGGCGAGCGGGAGGCTCGGGTCGTAGCGTCCCTTCTCGAGCGCGTTGACCGTCTGCCGGCTCACGCCCAGCAGGTCGGCCAGGTGGGCCTGGCTCCAGCCGTTGACGGCGCGGCGTTCCCTCAGGCGGTTCTCCATCAGCGGATCCCGCGAACGAGCAGCGTGCCGCTCCATGCGGTCATGCCGATGCCGAAGACGAGCCATCCGCCGAAGGTCCAGGCAACGCCGATCCCGCCCAGGAACCCGAGCGCCATCGATGCGAGCATCGCGGCGCCGAACCCGAGCGCCATGCACTCGAGCATGACGATGCGTCCGTACTCGTCGGCCCGCTGGACGGCTCGATAGAGGGCGACGGCGACGCCGATCATCGGGATCACCGGAACGAGGACCCAGAGGCGTGCTCCTGACGTGTTCGCATCCACGGTGGTGGACACGACTGCGAGCATGACCCAGAACGCGACGATCGCCGGGATGAACTCGCGGAGGTAGCTGTTGCGCTGCTGCCTGTCCGCGGCGCTCAGCCGGGGGCCTCGGGCCGCGACGTCGGGAGGGGTGTGCCGGGTGTCGTTCATGATTCAAAGAGTAAAGGACACTTGTCTAAATGTCAAGGAGACTTTCCGGAAAGGCTCCGTGACCATGCGGCTGCGCGGCACCGCCGAGTGAGCCGACGTTCGACCGCCCGGACAACATCACCTTGGCCCCGTACGGCCGGCTCATTCTGTGCGAGGACGGTGACGGCGAGCAGTATCTGATCGGCCTCGGTCCGGCATCCGGTCAGTTGCGGGCCTTCGCCCGCAACGCGATGGGTGACAACGAGTTCGCCGGTGCGACCTTCTCGCCGGATAGTCGGACACTGTTCGTCAGCATCCGAGTCCGTCGACGACATTCGGCATCGCCGTCCCCTGGACGGGTCGCGGTGGTCGTCGCTGACGCACTCGGCACGCCCGGCCGGGTGTGGCGCCGACCCCGTCAGGTGGTCGACGCTGCGCCCTGGTCGTGCCTGCCGAACGGCGTGTATCCGCGGCCGGCGATGCCGACGTCGAGCGCGAACAGGGCGCCGGCGTGCGGTTGTTCCCGGAGTTGTTCGTCGGGCAGTCCGCCGCGTGCCGACGTGATGAAGAGTGTGGTGAGGTCGGGCCCGCCGAACGCGCAGCTCGTGATGAATCCGCCCGGCACCTCGACCACACGGTCGAGCCGGCCGTCCGGGGTGTACCGGTGGATGGCACCGCCGTCCCAGAGGGCCACCCACACAGCGCCTTCTGCGTCGACGCTGAGACCATCGGGGATGGCGTCGATGTGGGCGAGCGGTTCCGAGTGCGTGGGAAGGCCATCGGCATCGAGATGGATCGTCTCGACGCGGTGGGCGAGCGAGTCGACGTAGTGGCACGTCCGACCGTCGGGACTCCAATCGATGCCGTTCGACAGGGCGATCCCGTCGCGAACCTGGACGGTCGAGCCGTCGTCGGCGACGCAGAACAACCCACCGCGTTGGTCGCCGGAACGGTCGACCGTGCCCACCCACAGGCGGCCCATCGGGTCGCATCGGGCGTCGTTCGCCAGGCCGTCACCATCGGGCGGCAACGGTGCGATGGTCTCGCCGACCCGTCCGGACTCGTCGATCCGCACCACGTCGATACCGGCGACGGCGATCAATCCGTCGTCGATGGCGGGGACGACGGCGCTGACCCGCCGGTCGAGGGGGATCTCGGTGTGTGAGCCGGCGGCGTCCAGCTGATGGAAGATCTGGCCGTCGACGTCGAGCCACAGCAGCCGCCCGCGTCGGGCATCCCACGTCGGTCCCTCGCCGAGCAGCGAGGCGGTGTCGACGACGATGTCAGGTGTCATGGGTGATCGCTCCTCGTGTACGTCACGCGAGTTCGGGTCATCGGAAGAACCGGTTCGTCATCGCGCGTTGGTTCTCGTAGATCGAGCCCTGGCTGGGAGCCGGCGGCAGCGGCATCCTGATCGGAGTGACGGTGACTCGCGGCTCGATCGTCGGTTCGCCGGCGACGATCATCTCGTCGAACCGGGCGAGATCGTCGACCGGTGTCGCGAGCGGAAACGCGTCGACCGCGGCGAACTGGAACAGCAAGAGGTTCCGTGAGCGATCGGACCGGTTCGGCGCCGAACCGTGCACGGCACGCACGTGATGGAACGTCATCGATCCGGCCGTCCCGGTCAGCTTGGCTGCTGATCCGAAGTCGATCGGGGTGGCCACGGGGTCGATCGCTCCGCAGAAGAAGCCGTTGGCGTGGTGATCGTGGGTGGGACCACGGTGACTACCGGGGAGTACGCACAGCGGACCGTTCGATTCGTCGACGTCGTCGAGCATGATCCCGACCGCGACGAGATCGTCGTTCGTGTGCGGGTAGAACGCCCAGTCCTGATGCCACTCGACGGCGGCGCCGTCGCCGGCCGACTTCATGTTCAACTTGCTGGTCTGGAACCGGATGTCCGGTCCGATCAGTTGGGTGAGGATCTCGATCATGCGCGGGTGGCGGACGAGCGCGGCCACCGTCGGCATCACTGCGTGCGGCTCTTTGATGCGCCTGACGCGTGGTGAGGCGGGGGAGTGGCTGTCCTCGAGGTCGTACACGTCGTCGTTCTCGGTGAGCCCTGCCGCCTTGGCCACCACGTCGGCGAGTTCCCGACGGATGGCGCCGAGCTCCGAGGTGGTGAGCACATCGGTCACGACGACGTAACCCTGCTGGCGATACGCGGCGACGTCCACGGAGGTGTAGGTATCGGCCATGGTCGAGCGCGACGTCAGTGACTCTCGCGGGTGATGGTCGAGCCGCTGCCGCCGACGAGGAAGCCGAGGTCGCAGCCGGTGTCGGCCTGTGTGACGTGATCGATGTAGAGGCGATACCACCCGCGGACCGCTACGGGTGGTGGCGCCTCCCAGTCGGCTCGGCGGTGCTCGAGTTCGGCCTCGTCGACGTGGAGCGTGAGGCTTCGGTTCGGTACGTCGAGCGTGATCGAGTCGCCCGTGCGCACGAGGGCGAGCGGGCCGCCGACCGCCGACTCGGGCGCGGTGTGGAGCACGACCGTGCCGAACGCGGTGCCGCTCATGCGGGCGTCGCTGATCCGGACCATGTCGGTGACGCCCTGCGTGAGGAGTTTCGTCGGGAGCGGCATGTTGCCGACTTCGGGCATGCCCGGGTAGCCGGTCGGGCCGCAGCCCCGCAGCACCATGACCGTGTCGGCGGTCACGTCGAGGTCGGGATCGTCGATGCGTTCGTGGAACTCCTCGATCGTGTCGAACACCAGAGCGGGACCGGTGTGTGTCAACAGCTCGGGTGACGCGGCCGACGGTTTGATGACCGCGCCCTGCGGGCAGAGGTTGCCGCGCAGGACCGCGATGCCGGCCTCGGGGATCAGCGGGTCGTCCAGCGGTCGGATGACTTCGCGGTTCCAGGTCGTTCGTCCGGCCCAGTTGTCTCGGATCGGATGCCCGGTGACGGCGAGCGCGTCGCCGTCGAGCAGTGTGTCGAGTTCGGCCATCACCGCCGGGATGCCACCCGCTTCGAAGACATCGTCCATCAGGTACTGGCCGGCCGGCATGACGTTGGTGATGAGGGGGAGGTGCGAACCGATCCGATCGAAGTCGTCGAGCGACAGCTCGATCCCCAATCGCCCGGCGATCGCCAGGAGGTGGATGACGGCGTTGGTCGAGCCGCCGACCGCAGACAGCACGCGGATGGCGTTCTCGAAGGCCGGCCGGGTGAGGACCGACGCGGGCCGGAGGTCTTCGCTCACCATGGCGACGATCCGGCGTCCGGTCATGTGGGCCAGTCGGTTGCGTCGCGCATCGGGTGCCGGGATGGCGGCATTGTCCGGCAGTGTGAAGCCGAGCGCTTCGGCCATCGTCGCCATCGTCGACGCCGTCCCCATCGGGTTGCAGTGACCGGCGCTCCGGGTCATCACCGACTCGGTCGCCACGAAGTCCTCGACGCTCATCGTGCCGGCGCGAACGGCTTCGCTCATCTTCCACATGTCGGTCGCCGACCCGAGCGGGCGGCCCTCGTGCCGGCCGGTCAGCATCGGCCCGCCGGTCATCATGATCGCCGGAAGGTCGACAGATGCCGCCCCCATGATCATCGCCGGCGTCGTCTTGTCGCATCCGGACAGGAGGACGACCCCGTCGATCGGATTGCCTCGGATCGACTCCTCGACGTCCATCGCCATCAAGTTGCGGAGCAGCATCGTCGTCGGCTGGATCTGCGTCTCGCCGAGCGACATGACCGGGAACTCGAGCGGCACCCCGCCCGCCTCCCACACGCCTCGCTTGACGTGTTCGGCCAATGCGCTGAGGTGCTGGTTGCACGGTGTGAGTTCCGACGCCGAGTTGCAGATGCCGATCATCGGCTTGCCGCTGAAGGCGTCGTCCGGAAGGCCTCGCTTCATCCAGCTCCGATGGATGTAATTGTCACGGCTGGTGCCCTCGTACCACCGACCGGTCCGGAGTCGGACCGGAGTCTCCTGCTCGTGTTCGGTCATCGGCGATCGAATCCCGTCGTCAGCGTCGCGACCTCGTGTGGTCGGGTGTTCATGTCATGTCCTCCGGGTCGGTCTGGGTGGTGCGACGCCCACCTCAGCGGGAAACGTACGGCTTCTTCGGATTTCGGGCCTGCGGCTTCTTCGGCGGGTACTCGCCGCGATATCTGAGCGCCCGCGACGCATCGTCAGCAGCCTTGAGGAGGGCAGTGGTGACGTCATCCTTGGCCTCGTCGAAGCGAGCGATCGGCATCGCCGCGGCGAAGGAACCGACCGGTTCGCCGTGGCTTCCGATGATCACGGTGCCGATCCCGGCGATCCCGACGTCGGACTCCTCGCGATCGAATGCCACACCGTTGAGACGCACTTGCTCGAATTCGGTGAGGAGCTGGTCCCAGTCGACGATGGTGCGCCCGGTTACCGCCTCGAGTTCGCGGCCGGGCAGGTACGTCTCGAGTTCCTCTGCGTCGCAGAACGCCAGAAAGGCCTTTCCCGACGCCGTCGAGTGCGGATCGTCGGCAAACCCGACCTCGAAGCTGCCCACTCGAAGTCGCTTGGTGCTCTCGTGCGAGGCGACGATGGCGATCGTCGAGCCCAACGCAAGCGATGCGTAGACGGTTTCGTCGGTCGCCATGTGGAGCGCATGCAGGTGATCGATGATGACCTGAGGCGGGGCCGCTTGGATCTGGTAACCGTCGATGAGATAGGCGACGCGTGCCCCCAGCTGGTAGCGCCCACCTGCGAGGCGATGCACGTACCCGCTGTTCTGGAGCGTCCGGAGGATCTGGTAGACGGTGCCCTGGTTGATGCTGAGCGACGCCCCGATCGACCGTGCGGTACCGAGCCCGTTCCCCCGAGCGATCTCCTCGAGGACCCGAATGCCTCGCTCGAGGGTCAGCAACGTCCCACTTGGTGCCGACCGTGAGGCGCCCGCGTCGGGCTTCTTGCTCTTCTTCTTCGATCGAGTCGACGGAGTTTTCAGGACGCTTCTACCTTCCTCTGGCTGTGTGAGGTGAGAACGTAAACTAGTGGTGGACCCAGCCCCCGTCGACGGTGATCACCTGTCCAGTCACGAAGGCACTGTCGTCCGAGGCGAGATAGACGAACGTGCCGGCCAGATCATCGGCGTAGCCGCGACGAGGAATCGACTGACGTTCGGCCGAGAGGATAGCGAGTTCGTGTTCGTCGAAATTGAGCTCGACCTCCTGCTCGGTGCGGATCGCTCCGGGCATCACGCTGTTCACGCGGATGCCGTCACCGCCCACCTCGCGAGCCAGTGAGCGTGTGAGTCCGATAATGCCCGCTTTGGTCGTGACGTAGTCGACGAAGCCGGCCATGCCGAGTTCGACCGTGACGCTCGTCAGCGTGATGATGCTGCCCCGACCGAGACGAAGCATGCTGGGGTACACGGCGCGGGCGCAGAGATACGTGCCGCGCAGGTTGACCGCCATCGTGCGGTCCCACTGTTCGATCGGGATCTCGTTCCACACGCCGCGCTCCGAGTATGCAGCGTTGGCCACCATGATGTCGATGTCGCCGAACGTGCCCTCGGCGACGTCGATGAGGTGATCGACGTCGGCCGGAACGCTGATGTCGCCAGGGATCTTGATCGCTCGGCCGCCCGACTCGTTGATGCGGTCGACGACGCCTTGTGCCAGCGCATCCATTCGCTCTTCGGGCAACGTGTTGACGACGACGCATGCGCCTTCACGGGCGAACGCCTCGGCCGCAGCGGCTCCGATGCCCCACGATGCACCAGTGACGATCGCTACGCGATTCTCGAGTCGTCCTGTCATGTCCTGCCTTTGCTCGTTGTGATATGGGTGCGGGAGTTCACCAGATGCTCCATCCGCCGTCGACAACGAGGTTGTGCCCGTGGACGAATCCCGAGGCGCGGGCGGCCAGGAACACCGTGGCGGTCACGTAGTCCTCGGGCAAGCTCGTTCGCTTGACCGGCGTCTGGTCCGCAAGGTGGTCCCAGACACGCTGGGTCTCCTCGTCCGGGTCCTTCTGCCAGGTGATCATGCCCGGGCTCAGGGTGTTGACCGTGACGCCGGTGGCACCGATCTGGCACGCCAGGTAATGCGAGAGACCGATCAGACCGTGCTTCGCCGCCGTATAGGCGCCCGCTCCGCCGCGCGAGCCGGTGTTCCGAGGGTCCTGACCGATGGAACCGTAGATCGACGACACGTTGATCACGCGACCGAATCCGCGGTCGATCATCTTCGGGGTGAGCAGCCGGCAGAGCCGCTCGATCGCGATGACGTTGATCTCGTAGGTGTCACGCCACTCCTGCGCGGACTGCTCACCCCACGGCTTGGTGTGTGGGTCGCCGCCGGCGTTGTTCACGAGGACGTCGATGTGCTCGGGAATGTCGTCGAGTTCTTCGTAGAGCGCATCTTCGGTGAGGTCACCCACGAGGTATCGATGCGGCGCCTCCAGTGAGGAGAACGTCTCGGCCAGCGCATCGGCGCTGCGCGCGAGGCCGATGACGGTCGCCCCGTGATCGACCAGCCCGTGGACCAATCCTCGGCCCAGGCCGTACCCGGCGCCTGTGACGAGAGCGGTCATGCCGCTGAGGTCGAACAGGTTCGACCCGTCCCTGATTCCAGCGTCGTTCGAATCCATGTATCAACCCCCGTTTGAGAATGTGTCTGAGCGAGTGCGGCCGATGGTTCGGCGGCACTGAAACGCGGTGTTCACACGTCCGAGCCTTGCTCCCCCGACTCTGGATATGCTAACATCCGCTCAGCATAGACGAAATCTATGTGCCACACAACAACGTCTAGGTGTGCATGACGGGGACGTTGTCCTTGAGCGTGTCGATTGGTGTTGACCATCCGAGTGCGCCGTGTGCTCGGTGGTGATTGTAGAAGTGCACGAAGTGGTCGTACTCGACTGAGCGTTCGTCGTCGCTGTGCCAGTCGCGGATGTAGGCCCATTCCTCGAGCAGGATTCGGTGAAAGCGTTCGATCTTGCCGTTGGTCTGGGGTCGGAACGGTCGTGTCCGTTTCGGGGTGATCCCGGCAGCGAGCAGCGTGTCTCGCCACAGGTGACTCTTGTAGCAGGACCCGTTGTCGGTCAGCACTCGTTCGACGGTGATGCCGTGAGCGTTGAACCAGGTGTTCGCTCGGTGCCAGAAGGCGACGGCGGTGACGGCTTGTTCGTTGGCGTGGATCTCGGAGTAGACGAGGCGGGTGCGGTCATCGAGCGCCGAGTGCAGGAACCTGTAACCGGTAGTTGACCGTTTCGCCGTGGGGGCGTTGCCTTTGCCGTGGATTCGCCAACCGCCACCGTCGGGGATGCCAGCGAGTTTCTTGACGTCGACGTGGACCAGCTCACCGGGCCGATCGCGCTGATAGCGCACGACCGAGTCCTTGGTGGCACGATCACCGGAGTCGAGCCGGCCAAGACCCTCGGCGATGAGGATCTTCTGCACCGTGGAACTGGCCCGACCAACCTCGAACCCGATGTGGGCAGCACCCCACCGATGCTGTTGACGCAGCTCGATGATCCGCCGCCGACAATCATCAGGTGTTGCGCTCGGAGAACGGTGCGGCCGCGACGAACGATCCAACAAACCCGACGACCCTTCGGCGACGAACCGGTCCCGCCACTTCCGAACTGTCTTCGCGTCGACCTGGAACCGTTCCGCAGTGGCTTCGATCGTCCAGCCCCGATCGATCACACAGGCAATCATCTTGCGGCGACCGAGCGGTGTCAGTGACGCGTTCGGGTGTTGGGTTCTAGCGTGTCCCATCGAGCTCTCCTTGCGAGTGGTGTGCGTTGTCGAAGACACACAGCCTCGCTCGGAGGGCTCACCTATTCAGCGGACCAACAATCCCATCCCGCCAGGGACAACGTTCCCGGTCATCACATCTAGGGGGCAAGATCGTGTTGCAAACATTGAGGTACGGAACAGGAGTGCGTCGGGGAAGATCCGTCGCGCTGCTGATGAGCGTGGCGCTCATTGCCGCATCGTGCGGAGGCGACGACGACGCCGCCGACGAGCCGGATACCGCCGAGGAGGCGACCGACACTGCGGACGACGGCGAGGCCTCCGAGCCAGCAGCAGAACCGAGCGGAGGCGACGATTCGGAATCGTCGGATGACGGCAAGTCCACGACCCTCATCGCCACACTCCCGCAGGAGCCGGCGAGCTGGAACTACTGGGAAGTCGGCGCCAACGCTCTGCGTGTTCCGACCTTCTACAACGTCCAAGAGACGTTGGTCGAGGTCAAGCCCGATGGGAGCATCGTGCCGATGCTCGCGGAGGATTGGTCGATCAGCGACGACGGCCTGAGCTACACCTTCACGATCCGGGAAGCAATGTTCCACGATGGTTCGGAGCTCGATTCGGCCGACGTGGTGTATTCGATGCTCAAGAACGCCGAGTCGCCGCTCAGCAAGTTGAGCGCTCCGCACCTCATCGTTTCGAGCGTCGAGGCGCTGGACGACACCACAGTGGAGATCGTGCTCAGCCAACCGAGCGCCACGTTCCTCAAGGAACTCGGCAACTCGGCCGGCTACGTCGTTCCCGAGAACTTCCTCGAGGACAACGACGCCGGTAGCACGATGATCGGTACCGGGCCCTTCGTGTTCAGCGACTACAAGCCCGACACGAGCCTGACCCTCACTCGATTCGAGGACTACTGGGGGGACCTGCCGTACTTCGAGGTCATCGACTGGCGCTTCGTCGACGACGAGACGGCGGCCCTCAACGGTCTGCTCGCCGGTGAGTACGACTTCGTCACCGCGGTGCTCGCCGAAGGTATCGAGCGGGTCGCCACGTTCTCCGATGACGCTGAGTACAAGGTGTTGTTCGAGAGTGCCGGCGAGGTCTCGTACCTGTGGCTCAACGTCAACGAGGAGGCGTTCCAGGACATCCGTGTCCGGCAGGCGATCGCCCACGCCGTCAATCGCGAAGAAGCGATTGCCGTCTACGACGGCTACGCCGATCCGACGTGCCTGATGGTTGTCCCGTACGCCGAGCCGTACAACAGCGACTATTGCCCGTACCCGTACGACCCCGACACGTCCATGTCGTTGCTCGCCGAGGCCGGCTACGAGGATCTCGAGGTCGACTACCCGTTCGCTGCGGTCGCATCGCACCCCTTCACCATGGAGGTGCTGACCCAGCAGCTAGGGGCAGTCGGCATCAAGGTCAACAGTCGTTCGGAGGACCTCACCACCTGGCTCGACAAGACCTGGGCGCAGGGCAACTACGGCATGAGTGAGATCCGCGACTCGGCGAACATCCTGCAGTACGGCTGCGAGGGTGGGCGTGAGCCGCTGGGTAAGAGTTCCCAGCTGTGCATCCCCGAGTTCGAGGACCAGTTGGCCCTCGCCGACTCGTATACGGACAACGACGAGTACCTCGCTGCGATGTCCGATTTGGTCAAGACCTTGGCCGACTTGGCCTGGGTCACGGTGATCGCTGCACCGCGGGTGCCCCAGGTCATGACGGCCGGCCTCGACGGCATCCAGGAAGTTCGGATCAACAACGCAGTCGACGTACGGTCGGCTCGGTGGTCCGACTGACAGCTCCACGGTGAACTGGTCGGTGCCTCGGCCCGACCAGTTCACCGATGTCGATGGGTCGTCCGGTGGCATCCGCTACCGGACGACCCTCGGTCCATCTGACACTCTCTGAACACATGATTCGTTACACACTTCGTTTGCTCCTGAACCTTCTGTTCGCTGCCTTCGTCGGATCTGTTGCCGTCTTCTCGCTCGTGAACCTGCTCGGTGGCGACATCGTCACCGTCCTGCTCGGCCAAGAAGCAGCGCCCGTCGACGTGCAGTTCATGCGCGAGGAACTCGGGCTCGACCGTTCGCTCTTCGTCCAGTACTTCGACTGGCTCTGGGGTGTGGTGACCGGAGACCTGGGCACCTCGTATGGCATGGGCTACGACATTTTCGACGAGATCGTCAGACGTATCGAGCCCACACTCATGATCACCATCGGTGCGTTGATCGTTTCCGTGCCGTTGTCGCTGGCACTCGGAACCTACTCCGCCATCAACTCCAAGAAGGTTCGAGGCGCCGTCGTCGACGTCGTCACCCAGATCGGGATCGCCATCCCGACGTTCTGGGCTGGGCTGCTCCTCGTGTTGTTCTTCGCTGTTCGCCTCGGGTGGTTGCCGACGGGCGGCTACGTGCCGCTCACGGAGGATCCCCTGGCGTGCCTCCGCTCGATCACCCTGCCCGTCCTGGCCCTGAGTCTCGGCGTGACGTCCGTCTTCACGCGATACGTCCGCACCTCGATGATCGACGTGATGAACGAAGACTTCGTCCGATCTGCGATGGCGCGGGGCCGGAGCCGGCGAGGTGCGGCTCTCGTCCATGGCGTCCGCAACGCCTCCATTCCGCTCGTGACGGTGGCGGCGCTCCAATTCGGCCAGTTGATCGCCGGCGCCGTGGTGGTCGAGAACGTGTTCGTGCTCCCGGGGATCGGGCGCCTCATCGTCACGGCGACGCTCGGGCGCGAGGTGATCGTGGTGCAGTCGCTCGCCCTCGTGATCATGCTCGTGATCCTGATCCTGAACTTTTTTGTCGACATCGCCTATGGCTTCCTCGACCCACGAATTCGCGACAAGGCGGACGCTGATGTCTGACAACACGACAACGACCGTTGACGACATGTTCGACGACGACACGGCGATCCCGGCGCAGCCCTCCAGGTGGCGGCGGCTTCGCCGACTGCCGCTGACGCTCTATCTCGGCGGCACCCTCGTCGCGTCGTTCGTGTTCGTAGCGCTGCTCTCGTTCATCTGGACTCCCTACCCGCCGAATCAGCTGAACATGACGAACCGGCTCGCGCCGCCCGGGTCGCCGGGATTCCTTCTCGGCACCGACCGCGCCGGGCGGGACGTCACCACCGAACTCATGCTCGGCGCCCGGAACTCGCTGTACGTCAGCGTCGTGTCGACGATCGCAGCGATGGTCATCGGTGCGGCGATCGGACTCTCGATCGCCGGCGCGAACCGTACCTTTCAAGGGCCACTCACCCGGCTCGTCGATGCCGGCTTGGCGCTGCCCGGCATCCTCACTGCCCTGGTCCTGGCGGCGAAGTTGGGGCCTGGCAACACGACGGCCACGATCGCGATCATCACCTGGCAGATCCCGGTGGCGGCTCGTGTCACGATCGGACCGGCGCGGCAGGTCTTGGCGCTCGACTTCGTCGAGGCGGCGTACGGGTACGGCCGCCGCAAGTCGTACGTCCTGGTTCGCCACGTCCTACCGAACATCAGTCCTCTGCTGATCGTGCTGGGCTCCGTCATGTTCGCTGCGGCGATCTTGATCGAGGCCTCGCTCGCGTACCTCGGCGTCGGCGTCCAGCCTCCGACCTCGTCGTGGGGGAGATTCCTCAACGAGACGCAGTCGCTGCTTGAGGCGGCGCCGTACCTGATGTTCTTCCCCGGACTCGCGATCGTCTTCACGGCGCTCGGATTCAATCTGCTCGGTGACGGTCTGCGCACCATCCTCGATCCTCAGCAGACCAGGAGTGGGTTGTCCTGATGCTCGAGATCCGTGACCTCAGTGTCCACATCGACGGACATCAGATCGTGCACATCGACGAACTCGACGTGCCCGTCGGGGCCCGGTTGGGGCTCGTCGGTGAGTCCGGATCCGGTAAGACGATGACCGCCAAGGCCATCGCCGGGCTGTTGCCCGACGAGGCCAAGGCGTCTGGTGCCGTTCGCTTCGGCGACGACGACCTCCTGTCGCTGTCCGACGCCGAGTTCGCCAAGATACGAGGTGACAAGATCGGTTTCGTCTTCCAGGATCCGGCGCGTTCACTGAATCCGATGATGCGGATCGGGCGCCAGGTGTCCGAGGCGATCCGTCTGCACACCGGTCTCAGAGGCCGTGCCGTCACTGAACGGGTGGTCGAACTGCTCGAGCTGGTGCAACTCCCTGAGCCGGCCGCACTCGTTCGCCGGTACCCGCATCAACTCTCGGGTGGCCAGCAACAACGGGTGATGATCGCCGCTGCGATCGCCGCTGACCCCGAACTCCTGATCGCCGACGAACCCACCACGGCTCTCGATGTCACCGTCCAGGAAGAGATCCTGCGGCTGCTGATCTCGTTGAGCGAGCAACGGAACATGAGCTTGCTCTTCGTCAGCCACGACCTCGGAGTCATCCGGTTCGTGTGCGACCGCGTCGCGGTGATCTACGGCGGGCACGTCGTCGAGGCTGGCGCCGTCGAACAGGTCATCGGGCAACCCCGGCACCGGTACACGACAGCGCTGCTCGCTGCGAACCCGGGCATGCCCCAGGCCGACGACTATTCGTCGTTCATCGGCCAGCGGCTGCAGACGATCCAGGGATCTGTCCCGGCCGTCGGCAGATTCCCGAGCGGCTGCCGGTTCCGGAATCGGTGTGAACACGTGACGGGTTCGTGCGCCGGCGCCCCGCCGGCGGTCACGTCGGCGAGCGGCCACCGGTACTCCTGCTGGCATCCGGCCGAGGAGGACACATAGAGATGGCGATCGTCGACGTCGATGACCTGTACTTCCACTACCCGAGAGCCCGGCTCGGGCCCGACGACGAGGGTTGGACGCTGCGCGGCGTCTCGGTTGCCATTGGTGAGGGTTCGACCATCGGCATCGTCGGAGAGTCGGGCTCCGGTAAGTCCACCCTGATCCGCGTGATGTGCGGGTTGCTCCGGCATCAACGCGGAACGGTTCGGTTCGAGGGCCGTGACATCGGCGACTACCGCCGGGACGGCGCCAACGAGCTGCGTCGGAAGAACCAGATCGTCTTCCAGAACCCGCGCCGGTCGCTCGACCCGCGCATGACGATCCGCCGATCGCTGAGCGAACCGGTGCGGGCATTGCAGGGCCGCAAGCCCGACGACGACGAGTTGATCACATCGCTGGAGCGAGTCGGCCTCGGTCGTGAGGTGCTGCCACGATTCCCGCATCAGCTCTCCGGAGGTCAGTTGCAGCGGGTCGGCATCGCGCGCTCGCTCTCGGTCGACCCGACGATCCTCTACGCTGATGAACCGGTCAGCGCGCTGGACGTCTCGGTTCAGGCGCAGGTTCTCAACCTGCTGATGGACCTTCGCGATGAGCTAGGGCTCACGCTCGTGATGGTGTCGCACGATCTGGGTGTCGTGAGTCGGATGTGTGAGGACATCGTCGTCATGCGAGACGGTCGGGTCGTCGAGTCGGGTCGAACCGATGCCGTGCTCGCCAATCCGCAGTCGTCGTACACCGCGGCGCTGCTTGCCGCGGCGCGGGTCGCCAGCCTGTAGCGCGACGTGAAGGTTCAACGATGATCCGCCGGTCGATCGGGCGTCGATAAGTGCCGCGCCCGATCCTGCTGCCCGACAATCGGGTTCCTGTCTACTACCAGGGGGGCGAGGGCATCGACCGCTTCCGTGCGGTGCCCGGCGAGCGTCGAGGTCCGGAGGACTGGGTCGCGTCGCTGTGCACGTTGCCGCCGAGGGTCGGGGCGACGGACTCCGGCGACGCCGGTCTGTCGGTGACGGCCGACGGAGTGGTTCTGGCGGACCTCATCGCTGCCGACCCGGTCGGCTGGCTCGGCGAAGGATTGGCCGAGAGGTTCGGCGACGATTCCGGTCTACTGGTGAAACTGCTCGACGCGGGAGAGCGTCTCCCCGTCCATTGTCATCCGACGCGGACGTTCGGCGCCGACCACCTGGGGAGCCTGTTCGGCAAGACGGAGGGGTGGATCATTCTGGATGCAGAGCCCGGTTCTCGAGTGTGGCTCGGTCTGAGCGACGACATCGATCGAGCGACGCTTCGCCGATGGATCGATCACCAGGACGCGATGTCGATGCTGGCGGCGATGAACGAGGTCGAGGTCGGAGCCGGTCAGGTCGTGTACGTACCGGCCGGGGTCCCGCACGCCATCGGTCCAGGGATCCTGCTGACGGAGTTGCAGGAACCGACGGCGTTCTCGGTTCTCGCAGAGCATGCGGCGTTCGGTGTCGGTGCAGACCAGGCCACGCTCGGTCTCGGTTGGGACGTCGCAATCGACTGTTTCGACCTCAGCGGGTATGGCGGGGAGCGCTTGGCGGCGCTCTTCGCCGAGCCCGTCGAACTGGCCGCGTCGACTGGTGGCATCGTGTCCAATCTGTTTCCGACGGCCGCCGAGCAGTTCTTCTCCGCTCGCTTGGTCCAGTGCTTCCGTGATGTCGATCTTCCCTGGCCGAGCTTCGCCGTAGTGGTGGTCACCGGCGGAGTCGGCTCGCTGTGTTGCGACGCTGGCGCCGACCCCATCAGGCGTGGTGAGACCTGGGTCGTTCCGCATGGTGTCGGACCCGCCAGCTTTCGTGGCGACGTCGAAGCCATCGTGTGCCTGCCTCCGAGCACTGATCGGACCACGTCGTGAACGCTGAGGCCACCGACGGTGCC
Organism: Ilumatobacteraceae bacterium; assembly: GCA_033344875.1. Lineage (NCBI taxonomy): Bacteria > Bacillati > Actinomycetota > Acidimicrobiia > Acidimicrobiales > Ilumatobacteraceae > Ilumatobacteraceae bacterium. The sequence goes on along the minus strand of JAWPMO010000001.1, from coordinate 1,625,504 downwards.
ACGTTCGGAGCGTCTGGCCCCCACGGGGTCGCGATCGTCACCGGCGCTTGTCGCAACATCGGGGCGGCCGTCGCTACCGAGTTGGCAGCTGCCGGAGCCTCGGTGGCGGTCAACCATCTCGACGAAGCCTCCGCCGATGAAGCCGGCGCGGTCGTCGACCGAATCCGCGATGCGGGAGGCGTCGCGATCGCAGTCCGAGCGGACGTGTCCTCGGAGCGTGACGTCACCGAGATGGTGCGCAAGGTGCAGCTGGAGTTCGGTCCGATTTCGGTGCTCGTCAACAACGCCGCGGCATCGGTTGCCTCGTCGCGGCCCTGGCAGGAGATCACCGCCGAGGAGTGGACGAGGGTGATGGCTGTCAACGTGGTCGGTGGGGCCATCTGCGCCCGAGCAGTTGCACCGTCGATGATTGCGTGCGGCCGCGGGAGCATCATCAACATGTCGTCGGTCACGGCGCTACTCGGCGCGACCGGCAATCTGCACTACGTCACGTCGAAGGCGGCGCAACTCGGCTTCACCCGCTCTCTGGCCCGAGAGTTGGGTGTGCATCGCATCCGGGTGAACGCGATCGTCATCGGCGCGATCGAGACCCCATCGGAGGCCGTTTACGGCGACCCCGATGAACTCGCTCGGTACCTCTCCACCGTGCAAGCGCTGGAGCGGCGGGGTACACCCGACGACATCGCTCAGATGGTGTCGTTCCTCGCGTCGAATCGAGCGTCGTTCATCACGGGGCAGGCAATCACGGTCGACGGCGGTTGGGTCATGCACTGAGCCCGACCGACCATGGGATGCAGGCTGAATCGATCGGTGCGAGCTTGTCGCGCAAACTTGGTTTATGTTACTGTTCGCTCAGAATAAACGAAATGTGGGGGCGTTTCTTGGTCAACCGACCGTGATGGCTCCCACGACGACCAGCCGGAGTGGGGACCGCATCCGTCGGTTTCCCGAAGACTCAACAAGGGATGCATGCCATGCAGATCACAGCTCCAGTTCTCCTCAAACCGAACGAGCCGATGCAGATGATGGACGTCGAGCTCGACGAGCCGGGCTTCGGCGAAGTGCGGGTCAAGATGGTGGCGAGCGGCGTCTGTCACAGTTGCTTGCATGCGTACGACGGTTCGCACACGGGTATCCCGATGCCGATCGTCCTCGGCGACGAGGGGTCGGGCATCGTCGATGCCGTCGGCGAAGGCTGCAACAGCCTCAAGCCCGGTGATCACGTCATCATCTCATGGGCGCCCGACTGTGGCGCCTGCAAGTACTGCGCCCTCGGCTTTCCCTCGCTGTGTCTGAACACGCCGCCCATCGGCAAGATGACCGGCGGCACCACCCGCTTCCATCACCAGGGCAACGATGTCCACCACTACGGGCCGGCGACATACGGCCCGTACATCGTGGTGCCAGAGGCCGGCGCAGTATGGGTGCGACCCGACTTTCCCCTGGAGCTCGCGGCGCTGATCGGCTGTTCCGTCACGACCGGCTTCGGCTCGGTCGTCAACTCGGCAGCGCTCCGGGCCGGCCAGAGCGTCGCCGTGTTCGGCTGCGGTGGCGTCGGCCTCAACGCGATCCAGGGTGCCGTGGCGACCGGCGCGTACCCGATCATCGGGGTCGACGTGCTCGACAGCAAGCTCGACCTGGCGCGTGAGTTCGGTGCGACACACACGATCAACCCCACCCGGCACGATCTCCAGGCAGAGGTCTTACGCATCACCGGCCAAGGTGTCGACGCGAGCATCGTCGCCGTCGGCGCGACGATCGCCATGCAGCAAGGTCTCGACATCCTCGCCAGGCAGGGTGTGGAAGTCGTGCTCGGACTTCCAGGGACCGGCCAGACGTTCCCTGTCGATCCTGCATTGCTGATGTCGGGCGAGCGTCGGATCGTCGGTTCTCGCTACGGCAGCAGCAACCCGATGGTCGAGTTCCCCAAGATGGTCGAGCTGGCGATGGCCGGCCGTCTCAAGCTCGATGAGTTGGTGACGAAGCGATACGACCTCGACGAAGCTGACGAAGCCTTCCGCGCCTTGGCCGCCGGGGAACAGGCTCGCGGCCTGATCGTCTTCTGACCCCAAGCGGTGGACCGGCGCATTCGGTCGTCAACCGGTCGCCGCGTTTTTGAAGCTGATCGCTCCGGTGTGGTCGGCACCCGTGACGGCTCGGCCGTCCGGTCGGAACGGGATGACGGTCACCGTCGTGGTCCTGTGTTCGCCGGGGATCAACCAGTGCGCCTGACCGCGCTCGATCGCGGCGGCGAGCCCGTCGCCGGGCCACGAACTGGCCGGCTCCAGGGCGACCAGCGAGGTCCGGCCGTGGAACGGGAACCCTGGGCTGCCGAGCTCTCGCCAGAGCCACATGTGCGGGAAGTCCTCGATCTCCCACACGATCGCGACACCGACCGCGGGGCATCGCAGGGCGGCCCATCCGTCCGGCCGATCCGGCAGGTAGTGGACGCTTTCGAGCGGACGTGTGTCCGGCACGACGTCGAGCCCGATCTGGCCCTGGCGTCGGCACGGCCACGCCACCGACGACGCGGTCTCGTCGTCGCGGTCGACGACAGGGCCGGCGGGCAGATCGATGCGGTCACCGGGCCCGGCGACGAACGCGGGGTGCTCGCCCCAGACGAACGGCTGACGTTCGCCGCTGACGTTCTCGATCGTCGTCGTGATGCGGACCCGGTCGGGGGCGTCGACCAGAGCGATGGTCCGGTGCGCGACGAACGGCAAGCGGGTGCCGGCCCGCATCGAGACCTCCGACTGCGACACGGTGTCGATGTCGACCGCCGTGCGCGACCACTCGCCGTGGAACGGCAGCGGCACGCCGTCGACCACGCACGCCGCGCCCGCGTTCGGAACGAGGAACTGCCAGCCGCCTCGGTATTCCGAGAGCCAGTCGAGCCGCTGGTCGCCGTAACTCCGGCTCCGGGACGCGGCCACCGGCGAATCCCACTCGTACTCGGCGAGGAGGGGAGTGCCGTCGAGCTCGATCTGACGCAGTTCGCCGCCCATCGACTCGTCGATCGTCGCGGTGAGCGCACCTGCGTGCAACGTGATCATCCGGCGTGCTCCGTCTCGGCGTCCACGATGTTCAGTCGAAGTCGTAGAGGGTCTCGGGGTTGGTGACGAGCACGCGCTCGCGCGTCGCCTCGTCGGGGATCAGGTCGACCAGCAGGTCGACGAGGTCGCCGTCGTCGGGCATGTGGCGCACATTGGGATGTGGCCAGTCGGTTCCCCACAGGACCCGATCGGGTGCGGCGGCGACGAGTGCTCGAGCGTACGGCACCACGTCGTCATACGGCGGCGGACCGTCGGCCGTGAGCCGTTCGGCACCCGAGATCTTGACCCAGCAGCGCTCGTCGCGCATCAGCTCGAGCAACGCCTGGAACGGTGCCTGCTCGATCCCGTCGGCCGTCGGCACGCGGGCCATGTGGTCGATCACGTAGGGGCACGGCATCCGGTCGAGCAGTTCGGCGTGGGCCGGCAGGTCCTTGGCGTCGAAGTGCAACACGATGTGCCAACCGTACGGCTGCACTCGGTCGACGAGACGCCAGAAGACGTCGAGCGCGGGAGCCCCGCCGAGATGCTGCACGAAGTTGAATCGGGTGCCGCGGACGCCGGATTCGTGCAGGCGTGCGATGTCGGCGTCGGCGAACGACTCGTCGATCATCGCCACGCCGGCGTACCGACCGCGACCCCGTTCGAGCGCATCGACCATTGCGGCGTTGTCGGTGCCGTGGCACGACGCCTGAACGAACACCGCCCGCGACAGTCCGAGCCGCGCTTGGAGCACCTCGAAGTCGTCGATGCCGGAGTCGGACGGGGTGTACGACCGGTCGGGCGAGAACGGGAACCGAGCGGCCGGACCGAACACGTGGCAGTGCGCGTCGGTGGCGTTCGGCGGCGGCGTCCAGCGACGGGGTGGATGCGGGTCCGGGTGCGGACCGGCGATGCGCTTCGGCTCGGACATCACGTGGAGCTCCTCGGGAAGGCGGTGCCGTCCATCAGCTTGCGGGCGGTGCGGATGATCCCGGCGCGCCGGACGAGCGGGATCTCGCCCGTCGTGTCGACCTCGACCGTCGCGGTGAAGGCGCCGGTCGGATGTTCGCAGATCAACACGCCGTCGTCGCCGGCGCCGGGGCGGAGCAGCTCGCCCGCAGGCGATCCGGGAAGCAGTGCCGCGGTCGCGACCGAGACGGCTCCCAACACGCCGATGGCGTCGTGGCAGCGGTGGGGGATGAAGGTGCGCGTGGAGATGTCGCCCCCGGCCGTCGGTGGCGACACCATCGTCAGCTTCGGCACGGTCGTGTCGGTGACGTCACCCAGGTTCATCAACGGACCGGCCTCGAGCCGGATCGACTCGAGGCGCCGCCGCAGGGTCTGGTCGGCTTCGAGCTCGGCGGGGGACTCCGTGCCCTCGATCCCGAGATCCCGCCCGCGGAGCACGACGACCGGCATGCCGTTGTCGATCAGCGTCACCTCGACGTCGTCGATGACGTCGACGACGTTGCCGGTCGGGAGCAGCGCGCCGCACGAACCCCCGGCGATACCTTCGAAATCGAGCTGGATCGCAGCGGCCGTTCCCGGAACGCCGTCGATCGCGGTCGACCCGTGGTAGATCGGCACGCCGTCGAGGGTCGGGAACGAGGCGGTGGCGATCGAGTCGGTGTTGACCATGAACACTCGCACCGACGTGGTCGCCTCGCCGGGGACGCCGGCGACGAGGCCACGCTCGACGGCGAAGGGTCCGACGCCCGCCAGCAGGTTGCCGCAGTTCTGCCGGTCGCTCACGCTCGGTTCATCGACGCTCACCTGCAGGAAGAGATAGTCGACGTCGGCATCGTCGCGTTCGGACCGCCGGACCACCGCCACCTTGCTGGTGAGCGGATGGGCTCCGCCGAGACCGTCGATCTGCCGGTCGTCGGGTGACCCCATGAGCCGGAGGAGGAGGTCGTCGCGGTCGGCCTTCTCGACGGGCAGATCATCGGCGAGGAAGTACGCCCCCTTCGAGGTGCCGCCGCGCATCAGCATGCACCTCACCCCGTCGTTCGTCACCAGGTCGATCGGCATGCTGACATTCTCGCGGGACGCACCGGTCGAGATCGCATCGTCCGCCGATCGGGTCGACGACGGGATCATCGGCGAAGATGGTCGGGTGGCTGATGACTTCCAGGTGACCGACGCGACCGACTCCGGGCGATTCGAACTCCGGCGCGCCGGCGAGCTCGTCGGGTTCGCGACCTACCACCAGCGTGGGGAGACGGTCGTCGTGCCGCACGTCGAGACCTTGGCGCAGCATCGCGGGCAGGGGTTCGGGGCTCGACTGATGGCCGGCGTCGTCGAGATCGTCCGGGATGACGGTCGGACGGTCGTGCCGCACTGTTCGTTCGCTGCCCGGTACTTCCGCGAACACCCGGACGACGCCGACGTCGTCCACCGCGAATGACGCCTCGGGGCGCGCGTCGAATCCGACGTATGGCACAGTTTGGAATTTGCGTTAGGCCGTCCTAACATTCAGCGCGATGCGCGCCTCGACGTCGACCGCCACGCTGTCCGGCATACTGCTCGCCGGCGCTGGCTCGCCGCATCGACCTGCCCTCGTGTCGGGTGATCGACACGTCACCTTCTCCGAGCTGGCGGCGCTGGTCGACGCTCGACGAGCCGACGTGGCCCTGCCCGCACGGTCGATCGTGACCCTGACCGGTGACCACTCGATCGAGTTCGTCGTCACCTACCTCGCGCTCATCGAGTCGGGTCACGTCCCGCTGCTCGCCGGGTCCCACGGCGACCGGCTGTCCGAGGCCTGGCCGGTGGGGGCCGTCGTCGTCGCCACCGACGAGGTGGTCGAGATCACACAGTGCGAGACGGCGCAGGTCGAACTGCACCCTGATCTCGCGATCCTGGTGAGCACATCCGGGTCGACCGGGAGCCCCAAGCTCGCCCGACTCTCGCATCGCAACCTGCTCAGCAACGCCGAGTCGATCGCCGACTACCTGCGGCTGACGCCCGACGACCGCGGCATCACCTCGCTGCCGCTCCACTATTGCTACGGCCTGTCGGTGCTGCATTCGCATCTGCTGGTGGGAGCGAGCGTCGTGCTCACCGACACATCCGTCGTCGACCCCTGTTTCCGCACCGCCCTGTTCGAGCACGGCGTCACCAACCTCGCCGGCGTGCCACACACCTACGAGATGCTCGACCGGGCGTCACCCGACGAGCTGGCCGCCTCGTCGCTGCGACTGCTCACCCAGGCGGGCGGCCGCATGGCACCCGAGGCCGTGACGAGGTGGGCCGAGCGGGTCGCCGGGTGGGGCGCCGAGTTCGTGGTGATGTACGGGCAGACCGAGGCGACCGCGCGCATCGCCTATCTGCCGCCGGAGCTGACCCTGCGTCGGCCCTCGGCGATCGGGCGACCGATCCCCGGCGGGTCGCTCGAGCTGCGCCCGGTCGACGGGCAACCCGGCGATGTCGGTGAACTCGTGTACCGCGGCGCCAACGTGATGATGGGCTACGCGGGCGAACTCGACGACCTGGCGCTCGGCCACACGCTCGACGAACTGGCGACCGGCGACCTCGCCAGGTATCACGCCGAGGACGACGTCTACGAGATCGTCGGCCGGCGATCCCGCTTCGTGAAGCCGTTCGGGCTCCGGATCGATCTCGACGAGGTCGAGTCGCAGCTCGCACCTCACACCGCCGGCGCGTTGGCGGTCGCCGGGGACGACGACCGGGTGGTGGTCTTCGCCCCGGGGTCCGACCCCGCCGAGGTCGCCGAACGGCTCTCGGCGGTGACCGGGCTGCCCGGACACTGCTGCCGGGTCCACGACCGCCCCATCCCGCGGACGGCGTCCGACAAGGTCGACCAGGCCACGATGTTGGCGACCGACGCCGGCATCGACGTCGCCGCAGCGGACGAGCAGCCCTCCACATCGACCGGTTCCGACGGGTCCGTCGCGGCGATCTTCGCGGCGGTCCTCGGCGTCGCTCGGGTCGACGACACCGACACGTTCGTCTCCCTCGGCGGCGACTCGCTGAGCTACGTCGAGTGTTCGATCCGCCTGGAAGCGACCCTCGGTCAGCTGCCGTCCGACTGGCACCTCCAACCGATCTCGACGCTCGCAGCCGCAGCGGTGCCGCGCCGCAGGTGGGCCCGACTCGACACGACGGTCGCGTTGCGGGCGATCGGCATCTGCCTCGTGGTGGCCACGCACATGCGTGTCCGCCACGTTCCCGGGGGTGCCCACACCCTGCTGGCGGTCGCCGGATACAACCTCGCCCGGTTCATGGCCCCGCTGCCGTCGCCCGGCGAGCGAATCCGCGCCGGGCTCCGCACGGCCGGGCGGGCGGCGGTCCCCACGATGGTCTGGGTCGCGGTCGGGATGACCGTGTTCGGTTCGTACAGCGTCGGCACGTTGCTGCTGGTCAACAACTACGTCGGACCCTCGTCACACGCCGACGACCACTGGCACTTCTGGTTCATCGAGGTGTTCGTCCACCTGGTGCTGCTGGCGTCGCTGCTGACGATCGTTCCGGCCGTCCGGCGCATGGATCGGCGGTTCGCCTACCTGGTCCCGCTGGCCGCCCTCGGTCTCGCCCTCGTGTTTCGCATGGAGTGGGCGTACATGGGGGAGTGGTACAACCTCCGGTTCCGCACCCACGGGGTCGCCTGGTTCTTCGCGCTCGGCTGGCTGATCCAGCGGTCGACGACGTGGTGGCAGCGGTCGCTGACGTCGATCGTCGCCCTCGCCACCGTGCTCGGCTACTTCCACACCGCAGCCCGCGAGTGGCGAATCCTGGTGTTGCTCGTCGTGCTGGTGTGGGTGCGTGAGTTGCCCGTGCCTCGCTGGTCGGTGCGGATCGTCGGCACGCTCGCCGCCGCCAGCATGTGGATCTACGTGTCGCACTTCACGATCTGGCCGCTCTATCGCCTGGTCTTCATCCGCGAGGTCTCGTACGTGCTGACGATCGTGTCGGGTGTGCTCGTGTGGTTCGTCGCGGAGCGTTCGTTAGGCTCCCTGAACAACTGGCGACAAGCATGGTCGTGGCGGCGTGCCACTCCCGAGCCCGTCGCCCGAGTCGCCAGCACCACCCCCCGATTGCAGCATTGAGGTAGCCACGTGAACAGGATCCGTCGTCCCCTTCGACTCGGTGCCGTGGCCGTCGGCGCGGTGATGACGATCACGGCGTGTTCGGGGAGCGACGGCGACACGCTCTACGTGTACAGCGGTCGTCACTACAACATCGAGAAGGCGTTCGAGCTCTACGAGGACGAGACCGGGGTCAACATCGAGTTCCTGACCGGGAACGACGGTGCGCTCCGCGAGCGCATCGAGGCCGAGGGAGAAGACACCGAGGCCGACGCCTACATCACGGTCGACGCCGGCAACCTCGCGACGGCGGCAGCCGACGGCCTGTTCCAGCCGCTCGACTCCGAGATCCTGCAGAGTGCGATCCCGGCCGAGCTGAGCGACCCCGACGGCTACTGGTACGCCCTGACGATCCGGGCTCGCACGATCGTCTACAACACCGAACTCCTCGACGAGAGCGACGTCCCCACCACGTACGAAGAACTCGCCGAACCCGAGTGGAAGGACCGGATCTGTCTCCGGAACTCCACCAACGTGTACCAGCAGTCACTGGTGGCCAGCCTGATCGCCAACCTCGGTCCCGACGAAGCGCTCCGGGTCGTCGAGGGCTGGTCCGACAACGCCGAGATCCTGAGCAACGACGTGTTGATCCTCGAGTCGCTGGCCGACGGGCTCTGCGAAGTGGGTGTGACCAACCACTACTACCTCGGCCGCATGCTCGAAGAAGACCCTGACTTCCCGGTCGGACTCGTCTGGGCCGACCAGGACGGGCGCGGTGTCCACGTCAACATCTCCGGCGGCGGCGTGACGAAGTACTCGAAGCAGCCAGAGCTCGCACGGGAGTTCCTCGAATGGTTGGCCACCGAGGGCCAGGACGTGCTCGTCAGTGCGAACCACGAGTACCCGGCCAACCCGTCGGTCCCACCCGAGCCGCTGATCACGCGTGAGTTCGGTACCGACTTCGTGCGCGACCCGCTCGATGCCTCGGTCTTCGGTGCCTTGAACGCCGACGCCGTTCGCCTGATGGACGAAGCCGGCTACGGCTGATCCCGTCGTGGCATCGACGTTCGGGAGACGCTCGGGAACCGCGGGCTGGTCGCTGTCCTCGATCGTCGCGGCTCTCCTGGTCGTCGTGCCGGTCGCGATGCTCGCCGCGAGCATCCTGCGACCCAGCCCCGATGTCTGGTCACAGCAGTGGCGGACCCGCCTGCCGGGTGAACTCGTCACGACGGCGATCCTGCTGGTCGGAGTCGCGGTCGGCACGGTCGTGCTCGGCACCGGGCTCGCCTGGCTGGTGAGCGCCTACGAGTTCCGCGGTGTTCGCACGTTCGGTTGGATGCTGATCCTCCCGTTCGCGATGCCGAGCTACATCCTCGGGTTCCTCACGTTGTCGACGTTCGGGCGGACCGGGCCGATCCAGGACACCTGGCGGTCGTGGTTCGGTCGCGATGCCTGGTTCCCCGAGGTCGAATCGCTCACCGGTGCCATCGTTGCATTCACGCTCGTGCTGTACCCGTACGTCTACCTGCTCGCTCGGGCCGCGCTGCGCGACCAGGCCGCCGGTGCGTACCACGCGGCCCGCACACTCGGTGCCGGACCGACCGAAGCAGCGCGCCGGGTCGTGCTCCCGCTGGTGCGGCCGGCGATCGCCGCCGGCGGCGCGGTCGTGATGATGGAGACGCTGACCGATTTCGCCACCGTGCAGTACTTCGGCGTCGACACGGTGTCGGTCGGCGTGTTCCGGATCTGGAACGGGACCTACGACCGCAACGCCGCCAGCGAGATCGCGACACTGGTCCTGGGGTTCGCGCTGCTCGCGATCGGACTCGAGCGGGTCGGTCGCGGGCGTGCCCGCTTCGGCCAGTCGGGTGGGGCAGCGGGCGGGATCGAACGCCGAACGCTCACCGGCTGGCGGTCCTGGGCTGCGACCGCCGTGTGCGGAGCGATCGTCGTGGCTGCGTTCGTCGGTCCGGTCGTGCAGCTGTCGGTCTGGGCCATCCGAGAACAGGCCGGCGATCGGGGCACACCGCTGCTCGACCAGTACCCGGGCTACCTCTGGCACAGTCTCCAACTGGTCTTCTACACGGTGCTGATCTGCACCGTGGTCGCGGTGACCGTCGCCAACGCGCGCCGCTTCGGTGGCCGCCGCGCCACCTCGTTGGCGAGCCGGGCGATCGCCGTCGGGTACGCGGTTCCCGGCCCGGTGGTCGGCATCGGCGTGATCCTCACGATGGTCGCCGTCGACGGCGGGCTCGAATCGATCGGCCTCGACCTGCCGGGCTTCGTGGCCACCGGATCGTTGCTGGTGCTTGTCTACGCCTATACCGTCCGGTTCTTGGCACCAGGTCTGAGCGCGGTCGAATCGGGGGTCGGACAGGTTCCCGAGGAGATGACCGCCTCGGCGCGGACGCTCGGCGCTGCCCCGCTCGAGACGGCCCGTCGCGTGCACGTGCCACTCGCGAAGGCGTCGCTGTTCTCGGCGGCCGTCCTGGTCGGCGTCGACGCGCTCAAGGAACTGCCGATCGTGCTGCTGCTCCGTCCGCTCGGCTTCGACACGCTGCCGGTCTGGGTGTTCAACCTGGCGTCGGAATCCCGCTACGAGCAGGCGGCACTCCCGGCCCTGTCGATCATCGTGGTCGCGCTGATCCCGGTGTTCCTGCTGTCCCGTCGACTCGACGGAGCCGCGCGATGACGTCGCTGCGTGTCCACGGTGTCTCCAAGCGCTTCGACGGCGTGGTCGCCGTCGACGAGGTGTCGTTCGAGCTCGGCGATCACGAACTGCTGGCCCTCGTCGGGCCGAGCGGTTGTGGCAAGTCGACCCTGCTGCGGATCCTCGCCGGTCTGCAACCGACCGAGACCGGCACCGTCGAACTCGGTGGTCGGGTGGTCGACGACGGACGTCGTCCGGTGCCTCCCGAGGGGCGCCGTGTCGGACTCGTCTTCCAGGAGCACGCCTTGTTCCCGCACCTGACGGTCGCCGGCAACATCGGGTTCGGCGTCCGCGACGGCGGCCGGACGGCCCGCGTCGCCGAGATGCTCGATCTCGTCGGGCTGGCCGGCTACGACGAGCGGTACCCGCACGAGCTGTCGGGTGGGGAACGCCAGCGGGTGGCGCTGGCCAGGGCACTCGCCCCGCGCCCGGCGCTCCTGCTGCTGGACGAGCCCTTCGCGAGCCTCGATCCGAACCTTCGGGCGCGGGTGCGCGACGACGTCGCGGCCATCCTGCGCTCCACCGCGACGCCGGCGATCATGGTGACCCACGACCAGAACGAGGCGCTGGCCGTCGGTGACCGCGTCGCGGTGATGCAGGCCGGCCGGATCGTGCAGATCGACACGCCGGAGCACGTCTTCCACGAGCCGGTCAATCGATTCGTGGCGGCGTTCATGGGCGAGGCGAGCTTCCTGCCGTGGGGCGTCGCGGCCGCCGAGATCTCGGGCATCGCCGCCATCTCCGATCCGTCGGCGATGGCGATGGTCCGGCCCGACGACGTGACGTTCTCGGTCGAGCCCGACGGGGCAGCGACGGTCGATGCCGCCGAGTTCCGTGGTTCGAGCTGGTGCTACACGTTGGGTCTGCCCTCCGGTGGCACCGTGCGGTCGCTCCAGTCGCATCTCGACCGGATCGCGATCGGGTCGCGCGTCGTGCCGTCGATGCGGGCCGGACACGTGCCCGTCGTCGTCGCCGACGACTGAGTCTCAGGTCTCCCGTGCGCCAGCCGGGCGAGCGGCGAGCCGGGAGGCACGTCGAGCGTTCGGATCGGGAACGGGATGCCGATGCCGGCACCATCGAGCGCGTGCTCGGCCGCTCGGGTCACGACGACGACCTGGTCCCGACGGTCGTGACGATCATGTCGTGCTCCCTGCTTCGAGCGTCTCGTTCAGGCTGACGGCGGCACTGATCAGCGCCAGGTGGGTGAATGCCTGGGGGAAGTTGCCGAGCAGCCGGCCGTTCGGCCCGATCTCCTCGGAGAACAGACCGGTCGGCGTGGCGTACGTCAGGAGTCGGTCGAAGTGGCGGCGGGCCTCCTCGACCCGACCGCTCCGGCTCATCGCCTCGACGTACCAGAACGAGCAGATCGTGAACGAGCCTTCGTCCCCGTCGAGCCCGTCGTCGGTGACGGACGGGTCGTACCGGTCGACCAGCGGGCCGTGCGCCAACCCGTTGCCGATGGCGTCGAGCGTGGTGCGCCACATCGGATCGGTGGGGGCGATGAACTTGACCAGCGGCATCAGCAGGATCGAGGCGTCGAGGGTCTCGCCGTCGAGCGTCTGGGTGAAGGCCTGCAGGTCGTCGGAGAAGCCTCGGTCGACGAGCGTGGCGTGCATCTCGTCGCGGGCGCGTTGCCAGGTGACCAGATCACCGGGTCTGCCGCGGCGACGGGCCATGCGCATCGCCCGTTCGACGGCGACCCAGCACATGAGGAGTGACGACGTGTAACGACGGGGGCCACTGCGAGCCTCCCACATGCCGTCGTCGGGCTCGTCCCAGTGATCGACCACCCAGTCGACGAGGGTGCGCACGTGACGCCAGGTCGCGATGCTGACGCCGTCGCTCTGCTTGTCGGCGATGTACACCGAGTCGATCAGTTCGCCGTAGATGTCGAGCTGTGCCTGGCTGCTGGCGGCGTTGCCGATGCGGACCGGGCGGCTGTCGGCGTAGCCGCTCCAATGGTCGAGATTCGTCTCGCCCAGGTCGTCGTTGCCGTCGAGGTCGTAGAGCGGCGAGAGCGGCGGGCGGTCGGTCGCTGTACATCGGTCGGCGCAGGCCTCGAGGCGGTCGGTGAGCCACTCGGTGAACGCCGCTGCTTCCGACGTGTAGCCGAGCTCGAGGAAGGCGTACAGGGTGAACGCAGCGTCGCGGATCCAGACGTACCGGTAGTCCCAGTTGCGCTCGCCGCCGGCCACCTCGGGCAGGCTGGTGGTCCCGGCCGCGATCAGCCCACCGGTCTCGATCGACGTGAGGAGCTTCAAGACGAGCGCCGAGCGTTCGACCGCTTCGCGCCAGCGGCCGCGGTATGTGCTCTGGGCGGTCCAGAGTTGCCAGTAGTCGACGGTGTCGTCGATGACGGTGCCGACGTCGAGTGCCGTGTGACCGTCGGCACCCAGCGTGAACCAGGCGCTCTCGCCCTCACCCAACTCGCACTCGCCTCGCACGGTGTCGCCGTCGATCGCGAGCTCCACGGAAGCGGTGGCGACCAGCGGTGGTACCTCGCCGACGTCGATCCGGATCTCGCCGTCGCGTTCGGAGAAGCGTGCGTCGGCCCGGCCGTAGTCGGGCCGGACGATCATCGTGCTCCGGAGAGCGACGGTGCCGCGAACACAGCGTGCTCTGCGGATGACCAACCGTGTGTCGCCGACCGCCATCAGGTCGTCGATTTCCAAGACGCCGGTTTCGGTGTGCATCCGGGTGACGAGGACGTTCGTGCCCGACAGGTACACGTGCCGATGAGCGACCACGGTCTCGGTCGGCTCGATCTGCCAGTGTCCGCCGTCGTCGTCGAGTAGCCGGCCGAACACCGACGGGGAGTCGAATCGGGGCCAGCACCACCAGTCGAGGCTCCCGCCGTCGTCGACCAGGCCGAGTGTGCGCATGTCGCCGATCGCGGCGTACCGCTCGAGGTCGGTGCTCATGCGTCGAACGGAGACGCGGACGGCCCGGACGAGCCCGGTTCGTACTCGCGCAGTGGAGGCGGGTCGGCGAGCAGTGGGTCGAGCACGCGCCACGCTTCGACGATGCCGTCGATCTGGGCGAAGTGCCGGGTCTCGCCGCGCATCGCATTGTCGAACATGACCGCGTAGTCGCCGAGTTCGCCGTGATCGGCGGGTCCGCAGGCGATCACGCTGGTCGGCTTCGGTTCGTGTGTCTCGGAGTCCATGACGTCGAGATCGATCGACAGCGAGGCCGCAGGCTTGACCGAGAACCTGACGCGATTGCCGTGGTTCGAGTGATGAGGCGACGTGTTCCGGAGGTGGAAGATCGCCTCGGTTCGGTCTTCTCGCAGACGCTTGCCCGTTCGTACCGAGACGGGGACACCTCGCCAGCGGTCGTTGTCGATCGACAACGACAGCCAGACGAAGGTCTCGACGTCGGAGTCGTCGGCGACATCGTCGAGATCGCGATATCCGAGGTATTGGCCGAGCACGGCGTCGGTCGGCCGGACCGGCTCGATGGCGGCGAGCAGATCGCGACGGGCACGATGATGTGCCTCGTCGCTGTCGTCGACCGGGGGTTCCATCGTGACCATCGCCAGCATCTGCAGGAGGTGGTTCTGGACGACGTCCTGGATGGCGCCGACACCTTCGTAGAACGAGCCTCGGCCGTCGACGCCGCCCGACTCGTGCATGATGACGTCGATCGCGTCGACGTGGGTCGCGTCGAGCGAGTTGTGGAGCAGCGGGTTCACCGCTCGCACGATCAACATGTTCTCGATCGCGGCCTTGGCGAGGAAGTGGTCGACGATGAACAGCCGGTCGGGCGCGATCGAGTTCGTGATCTCGGCGTAGAGGGCGCGGGCGGCGTCGGCCCCGTCGCCGAACGGCTTCTCGACGACCAGGCGGGTGGTGTCCGGCAGATCGGCGGCGGCGATCCCCGAGGCGACCGAGCCGAACAGATCCGGCGGCAGGGCGGCGTACACGAGGGGACGCCGCCGTCCTTCCAGCCGCTCGGCCATCTCGTCGTACACCGCCTGTTCGGTGGAGTCGCCGGCGAGATAGGTGAGGTCGACGGACCGGGCGACGTCCGGGTCGACGTCGCCTCCGCCCGCCGGCTCGTGGTCGTCGAGTACGTCCTCGAACATCTCGCGGAGCTCGCCGTCGGTGTGGTCGGACCGTCCGACGCCGATCACGGGGCCATCGAGGCGGTCGTCGGCGGCCAGTTCGTAGATCGCAGGGAACAACTTCTTGCGACCCAGGTCGCCGGTCAGGCCGAGCATCACCAGCGCGTCGGATCGTTCGGTTCGTTCGGTGTGATCGGGCACGGGCGACCGGTACCCGGTTGCGTGCGTGCTCAATCAAACGCCCCGATCGAGACCGATCGACACCGGTCGGTGCGTGGGTCAGCGGTCGTGGTCACCCTGGCGGTAGACCGCCGTCAGCTCGTCGAGCTGTCGCTTGACCTCCGGATCGATCGGCGTCTCCACGGCGGCGACCGACGCGGCGAGCTGTTCGGGTCGGCTGGCGCCGACGATCGGCGCGGTGATCGTCGGGTTGGCCAGCACCCATTGGATCGCCAGTGTGGTCATCGGGGTGGCGGCGTCTTCGGCGACGGCGCGGATCGCTTCGACCGACTCGAACATGCGGTCGTGCCAGTAGCGGCCCTGGTAGAGATCTTGCGACCGCCCGAGCGTGAACCGGGTGCCCTCGGTCGGAGCGCCCGGGCGATGCTTGCCGGTGAGCATGCCTGCGGCGAGCGGGTTGTACGGAATGACCGCGATGCCTTCCTCGGAGCAGAGCGGGAACAGCTCGCGCTCGTTCTCCCGGAACAGCATGTTGTAGCGGGGTTGCACGCTCTCGAACCGCACGATGTCGTGGAGTTCGCTGCGCCCGATCGCCCTGGCGAGCTGGTACGCCAACGTGTTGGAGCACCCGATGTATCGAACCTTGCCCGATCGCACGAGGTCGTCCATCGCCCGGAGGGTCTCGTCGATGTGGACGTCGGGATCGTAGAAGTGGATCTGGTAGAGGTCGATGTAGTCGGTGTCGAGTCGGCGCAGTGAGGCATCGACCGCCCGCATGATGTTCTTCCGGCCGTTGCCGCGGTCCCACGGTTGCGGGCCGCTGTGACCGAAGCACTTGGTGCCGAGCACGATGTCGTCACGGGTGCGCTCGCCCCGGGACATCCAGCGGCCCATGATCTCCTCGGTGCGACCGATAATCTCGCTCGGGCCACCGATCGGGTAGACGTCGGCCGTGTCGAAGAACGTGATGCCGGCGTCGTAGGCGGCGTCCATGATGGCGAACGAGGTGTCGTCGTCGCACTGGAAACCGAATGTCATGGTGCCGAGGCAGAGTCTCGACACGTGCAGGCCGGTACGGCCGAATCGAACATGCTCCATGCTTCGACCGTACAAGTCCGTGCGGGCGACCCGGACATCGGATCGCCCGCACGGTCACGATGTCAGCGGAGTTCGGCGGCCCGCTCGATCAGGTCGGCGAGATCGTCGATCTCGCGGTCGTCCAGGTCGTCGGCGAGACGGTCGACCTCGTCGACCAGGTCGTCGATGTCGACATCGCCGGCGTACGGGTTCTCGCGCATGATCTCGGCGAACACGGCCACGACGGTGGCGAGCTGGAAGTCGAGCTCGGTGTCGCCCCAACGCTCCTCGATGTCACGGAGATCGATGTCCTCGTCGATCTCGACGACCTCGCCGTCGTCGGGGTCCTCCCACCGCAGGAAGACCTCGCCGATGTCGCCGCGGTCGTCGAGCGTCACGCCACGCCGGAGCTCGACGTCGTAGAGGGCGGTGACCTGGTGCCCCGAACCGAGTTCGCCGGCGTCGATGTCGTCGTTGCGGAAGTCGCGGTCGAGCACGCCCCGGTTCTCGAATCCGATCAGCCGGTACGAGTCGACGATCTCCGGGTCGAAGACGACCTGGATCTTGGCGTCCTTGGCGATCGTCAGCAGTGTCGAGGTCAGCTCGTCCTCGAACAGACGCTCCGCCTCGTCCTCGGTGTCGACATAGGCGTAGAAGCCGTCGCCCTGGTCGGCCAGCTGCTCCATCGTCACGTCGTTGAAGTTGCCCATGCCGAAGCCGACGGTGACCAGGTTGATGCCGCGGTCGGCGTCGTCCCGGATCATTCGGGCGAGTTGGTCGGGGTCGGTCACACCGACGTTGGCGACGCCGTCGGACGCGAGGACCACGCGGTTGATACCGCCCCGGCGGAACGCGTCGTCGGCCAGTGCGTATCCTTGGCGGAGCCCGGCCTCGAGGTTGGTCGAACCACCCGGGCGAAGTCGTTCGATGGCATCGAGGATCTCGCCGCGATCACGAACGCTCGTCGGTTCGAGGACGACGCCCGAATTGTCGTCGTAGGTGACGATCGCGACCGTGTCGTCGTCGTCGAGTTCGTCGACGAGGATCGAGAGCGACTCCTTGACGAGGCCGAGGCGGTCGTCACGGTCCATCGAGCCCGACGTGTCGATGACGAACGTGAGTGCGGCGGCACCGCGGTCGCGGTCGTCGACGATCTCGCCCTGCACGCCGATGCGGACCAGGACGTTGTCGTCGTCGAAGGGGGAGGGGCCACCGTCGACGGTCAGCTCGAGGCCGTCGCGAGGTGCGTCGTAGTCGTACTCGAACGCATTGACGTACTCCTCGGGCCGGACCGACTCACGCGGCGGGAGCGTGCCCTCGGCCAGCCAGCGGCGAGCGATCGAGAACGATCCGGTGTCGACGTCGAGCGCGAACGTCGATTCGGGGTCGTCGGCTGCGTCGACGAAGTCGCGGTACCCGTAGTCCTCGAAGGTGTTGCCCTCGGTGCGGTCGGCATCCAGATCGTCTGCGGGCTCCGCTGCACCGAACAGGCCTCCCTCCGCGTCCCGGCTGCCCCGCTCCGGGGCACCTGCCGTGGCAGCACCGTCGGAGGACGTGTCCCCGTTCGCCGGCTCGAAGGTGGTCTCGTCATTCGCGTCACCTGCGTCGTCGCTGCTCACCGGTGCTTCGGCCGTCGACTTGTCGGCGAACTCCGACTCGTCGTCGCCGCCCCCTTCCTCCACGGTGTCGTCGCCGCCGTCCCGGTCGTCGCGACCCTCGTCGTTCGTGTCGAAGATGCCTCCCACATCGCTCGACTGCTCGCCGGCCGATCCGGGCGGACCGGCGTCGTCGTCCCCTCCACTGCATCCGGTGAGGAGCACCCCCACGGCCGCCAGGGCGGCCATCGACCTGTTCACGTTGCTGCGCTTCATGCGGGTCTGACGCCCGGCGCAGGGATGCAGTTCCCCGACGGATGTGTCGACCTGGTGACGGGCCCTCGCAAACGGCGTCGTCGTTCGGGCGTCCGGGCTGCTACACACGGCGCGGTGGCGATGCTGTTGGCGCTCGGATCAGGTCTGGTGTACGGCGTCTCCGACTACGTCGGTGGGCGGGTCAGCCGACGTTTCGCGCCGATCGTCGTCACGTTGATCGCGGAGCTCAGCCTGTTCGGCATCATGATCGTGGTGGTTCCGTTGGCCGAGTCGGCGGGACCGACATCGGCCGCGGTGTGGTGGGGTGTGGTCGGCGGCTTGGCGGGGAGTTCGGGTGTGCTGGGTCTGTACCTGGCGCTGTCCCGCGGCAACATGACGGTGGTCGCTCCGATCACGGGCGTCGTGGCCGCAGCCGTCCCGGTGCTGGTCGGTCTCGGTCTCGGTGAGCGCCCGAGTGTTCTGGCGAGCGTCGGGATCGTGGCTGCGCTCGTCGCCGTCCTGCTGATCGGCGGCATCGGCGCCGCGTCGAACGTCGAGCCGGCCACCGTGCTGCTCGCCGCAGTGGTCGGCGCTGCGTTCGGCATGCTGTTCGTGGCGTACTCCCGGGCCGGGGACGAGGCCGGGCTGTGGCCGCTGCTGACCAGTCGGTTCGCTGCCACCCCGCTGCTGATCGTCGCACTGGCGACGATGCGGCGTCGCGACCCGAGCATCCGCCTGCAGCGGTCGGCGCTGGCGCCGGGGGCGATCATCGGTCTGCTCGTCGGGCTCGCCAACGGGTTGTACCTGCTCGCGGCGCAGCGCGGCATGCTGACCGTGGTCGCCGTGCTCGTCTCGCTCTATCCGGCGAGCACCGTGGTGCTGGCGTCGGTCCTCGACGGCGAACGTGCGAGCCGCTCGCAGCTGTTCGGAATGGCGCTCGCGGTCGGGGCCGTCACCATGATCACCGTCGGAGCGTGACGGTCAGCCCAGGCAGGCGACGAGTTCGTCGGCGACCGTCGCGGCGCCGGCCTCGCCGAGCAGGATCGAGTAGTGGTTGGTGGCGGGCACCCTGCGCCACCGGTGTTGTTCGAGGCGGGCGACGACGTCGTCGTCGACCAGGGGCGGCGGACCGTTGTCGAGGCCGGTCTCGGCCACGACGATCCGGGTGCGACGCCGTCGTTCGAGCATCGTGCGGAGCTCGGTGTCGACGAGCAGCTCGACGCCGTCGGTGCGGACCCCGGTCTCGCTGACCCGGCTGCGGAAGCCGCCGTCGCACTCGACGAGATCGCTCAGGGCGTAGCGCTCGACCTCCGGGTTCATCATGTCGGCGAAGGCGGGGTGTTCGGTCCATCGGGAGCGGTAGGCGACCCGGTCGGTCCAGACCCGACCGAGTCGTCCGAGCGCCGGGCCGAGCAGCTCGCGCAGACGTTCCTCGGGGTCGCCGCCGTCGGGTGCGGGGATCGGGCTGCCGCCGTCGACCAGCACGACGTCACGGACGTCGGCAGGATGTCGCTCCGCCGCGGCCAGCGCCACGAAGGCACCGAGGCCGTGGCCCGCGATGACGGCCGGCGACGCATTGAGGCGGCGGATGATCGCCGCTACGTCGTCGGCATGCTGCCGTACCCCGAAGGGACCGTCGATGTGGTGGCTGAAGCCGCGTCCGCGCAGGTCGACGGCGACGAGCGCGGCTCGACCTTCGAGATGACGGGCGACCGCCGCCCAGCTCCAGGCGTTGCCGCTGAAGTCGTGCACGGCGAACACGACCGGTGCGCCCGGGCGCGTGTGCCAACGAACGACGCCGAGTGCGGCGTCGCCCACGTCGATGTTCACCACCTCGGGCGGGAACGAACTCACCGTGCCCCCATGTGGGCACGGTATCGCTTCAGCGGGGCTCTCGGGGGAGACCGAGGACGCGCTCGCCGAGGATGTTGCGCATGATGTCGGACGTGCCGCCCATGATCGTGTAGCCCGGTGCGTAGAGCAGGCCGTGCACGACGTCGCTCCAGACCGTTGCCTCGGCGCCGAAGACGCGTCCGACGAACTCGGCGACCCGCCACTCGTGTTCGGTGCAGAAACACTTGGTCGCGGCGGAGAACCCGCGGGGTGCCTGCTTGAGAACCTCCCGGGTGACGAGGATCCGGCCGAGCCGGTAGCCGGTTTCGAGCGCAGCGATCTCCTGACGGATGCGCGGGTCGGCGGTGTCGGCCCGCTCCACCGCCATGCGGAACAGCGCCTCGTTGCTGACGAGCCGGTCGATGCCGCCGCGCTCGTGCTCGAGCTGCGTCATGGTCTGCTTGAAGGCGTTGCCCTCGACGCCGACCAGGTTGGTGACCGGGACCCGCACGTCGGTGAAGAAGACCTCGGAGAAGTGCTGGTTCGTGGTCATGTCCTTGATCGGTCGTGCCTCGACACCGGGGGTGTCCATCGGCACGATGATCTCGCTGATGCCCTGGTGCGGCGGGCCCTCGTTCGTGGTGCGACAGATCACGTAGCAGTAGTCGGCGACGAGCCCGAAGCTGGTCCAGATCTTCTGACCGTTGATGACGTACTCGTCACCGTCGCGCACCGCTTGCGTCGTGAGGCCGGCGAGGTCGCTGCCGGCATTGGGTTCGGACATGCCGATGCACCAGGTGGTCTCGCCCGCCAACATGCCCGGCAGGAACGCCTCCTGTTGGTCGGGGCGACCGTACGAGATCAGCGACGGCCCCATCTGGCGGTCGGCGAACCACATCGCGGCGATCGGCGCGCCGGCGGCGATGAGTTCTTCTCCGATGATGAGGCGATCGATCGGTGGACGGCCGCCACCGCCGAACTCGACCGGCCAGGTGAGGCCGATCCAACCCAGTTCGGCCATCTCGACGGCGAACTCCTTGCTGAAGCCGTTGATCCACGAGTCGTTGTGGCGGCCGAAGCGCTCGACGGCCGATCGGGCCACCTCACACGCCTGCTCGCGGAGCTCGATCTGTTCGTCGGTCCAGCTGAAATCCATCGTCGACGATCGTACGGGCTGCCACACCACCGAGTGCAACCCGCACCTGAAGTCACTCAGAGTGGTCGTATTGACGACTGGGGTGGCGAACGGGTACGGTGAGCATTCGTTCTTGAGGGGAACCCTATGGTGATCTTGAATTTCGACCGGACGCAGGTGGCGGGCGTTCGTACGCTGTTCTCCATGACACGGCGGAACTCTGCTCGGAAGCGGTACGGGGCGTTGGCGATCGCCGTCGCGATGTGCGGCGTCGTCCCCGCAGGTTCCGTCTGGGCCGACGAACCGGCCGACGAGCCGACCACGTCCGACGACGAGGTCGCACCGTCCGAGCCGGCCGACGAGCCGGCCCCCGAGACCGGTGAGGTCGACGGAACGACCGTCGCCGTCGGTGCCCCGCCGCCGCCCCCCGCTCCCGCCGAGCCCGAGGTCGCGGTCGGTCAGCCCCCGGTGCCGCCCACGGCCCAGGAGCCCGAGGTCGCGGTCGGGCAGCCCCCGGTGCCGCCGGCGGCCCAGGAGCCCGAGGTCGCGGTCGGTCAGCCCCCGGTGCCGCCCACGGCCCAGGAGCCCGAGGTCGCCGTGGGATCGCCGCCGGTGCCCGCTGCGCCGGCCAGGCCCCAGGTCGCCGTCGCGCAACCCCCGGTGCCGCCCGCCGCCCTGCTCGAAACGGTCAGCGCGGCGCTCGACCTGGTCGCCGACTGCCTCTGACCCGAGCCGTCGATCGGTTCCGAACGGCAAACGCCGCCGGGTCGAACATCGACCCGACGGCGCTCGGTGGTGATGGAACGGCGCTGATGACGCAGCGAGCGTCTCGACTCAGCGAGCGTCGATCGCGACGTAATCTCGTTCGTCGACGCCGGCGTACCACTGCCGGGGACGAGAGATCTTCTGTGCCGGGTCGTTGAGCAGTTCCTGCCAGTGCGCCAGCCAGCCGACGGTGCGCGGGATGGCGAACAGCACCGTGAACATGTCGACGGGGAAGCCGAGGGCCTGGTAGATGAGGCCCGAGTAGAAGTCGACGTTCGGGTACAGCTTGCGGTCGACGAAGTACGGGTCTTGCAGCGCGACCTCTTCGAGGGCCAACGCGATGTCGAGCAGCGGGTTCTTGCCGGTGACCTCGAAGACGTCGTAGGCGGCCTTCTTGATGATGGTGGCGCGCGGGTCGTAGTTCTTGTACACGCGGTGGCCGAAGCCCATGAGGCGGCCCTCGCCGTTCTTCACCGATTCGATGAAGGCGGGCACGTTGTCCTTGTGGCCGATGTCGGCCAGCATCCGCACGACCGCCTCGTTGGCGCCACCGTGCAGCGGGCCGTAGAGCGCGCTCGCCGCCGCGGCAGCGGACGAGTAGGGATCGGTCTGGCTGGAACCGACGACGCGCATCGCGGTGGTGCCGCAGTTCTGCTCGTGGTCGGCGTGGAGGATGAACAGGATGTCCATCGCCCGCTCGAGTCGAGGGTCGACCTCGTAACGCGGACCGATCTTCCACATCATGTTGAGGAAGTTCGCCGGGTAGGACAAGTCGTTGTCCGGGTAGTTGAACGGCAGGCCGACCGAGAAGCGGTACGCCATCGCGGCGAGCGTCGGAGTCTTGCCGATCAGGCGGACGATCTGGCGATGCCGGGCGTCGGGGTCGTGGACGTCTTTGGCGCCTTCGTAGAACGTGCCGAGCGCCGCCAGCGACGAGACGAACATGCCCATCGGGTGGGCGTCGTAGTGGAAACCGTCGACGAACCGCTTGCGCATGTTCTCGTGGATGAACGTGTGATGGGTGATCTCGTGGGTCCACGCGTCGAGCTGCTCGGTCGTCGGCAGCTCGCCGTTGACGAGGAGGTACGCCACTTCGAGGTAGGTCGACTTCTCGGCGAGCTGCTCGATCGGGTAGCCGCGATAGCGGAGTACGCCGTTGGCGCCGTCGAGATACGTGATCTCGGACTTGCACGCCGCCGTCGACATGTAGGCCGGGTCGTACATGAACAGTGACGGGTCGAGCTCGCGCAGCGCGCTGGAGGGGAACACCCCGCCCTCGATCGGGACGGTGACCGTCTTCCCGGTCCGGTCGTCGGTGATGGTAATGGTCTCGGGCACGTTGCTTCCTTCGTGTCACGCTCGAATGGGACAGGGGCTTGCTCCCCGAGGATCCAATGTATCGGTCGGACCACCTCCGCCTTCAACGAGACGGACGACGTTGATCGGATCAACGTCGCCGACCGTCCGACGTGCCGCCCGAACCCGTGCGCAGCACCCCACGGCGCCGCGCTGTCACAGCGGCGTGTTGCCGTGTTTGCGGCGGGGGAGGCGCTCGCGCTTGTTGGCGAGCATCTCGAGTGCGCCGGCGATCTCGCGTCGCGTGTCGGCCGGGTCGATGACCGCGTCGACGTAGCCGCGCTCGGCGGCGACGTAGGGGTTGAGGAGCCGTTCGGCGTAGTCGACCTCGAACGCGGCGCGCTCCTCGTCGGTGGCCCGCCGCTGGAGGATGGCGGCGGCCTGGCCGGCGCCCATCACGGCGAGTTCGGCCCACGGCCACGCGAGGCACACGTCGTTCCCCATCGTCTTGGAGTCCATGACGATGAACGCGCCGCCGTAGCTCTTGCGCAGGATCACGCACACACGGGGCACGGTCGCTCGGCCGTATGCGTAGACGAGCTGCGCCCCGTGGCGGATCATGCCCCGCCACTCGAGGTCCTTGCCCGGGTAGAAGCCGGGGGTGTCCACCAGCGTGATCAGCGGGAGGTTGAAGGCGTCGCAGAACGCGACAAATCGAGCCGCCTTCTGCGAGGCGGGGATGTCGAGCGTCCCCGCCAGGTTCATCGGCTGGTTGGCGACGATGCCGACCGGTTGCCCGGCCACCGTCGCGAACGCGGTGACGACGTTGCCGGCCCATCGTGAGCGGAGTTCGAGCAGCGAGTCCTCGTCGACGATCGCCTCGGCCACCTGACGAACGTCGTAGCTGCCGGTCGACGATTCGGGGATCAGTTCGCCGGCCTCGGGGCAGCGACGTTCGATCGGGTCGGAGGTGGGGGAGAACGGTGGTTCCTCGTCGGCGTGATCGGGCACGTAGGTCAGGAGTTGTTCGATCAGCTCGGCGCCGGCCTCGCGGTCGGCCACGATCGCGATCGGCAGACCGGCGTTGCGTTCGAGCGAGGCTGCGGAGCCGAGCTCGTCCTTCGAGATCTCGATGCCGGTGATCTGCTTCACCATGACCGGGCCGTTGACGAACGCGTACGCGGTGTTCGTCATGATCGTGAAGTCGACGAGGCCGAGGAGGAGCGCGGGGCCCGACACGGCCGGGCCGTCGACGATCGCGAACGTCGGCACCCTGCCGGAACAGCGGGTGAGGGCTCGAGCGACGCGTCCCCAGCCGTCGAGTGCGGCGATGCCCTCGCCGATGTCGGCGCCGGCGGAGTTGATCACCATGACGAAGGGGATCTGTTCCTCGAGGGCGGTCATCGCGGCGCGTTCCCAGGTCTGGGTCATCGCCTGTGTGAGCGGCGCAGCGGGTTCGACGGCGTCGAACTCGACCCATGACACCCGGCGATCGTCGATCACGCGGACCTGTGCGGAGATCGGCCCGGGAAGCCCGGCCGCAACGTTCAGTTCATCGAGCGACATCGTCGCGGACACTAGACGCTCGCGTGGGCGCTCACGCGTTGCGGTGCAGCGGGAACGTGTCGGTGGTGAGGTGGACGCCGGGTTGGTCGTCGGCGTGAGCGTGCACGACCTCGTTCAGGATCAGGGCGACTGCATTGGTCGCGGCGCTCGGGCCCGGCCGACGTCGACGGGTCCATGCAACGACACGGCGGGGGAGTTCGGGCACCATCACCCGCTTGAAGTCGCCCTCGATCTGCTTGGGGGCTGCGGTGGCGGGCACGATGGCGGCGCCGTACGCATCGAACGCGAGCGATGCCAGCAGCCGGACACCGTCGATCTCGGCTTGGGCGCGCAGCGTCACGTCGACGCTGCCGGCGGCCCGATCGAGCACGCGACGCAGTGCGGCGCCCTTGGGTGGGAGCAGGAGCGGTACCTCTTCGAGTTCGCGCAGCGACATGTGGTCGCGTTCGGCGAGCGGGTGCGACGAATGGACCAGGAGGATCAGGTCTTCCGCGAAGAGTGGCTCGACGATCAACTCCGGGTCGTCGATGGGGAGGTGGATGATCGCCGCGTTGAGTTGCCCGGAGAGCACGCCGGGAACGATCGTCGTCGTGCTGCCCTCGCTGACGATCGGATGGACGCGGGGGTGTCGGTCGGCGACGGCCCCGAGCAGCTGGGGCATCAGCCAGCGGGCGGTGGTGCCGATCAC
The DNA here is from genome assembly GCA_033344875.1 of Ilumatobacteraceae bacterium. Taxonomy (NCBI): domain Bacteria; kingdom Bacillati; phylum Actinomycetota; class Acidimicrobiia; order Acidimicrobiales; family Ilumatobacteraceae; species Ilumatobacteraceae bacterium. The sequence goes on along the minus strand of JAWPMO010000001.1, from coordinate 1,600,258 downwards.
GCCGATGCGGGCATCGCCCGAGACGTCGGAGTCGAGCGAGGCGATGTCGGCGGAGATGTCGTCGATCTCGTGGAGCACCCGTCGGGCCCGCTCGACGACCCGCTCGCCCTCGTCGGTCAGGCCGCCGTGGGCGCGGTCGACGAGCGTGACTCCCAGTTCACGTTCGAGCTTGGCGACGTGGCCGGAGACGTTGGACTGGACGGTGTAGAGCGCCCGCGCCGCTGCGGAGAAGGTGCCGTGATCGGCGACCGCCACGATGGCCGAGAGCTGTCGAACATCCACACGCCGAGGGTATCACGAAAACAGATGTGAAGTATCGGAGAGTTCTACTTGTCAGATGCTTGGAAGTGCGTGCATACTTTCACAAACAGAACGACGCGAGAACACCCCCCATGTTCCGCTTCGAGGAGATCCCAACATGTTCGGTCCCCCACCGAACGGGATTTCCAGGTTGAGACGCCCCGATCCCCCATCGGGGCGTTTCCCGTTTTCGGGTGACGTTCGACGGTATCGGTCGGCGACACCCTTGGCCTAGTCTGCCGATGTGGCCCAGCGATCGACCGACCCGACCGGCGCAGCGTTCTTCGACCTCGACCGCACGCTGCTGCGGGGCGCGAGCGGTGAGGTGTTCTCCGACGCGATGCGGGCCGCCGGGCTGGTCAGCCGCAACATCCCCGGCGAGAAGTTGCTCTACCAGCTGTTCAACACGGTCGGCGAGACGCTCCCGTCGATGGCGCTCGCCCGGCAGGCGGTCAACTTCGCCAAGGGTCGCTCGAGGGCTGCGGTGCACGAGGCGGCCGACAGCGTCGCCGACCGCCTCGTCGACCTGGTGCAGCCCTTCGCCGAGTCGGTGTTCGCGATGCACCGCGACGAGGGCCGGCCGATCGTGCTCGCCACCACCACCCCGTACGACCTCGTCAAGCCGTTCGCCGATCGTCTCGGTCTCGACGGCGTCGTCGCGACCAGGTACGGCGTCACCGACGACGACGACACGTACAGCGGCGACCTCGTCGGGCCGTTCGTCTGGTCGGCCGGCAAGCTGGCGGCGGTACGCGAGTGGGCCGACGAGCACGGGATCGACCTGGCCGAGAGCTACGCCTACTCCGACAGCGTGTACGACACGCCACTCCTCGCCGCCGTCGGTCACCCGGTCGTGGTCAACCCCGACCCCCGGATGGTGGTCATGGCCGCCGCTCGACGTTGGCCGACGATCGACCTCGGGGTCTCGCCCGGGGCGAAGAAGATGCCGCTCGTCGGCATGGAGCTCCAACGCCTCGCGCTCGCGTTCTCCCGTCCCTCGATGGTGCCCTACGCCGACATCCGCATCACGGGCACCTCCAAGATCCCGTCATCCGGTCCCGTCATCCTCGTCGCCAACCACCGCTCGTACTTCGATCCGATGGTGATCTCGATGGTCGTCGCCAAGACCGGACGCACGGTCAGGTCGCTCGGCAAGAAGGAGGTCTTCGACGTGCCCGTCGTCGGGTCGCTCGCCTCCGCCATGGGCGGCATCCGCGTCGAGCGCGGCACCGGGTCGGACGAGCCGCTCCAACTGGCCGCTGAGGCGCTCGGTGCCGGTGAGATGGTCGCGATCATGCCCGAGGGCACCATCCCCCGCGGTCCGGCGTTCTTCGAGCCGAAGCTCAAGGGACGGTGGGGTGCCGCCCGACTCGCGCAGATGACCGGTGCGCCGGTCATCCCCATCGGCCTGTGGGGCACCGAAGAGGTCTGGCCACGCTCCTCCCGGGTACCGAAGGTGTTCAACGTCACCGATGCGCCGACCGTGCTCGCGGCCGTCGGCGACCCGGTCGAACTGAAGGGCAAGAGCCTCGACAAGGACACCAAGCGCATCATGAAGGCAATCTCGGCGCTGTTGCCGCCCGAGTCGCAGGTGCGGCGCGACCCGACCCCCGAAGAACTCGCTGCCACGTACCCGCCCGGGTACCGGGGCGACCCCGACCGCGAGGCCGAGCGTCGCCCGGGTACCGACTGAGCCTCAGAGCTCGACGGTGGCCCAGCCGCCGGGGGTCTGGTAGAGCACCGTCCGCCCGTTCCGGGCGGCCGATGTCGGCCAGGAGCCGCCGTCAGGGGTCGGCTCGGCGAGGTCGAGCGTGAGCCAGTCGACCCCGTCCGCCGTCGCGATGAGCCAGAAGTCGGGCGTCCACTCGTCGGCGGGTCCGGCCGAGGAGCCGGAGTTGGATTCGTACGCAGCGTTGTAGGCGTCGGTGAGCAGCGCGCCCGGGATGCGCACGACCTCGGCGCCGGCGGCGTCGCGGATGACGACGGTCGTCGTGCCCGTCTCCTCGTCGAACTCCCAGATCGAGTCCCGGTCGTCGCCGCCCGGTCCGACCACACCGTCGACGATCATCTCGCCGGTCGTGGCGTCGGCCAGTTCGTACGTGCTGCCGTCCGGTCCGTCGGTGACAGCGAGTTCGTAGCCCTCGTACTCGACGACCACCGTGATGGGTTCGGCCGGTTCCTCGAAGTAGCCCTGGTCGCCGAGGTCGACGACCCAGGCACCGGTCGGGTTCGAGTTCCAGAGTCCGTAGGGGAGCCCCAGGTCGGGTAGTTGGACCTGGGTGAACGAGCCGTCGCTCCGGAACCAGGCTTCGTTGCCCGTCGACGCTTCCATGATGAACAGGTCGCCGTTCGTCAGGGGCACGACCGAGGCGACGTACCGGTCGGACGGCACGCCGTCGACACGGCTCCACGTGCGTCCGTCGGCGCTGGCCGACAGGTGTTCGCCGACGAGGTAGAACTCGGACGCACCGGCGATCACGTTGCCGTACGCGTTCCCGCCGGCCGGGGCGGGGATCTCCTCGGCACCTCCGTCGAGCGTGCCGACGAGCAGCGTCTGGGACGAGTCGATGTCGGCGACGCCGACACCTGGGTCGTCCTCGTACCCGAGTTCGACCCAGGTGAAGACATACGACTGTGGTGGCCCGTCCGCCCGTTCGATGTCGATGGTGAGGCCGGTGTCGGACGTCGACATCCCGTAGCCGAACTGGCTGTCGTTCAACTCGGCGCGGACGTCGGCCGGAAGGAGCGATTCGTAGTCGACCCACACGTGTCGCTCGACCCGTGCGACCCATCGGTCGCCGGCGACGGCGATCGAGTTGACGTACGTCTCCTGGTGGAACGGCGGGGTCACCTCGGATTCCGTGGCCACGACATCGATCGACGTCTCGTTCCAGGTGACCAGGTCGTCGGTCCAGGCGACGGTGACCTCCAGTTGGCCGTCGTCGCCGACGGGCCCGGTCGACGACGTGACCAACCGGTCGCCGCTGACCGTGAAGGTTCCCGGGTACCCGCCGGGCATCGTCATCTCCGACGTGGTCCACGACGCCCCGTCGGTCGTGAAGCCGGCGACGAGGGTGGACGGCGGTGCCTCGGTCGCGTAGATCGCCTCCGATGCCTCGGGGTGTTCGGACAGGATGGCCGTGACCTCGTCGAGCAGACCGGCCTCGCTCAGGATGGCGGTGGCCTCCTCGATGGTCGGGGGGAGCCCGTCGGGGAACAGGGCGAGCACCTCGTCGGGGAAGAGCGCACTGATCTCCTCGGGGATCGGCCCGAGTGGCTGCGGTTCGGTGAGCACGGCGATCCGCAGGAACCCGTCGCGCCACGGCAGGAGTTGCACGAGATCGCCGGCGGGAGCGGTTGCGTCGGTACCACCGTCGAAGACGGGGTCGGTGTCGGCCGGCGGCAACGTCGGCGGCGTCGTGATCGGCGTCGTGACCGGGGCGGGAGCGGACTGGTCGCCGGACCCATCGGGCTGGGTGGTCTCGGGTTGGGTGGTCTCGGGCGGGTTGGCGAACTCGATGGTGTCGTCGCCCAGGTCGCGGTTGGCGACGACGGCGCCGACCAGCGCGATCGCGACGACGGTGATGCCTCCGCCGACGGCGGCCCGGCGTCGGCGACGGCGGGTTGCCGCACGGCCACGGATGGCCGTCGGCTCGATCGGGTCGAGTGCGAGTTCGTCGGCGGCGGCGTGCAGCGCGTCGTGGAGGCGGCCGGTGGATCGGCTCGGATCGCTCATGATGATGCTCCCAGGTGCTGTTCGAGTTGTGCGAGCGCCCTGCTGAGGCGGCTCTTGACGGTGCCGGTGGGGATGCCGAGCGCGATCGCGAGGTCGGCCTCCGACCAGTCGAGGTAGATCCGGCCGACCACCACGGCACGGTGTTCGGTCGACAGCTTCCGCAACGCGTCGGCGATGGCGCCGTCCGGGTCGGGTGCCGGTTCCGTCACTTCGGCGAACACTTCGGTGATGGTCTCGCGTCGCCAGCGCCGGAGGCGTGAGCGCCCCCAGTTGAGTCCGACCCGGTAGACCCAGCCGGCCGGATTGTCGTACTCGGAGATCTCGGCCCATCGGGGCCACGCTCGGGTGAGCGCTTCGGCGGCGGCGTCACGTCCGAGTTCGCGGTTGTTGAGGGCGATCGCGAGTGCGCGGGCCAATCGGTCTGCTTCGTTGGTGCAGAACGCCTCGAAGCTGCGCACGGTCGGGACATCGCGCACGTCGGTACTCGTCCTCGCGCGGCTTGCGCCGCCGTCGATCGATGTCGGTTCGACCATGGTCACGCCCTCCAGACGCACACCTCGTCGGTTTCGTTCCGCGTCGGTCTGAATTTCTTCGCGGCGTCAGTCGCCGACGTTGCCGTCGATCGCCTCGCGGATGAGGTCGGCATGGCCGCAGTGGCGGGCGTACTCCTCGATCATGTGGATGAGGATCCACCGGAGGCTGGTCGGTCCGGAGGGGCTCTCGCGCGAGGCCGGGTGGTCGGGGTCCAGTCCGGTGATCGCGTCGCGGCTGCGGGCCACGGCCTCGTCGAACCGCTCGGCCAGGTCGACGGGGGTGCAGTCGTCAGCGGTGTCCATCTCCCAATCGGGCTGCGCATCCCAGTCGGCCCCGAGCCAGGGTTCGGGGAGTTCGTCGCCGAGCAGCGTGTACGTGAACCAGTGGTCCTCGACGAAGGCCATGTGGCGCAGCAGTCGGCCGAGTGTGAGCGTCGATTCGCCGACGGTCGTTCGGAGCTGTTCGGCGTTCAATCCGGCACATTTCCTGACCAGGACGACCCGGAAGTAGTCGAGGAATGACATGAGCATGTCATGTTCGGAGCCGGTCCGATCGGGGTCAACCGGCGCGCCAGGAGTGTGAAGAACGTCGTTGTTGCCTGAATTCGCGCTCATTGTGACCACTGGCACCTCGATCCCGGAAGAAATGTGCTGTATGTCGATGTTGTTACGAGGGTACTGTTGGCAGACAGGGAGCGTTCGATGGAGACGGCAACGGAGTCGCAGGATGGGGGCACGCGTCGCCCTCTCGCGACCTGGTGGCGGAGCCGCTACGGAGCCCAGATGCTGGTCGAGATCAGCATCGTCGCCGGCCTGTTGATGATCTACCGATCGATCCGGACGCTGAACCGGACCGATCTCCAGACCGCATTCTCGAACTCGCGTGACATCATCCGCTTCGAGAGCTGGCTCGGGCTGCCGTTCGAAGACAACCTCCAGGGGTTCCTCCTCGACCACCCGAACTTCATCAAGATGTTGAACCACTACTACATCTGGTTCCATTTCCCGGCGGCGATCGCGCTCTTGCTGTGGCTGTACCTCCGCCACTCCGAGGCGTACCGGTCGTTCCGCAACCTGATGGCGTTCTCGACGTTCACCGGTCTGATCATCCACCTGCTGTTCCCGCTCGCGCCGCCGCGCATGATGGACGGATTCGTCGACACCATGGCCCGGTACGGTCCGGCGATCTACCCGGCCAACCCGCTCGAGGGTGCGGCCAACCAGATCGCGGCGATGCCGTCGCTGCACTTCGCATGGGCGATGATCGAAGCCATCGCGGTCGTGTCGGTGTTGACGTCGCGATGGCGATGGGTCGTGGTCATCCACCCGGTGCTCATGACGCTGGCGATCATCGCCACCGCGAACCACTGGTGGATCGACGCAGCGGCCGCGGCGTTCCTGGTCGTGACCGGTATCGCCTTGTGGCGGGTCCTCACGGCGTGGGTCGGCGACCGGCGTTGGTCGTGGACCTCGATGCGTTTCCAGGCGGGCGACGGGATCAAGAAGCTCGAAGACCTCGCCAACGAGCCGCGCCCCGAGTCTGCCGACTGCTGACGCCGACCGTCCGGGGTCTGCTCGGCGGCCGGGGCGCCGTCGCCCGGGCCGCCTCGCTCGTCAGCCCTGGTTCGACTTCTGGCGGATGATGTTCAACGCCGAACCGGCCTTGAACCACTCGACCTGTTCGGGGCTGAAGGTGTGCACTGCCTCGAAGTCGATCGTGGTGCCGTCGGGCTTCACGATCTGGCAGCGGACGTTCTGACCGGGAACCGGCGGGAGGCCGAGCACACTGATGCGGTCGTCCTCGTCGATCTGGTCGTAGGTCGCCGGATCGGCGAACGTGAGCGGCACCATGCCCTGCTTCTTCAGGTTGGTCTCGTGGATGCGGGCGAAGCTGCGTGCGATCGCGACCAGCCCGAGTCGGAACCGGGGCTCCATCGCCGCGTGTTCACGGCTGGAGCCCTCGCCCATGTTCTCGTCGCCGATGACGACCCAGGGCTGGCCGGCCTCGTGGTACGCCTTGGCCATGTCGGGGAAGGTCTGGGTCTCGCCGGTCAGCTGGTTCTTGCCGTGTCCGACCTCGTAGCCGTCGTACGCGTTGACGGCGCCGAGGTAGAGGTTGCCCGAGATGTTCTCGAGGTGGCCCCGGTACTTGAGCCACGGACCGGCCATCGAGATGTGGTCGGTGGTGAACTTGCCCTGGGCCTTCACGAGGACCGGGAGCGCCTGGTAGTCATCGCCGTTCCATGCGGGGAACGGCTCGAGCAGCTGCAGCCGGTCGCTGTCGGGGCTGACCGCGACCTCGACCGAACTGCCGTCGGCGGGCGGCGCGGTGAACGTGTCGTCGCCCGGGTCGTAGCCGGCGTCGGGCAACACCTGGCCGACCGGCGCGTCGAGCGTGACCTCGGTGCCGTCGGGGGCGGTGATGGTGTCGGTCGTCGGGTCGAAGTCGAGTCGGCCGGCGAGCGCGATCGCCATCACCGTGTCGGGTGAGGTCACGAACGCGAGCGTGTTGGCGGACCCGTCGTTGCGCTTCGGGAAGTTGCGGTTGTACGACGTGACGATCGTGTTGGTCTCGCCGGTGATGGCTTCGGGGCGGCTCCACTGGCCGATGCACGGACCGCAGGCGTTGGCGAGCACGGTCGCGCCGATCGCCTCGAGGTCGGCGAGGAGCCCGTCGCGCTCGATGGTGGCACGGGTCTGCTCGGAGCCCGGCGTGATCAGCAGCGGCACCTTGGCGGTGAGACCGGCTGCAGCTGCCTGGCGGGCGATCGAGGCGGCGCGCGTGATGTCCTCGTACGACGAGTTCGTGCACGACCCGATCAGCGCTGCCGACGGGACCATCGGCCACTCGTGCTCCTGGGCCGCGGCGCCGACGCCGGACGCGCCGACTTTGTGGGCCCGGTCGGGGGAGTGCGGGCCGTTGATGAGCGGCTTCAACTCGTCGAGGTCGATCTCGATCAACTGGTCGTAGAGCGCGCCCTCGTCGGGACGGAGGTCGTCGGCGACCTGTTCGGCGGCGTCGGCGATCGCTTCGCGGCCGGTGGCCTTGAGGTACATCGCCATGTTGTGGTCGTAGCCGAACAGTGACGTGGTGGCGCCGATCTCGGCGCCCATGTTGCAGATGGTGCCCTTGCCGGTGGCGGAGATCGAGTCGGCGCCGGGGCCGTGGTACTCGACGATCGCGCCGGTGCCGCCCTTGACCGTGAGCTGGCGGGCGACCTCGAGAATGACGTCCTTGGGGCTCGACCAGTCGCTGAGGGTGCCGGTCAGCTTGACGCCGATGACCTTCGGCCAGCGCACGTTCCACGGGAAGCCGGTCATCACGTCGACCGCGTCGGCGCCGCCGACACCGATCGCCACCATGCCGAGACCTCCGGCGTTCGGGGTGTGGCTGTCGGTGCCGATCATCATGCCGCCGGGGAACGCGTAGTTCTCGAGCACGACCTGGTGGATGATGCCCGAGCCGGGGCCCCAGAAGCCGATCGAGTACTTGGCCGACACGCTCTTCAGGAAGTCGTAGACCTCCTTGTTCGTGTCGATCGCCACACCGAGGTCGATCGAGGCGCCGACCTTGGCCTGGATGAGGTGGTCGCAGTGCACCGTCGACGGCACCGCCGCCTCGTCGAGCCCGGCCGTCATGAACTGGAGCAGCGCCATCTGTGCGGTCGCGTCCTGCATCGCGACGCGGTCGGGGCTGAAGTCGTTGTAGGTGACGCCTCGCTCGATGTCCTGCCCCTCGGGATCGACGAGGTGGTTGATCAGGATCTTCTCGGCGAGGGTGAGTGGACGGCCGAGCCGTTCGCGGCCGAGTTGAGCGTTGGCGGACAGCTTCGAGTACACGGCCTCGACGAGCTCGATCGGGGTGGTGGCAGTCACAGACATGTAGACAACTATAATACAAGTTTCATGGGATCGGCAAAGATCAGATGGCTCGGTATCGACCACGTGCAACTGGCGATCCCGGAGGGCCGAGAAGACACCGCGCGGGAGTTCTACGTCGGGGTGCTCGGCATGGTCGAGATACCCAAACCGCCGGCGATGGCGGCCCGCGGCGGTGCATGGTTCCGGGCGGGTCCGACCGAGATCCACGTCGGTGTCGAGGCCGATTTCGTGCCGGCCCGCAAGGCCCACCCTGCACTGTTGGTGGTCGACCTGCGCGAGGTCGTCGCCGGCACCGGGCTCGACGTGCGGTGGAGCGATGAGATCGACCAGAGTGTCCGCTGCCATGTCGACGACCCGTTCGGCAACCGGATCGAACTGATCGACGCGGGCGGCTGACGACGATGCGGCACGTCAGGTATCAGGAGATCGCCGACGAACTCCGCACCAGGGTGCGGAGCGCGGCCCCCGGCTCGCTCCTGCCCAGCGAGGCCGAGTTGTCGCGTGAGTTCTCGGCGAGCCGCGTGACCATCCGGCGCGCCCTCGAAGTCGTGCGCGAAGACGGACTGATCGCGGCCCGGCAGGGGTTCGGTTGGTTCGTGTCGACCGAGCCGGTTCGCCAGAGCCTCGAGCGACTCGGAACGATCGAGTCGCAGCTGGAGACGAGCGGCCGCGACCCGGCGCGGCGCGTGATCGACTTCTCGTTCGAGTCGCCGCCGGTCCACGTTCGCAAGCTGCTGGGGCCGGCCAAGGTGCTGCGCGTCAAGCGGGTGAGCCTGGCCGACGGGGAGCCGTTCGCCGTCGTCACCGTGTGGTGTCCGGCCGTCATGGGGCAGCGACTCTCGCTGGACGACGTCGAGCGACGCCCGTTCTCCGAGTTGCTCGACGTCGAACTGCGCGGCGCGACGCAGACGATCGGCGCGGACTCGGCGGATGCAGACCTCGCCGGTCTGCTCGCCGTACCCGTCGGCGCGCCGCTGCTCAAGTGCCAGCGGGTCACGGCCGACCTCGACGGCAACCCGGTCCTGGTCAGCGAGCACTACTTCCCGGCACACCGGACCGAGTTCGTCGTCGACCTGCCACACGACGAACCGTCGATCACCCCCGCCGGTCTCCGTCTCGTCGAATGACGCCCGGATCATCGATCCGGTCAAGTCGGCGGGTCGGCGTGCCGATCACCATGGGTGCCGATAACGAGTGTTCTGAACCGCGAGGCGATCGCCGCGTGCCGCCTGCCGGGGTACGGCGGGCTCGTCGCCATGAGCGAACTCGGCGCGATCCACTACGTCGATGACGAACTCGACGACCTGCTCGGGCTCGAACCCGGGACCCTGATCGGCCGGTCGTTCCTGGAGTTCGTCCACGGCGACGACGTCGAGCAGGCGGTCGAGGCGTTCACCGGCATCGGCCGCAGTGCCGGACGTCACCGACGGCTGGGCATCCGGCTGCGGGGCGACGACGGCCTGATCGACGTCGACGTCGTGCCCGACAATCGGTTGGAGGACCCGGCGGTCGCCGCTGTGCTCCTCCACGTCGCTGTGACGGACTGAGTTCCGACGCGGCCGAACCGTCGCCACCTCGAACTCGGCAGCGGGCGGCAGACCCCGGACGTAGCGGTCTGCGAAGGCCGCTGGAGGAACTCGTCCGCGCTCACCACCCGTCCCAGTGCGTGACGTCCTCGGCCGGCAGGCGCTTGGCCGGCTTGAAGTCGGTGCCCTGCGTGTACGCGATCGGGAACAGACCCGCTTGCGTGTGGGTCTCGTACGGGATGCCGAGCAGCTCGGCGGCCTCACGCTCGCCGTCGCCGAGCAGGTGCAACGTGGTCCAGGCCGACCCGATCCCTCGTTCTCGAAGCGCGAGCATCATGCTCCACACCGCGGGGAGGATCGATCCCCACATGCCGGCGCCGGACGCCGAGCCGCCCTGCGGGTCGACGCGACCCTGGATGCACGGGATCATCATGATCGGCGACTTCTCGAAGTTGTCGGCGAGATAGCTCGCCGAGTCGACCACCGCGTCCATCCGGTCGGCGCGGGTGTCGCCCGCCTCGTACTCGGCGCGAGGCAACTGGCGGTAGAGCTCGAAGGCCCCCCGGTAGATCTCGGCGAGGCGGTCCTTCTTGGCCTGGTCCTCGACGAACACCCACTGCCAGCCCTGGCGGTTGGATCCGGTCGGCGCCTGCAACGCGAGATCGAGGCACTCCATGACGACTTCGCGCTCCACGGGACGGTCGAAATCAAGTCGCTTGCGGACCGAACGGGTGGTGGCGAGGACTTCGTCGGCTGACAGATTGAGACGCATCCGGCGATTGTGGCAGCTCCCCGCGACGTCGGACGGATTCGGGCCCGTGATGTGTGACCATGGGCGCATGACCGAGGAGAACTCCGACGAACACGATGTCGACCCCCGGTCGATCAACCACGCGAACTGGGAGTCGCGCGTGCCGGTTCACGCGGCCAGCGCGGCGTACCGGCTCGACCGGTACGTCGCCGAACCCGAGCTGTTGAGCGAGGTGGTCGAGTTCGATCGTGCCCGCTTGGGCGACGTCACCGGACTCGACGTCGTCCACCTCCAGTGCCACATGGGCAACGACTCGCTGTCGCTGGCCCGGCTCGGGGCGACGGTCACGGGGCTCGACTTCAGCGCCGCCGCACTCGCCGAGGCGCGCCGGGTCTCGGCGCAGGGCGGACCGCACGTCGAGTACGTCGAGGCCGACGTCTACGACGCTGCCGACGTGCTCGGGCGGGAACGGTTCGACCTGGTCTACACCGGCATCGGGGCGCTGTGCTGGTTGCCGTCGGTCGCCCGCTGGGCCGACACCGTCGCCGCGCTGTTGAAGCCGGGTGGTGAACTGTTCATCCGCGAGGGGCATCCCGTGCTGTGGGCACTCGACGACCCGCGCCCCGACGGCCTGCCCGTGCTCGCCTTTCCCTATTTCGAGACCGAGGGCATCCGGTTCACCGAGGAGGAGACGTACGTCGACCACGACGTACCGCTCGAATCGCCCGACATCATGCACTTCAATCACGGGCTCGCCGAGATCTTCAACGCGCTGTGGTCGGCTGGGCTCGACATCACGATGTTCGACGAGCACGACACCGTGCCGTGGAATCCGATGGGCGACGCGATGCGTGACGTGGGCGGCGGCGAGTTCCGCCTCGTCGACCGTCCCGAGCGGCTGCCGTGCTCGTACACGCTGCGTGCTCGCAAGCGGTGACCTGCGACAATCGGGGCCATGTCCGAACGTGTCACCGTCACCATCGCCGACGGCATCGCCGATGTCCGTTTCAACCGTGCCGACAAACGCAACGCACTCGACGGCGAGCAGTTCGCCGCGATCGAGGCGGTCGGTGAATCGCTGAAGTCGGCCGAGGGCGTCCGGGTCGTGGTGCTCTCCGGCGAGGGTGAGTCGTTCTGTGCCGGGCTCGACTTCTCGATGTTCTCCGGCATGGCCGGTGGGGGCGAGCGCGACACCCAAGGCAACCCGGGTGACCTCCCCGACGGTCGGATCACGCACCGCGCCCAGCAGATCTGCTGGGTGTGGCAGGAGCTGCCGATGCCGGTGATCGCAGCGGTGCACGGTCATGCCCTCGGTGGCGGCTTCCAGATCGCGATGGGTGCCGACATCCGCATTGCCCACCCTGACACCACGTGGTCCGTCCGCGAGGTGCACTGGGGCCTCGTGCCCGACATGACCGGCACGTTCATGCTCAGCCGGTTGATCCGCTCCGACATCGCACGGGAACTCACCTACACCGCACGGATGGTCGACGGCCGCGAGGCGTTCGACATCGGCCTGTGCACCCGGCTGAGCGACACGCCGTACGACGACGCCATGGCGCTCGCCCGCGAGATCGCCGCCCGCAGCCCCGGCGCCGTGCGCGGCTCGAAGGTGGCGTTCAACCACATGTTCACCGAGGGCGCCGCGGAGCAGTTCGCGCTCGAACGTCAGCTGATCGGTGAGCAGATCGGCTCGCCGAACCAGGTCGAGGCGATCATGTCCAACATGGAGCGACGACCCGCCGACTTCGACGACTGAGCGGAGCGGGTGGTCCGTCATCCGGGCGCACCTTCCGTCCGGTCGCGATGGAAGCGTTTTCGGTTTCGACCTCCGGTGGCGTAGTATTGACTTTCCTTCGGGCCAACGTCGTCCCGACTCCTGCAAGCCAACCCCCGACTTACGTGGAGTATTGATGTTGACGACTCCTGGGCCCACGGGCCTGTACGACCCGCGGTTCGAACACGACGCATGTGGCGTTTCGTTCGTCGCGAACATGAAGGGCGAGCGCTCCAACGAGCTCGTCCAGACGGGTCTGCTCGCCCTGACGAATCTCGAACACCGTGGCGCCACCGGTGCCGAGCCCGACACCGGTGACGGCGCGGGCATCCTGATCCAGGTCCCCGACAAGCTGTTGCGGGACTCGGTCGATTTCGAACTGCCCGCCGCCGGCTCGTACGCGGCCGGGATCGCCTTCCTGCCGGCCGTCGACAGCGTCCGCGACAAGGTGATCGCGCGGATCGAGGCGATCATGGGCGAAGAGGGCCTGACCGTTCACGGGTGGCGCGACCTGCCGGTCAACCCCGACTGCCTCGGCAAGACGGCCCGCGCTGCGATGCCGAGTTTCCGTCAGCTGTTCGTGTCGTCGCCCGACGGCGAGGCCGGCGTGGCGCTCGATCGGCGGACGTACGTCGCCCGCAAACGGGTCGAACACGAGCACGCGACCGGTGACGAGGAGATGTACTTCGCGTCGTTGTCGGCCCGCACGATGGTCTACAAGGGGATGCTGACCACGCCGCAGCTCGGCCAGTTCTTCGCCGACCTGACCGACCCTCGGATCGAGAGTGCACTGCTGCTCGTGCACTCGCGGTTCTCGACCAACACCTTCCCGTCGTGGCCGCTGGCCCACCCCTACCGCTACGTGGCGCACAACGGTGAGATCAACACCGTGCAGGGCAACCAGAACTGGATGCGGGCACGCGAGGCGATGGCGGCGAGCGAGCACCTGCCCGGTCTCGACCAGGCGTTCCCGATCTGCACCCCCGGCGCGTCCGACACGGCTCGCTTCGACGAGGCGCTCGAGCTCCTCCACCTCGGTGGACGCCCCCTCCACCACGCCGTGCTGATGATGATCCCCGAGGCGTGGGAGAACAACGACGACATGGACGCCGATCGTCGGGCGTTCTACCGCTTCCACGCCAGCGTGATGGAGCCGTGGGACGGACCCGCGAGCGTCACGTTCACCGACGGCGAGATCATCGGTGCCGTGCTCGACCGCAACGGCCTGCGCCCGAGCCGATACTGGGTCACCGACGACGATCTCGTCGTGATGGCGTCGGAGGTCGGCGTGATCGACATCGACCCGGCCAAGGTGGTCAACAAGGGACGGCTGCAGCCGGGCAAGATGTTCCTGATCGACACCCGCGAGGGACGGATCGTCGACGACGAGGAGATCAAGAAGCAGCTCGCGAGCGAGCACCCGTACCAGCAGTGGCTCGCCGACGGCATGGTCGAACTGGTCGACCTTCCCGAGCGCGAGCACATCGTGTTCAGCCACGACAGCGTGCTGCGTCGGCAGCAGATGTTCGGCTACACGCACGAAGAGCTCAAGCTGATCATCGCCCCGACCGCCCTCACCGGCAAGGAGCCACTCGGCTCGATGGGTACCGACACCCCGATCGCGGTGCTGTCGCAGCGTCCCCGGCTGCTGTTCGACTACTTCGCCCAGCTGTTCGCCCAGGTGACGAACCCGCCGCTCGATGCGATCCGCGAAGAGGTCGTCACCTCGGTGGCGTCGTCGATCGGCCCCGAGGCCAACGTGCTCGCCCCGAGTGCCGAGAGCTGCCGCCAGTTGGCGTTGCCGTTCCCGATCATCGACAACGACGAGCTGGCCAAGATCATCCACGCCAACGCCGGCGGACAGTTCCCCGGCCTCGCGGCGCACGTGGTCAAGGGCCTGTATCGCGTGGCCGGCGGTGGCGAGTCGTTGCGCACGTCGCTCGACGCGATCTTCGAAGAGGTCACCTCCGCGATCGAACGTGGCGCCCGCGTGATCGTCCTGAGCGATCGCAACGCCGACTCGGTCGAGGCGCCGATCCCGTCGCTGCTGCTGACCGCTGCCGTGCACCATCACCTCGTCCGCACCAAGCAGCGCACGCAGGTCGGTCTGGTGGTCGAGTGCGGCGATGCCCGGGAGGTGCACCACATGGCGCTCCTGATCGGGTACGGCGCCGGGGCGATCAACCCGTACCTCGCGTTCGAGTCGATCGAGGACCTGATCTCCGAAGGCCTGCACGGTCTCGGCGGGATCGACCCGCACGTCGCGATCAAGAACTACATCAAGGCCTGCGGCAAGGGCGTGCTCAAGGTCATGTCGAAGATGGGCGTGTCGACGGTCGCGTCGTACACCGGTGCGCAGATCTTCGAGGCGATCGGACTCGGCGACGAACTCGTCGACAAGTACTTCACCGGCACGGTCAGCCGACTCGGCGGCATCGGCCTCGATCAGATCGCGACCGCGATCCAGATGCGCCACTCCGTCGCCAACCCGAAGCGTCCCGAGGAGCGCGCCCACCGCAAGCTCGAGCTCGGCGGCGAGTACCAGTGGCGTCGCGAGGGCGAGTACCACCTGTTCAACCCCGAGACCGTGTTCAAGCTGCAGCACGCCACACGGTCGAAGCGGTACGACATCTTCAAGGAGTACACGTCGCGGGTCGACGACCAGTCGACCAACCTGGCGACGCTGCGTGGCCTGTTCAAGTTCGCCGACGGCCGCACGCCGATCTCGATCGACGAGGTCGAGCCGGTCAGCGAGATCGTGAAGCGGTTCTCGACCGGGGCGATGTCGTACGGGTCGATCTCGGCCGAGGCCCACGAGACGCTCGCGGTGGCGATGAACCAGCTCGGCGCCAAGTCGAACACGGGTGAGGGTGGCGAAGACGCCGATCGGCTCTACGACCCGACCCGCCGCTCGTCGATCAAGCAGGTCGCCTCCGGCCGGTTCGGCGTCACCAGCGAGTACCTCACCAACTCCGACGACATCCAGATCAAGATGGCGCAGGGTGCCAAGCCCGGCGAGGGTGGGCAGCTGCCCGGCCACAAGGTGTACCCGTGGATCGCCAAGACCCGGCACTCCACGCCGGGTGTCGGGCTGATCAGCCCGCCGCCGCACCACGACATCTATTCGATCGAGGATCTCAAGCAGCTGATCCACGACCTCAAGAACGCGAGCCCCGAGGCGCGCATCCACGTCAAGCTCGTCGCCGAGATGGGGGTCGGCACCGTCGCCGCCGGTGTCTCCAAGGCGAAGGCCGACGTGGTGCTGATCTCCGGTCACGACGGTGGAACGGGTGCATCACCGCTCACATCCCTGAAGCACGCCGGCGGCCCGTGGGAACTGGGCCTCGCCGAGACGCAGCAGACGCTGATCCTCAACGGGCTGCGCGACCGCATCGTCGTCCAGGCCGACGGTCAGCTGAAGACGGGCCGTGACGTCGTCGTCGCCGCGCTGCTCGGAGCCGAGGAGTTCGGCTTCGCCACCGCGCCGCTCGTGGTGTCGGGCTGCGTGATGATGCGTGTCTGCCACCTCGACACGTGTCCGGTGGGCGTCGCCACGCAGAACCCCGAACTCCGCAAGCGGTTCACGGGCAAGCCCGAGTTCGTCGTGAACTTCTTCGAGTACATCGCGGAGGAGATCCGTGAGTACATGGCGCAGCTCGGGTTCCGCACGATGGACGAGATGATCGGTCATGTCGAGGCGCTCGACGTGCAGCCGGCCGTCGATCACTGGAAGGCGAGCGGTCTCGACATCAGCCCGATCCTCCAGATCGTCGAGAACCCGTACGACCAGGCGTTCCGCCAGACGGTCGGCCAGGATCACGGGCTCGACGAGGCGCTCGACCAGGAGCTGATCCGTCGGGCACAGCCGGCGATCACCGAGGGCACCCCCGTCGAGATCGAGCTGCCGATCCGCAACGTCAACCGCACGGTCGGCACGCTGCTCGGCCACGAGGTCACCAAGGTCTGGAAGGGCGCAGGGCTGCCCGACGACACGATCAAGATCGAGTTCACCGGTTCGGCCGGGCAGAGCTTCGGTGCGTTCGTGCCCAAGGGCATCACCATGCGACTGGTCGGCGACACCAACGACTACCTCGGCAAGGGACTCTCGGGCGGCAAGCTGATCGTGCGCCCGTCCGAGGCGGCCCCGTTCGTCGCCGAAGACCAGGTGATCGCCGGCAACGTGATCGGCTACGGCGCGACCAGCGGCGAGATCTACCTGCGTGGCATGGTCGGTGAGCGGTTCTGCGTCCGCAACTCCGGTGCCACCGCCGTCGTCGAAGGCGTCGGCGACCACGGGTGCGAATACATGACCGGCGGTCGCGTCGTCGTGCTGGGCCCGACCGGACGCAACTTCGGTGCGGGCATGTCGGGCGGCATCGCCTACGTGTACGACCGGAACAACGACTTCGATCGCAAGGTCAACTACGAGATGGTCGAGATCGAGCAGCTCGACGAATCGGATCGCGACTTCCTGCACCAGACCCTCGGGCGTCATCTCGAGTACACCGGTTCGGCGGTCGCGCGGCGGATGTTGAAGGCCTTCAACGTCGAGGTCAGCAAGTTCCGCAAGGTGATGCCGACCGACTACAAGCGGGTGCTGGCCGTGATGGCCGACGCCGAGGCGGCCGGCCTGAGCGACGACGAGACGACCACCCGAATCATGGAATCTGCGAGGGTCTGAGATGGGCGAGACGACTGGCTTTCTGAAGTGGGACCGCGAGGTTCCGCAGTATCGACCGGTTCCGGTCCGGTTGAAGGACTGGAAGGAGGTCTACGAAGACTTCCCCGAAGACAAGCTGAAGACCCAGGCCGGGCGCTGCATGGACTGCGGCATCCCGTTCTGCAACAACGGCTGCCCGCTCGGCAACCTCATCCCCGACTGGAACGACCTCGTCTATCGCGACCACTGGCGCGAGGCGATCGATCGGCTGCACGCCACCAACAACTTCCCCGAGTTCACGGGTCGGCTGTGCCCGGCACCGTGCGAGTCGTCGTGCGTGCTCGGCATCAACCAGCCGCCCGTGGCGATCAAGCAGGTCGAGGTCGAGATCATCGACAAGGCGTTCGACGAGGGTTGGGTCATCCCGCAGGTGCCGTCGGTCAGGACCGGCAAGCGCGTTGCGGTGATCGGGTCGGGCCCTGCCGGATTGGCGGCCGCCCAGCAGCTCACCCGCGCCGGCCACGAGGTCGTGGTGCTCGAGCGCGCCGACCGGATCGGTGGCCTGCTGCGCTACGGCATCCCCGAGTTCAAGATGGAGAAGCGTCACATCGACCGACGCCTCGAGCAGATGTCGGCCGAGGGGACCGAGTTCCGCACCAACGCGGTGGTGGGTGAGAACGTCGACATCAACGTGCTCTACGCGTCGTACGACGCGATCGTGTTGGCGTGCGGTGCGACCAAGTGGCGTGACCTGCCGGTCCCCGGCCGTGAGCTGAACAACATCCACCAGGCGATGGAGTACCTGCCCCTCGCCAACCGGGTGCAGCTCGGCGACATGGAGGCTTCGCCGATCGACGTCGAGGGCAAGCACGTGGTGATCATCGGTGGTGGCGACACCGGCGCCGACTGTCTGGGTACGGCGCACCGCCAGGGCGCTGCGTCGGTCACCCAGCTCGAGATCATGCCGCGGCCACCCGAGGAGCGGGCCGGGACCAATCCGTGGCCGCAGTTCGCGTTCGTCTACAAGGTCACGTCGGCCCACGACGAGGGCGGCGAGCGGATCTACGCCGTGAACACCGCCGAGTTCCTCGACGACGGTGAGGGCAACGTCCGCGCCCTGTCGATCCACGAGGTCGAGATGGTCGACGGTCGCTTCCAGCAGGTCGAGGGCACCGACCGCGAACTGCCCGCCGACTACGTGTTCCTCGCGCTCGGCTTCGTCGGTCCCGAGCAGGGTTCGTGGCTCGAACAGCTCGGCGTGGAGTACGACGAGCGCGGCAACGTCAAGCGCAGCGCCGAGTACATGAGCAAGGTTCCCGGCGTGTTCGTGGCGGGCGACATGGGCCGCGGCCAGAGTCTGATCGTGTGGGCGATCGCCGAGGGACGGGCGGCTGCCGCTGGTGCCGACCGGTACCTGATGGGCGAGACCAAGCTGCCCGTGCCGATCGCGCCGACCGACCGCCCGTTGATGTGAGACGCCTCGGCCGACGGCCGGGTGCTGCCGTCTCACCGGCCGTACCGCCTACGCTGGGCCGTATGCAGATCACGCCGCGCGCCGTCGCTCTCGCCGCTTTCGGCGTCGGACCGTTGCTGCTGGCTTCAGGTTGCGGCGGGTCGACCCCGACCGGGGCCGGCGCGACGATCGCGAACATCCAGCCGACCAGCTTCGTCGAGGTCGCTCCAGCCACGACTACGACGACCACGACGACGTTGCCGCCCGAAGACCTCGTGGCCGGCACCCGCTCGCCGTCGGAGCAGTCCTACGAGATCCAGGGTGGCGACAGCCTCGGCCGGATCGCGGCGCTGTACGACATCACGCTCGAACAGCTGATCAACTACAACCAGTTCGCCGACGGTGCCAACCAGCTGATCCTGCCGGGCCAGACGATCAAGATCCCGCCCGATGCGCTGGTGCCCGGCACGGCCACCGACACCGACACGGGTGGCGACACCGACCCGGGCACGGATTCCGGTGGCGACGATGGTGATGACGACGGTGATGACGACGGTGACACCGGCACCGACGGCGTTGCCTGCACACATGAGATCGTGGCGGGCGAGAATCCGACCAAGGTCGCCAACCAGTACGACATCAGCACCGACGACCTCTACGCCGCGAACCCGGGCGGTGTCATGGACACCTTCCTGGTCGGGGCCACGCTCAACATCCCCGCCGGCGGCTCCTGCGACTGAATCACGAGTTGTGCCAGGCGCAACTCGTGATGCGTGCCGACGTCAGCCGAGGTCGGGCCAGCGACGCTTCTGGCGCCGACGCAGGCCGGCGGCGCCGAGCTTGCGGCGCTCGCTGAGTTCCCACTCTCGACGCCAACCGTTGTACTCCGGGCCCGTCAGCTTCGGGTTCGTGCCGTTCGCTGCCCGCTTGGTGGCCGTCCAGTAGTCGGTGATCGCCTCGTCGCCGAGTCGCGTGACCGCGGCCTCGATGCGGGCGTTGAACCGGCGGGTGTTCTCGCCCTCGGCCGGGCGCAGCGGAGCGCCGAAGATCACCTTCGTGCGGCCGGGCTTGGGGCGCTTCATGCCCTTGCCGAAGATCGCGCCGGTGCCGTCGATGAACACCGGCACCACCGGTGCGCCCGTGCGTGACGACAGGTAGGCCGCGCCGCCCTTGAACTCCTGACCCCAGCCGTCGGGGGAGCGGCCGCCCTCCGGGTAGATCAGCAGGCTGTGGCCGTCGGCGACGAGGTCGCGGAACATGTCGCTCGACTTGCGCCCGGTGACCTCGCGGTCGATCGGGATCGCGTTGAGCGTCAGCGCCGAAACGGCAGCCTTCCACTGCTTGTCGAAGAAGTAGTCGGCGGCGGCGGCCACGACGAGTTCGCGGCGCCAGCACATCGGGATCGACCGGATCATCAACCCGGTGTCGACGTGGCTGTGGTGGTTGGGGGCGAAGATCACCGGCGGCGGGTCGTCGAGCCGCATCAGGTCGGCGAGCCGGTCGACGCCCTTGACCTCCGAATTGGCGATGCCCTTGACCGCCAGCCGCAACGGGCCCTCGGTGAACACGCCACGCACCGCACGCGAGATCGGCTTGCGTGCCCATTCGGTGTCGTAGTTGGCGCCGAGCTTCGATTCTTCGACCGGCACCTCGACACCCTTCGGCACGTTCGGGGCCCGGTACGGGAACCCGCACGAGCGCAGCGGCCTGGCGGCCTTCTGCACGGCGCGCTCGACCTTGCCGACGGCGCGCTGCCCGCTCTTCAGGTATCGGTCGACGGCAGCCATGGGTCAGACGACGTCGGCAACGAGCACGCTCGGCACGTGGAGGTGGGAGATGGTCGGGGTGCGGCCGACGACGTCGCTGGCGATCTCGAACGCGTCGTCCATCGTGCTGGCCGGCGTGAAGCCGAGGCGGCGCACCGTCGACGGGTCGCCGCCGACGATGATCACTTTGCCGGCCCACTGCTGACCGTGTGCACCCCAGTACCAGGCGTAGAACGGGTGCACGCCGTGGTAGGCGTTGCCGGTGCGGTACAGGTGGCGGTACCACTCGTCTTCGGCGTACTTCTGCTCCCACTTCTCGCTCATCACGACCGGGTCGGTGGTGTCGGCGAGCACCTCGTCGAAGAAGTCGATGTAGCTCGGGTGGTGCACCGGGTTGAACTCGCGGTACGTCGGGTGGGTCATGATCACGACCCCGCCCTCGCGCACCAGCGGCTTGTTGCGGTACATGTTGAACAGGTAGCCGAGCCCCATGCACATCACGAGGATCGGGTTCATGATGCCCTCGGGGTTGTACGGGCTGATGAACGGGATGCCCATGGTGAGGATGTCGGTCTGCCCCTCGACCGGCACGATGTGCTGGGCGTGGACGTGTTCGAGCGTGTGCTCGTGCACCGAGGGCGTGAACCCGGCCTGCACGCTGGTCATCGCGTATGGCGCCTCGATGCCGTGGAAGATCTTGCGGGCGAGGCGGTTCGGGGTGCGGTTCAGCGACTTCTGCGTGCCGAGGAACAACGCGCGGTCCTTCGCCGTCCACTCCCATTCGCGCTTGGAGAGGAAGTCGAACGGCGACGGGAACGCGTCGTTGTTGATCGTGGTTTCGACCGTGAAGATCTGCGGGCCGTGATCTTGCAGGACCTTGCCGAGCCGCCAGACGCTCTTGTGGAGGTCGCTCTTGTGGCGGTCCATGAGGCTGCGGGTGTTCTGCAGTGTCTGTGGGTTGTGGTGGAAGCTGAGGCAGCGGTAGCTGGCCACACCGGTCGTGATCGACTTCCAGCCGCCGTCCATCGCGACCTGGTTGAGGTTGGCGTACACGACGAGGTCGGAGTCGGCGACCCGCTTGTTGATCTCGAGCACCTCACCCTGGTCGGTCTCGCCGATCACGGTCAGGTTGTCGTAGTCCTCGGCGTCGTGCTGGTACAGCATGCCGCGCGGGTGGAACGCATCGAAGATGCGGTCGCCGAGCACGTGACGCAGTTCGTAGTCGTGCATGCGACGGTGCAGGCCGAGCGCGGCGATCAGGTGGATGTCGTCGACGCCGGCCGCAGCGGCCAGGTCGAGCACGGCTTCGATGATGCGCTGGCGGTTGTCGGGTCGCCGCATCTTGGGCAGTGACAGGCTGGCGTCGTCGAAGCAGATCGTGAGCTTCATGTCGGGCTTGAGCAGCGCCGGCAACGGGTCCATGTCGATCGGGTTGAGCAGCGCGTTGCGGATCGCGCCGTCGACGTCGTCGAGGCCTGGCAGCGGCTCGGCCGGGTAGATCACACGGCTGCGGTCGGCGGGCAGCTTCTCGAGGCTGAAGTTCTCGCCGCGCCAGAACAGGATGGGCGGCGTCGAACGATCGACGTCGAGGACGAATCCGGGACGGGGCATCAGCGCTCACCCTCGGTCATCGCGAGTTGTGCCAGGCACAACTCGCGATCGGTGCTGGACACGATCATCAGGCGTTGCTCCTCAGGTCGAAGGCGATCTTGACGGCGCCGCGTCGGCCCGCTGCGGCAGCATGGGCGACGGCGTCGACGTGATCGTCGAGCGTGTAGGTGGCCGAGAGCAGACGCTCGGCCTCGTAGTGGTTCACAGTGTCGATCGCGAGATCGAACGTGCGGGCGGTGGTGCCGTCGGGCATCGTCTCGGTGCCGTACGTGTACGCACCCTTGAGTTCGGTTTCCCGGTGCCAGAGCCCCGTGAGGTCGAGCCGGACCTCGGCCGGCATGCCCATCAACACGACCCGGCCACGGGGGCGGGTGATGCGGAGGCAGTCGGTGATCGAGTCGCTGTTCCCGACGGCGTCGATCGTGACGTGCGCGCCCGACGACAGCGTGTCGCCGATCAGGTGGCAGCCGGCCTCACGACGGACCGCACGGTCGAGCTTGGCCGCCTGGACCACGATGTCGGCGCCGATCGCCGTGGCGAGTGCCATCTGGTGTGGGTAGCGGGCACCGACGACGATCCGGACACCGGGCACGTAGCGGCGCAGGCCGGCGATCGCGGCGAGGCCCATCGTGCCGGCGCCGAGCACGGCGACGATCGGTTTCTCGGCGCCCCGCACGGTCGGCCAGGCGAGCAGCGCGGCGTGGATGCCGCCGGCGAGCGGCTCCACGAGCACGGCGCGCTCGTCGGGCATCGAGTCGTCGATCCGGTGGAGCTGTGACTCGTGGGCCCAGAACCAGGGTGCCCAACCGCCGCCGGTCGAGCAGCAGAACCCGGTCTGGATTCCGGCGTCGACCATGCCGTTCACCGAGACGGTGGCCACGTGGGCGTAGTCGTCGCCGTCGCCGGGTGCAGCGCCCTCGAACGGGGGAGTGTGCCCACGAGCTTCGTGGCCGAGCACCGGTTCGAGGATCACTCGTGTGCCGTCGTCGAGTTCGCCGACGACCTCGTGGCCGGGCACGAACGGGAAGCTGACGTAGTCGTCGAAGTACGTGGAGGCGTGTCCTTCGACCAACGACAGGTCGGACCCGCAGATGCCGGCGAGCCGGGTGTTGACCCGGTGCCAGCCGTCGCCGGGGCACTCGGGGTCGTCGATCGTGCGGAGTTCGAGTGGACCGATGCGGGCAGCGGTGGCTGGAGCGACCGCCGACGCGATCCGGGCCATGCCGAACTTGCCGGCCGAACGGCGGATCTGCAACGCCCTCATCGGAAACCCCCCATCACGAGTTGTGCCTGGAGGATCAGCGGATAGGTCGCTCCGCTCCTTTTCATTCCGCTGATTCCTCCCCGTATCCATTGGGAGTGTCGAGCGGCCAGGTTCGGCAGAGCCTCACCTATCCGCTCGACCTCCCGGCACAACTCGCAACTCAAGTCGCGATTCATGAGAACACCTTCCGGCGCTCGGACTCGGCGAGCATGTCGCCGATCGGCAGCAGCGGCTTCGGTGCGCCCTTGGCCTTCGACCAGTTCTCGACCAGCCAGCCGCGCTTGCGGGCGATGTTGGCCAGGCGGGTCTCGGGGTTGACGGCGACCGGGAACCCGACCGCCTCGAACAGCGGCAGGTCGGACGACGAGTCGGCGTACGCCACGCACTCGTCGAGCCGGAACCCCTCGGCGTCGCAGTAGTCGGACAGCAGCTGGGCGCGGGCCTCGCCGGTGGGCGGCACGGTGCTCATCTCGCCCGAGTACGTGCCGTCGGGCCGGATGCTCATCTCGGCGGCGAAGATCTCGTCGAACAGCGGCCGCAGGTTCTCGACCGCGAAGCTGAGGGCGCCGGTGATCAGCACGGTGCGGTGGCCGAGCTCCCGGTGCTCACGCACCCGGCGGAGACCCTCGGGGAAGCTCTTCGTGAGGATCAGCTGGTGCATCATCGCCCTGGCGTCGGCCTCGATCTGCTCGACCGGTGCATCTTCGTAGCGGCGGTAGAAGTGGCGCAGGAAGTCGGTGCGGTCACGGCGGTCCATCTTCAGCAGCCCAGGGGCTTCGGTGAGCGTGCGCATCACGTAGCGGGCACGTTCCGGACCGTTGAGGCGGCGAGTGGCGAGGAACGAGTAACTCTCGACCACGTTCGACGCGATCAGTGTGTTCTCGAGGTCGAAGGCCACGACCTGGCGTCGAGGGTCGAGCACCTGCTTGCGGAGCCGGGTCGCTCGGTCGGTGCTGCGCGACTTGCCGGGTGTCGTCTTGACGCGTGCGTGCTGCACGATCGACGGCAGGTGGATCTGGGTGACGTAGTACTCCCAGTCGACGACCCGCGGGTCGAAGTTGAAGGTCGCCTGCGTGTCGGCGTCGAGCGTGTCCCAGAGTGCGAGCAGGTTGTCGACCTGGTAGATCGCCTCGCACTCGGTGTAGAGGCCGTACAGCTCGACGTACTGCTTGGCGGTCTCGATCTCACTGCGCTTGTCTTCGAGTGTCGCCGTGAACTCGGCCTGCCTGCCGCGCAGGGGGAGTGCGTTGAGGACCTTCTCGGTGCGGGTGAGCACGGCCATGGCCCGGTTGAGCTGGCTCTCGACCTTGCCGCGGCCGGGGAAGTTCCACTCGGGCACGAGGATCGGCTGACCGGCCGCGTCGTACAGCGGATGCTCGGTGAACCAGCCGCTGATGTAGTCGATCATTGCCCGGTACTTGAGCGGGTTGACGCCGCCGGAGGCGACCTGCGTGATCGCCGGTGCCCGCTCGGGTCCGGCCGCGGCGACGCCGATGATCGCGGCGACGACGATGTCGACCGGGATGACGTCGACGGTGCCCTCTGGCACCCCGGGGAACTCCTTGAGCAGCCCACGTGCGTAGGAGATGATGACCGGCTCGGCCATGCGGAACCCACGGATCCAGCCGGGCTTCGGCTCGGCCCACGCCGACTCGATGATCGACGGCCGCACGATCGACACCGGCACGTCACCCTTGGAATCCGTCAGCGCCTGCTCGCCGAGCGCCTTCGTGTACGCATAGGCATCGGGCCAGCCGAGGCTTCCGGCCCGGGCGATGCCGGCCCGGATGAGCTGGTCCTTCACCCACCGCTCGCGGAGCTGTTCGGTCTTGGCGGCGAGAGCGGGTGCGCCGGCGGCACCGAGTTCGGCGCGCGCCTCCTTGCGGAATCGCGTGAGCTCGTCGGGCTGACGGCTCAGGGCCTCGGTGTCGCCCTTGAGGCGACGTGCGGCGGCGACCTCGGCCTGCCAGCTCGACCCCATGTCGAACGGGCCCTCGCTGACGAGTTCTTCCGGTGCGTTGCCGCGGCGGTTGCCGGCGACGTAGCAGGTGCTGACGGCGACCAGGTGCGGCGTGACCCCGAGTTCGTGACACAGCTGGGCGATCCGGGTCGGGCCGAGCAGGTTGATCTCCACGGCCCGGTCGAGCGGCGAGTCGAACGACACGGTCGCCGCCGAGTGGATGATCACGTCGGCCGTGGCCCAGATCGCCCGGTGCTCGTCGTTCAGTCCGAGCCCGTCGGAGCTGACGTCGCCGGCGACGGTCGTGATCCGGCGGGCGGTCATCTCGGCGAACGTCTCGGTCGCATCGGGCGCGGCGTGTTGCTCGCGGAGCCGGTCGAAGGCGTCGTTCTTGAGGAGTTCCTTCTCGACGCGTCGGGGCGCCGGCGTGCGCTGACCGTCGCGAACGAGCAGGATCAGTTCGCAGTCGGGCACGCCACGGAGCAGGCGCTCCACCAGGGCGGTGCCCACGAACCCGGTCGAGCCGGTGATGGCAATCCGCTTGCCAGCGAGCGATGCAGCGATCACAATGGACATGTCTACCATTTGGTAGAGAGATGATCAATCCCTGCGCGGAGCACGTCCCGTCCTCCGTCGCCACGATCGAGAGCGAGCTCCGACCCTCATGATCGACAAGCCGACACGACAGCGCATCCTCGATGTGGCCATCGATCAGTTCGGGGTGCGCGGGGTCGACGCGGTCTCGCTCGACGAGATCGCTCGTCTCGTCGGTGTCCGCAAGCAGACGGTGCTGTACTGGTTTCCGTCGAAGGACGAGTTGGTCGATGCCGTGCTCGAGTCGGTGGCGGCCGAGCTCGTCGTGGTCATCGATGCCGCGGTCCGCTCGGCCTCCGATGATCCGCTCGAACGCATCGATGCCGTGGTCAGAGCCGTGTTCCGCCCGGCCGTCCGCCGACCGGCACTGCTCGGTCTGGTCCGTGAGGTGAGTCGCCTGCCGGCGGCGCAGGCCGATCGACTCCGCCACCATGTGCAACCACTCGTGGAACGGTGCGTCGAGTACATGTCGCTGGAGATGGACAAGGGCAATCTGCGACGCGCCGACCCGGGGCTGATCACCTCACTGGCGTACGCGACGGTGACCGGCATCGCCACCGAACCGGAAGCTCTGCGGGCCGTCGGCTGGAAGGCGAGCGCGGTCGGGCTGCGCCACCTGCGCGACGAGCTCCGGGCGTTCCTCCGAGCTGCGCTCGCCCCGATCTGATGCACGTCGTCCTCGTCGAACCGCAGATCGCACCCAACACGGGCAGCATCATCCGACTGTGCGCGAACACCGGAGCGGCGCTGCACCTGGTCGAGCCGCTCGGGTTCCGTTCCGACGACGCCCGGCTCCGACGCGGTGGACTCGACTATCACGAGTTCGCGTCCGTGACCATCCACCCCGACGTGGAGGCGGCCAGGGCGATGCTCGCCGGTCGCTGGTTCGCCTTCTCGGCGGCCGGCACGCAGCGGTTCACCGACGTCGAGTACCGAGTCGACGACGTCTTCGTGTTCGGCACCGAGCGCACCGGGTTGTCGGCCGATGTCCTCGGCGACACGAGGAACGACGGCACGCTCACCATCCCGATGCGCCCATCGAGTCGCAGCATCAACCTCGCCAACGCCGTGTCGGTCGTCGTCTACGAGGCGTGGCGCCAACTCGATTTCGCGGGGTCGGGCCCGCGTGCCACGCCGTCTCCGCTGGCGATCGAAGCCCTCGCAGACGCAGCGGACGGTCAGGTCTGAGTCACCCTCCGGCGCCGTGGCCGACCGGGATCACGGGCAGGTGTTGGTGAGGAACGACGCTGCCGTCGTGGTGCCGTAGCACGACTCGGTCGGCGCGGTGACGGTGCCGCCTC
This sequence comes from Ilumatobacteraceae bacterium, assembly GCA_033344875.1. Classification (NCBI taxonomy): domain Bacteria; kingdom Bacillati; phylum Actinomycetota; class Acidimicrobiia; order Acidimicrobiales; family Ilumatobacteraceae; species Ilumatobacteraceae bacterium. The sequence continues at coordinate 1,573,144 of JAWPMO010000001.1, read as the reverse complement.
GAAGGACCGAGTTTCGAGATGTGAACGAGGTGCCGACGGAACTGCTACTGAAGACCGAGGTGGCTGCCGTCGCGATGGTCGAGTTCTCGACCGTCGCCGTCAGCGCCACGGTGTTGGCCGCCATCGACGTGCGGGTCACATCGATGCTCGAGTTGCGGACGTGGACCGAACCGCCGGCGTTGGTGCAGCACGAGAAGATGCCGATGGCGAAGCCTTCGAGTCGGGAGTTCTCGATCTCGACCGTGCCACCGTCCATGTAGACGAGTTCGACCGAGGTGCCCGAGAGGGCGTTCATCGTCGTTCCCCGGATCGTCACGGCCGCGTTCGTCGGCGACACGGCGACGGCGTTCGTCGACGCCGAGATGATGAACTCACTGTCGACGATCGAGTGCGTCCCTCCCGTCAACCGCAGCAGAACCGGCTGGCCGCCGTCGGAGATGAACCTGACGTTCTCGACCCGAAGCTCGTCGTTCGATCGTGCGAGCGTGAACTGGTCCGTCCCGGACACCGTGAGGTCGCGCAGCTCGCCGACGCCGAAGTCGAGCAGGACCGGATCGCCGGGGTCGCCGGCCGGGCTGGTGATCCGCGTGGCCCCGATCCCCGAGCCCGTGACCGCGACGAAGTCCGGAATGTACAACGCGGTGGTGAGCTCGAAGTCGCCGGGCTCCAGGAAGATCGCCCAGGGACCGGCGGCCGAGGGGTGCTGCGCGTTCACCTCGGCAACGGCCGCGACGAGCGCGGCGCCGTTGGCGGCCCGATCGTCGCTCGCGTTCACGACGACCGTCCGGGTGAACCCGGTGATCTGCTCGTCGATCTGCGCCTTGGTGTAGTACCGGTCGTCGTGGCCATGATCCGTGTAGTACCCGTTGATGTCGACGATCACATCGACGGTTCCGGCGAGGTTGTAGATGTTGAACTCGCCGGCCGCCGAGATGCCGGTCGTCACCGCATTGGGAGTCGGGGGTTGTCCGGGAACCGGGTTCAGGCTGGACGCGGTCGGCTGCGTAGCGTCCTCTGCCCACACCGTGAGGAACGTCGGTGAGGTCGCACCGAGGGCAGTGACGTTGAGCGAGAGCCCGGTTGCCGTCGCTGGGATGCCGACGCAATCGCCGTTGTCTCCGTGAGCCGCGATCGTGTGGATGCTGTCGGGTCCGAGCGGTGTGTCGCGCGGACCGGTGTTGAACTCGGGACGCGTGTCGGCAACGCGACACGGCGTGATCGGCACGAAAGCGACGGCGTCGGCCGGTGTCGTCGCGGAGACGAGACCGATCCCTCCGGCTCCCAGCGTCACCGCGACAGCGGCTCCGATCGCGGACCATCTGGTTCGGAGATGCGACATGCGGGCAACCTAGATCGTTCGACGAGTCACGTTCGGCGATTTCGTCTGCGACCGGGCCGCGGCGGCGGACGGGGCCGGTCAGACCGTGCCGGGCTTCAGCGCCGTGACCTCGATCTCGATCTTGATGCGCGGGTCGGCGAGGCCGGCGACGGTCATCGTCGCGGCCGGCTTCGCTCGGAGGAAGAAGCGGCGGAGTGCCGGCCAGCACGGCTCGAAGTCGTCGGCGTCGGGCAGGATGTAGGTGACGCGGACGACGTCGTCGGGTGACGAACCGGCGCGTTCGAGTGCGTCGGCGATGTTGGCGAGCGTCTGGTCGGCCTGCTCCACGATGTCGTCGGAGATCGTCATCGTCGAGTAGTCGAACCCGGTGGTGCCGGCCACGAACACCCAGCGACCGTCGACCACGGCTCGTGAGTACCCGATCTGTTCCTCGAGCGGGCTGCCGTGGCTGATGTGTCGTCGTTCGCTCATCCGCCGATCGTAGGTCGGCGGGCTGCGGTCAGTGCTTGGTGTTCCGACGGCGCCGCTGGTGGCGTTCGATCGCGAGTTCGACCAGGCGGTCGATGATCTCGGGATACGTCATGCCGCTCGCGATCAGCATCTTCGGGAACATCGAGATCGGGGTGAACCCCGGCATCGTGTTGACCTCGTTGCACAGGAACCCTCGAGCGTCGCCGGATTCCTCGAGGAAGAAGTCGCACCGAGCGAGGCCGTCGCAGCGCAGTGCGCGGTAGACGTCCAACGCCATGGCGGTGATCTCCGCGGTCTGGTCGGCGGTGATCGGCGCCGGGATGATGCCGGTGCTCGCGTCGTTCACGTACTTGTCGTCGTAGCTGTAGAACTCGTCGCCCGGGACGATCTCTCCGGGCACCGACACGAACGGATCCTGGTTGCCGATCACGGCGATCTCGATCTCGCGCCCGACGATCGCCTCCTCGACGACGATCCACTCGTCGTAGGTCAGTGCGAGGTCGATCGCATCGCGGAGCGATTCGACGGTGGTCGCCTTGCTGACGCCGACCGAGGACCCCATGTTGGCGGGCTTGACGAAGCAGGGCAGGCCGAGTTCGGCGGCGAGTTCGGCGGGGAGCGATGGGGTGATCTGGTGTTCGGCGAAGGATCGGAAACGCGCCTGGGCGATGCCGGCTGCGGTCAGCACCTGCTTGGCCATCGCCTTGTCCATGGCGACAGCCGAACCGAGCACGCCCGCGCCGACGTAGGCGACGTTGGCCAACTCGAGCAGGCCCTGCACGGTGCCGTCCTCACCCATGGGGCCGTGCAGCAGCGGCAGGACGACTGTCCGCTCGACACTCTCGGCCGCCTCGCCGAGCAGGGTCGTGGGCGAGAGGCGCTCGCCGGTCGGGTCGAGCTTGGCCGGCAGTGCATGCGGGCCGGCGGCCAGTGCGGCCGCTGCCTCGGTGGCGATCGCCCACTCGCCGTCGGTCGAGATCCCGATCGGTGTGACCCGGTACTTGGCCGGGTCGGCCGCCGCCAGCACGTGGGCCGCCGTGGTGCGACTCACGTCGTGTTCGGCCGATTGCCCACCGAACAGGACGACCAGGTTGATGCGCTCACCGCTCACCCCACGACGGTACCGTTCCCCGGCATGAGGTTGCTGTCATCCCAGGTGGCCGAAGCGACCGGTGGTCGTCTCGTCGGCCCCGACGTCGAGATCGATGGCGCCTCGTTCGACTCACGCTCGATCGAACCGGGTCAGCTCTTCGTGCCGATCGTCGCGGAGCGCGACGGCCACGAGTTCGTCCAGGGTGCGCTCGACGCAGGGGCGGGCGCCTACCTCACCGCCGGCGAGCCGATCGGGGGTACCGCGATCCGGGTCGACGACACCGCGGCCGCGCTGATGTCGCTGGCGGCCTGGGCGCGGCGACGTTGGGACATTCCCGTCGTCGGCGTGACCGGCAGCGTCGGCAAGACCACCACGAAAGACTTCACACTGGCGGCCCTCGGAGCCACCCGCCAGGTCACCGCCAACGTCAGGAGCTTCAACAACGAGCAGGGGTTGCCGGTGACGATCCTCGGAGCGCCCGACGGCACGGAGGCGCTCGTGGTGGAGATGGGCATGCGTGGCTTCGGTGAGATCACCCGCCTGTGTGACGTCGCCCTGCCGACGATCGGGGTCGTCACCGCCGTCGCTGCGTCGCACACCGAGCGGGTCGGCGGCATCGACGGGGTGGCACGGGCCAAGCGCGAACTGGTCGAGGCGCTGCCGCCTGGCGGCACCGCCGTGTTGAACGCCGACGATCCGCGGGTGGCGGCGATGTGGTCGAGCAGTCGGGGGAGCGTCGTCACGTTCGGCGTCGCCGGCGAGGTCCGCATCTCCGGTCTGGAACTCGACGAACTCGCTCGCCCACGGTTCCGAATCGGCACCCCGTGGGGGTCGGCCGAGGTGGAGCTCGCTGCGAGCGGGGCGCACATGGCATCGAACGCGGCCGCGGCGATCGCCGTCGCCGGTGTGATCGACGGCCGGATCGAACCGGCCGTCGACGCACTGCGCACCGCGTCGGTGTCCGGCATGCGTATGCAGGTCGAGCGGACGGCGACCGGAGCGATCGTGATCAACGACGCGTACAACGCGAACCCCGACTCGATGCGCGCCGCGCTCACCGCCGTCAGCCGGATGACGGCCACGCGTCGCATCGCCGTGCTCGGAGCGATGGGTGAGCTCGACGATCCGGTCGCCGGCCACCGGCGGGTCGCCGATGACGCCGCGGCGCTGGGCATCGAGATCGTGCCGGTCGGCACCGACCTCTACGGCGTCGAGGGCGTCGACGGTCCCGACGCCGTGGGCGAGGCCCTCGGATCGATCGGACACGGCGACGTCGTGCTCGTCAAGGCCAGCCGCGCTGCGCGCCTCGAACGGGCGGTCGAAGGTTTGCTCGCCGACCCCGCTGGTTAAGGTTCGCGTCGACAACGGAGGACTCGTGGACTGGTACATGCCGAACGACCCGGCGCACGTGCGATCGTTCCGACAAGCGCTCGGGAAACATCTCGAACGGCACGCAGCTGTCGATGCCGACGTGGGCGGAGCCCTCATCGTCGCGTCCGAGCTGCTGACCAACGCGATCCAGAACAGCGACGGTCCGATCTGGGTGTCGCTCGACTGGGGACGGTCGCACCCGGTGCTGACCGTTCACGATCTGGGCGAGGGGTTCGAACTCGACGAGCTCCCGACGCCCGACCCGACCTCGGTACGCGGGCGCGGCCTCATGATCTCCGGCGCGCTGGCCTCGCAGCTGACGGTCACGGCCAAGCAGGGGCGGGGCTCGGTGGTGGTCGCCGAACTCCCCGTCGACCGCGCCGCGACGCTCGACATCGACCTGCCGCCCTCACCGCTGGCGTCGCTTCCCGCCGCCGACGAGGTGGGCCCGAACGGGACGTTCGGGCGCGAATCGTTCCTCCGGGCCCTGGTGGTGCAACTGGCACAGACGGCCGAGTTGGCAACCGGACCCGACGCGGCCGAGACGTTGGTCGCCCAGGTCGGGACCGATGTCGGTGGCCGGATGGAAGACGCGTTCCGCGAGGCGCGCCAGATCGAGGGAGATCTCGCGAATTCGGAGATGGCGGAGCTGTTCGTCGAACTGAAGGCGGCGATCGGCGGTGAGTTCTCGGTGGTCGAGGCCGACGCCGATCGCATCGTGCTCGCCAACACGCGGTGTCCCTTCGGCGAGGCGGTGACGCGGGCCCCTTCGCTCTGCCGGATGACGTCGAGCGTGTTCGGCGGGATCGCCCGACGCAACCGCGGCGCTGCCGCGGTCGACCTCGAGCAACGGATCGCGGTGGGTGATCCCGAATGCCGCGTCACGGTCTGGCTGACGCCACCCGGTGACGACCGCGAGGCGTTCGTCCACACGTACGGCGAGTTCGAGACCCCGGTCGACGTGGTCGGCCGCCGCTGACGACGAGCTCGAAGTGTCGGTCAGAACAACCGGTTGGCGTTGACGGGCCGGAACGGCTCGCCGCCGACCTCTTCGGGGAGGAAGTCGTCCTCGTCGAGTCGCTTCAGGTCGCTCCACCACGCGAGGGCGAGCGCACTGAGGGCTCCGATCGCGAGCACCCAGCGAGCGCCGATGATGTCCATGAGCGGCCCGAACGCCACGTTGCCGACGGGCACCGTCCCGCCGAACGCCATGAACCACAGGGGCATGGTGACGCTGCGTTCCTCGTCGGCCAGGTTGCGCTGCAACACGCTCGCGAGCGCGGTCGCAGTCATGAAGTAGACGAACCCGAGCGCTCCGGCGACCGGTAACGCGAGGACCCAGTTGTCGAGCATCGCGAACGTTCCCAGAGCGCCGGCGAACAGCAGCATGCCGAGCGGGATCAGGCGCCGGGTGTCGCGCCGGGCGAACAACGTGCCGACGGCCAGGGCACCGAGGAACGCGCCGAGGCCCCACACGATGTAGAGCAACTTGTACGAGCCGCCCTCCGGGTCGAGACCGAGGTTGAGCCGGGCGACCGACGGGAACAGACCGACGTACGGGAGACAGAACAGCGAGAACAGGAACATCGTGGTCAGCGTGCGGAGGAGGACGCCGCGCTGCCGGACGATGCGAATGCCGCTGCCGAGCTTGCGCCAGCCGCGATCGTGGAGCGCGCCGGCCGGCATCGGGAGCCGGACGAACAGCACGAGCGGCACGATGAGGAACACGTAGGTGGCCGCATTCACGATGAACAGCTGCGACAGCGAGAAGCCGACGGCGGCGAGGAGCGCGGCCAACGCAGGGCCGGCGATGCGGGTCCCGTTGATCATCGCCGAGTTCAGGCTGATCGCACCCGACAGGTCGCGACGATCGACGAGCATCGGGATGCTGGCGCTGAACGCCGGGGCGTTGAGGGTGTTGGCGACCCCGATCGTGAGCTGCGCCCCGAAGATCGTCCAGAGTGGCGCGTCGCCGGACACGAGCAGCGCGAGCACGATCGACATCGCCATCATCACCGCTTGCATCGAGATGACGAGCCGGGTCCGGTCGAACCGGTCGGCGAGGATCCCCGACGGGATCGAGAGCAGCAGGAGGGGGCCGAGCTGGGCGAAGATGAGGAGCCCGACGAGTGTGGCTGAGCCGGTCCGGCCGTCGACGTACGCCGGCAGCGTGAAGTTCTGCATCCAGGTGCCGATGCTCGACAGCGACATGCCGATGAACAGCACCCGGAAGTCTCGGTACGACAGGGCCGCCCGAGCGGTGCCGGGCGTGTGGTGATGTCGGAGCGGTGTCGCAGTGGCGGGAGGCGTCGTCATCGGTCTTGACCCGCCGGTCAAGATATCCGCGAAGGGTCCGCGCGTCGCAGGTGGGCCGCGCGCGATCGTGGTGGTCTCATGTCACAGCAGCACCAGACCACGATCGGCACCGGCATGACGGCGAGCGACACCACGGGGAGTTGTCGATCGACGCTCGGCACCTACCCCGAGTGTCCGCTGTGCGGTGGGGGACTGTTCCCCGAACACGCTCACTTCAAGTGTTCGGGTTGCGGGTGGCGCGACAGCTGCTGCGACTGATCAACTGGCGTCATGGACTACACCGACGTCTCGTCCGATGAATTCGCCGGATTGCCCGGTCTCGGCGACTGGCGGTTCGCGCTCGGCGCGATCCATGCCGCGTTCACGACCGGCTCGTACCCCGCGGCAGCCGAGTTCGTCGGGGCGGTCACCGACGCTGCCGAGCGCCTCGTGCACCATCCCGACATCGACATCCGGTATCCCGGCACCGTTCACGTCACGATCACGACGCATGCGGTCGGTGGGTTGACGACGCTCGACGTCGACCTCGCCCGCGAGATCTCACGGCTCGCGGCGTCGGCCGGCGTCACGACCGGCGGACCGTCGATCCAGATGACCGAGCTGTGCATCGACACGCTCGACGAGACGGCGATCCGGCCGTTCTGGGCGGCGGTCCTCGACTACGACGTGGCGGCCGACGGCTCGTTGGTCGACCCACGGCGCCGAGGCTGGCCGGTCTGGTTCCAGCAGATGGACGAGCCGCGCACAGACCGCAATCGGATCCATCTCGACGTCTCCGTGCCGCACGACCTGGCCGAGGAGCGCATCGCCGCAGCGATCGCCGCCGGTGGCCGGATGGTCAGTGACGAGCGCGCGAAGGCGTTCTGGATCCTGGCCGACGCCGACGGCAACGAGGCCTGCATCTGCACCTGGCAAGACCGCTGATCGCGACTTGTGCCAGGAGGTCGAGCGGATAGGTGAGGCTCTGCCGAACCTGGCCGCTCGACACCCCAATGGATACGGGGAGGAATCAGCGGAATGAAAAGGAGCGGAGCGACCTATCCGCTGATCCTCCAGGCACAACTCGCGATCAGCCGTTGACGAGGTCGGCGAGCATCTCGAGTTGATCGGCGCGCCCGTTGAGCAGCACGGTGGTGAGGCACGTTTCGCGCCACTTCGCCAGGTCGTCGCGGATCTTGTCGGGTGGTCCGACCAGTGCGACGTCCTCGACCATCTCGAGCGGGATCGCGGCCGCGGCCTCCTGCTTCTTGCCCTGCAGGTAGAGCTCCTGCACCTGGTTCGCGACGTGCTCCCACCCCATGCGTGCGAACACGTCGAAGTGGAAGTTGGCGCCTTTCGCGCCCATGCCGCCGGCGTACAGGGCGAGCATCGGCCGCATCAGGTCGGCGCACTGCTCGGCGTCGTCGCCGGGGATGATCGTGAGCATCGACGCCACCTCGAACCGCTCGGCCTTGTCGGCTTCGCCGCTCGCGTCGAACCCGATCCGGAGTCGTTCGCGGTACCAGGCGTCTTCCTTGGGCGAGAAGAACAGCGGCAGCCACCCGTCGGCGATCTCGGCCGACAGCGACACGTTCTTGGGTCCCTCGGCCGCGAGGTAGATCGGGATCTCGTTGCGGAGCGGATGCACGGTCGACTTGAGCGGCTTGCCGAGGCCGGCGCCGTCGTCGCCGGTGTAGGGCAGGTCGTAGTGCTTGCCGTGGAACTCGACGGTGCCCTCACGTCGCACGATCTCACGAACGATCTGCACGTACTCGCGGGTCCGTTCGAGCGGCCGCGGATACGGCTCGCCGTACCAGCCCTCGACGACCTGCGGGCCGGAAGCGCCGAGGCCGAGGATGAACCGGCCGCCCGAGAGGTGGTCGATCGTGATCGCCGACATGGCGGTCGCAGCAGGGGTGCGGGCCGACATCTGCACGATCGACGTGCCGAGTTTGATGTTCTGCGTCTGGGCGCCCCACCACGCGAGCGGCGTCAGGCAATCGCTGCCGTACGCCTCTGCGGTCCAGAACGAATCGAAGCCGAGACGGTCGGCCTCCTGGATCGCTTCGAGCGCTCCGGTGGGTGGGCCCGACGACCAGTAGCCGGTGGAAAGCCCGAGTTTGAGGTCTGCCATGAGGCCCAGCGTGGCATCCTGGCCCGATGAGCGACGATTTGGTCGTCACCGGTTCGGTGCGGATTCCACGGCACGAGATCGAGATGTCGTTCAGCGCGTCCGGCGGCCCGGGTGGCCAACACGCCAACAAGGCCGCCACACGCGTCGAGCTGCGACTCGACCTGACGACGTCGACGGCCTTCAGTCGGGCGCAGCGAGCACGGGTCGTCGAGCGTCTCGGTGACGAGATCCGCGTGGTCGCGGACGACGAGCGGAGTCAGCTCCGGAACCGGGCCCTCGCCGAGGAACGCCTCGTCGCCCGGCTGCAATCGGCGCTGCACGTACAGCGCAGTCGCCGGTCCACCAGGCCGACCCGGGGCTCGAAGGAGCGCCGTCTCAAGGCGAAGAAGGGACGCAGCGAGGTCAAGCGGCAGCGCCGGCGCCCGTCGCGCGACGACTGACCGGTCGACCCGGATCAGGCGACCCGGATCAGGCGGTCGGCGTGAATCGAACGGGAAGGTGTTCCGGACCGAAGATGCCGACCGATGACGGCTTCCAGGTGATGTCGCCGGCCAGTTCGAGGTCGGGCATGCGCTGCGCCATGATCGTCAGCGCCTCCTGCTGCTCGGCACGCGCCAGTGCGGCTCCGAGGCAGTAGTGGATACCGGAACCGAACGTGAGTTGTGGTCTGCTCGGCGGGTCACGCGTGATGTCGAAGTCGGCCGGATCGTCGAACACGGCCGGGTCGCGGTTGGCCTGGGCGAGCGACAACCCGATGAAGGTCCCCGCCGGGAACACGACGTCGCGGTACTCGATGTCCTCGCTCGCGAAACGGGCGGTGCCGCGCACGGTGCCGAAGTAGCGCATGGTCTCCTCGACGGCGCGCGGTGCGAGCTCCGGGTGTTCGGCCAACAGGCGCCACTGGTCGGGGTGGGCGGCGAACAGTGAGAGCGAGCATCCGAGTTGGTTCCGGGTGGTGTCGGTCCCGGCCATCAACACCGCCTCGCACATCATCACCAGTTCGTCGTGCGAGAGACGGTCGCCGTCGGACTCGGCGGCGATCATCGCCGAGATCAGGTCGTCGGACGGTGTGGAGCGGCGACGTTCGATCAGTTCGCCGATGTACTCGTCGAGTTCGTCCTGGGCCTTGATGATCGCCGGCTTGTCCTCGGCGAGGTTCCCGTTGAAGATCCGGAAGATGTCGGTCGCCCAGTCGGAGAACAGTTGGAGGTCCTCCTGTGGTGCACCGAACAGTTCGCAGATGATCGGGATCGGGTAGGGCTCGCAGAACTCGGTGGCGATGTCGACCTCGCCGCGGGCGGCGAACGGGTCGATGAGGTCGTCGACCACCGCTCGCATGAACGGTCGCAGCGCGTCGGCGTGCCGAGGCGAGAAGGCCGGGCCCGCCACACGGCGGAGCCGTGTGTGCTCGTCACCCTCCGCCGCCAGGATCGAAGGCCGCTGCCGCGAGCGTTCGAGCCACTCCGGGTCGTCGACCCCGGACATCTCGATGATCTTCCCGGACGCGCTGTGCCACCGCTTGTCGCGCAGCATCGCCACGACGTCGTCGTATCGGAGGATCGAGTAGCCGAAGAGATTCCGGCCGATCCAGTGTTCCGCCGCTGCCGCGGCGCTCGCCTCGCGGCGCTGGTCGATCGTCAGATCCGGATCGTCGAGCCCGTCGAGCTCGGGCAGGTCGAGGTCGGACACGTTCGTCGCCATACGCCACAGTAGGCACGGGTGCGAACGGAGGGCCACCGTGAGTCGTCCGAGAACGGGGGTGGCGGGTCAGGATCGTGCCCGGATTCGGTGGGCGTGGTGTCTCCTCGTCGGGGCCGACCGCCGGGTTCGGCAGGTAGGACGCTCGTGTCAGGCGAGGGCGTCGAGCGGCTCGACCGTGTCGACACCGAGGAACTCGGCCACCGGGGCGTTGGTGACGTGACCGGCGTGCGTGTTGAGGCCGTGGGCGAGCGCGGCGTCGCGACGGGCGGCACCACCGGCGCCGTGGACGGCGACCTCGGTGATGTAGGGGAGCGTCGCATTGGTCAGGGCGTACGTCGACGTGTGCGGCACGGCTCCGGGCATGTTGCCGACGGCGTAGTGGACGACACCGTGCATCTCGTAGGTCGGGTCGTCGTGCGTGGTCTCGCGCACGGTCTCGATGCACCCACCCTGGTCGACGGCGACGTCGACGATGACGGCGCGGGGCTTCATCGCCTTGACCATCTCCTCGTCGACGACGATCGGGGCGCGACCACCGGCCACGAGCACGGCGCCGATGACGAGGTCGGCTTCGAGCACCGACCGCTCGACCGCGCCGCGGTTCGAGGCGAGGGTCATGATGCGGCCGCGGTGGATCTGGTCGACGTACCGGAGTCGGTCGAGGTTCTTGTCGATCAGGACGACCTCGGCTTCCATGCCGGCGGCGATCCACGCAGCGTTCCACCCGACGTTGCCGGCGCCGAGCACGACGACCTTGGCCGGGCGCACGCCGGGAGCGCCGCCCATCAGGACGCCGCGGCCGCCGTTGTGGCGTTCGAGGCAGTGCGCACCCATCTGGGGGGCGAGGCGACCTGCGACCTCGCTCATGGGGGCGAGCAGCGGCAGCGCGCCGTCGGCGGTCTCGACCGTCTCGTACGCGATCCCGGTGGTGCCGTGGTCGATCAGTGCCTGGGCGACCGCCGGGTAGGCGGCGAGGTGCAGGTACGTGAACAGCGTCAGGTCGGGCCGCAGGAAGCCGAACTCCTCCTCCTTCGGCTCCTTGACCTTGATCACCATCTGCTGCGACCAGGCGTCGGCGGCCGTCGGCACGATGTCGGCGCCGGCCGCGACGTAGTCGGCGTCGGAGATCGAGGCACCCTCACCGGCGCCGGTCTCGACGAACACGTCGATGCCGCGTCGTTCGAGTTCGCGGACGCCGTCGGGTGTCATCGCCACACGGTGTTCGGCGGTCTTGACTTCCTTCGGGACGCCGACGGTCGTGATCACGGGTGCGCTCATCCGAACAGTCTCGCGCCGGGCGTGCACACGGTGTGGGGGACATTCGTGGAAGAATCGGTTCATGGCCCTTGATTCGAGTGCGCTCGACGACGTCGACCGTCGAATCCTCGGTGAGCTGCGGCGCGACGCACGAATCAGTTGGCGTGAACTCGGCGAGGCGGTGCACCTCTCACCGACCTCGGCCGCCGACCGGGTGCGTCGCATGGAGCGAGACGGCGTCATCGAGGGCTACACCGTGCGCATCGCCGAGGCGGCACTCGGCCGAACCGTCCGCGCGGTGATCGACGTGGGCCTCGGGGCGGGCATCGAGGTCGAGGAGTTCGAGCGGCGGTTGGCCGAGCGTGACGAGGTGTCGTTCGCCGCGTACGTGACCGGAACCGCCGACTACTCGATCGTCGTCGCGTGCCCCGGTGCCGACGGGCTCGACGCGTTCGTCCGGTGGCTGAGGGCCGAGGCCGGCGTGAGTCGGACCGAGACGAAGATGCTCCTCCGGATCGTCGCCGACTGAACGGTCGCGTGCGCGCCACCGCGCGGTCGGAGAATCTGCTACACCTTGCGACATGAAGGCCTTCAGGAACTTTGTCAACGGTGAGTGGGTCGATGCCGCCGACGGCTCGACCACCGACATCATCGATCCGACCACCGGTGAGGCGTACGCCACCGCGGCGCTCTCCGGTGATGCGGACATCGATGCCGCGATGTCCGCAGCCGCCACGGCGTTCGAGTCGTGGAAGAACACCACGCCGGCCGAGCGCTCGCTCGCGATGCTCAAACTCGCGGACGCGATGGAAGCGCGCGGCGACGAGATCATGCACCTCGAGTGCGAGAACACCGGCAAGCCGTACGAGGTCCACCGCGACGAGGAGATGGGGCCGGCCGTCGACAACGTGCGGTTCTTCGCGGGGGCTGCGCGTCATCTCGAAGGCAAGGCGGCGGGAGAGTACATGGCCGGCATGACGTCGTTCGTGCGACGCGAGCCGATTGGCGTCTGCGCCCAGGTCGCTCCCTGGAACTACCCGATGATGATGGCGGTGTGGAAGTTCGCGCCGGCGATCGCGGCCGGCAACACCGTCGTGCTCAAGCCGAGCGACACCACTCCGGCCACGACGGGCCTGATGGCCGAGATCGCCGCCGAGTTCCTGCCGCCGGGTGTGTTCAACGTGGTCAACGGCGATCGCGACACCGGTCGCAAGATGGTCGATCACGACACGCCGGCGATGGTGTCGGTCACCGGATCCGTCCGAGCGGGGATGCAGGTCGCCGAGGCGGCGTCGAAGACCCTCAAGAAGGTGCACCTCGAACTGGGCGGCAAGGCGCCCGTCGTCGTGTTCGACGACGCCGACATCGCACGGGCAGCCGAGGACATCGCCGTCGCCGGGTACTTCAACGCCGGCCAGGACTGCACGGCCGCGACGCGCGTGCTGGTCAGCTCGAAGATCGCCGGCGACTTCGTCGCCGCGCTCACCGAGCAGGCCAAGGGCACCGGTGTCGGCGGGCCGGATGCCACCGACGTCCTGTTCGGCCCGGTCAACAACGCCAACCAACTCGCGCACGTCAGTGGGTTCATCGACCGGGTCCCGTCGCATGCCTCCGTCACCGCCGGCGGCAACCGCATCGGCGATCGTGGCTACTTCTTCGAGCCCACCGTCGTGTCCGGCCTGCGTCAGGGCGACGAGATGAGCTTCAAGGAGATCTTCGGCCCGGTGATCACCGTCCAGGAGTTCGACGAGGAGTCCGAGGCGATCGAGTGGGCCAACTCGGTCGAGTACGGACTGTCGTCGAGCGTGTGGACCCGTGACGTCGCCCGGGCGATGCGCATGTCCAAGGCGCTCGACTTCGGCTGTGTGTGGGTCAACACGCACATCCCGTTCGTCTCGGAGATGCCGCACGGCGGCTTCAAGAAGTCGGGCTACGGCAAGGACCTGTCCGCCTATTCCCTCGAGGACTACACACGCCTCAAGCACGTGATGATCAATCTCGAGTACTGACGTGTCGACCCCTCACTCCCCGAAGGTCGCCGTCGGACCGGACCCGGCGCCGCCGTGGCTGGGCGAGGCCGTCGTCGACGGTGGCGGGATGATCGTCGAACCGGCCGACGCCGACGCGATCGTCTGGGCGAACGTGTCGTCGGTCGACGAGTTGTCGAGCGTCGTGGCCGACGCCCCGAGCGCCACCTGGATCCAGCTGCCGTTCGCCGGCGTCGAACAGTTCTCGGGGCTGTTCGACCAGGATCACATCTGGACGTGCGGCAAGGGTGTGTACGCCGACCCCGTCGCCGAGATGGCGCTGTCGCTCGGGCTCGCCGGGCTGCGCAACATCCCCACCTACGCGGCGGCGACCTCGTGGTCGGGTCAGAGCGGTCGCACGCTCTTCCGCTCACGGGTCACCATCGTCGGCGGTGGTGGCATCGCCGAGTCGTTGATCCGACTCCTGCAACCGTTCGACTGCCACATCACCGTGGTGCGGGCCAACGTCGAACACATGGACGGCGTCGACGACGTCGTCGACGCCGACCATCTCGCCGACGCGCTGCCGGGCGCCGACCTCGTGGTGCTCGCCCTGGCGTTGACCCCCGAGACCGTCGGCATCATCGGTGCCGACGAGTTGTCGTTGATGGAACCGCACGCCTGGATCGTCAACGTCGCCCGTGGGCGACACATCGTGACGGACGACCTCGTCGACGCGTTGCGGGCTGGCACCATCGGCGGAGCCGGTCTCGAGGTCACCGACCCCGAACCACTTCCCGACGGTCATCCGCTGTGGACGCTGGACAATTGCATCATCACGCCGCACACCTCGACGACCCGCGAGATGGCGATTCCGCTGCTCGCCGAGCGGGTTCGTGAGAACGTGCAGCGCTTCGCCAACGGCCTGCCACTGCTCGGCCTCGTCGACGTGCGAGCGGGATACTGAGAAAATAATCCGGCGTCTGGCGTCACAACGGATGGTAAGTCTGCCTACCATGTGCCGCAGCGACCACGGTGTGGGCAGCGGTTGTGGTCCCGTCTGCCTGCGGGAACCCGTGCGACGCTACGTGGTCGGAGGACGCGCTAACTGGCGGTGTCCTCCGACCACGGCTGATTTTCCGGTCGGTTTCCCGGCGTCGGTCGACGACGGGATGCTCGGCCGTACGCTGACCTGATCGCCACCCACTACGAGACCCTCGGCGTCGATCCGTCCGCACCGCCCGATCGGATCCGTGCGGCCTACCGCGAACGGGCGCGCCGGCATCATCCCGATCGGGACCGCTCCGCGACCGACGACGTGATGGCATCGGTCAACGAGGCGTATCGCGTGCTGGGTGACCCGGTGCGCCGTTTCGAGTACGACCGGACGCTGCACCGGAACGGCAGCGCGGTCGGCCCCGGCCCCGACCGATTCGACGGCGACGACGACTTCGTCGTCCCGACGCCGCCGGTGACGCCGTCCCGGTTGATGCCCGCTGGTCCGGCCAGGATCCCGTGGAAGCCGATGGCGGTGATGGCGGTCGTCGGTTCGGCCGTGATCCTGTTCGCCGCGTCGTTCAACGATTCGCCCTCGACCGAGGTGCCCGACGGGATCCTTCGGGTCGGTTCGTGCGTGGTCGTCGAGCAGAACGTCGACGTGCGCGAAGTGAGCTGCACCGGCGACGACGACCTGGTCGTCGACCTCGTCATTCCGATCGACGCCACCTGTCCGGTCGGACTCGGTACGTTCCGTGACCGTTTGGGACTCGGAACCGTCTGCATCGAGGTCGACTGATGCGCGGTTGGGTCGTGGGGCTGATCGGCGCTGCGCTGGTCGTCGTCGCCGTCGGTGTGGCGATCGTGGTCGCGGCGACGGCGTCGAACGAGCGGACGGCGATCGTCGACCTGGACGTCGGCGACTGCTTCGACCTGCCCGACGACGCGTCCGGCGCGGACCAACTGGAAACGGTCGAGGTCGTCGATTGCAGCTCACCGCACCTCGCCGAGGTCGTCTCCGACGGCGCGCTCAACACCGACGACGCGCCGTACCCCGACGACGACGAGCTGTTCGACCTGGTCGAACGGAACTGCCGGGCAGCGGGCGTGGTCGAGTCGGATGCGTTCGGGCTCCTCCCGATCGCCCCGTCGGTCGAGCTGTGGGAGTTGTTCGAGGGCAGGTACGTCTGTGTCGCGATCCCGTTCGGTGGCGAGCCGGTCACCGGGTCGATCGTCGCCGGTTGACCGAGCGAAGTTCGCGGCTCGCTGATATCCTGCGGTCCCCGCAAGGGCGATTAGCTCAGATGGCTAGAGCACTGCCTTCACACGGCAGGGGTCGTTGGTTCGAGTCCAATATCGCCCACGTGGAACGAGTCCCCGGTGAGCACGCTCACCGGGGACTCGTCGTTCTCCGGTGGTGTCGCCGCCCGCGAGCTCAGCGCAGACGACTGTCGAGGAGACGCTGGTCGGGCACGTCCTCGAAGGCGTCGCCGACGAAGTAGCCCTGCAGGTCGGCGACGATGTGCGCCGGTGCCAGCGTGTACACGCACGCGCTCCCCTCGGGCCCGAACTCGACCGTCGTGAGCCCGTTGCCGGTCGCTCCGGGGCGGTCGTAGTTGACGTTCGACGTCGCCCCTGGCGTGCCGTCGCACGGGAGCACCTGGAGGTAGCCGGGAGCCTGGGTCTGCGTCGCGACGAGCGAGACGATGCCGACCGATTCGGGTCGTCCACGCAACACCGTGAGCGAGCGGGCGGCGGGGGCGGGCCCACCGCCGTCTCGCGTGTCGACGAGGCGTTCGTCGTCGACGTCGTCGAACGCGTCGGCAGCGAGGTAGCCCTGCACGTCGGCGACGACGTGGGTGGCGGCGCTCGTGAACACGCACGCGGCACCCCGGTCGTCGAACTCCACGAACGCCAACGCCGACACGGTCATGCCCGGCCGGTCGAAATTGAGGTTCGAGGTGGTGGGCGCCTTCGCGTCGCACGGGATGATCGCCACGAACCCGGGTGCCGACGTCTCGGTCGCCACGAGGCTCACGATGCCCGTCTCGTTCGGACGCCCGCCCGAGATGGTGGTGACGGCACCGTCGGCGAGCATCCGACCGGTGCGGGAGTCGATCAGCCGATGGTCGTCGACGTCGTCGAGGGCGCCGTCGCGGAAGTAGCCCTGGACGTCGGCGACGACGTGCGTTGCGGCGAGGTTGAACACGCAGGCCGTTCCGTCGTCGGCGAACCGGGTGAGCGCCAGCGTCGAACGGGTCTGACCGGCGGCGTCGACGTTGAGGTTGGAGGTCGCGCCCGGATCGTCGTCGCACGGGAGCATCTGGAGGTAGCCCGGAGCGGCCGTCTCGGTCGCGACCAGCGACACGAAGCCCGACCGGTCGGGCTCGCCCGAGATCTCGCTCAGGACACCAGGCGGCAGCTTCGTCCAGGCGGTGACGAGGTCGCCGGCCCGGTTGCGGAGCGTGAGGCCCTCCTCGGCATCGCGCACCGACTCCTCGAACACACCGGCGACCAGGACGCCGCGGTACGCGTCGCGCAACCAGGGCACGTCCTCGTGGGCGAAGATCGCCGACCGTCCCGCGAGGAGCACCGTGCCGCCGGGGATCGTCAGGTCGAGCTCGGGGATCTCGAACCCGGAGAGGTCGACCGAGTCACCCGACACGTTGCGGATCGACACGTGCTCGACCCCGTCGTATCGCACGTCGTCGATGATGACCGCGGGGACGGCCGGCTGTGGGTTCGGGGCGACGCGACCACTCGCGGCCAGCTCGACGAGGATCCGCCGGTGCTGCGGCACCACGAACGAGTCGATGATGCGCCTGCCCTCGGCGGTCGGGTCGGCGGCGCCGCCGTACGTGCCCCACACTGCCCGGTCGGCGACGGCCTCTGGCCGGATCATCGCCGACAGCTCGTTGACCCGATCGCTGAGGGTGGACGGGTTCAGCTGCTCCTCGGTCAGCGTGCGGACCCGTCGCCGGACCATCGCCGACAGTTCGGTGTCGAAGAAGAACGTCTCGAAGAACGGTCCGCCCGGGTGCTCGAAGTAGCCGCCGACGTACACCCTGCTGTCGAGCGCGCCGAAGACGTTCGACCATCGCCGGCCGAACGTGAGGTCGTAGTCGTTCTGTTCGACACCCACCCGTCCGTACTGGTCGAACACCAGGCGGTAGTTCTTGTGGCCGTAGTCCTGGTTCTGGATGACCATGCTGGCCGCCAGGATGTTCACGACCGAGGGGACGTCGACGTTGTCGTAGATCCAGGTCCGCTCGGACACCCCGCTCAGGCTGTTCACCGAGGCGATGAAGCGACGCAGCTCGTCGTCGTCGAGGTACTCGAAGGTCTCCTTGTCGTAGCGCGCTCGCAGGCTGTCCTGGGACCGGTTCGCGTCGTTGGCGGCGAGGAGGCCGTACAGGTTGTCGGGGCCGACCTCGTACACCTCGGAGTCGTCGAGCCCGTACCGGTCGCGGTAGGTGCCGTCGGGCTGCTCGACGTAGGTGTACAAGCCGAGGAACTGGTTGTTCCGCTCGAACCGGACCGGGAACGCCTGCTGTGCCGCTGCGCCCGCCGCCGTCATGAACTCCGATGCGAGGGTCTCGCGAAGGAACGACTTGTCGGCCCACGCCGAGTGCATGCCCCACTCGTCGACGTCGTCGGGGAAGAGTTCGTCGTCCTCCAGGTCGTAGCCGAACGGCAGGATGATCTTGAACTTCTTCTTCGGGAACGTGCGTGACACCTGCCCCTTGACCCGGATCCTGGCGTTGTCGAACACCTGGCCCTCGTAGGCGAACACCATCGGATAGCCGTCGTCGCCGGAGAGGGTGATGTCGGCGGCCATCGTCTCGAAGTCGTCGTCGGGCATGAAGATCTCGAACAGGGGGAGCTCGGTGTCGACGCTCCTGGCAACGGTCGTGCCCCGGTAGGTCGACCCGTCGCCCTGACGGGGCCAGCTGCCGGTCCGGCCGCCCTTCGACGACGTGAGGCGGTACCTGACGAGCGACCCGGCCGATTGACCGGGGATCGTCCCGGTCGCCACCCCGCCGGTCACGGTCATCGGAACCACGATCTCCGGGCCGAACCCGAGGCGGTAGCGCAGGTTCGCTCCCGACGCGTACTTCAACTCGGCGGTCACCTGGATCGGGGCGCCGGCTGCCGGGAGTTCGGTGTGCTCGACGTCGGAGAACGACGGGAGCAGGCCGGCCGCGAGCGAGGCGTTCGGGGTGCCCGGCGTCGGCCCGCGCGATTCCCAGTTGCCCGGCGTGTTCGACTCGGCATTCGGGTCTCGACGCTGCAGCGAGTCGCCCTCGCCGTCAGCGCTCGCCGGCCACTCCTCCTTGTCGTCGTACTCGACGAAGTCGACGGTGGTCCCCGAACTGTCGAGCAGCGTGATGTCCTCGCCGCCGTTCGAGAGCGCACCCTCGTACCGGTCGCCGGTGACGATCAGGTAGCCGTTGGCAGCGATCGAACCGCCGCCGGGAAAGCAGAAGTCGATGCCGTCGATGCACCAGCCGCTCAGGTCGACGTTCGACCCGCTCGCGTTGAACAGTTCGAGGTACTCGCTCGCCGGGTTGTCGTCGAGCGGGTTGTAGTACAGCTCGTTGATCACGACCCGTGGCGTCGCCGCCTGCGCCGGCGCCACCGGTGTGGCGACGATCGCTCCCGAGGTCGCGAGCAGTGCTGTCAAGGTGATGTGGATCCGTCGCCGCATCGGTCCAAGGTAATCCAACCCATCGCGACGGATCCCGAGTCGGCGGGGTCTCCGAGGTACATTTGTCCTGTGTCCAAGCTGTGTGAGCGTCCCGGATGCTCCGAGGTCGGAGCCGCGGAATACGGCATGGTGCCCGAAGATCTGCTGTTCTGGATCGCTCCGATGGCGGGTACACCCCACGACGACCAGAACGTGCTCTGCCTGCGACACGCCGACGCGATGAGCGTGCCACGTGGATGGACGCTCGACGATCGTCGCGAGGAGGTGCCGCGGTTGTTCATGCCGCGGTCGGCCCGGACCACGGCCCCGCCGGCCCGAGTGGTTCGCCCGGCCCGGCCGGCCCGTCCGAAACGAGCGCGTCGGCCCGAACCGGTCGAGCAGTTGATCATCGACGGCACCGGCGAGATCGAGCGGCCGACGCTGCCGACCGACGCCGGCGAACCGTCACCGGTCGCCGAGGCGGAACCCCCGCCCGAGACCGCCGCGCCTAGGGAGTCGCCGGATTCGACACCGGACGAAGCGTCCGCAGGCGGTGGCCCGTGGCGTCCGTCGTTCGACCAGGACAACGACCTCGACGGTCTGCTCGAAGTGTCCAGCCCGCTGCTCGCTCGTGCGTTCCGCGGTACCGACCGCCCGCGTGGCTGATCCGTGAGCTTCCGAACCACCGAGTCGGTCCTCGTCCCGGCGCCCCCGGCCGAGGTGTTCCCCCACGTCGCGACGCTCGACCGGTACCCGCCGTGGCTCCGCCTCGTGCACGAGGCCGAACCGACGCACGATGCCGAGCCGGACCAGGGCCCCGCATGGACGGTCGAACTCCGTGCCCAGGTCGGGCCGTTCGCCCGTTCGAAGCAGCTCCGGATGGTCCGTCGTGCACACGAGCCCGACCGCCACGTCGAATTCGAGCGGGCGGAGATCGACGGTCGCCAGCACGCCCGCTGGGCGCTGAGCGTCGACATCGAAGAGACCGCCGACAGCGCCTCGATCGTGACGATGCACCTGGCCTACGACGGCGCACTCTGGACCGGCGGGCTGCTCGACCGGGTCCTCGACGAGGAGATCCGTCGGGGCAGGGCGGGGTTGACCGCGCTGGTCAGCGGCGAGCCCACGCACTGAGCCGGCCGTCGGCCCGGCGTTCGAGCGCCAGATCCATGCCGAAGCAGTCGCTCAGGGTCGACGCGGTCAAGGCGTCGTCGAGTTCGCCCTGCGCGACCACGTGACCATCGCGGAGCAGCAGGGCATGCGTCACGCCGGCGGGGACCTCGTCGACGTGATGGGTCACCATCACGAATGGTGGCCCATCGGCGGCGAGGTCGGCGAGCGCGTGCACCAACTGCTCCCGACCGCCGAGATCGAGCCGTGCCGACGGCTCGTCGAGCAGGATCACCTCGGGATCGTTCATCAACGTGCGGGCGAGCAGCACCCGCTGTTGCTCGCCCGACGACAGTGTCGCCAGCGCCCGGTCGGCGAACGAACCGACCTGCATCCGGTCGAGACAGGAGTGGGCCTGGGCCCGATCGGCGTCGTCGTACCGATGCCACCACGGTTCGAGCGCTGCGTGCTTCGCCGTCATCACCACGTCGAGCGCCGTCAACTGCTGACGGAACTGGGTCGCCAGGGCGGCGGACGCGTAACCGATCCGACGCCGGAGCTGTCGCACATCGGTGCGTCCGAGCGTTTCGCCGAGCACGCTGACGTCGCCCGCCGACGGGTGCTCGTACATCGCCGCGATCCGCAGCAGCGAGGTCTTGCCGCTCCCGTTCGCACCCAGGACCAGCCAGCGCTCGTCGCTGCGGACGTGGAGGGTGACGTCGTCGAGGATCCGTCGACCCGAGCGCTCGAACACGATGTCGTTCAGTTCGAGTGCCGGTCGGCCGATGGACATACGTGCTGTGTAGCGGACCGGCTGCGCCGCGGCATGCCCGTAACGGAACTGCAATGCGAGATACGCTGCCCCGCGATGAACCCGGCCGCCCGCCGATGCCTCGCGCTCACGCTGAGCGCCCTGCTCCTCATCGGTGGAGCCGCGCCTGCGATCGCGCAGACCGACGACGACGCGGCCGAACAGGCGGCTCGTGAGATCTCCGAAGCCCGCGACCGGGCGAACCAGGCCGCCGAAGACTTCTTCGCCGCCGAGACACGACTTCAGTTGCTGCAACTCGACCAGGAACGACTCGTGCTCGAACTGGAAGACCTGGGTGAGTTGGTCGAAGAACTCCGTCGTGCGGTCGAACTCGTTGCCGTCAACCGGTTCGTGTCGAGCGGCGCGTCGGGCATCCCGATCCTCACCGATCTCCGTCAGCCGACCGAACAGTTGCACGGCGACGTGCTCGCCACGGTGGTCGCCGAGTCCGGAGCCACCACGCTCGACGACTACGACGCGGCCCGTGACGCACTCGACGAGAAGCAGGCGCAGCTCGAAGACTCCCAGGCAGCGGTCATCGCACAGCAGATCGAACTGAAGCAGCTGCAGGCCGACGCCGAGGCCGAGGTGGTCCGGCTTCGCGAGATCGAGTCCCAGCGCCTGGAGATCGAGGCGGTCGCGATCGCGCTGGCGGCGCAGGCCCGCGACGAGCAGCGTCAACTCGAGGAGTTGCAGCGCCGCCAGGCCGAGGCGGCCCGCGGCGCATCGCCCGCCTCCGGCGCCGCTGCTGCGGTGTTCTCGGCCGCGACCTCCGACGGCACGACGGCCGGCAACCTCGGTGCGAGCGGCGGCGAAGCCGGTGGCCGCACCGGCGGTGGCGGTGCCGGCACCAATCCACGAGCGGCCGGTGACGGCTACATCGACGCGATCATCTGTCCCGTCCTGGGTGGGTCGGCCTACGGCAACACGTGGGGTGCACCCCGCAGCGGCGGCCGTCGTCATCAGGGCGTCGACATGCTCGCCCCGACCGGCACCCCGCTGCAGGCCGTGGTGTCGGGCTTCGTCGACCATCGCAGCAACAGGCTCGGTGGGATCACGATCTCGCTGCGCGGCGACAACGGCAACCGTTACTACTACGCCCACCTCGTCGGCTACGAGGGCCTCCCGGGCCGGGTCGAACAGGGCCAGGTGATCGGCTACATCGGCGACACCGGCAACGCGACGGGCACACCGCACCTGCACTTCGAGATCCGACCCGGCGGTGGCGTACCCGTCAACCCGTACCCCTCGGTTCGAGGCGCCGGCTGCTGACACGCGAATCTGTCGGCATGGAGCCGTCGGACCGCGAGATCGTCCGCGACACGCTCGCGGCCGCACTCGGCACCGACGACGTCGCCGATGTCGCTCGTCTGACCGGCGGAGCGTCCCGGCAGACGTGGCGGGCCGTCGTCGACGGCCGAACCGTGATCGCACAGCGGCAGCAGCCCGAATCCGAGCGCGACATGCGGGTCGAGGCCGAGGTGCTCCGCGCGGCCGAACGCGGCGGGGTCGCGGCGCCCCGAGTACTCGCGTGCGTCGAGGCGACCGACGGGGTGGTCACGCTCGTCACCGATTTCGTCGGCGGCGAGACGATCGCCCGACGACTGCTGCGCGACGACGAGTACGCGAATGCACGCAGCCGGCTGACGGAGCAGGTCGGTCGCACCATGGCGCGCCTGCACCGGATCGACGTGGCCGAGACGCCGGAGCTGGAACGGGTCGACGAGTTCGCCCTGTACCGGGAACAGCTCGACGAGCACGGCGAGCCGCACCCGACGTTCGAGTTGGCGCTGCGTTGGCTCGAGGAGCGACGTCCCTCCGGCGACCGTGAGTGCATCGTCCACGGCGACCTCCGGCTCGGGAACGTCATCGTCGACCACGACGGGCTCGCAGCGGTGATCGACTGGGAGCTCGCCCACATCGGCAGCCCGCTCCAGGACCTCGGCTGGGCCTGTGTGCCGGCGTGGCGCTTCGGGTCGCCGCTCCCGGCGGCCGGTGTCGGTACCCGTGAACAGCTGCTCGACGCCTACAACGCCGAGGCCGGCACGTCGTTCACCCTCGATGACCTCCGGTGGTGGGAGGTGTTCGGCATCCTGCGCTGGGGTGTGATGTGCATCACCCAGGCGCAACGGCACCTGTCCGGCTCGACCCGCAGCCACGAGCTGGCCGCGATCGGGCGGCGGGTCTGCGAGAACGAGCACGATCTGTTCCTGGCGCTGGAGGGTCGCTGGTGAGCGCCCCGCACGATCGTCCGACCGCCGCCGAGCTGGTGGAGGCCGTGGGGGAGTGGATCCGTCGCAGTCAGATCGACGGCGAGATCGAGCCCAACCGCTTCCACGCCCGGGTCGCGGCGAACATGCTGGTGATCGTGGAGCGAGAACTCGCTCTGGGGGCGGCCCAGGCTCGCGCTCACACCGCTCGGCTCGAACAACTGGGCGTCGCGGATGATGCCGAGCTGGCAGCAGCGATCCGGTCGGGCGAGCTCGACCACCGCGCCGACGAGGTCCGCGAGCTCGTGTGGGCGAGCGTCCGAGACAAACTCGCCGTCGCCAACCCGAAGTACCTCGACCGCCCCGACACGTGACCTACCGCGACGCCAGCCGTCAGCCGGCGCAGCGACGGGTGGTGTCGGCGATGTCGGTCGCTGTCAGGGTGACCGTTCGTTCGAGCTGTGCCGCCGGGTCGATCGACGTGACGCCGATGACGAGATCACCGGCGAGGTCACCCGGGACCGGGACCCGTACCTCGCTGCGGCCGGTCGTGAGCGCGATGCTCCGGGTTGCGAGTGGCGCCCCGTCGGTGTCATGAACCACGACGACCACCTCGCGTTCGATCACCGTCTCGAACGGGACGATGAGATCGAGTCCACCCGCGACCTCACTGCAGTCGACGAACACCGGCTCGAACTGTTGGAATGCCAGTCCGCCTTCGAGCAGGTCCCCCGACCTGACATCGAACGTCGTCTCGTGCGCAGCCGGGAGACCCGCTGGATCGGTGGCGGACACCTGTACGACGTCACCGGTGGCGACTCGGTCGACAGCGACGACGAACCCGTAGACGATGCCGACCTCGTCGCACGTCACAGCGGGTGATCGCTTGAACCTGACGGCGACCTGGCCTGCCTCGACGTCCACGCCGGCGACCACCGGTGGACACGAGTTGCCGAACACCGACACCGCCACGACGAACTGCTCCTCCAGGTCGACGTCGAGCGGTCCGGCGTCGTTCTCGAGTTCGGCCAACGAACCGGCGTCGACGGCGAGGTGTGGCAGCCCGGTGAGTTCTGTGTTCCAGGACTCCGACAGCAGCCGCCATCCCGGGCCCGCATCGACTCCGGTCTGCGCGGTTGGTCCGCACTCGGCGACCAGGCGGTCGATCTCCTCCTGGCTCAGTTCGAACGGCCGTCTGAACTCGGCGGGAGGATCGGTGGACGACGCGACGATCTCGCCCGGCTCGGCGGAGAGGAGGGACAGGTCCAGTCCTCCGCCGACGGTGAGCGGTGCGCCGGAGCCGCCCACCTCCCAGACGACTCGGCCGTCGATGCGGAACTCCAGGCTGAAGCTGCGCGAGTCGACGGAAGTCACGGGCACGCTGAGTACGGGGCCGCCCGGATCACGGCAGTCCGCCGAGATGCCGTCACCGATGCGGAGGCCTCCGGCGACGAGTGCTCCGTCCTCGACGCGGTACGTGATGTCGTCGACCGTGCGGTCGCGGCTGCTGTCGAGTGAGTCGACGCGCTCGGGAACGACCAACCTGACGGTCTCCCCGAGGCGGCCGCGATCGATCTCGATCACGAACGCGTACGAGACGAGGCTCAGACGGCAGCCCGTCTCGGTGGCCGGCTCGAACCGGGGCTCGATCCAACCCCCGGTCGGGGAGAAGGGCGTCGCCAACGGCGTCAGGCACGGGCTCGACGTCGTGACGAACGCGATCACCACCGAGGTGTCGAAGTCGACGGGAGCCAACGTGGAGGTCCCGATCGTCTCACCGAGTTCGGCGTAGCGGGCGTCGTCGACCACCAGAGTGGGGAAGCCCTCGAAACCGCCGCCCTCGACGCGGGCCAGTTCTCGCCATCCGTCGCCGGCCGGTGCCTCGGAGGCGCTGTCATCCGGTCCGTCGTCACGGCTCGTCTCGCCGCCCAACGGGGCGACGGTGACGATCTGGCCGAACTCGTCGAACTCGGCCAACAGCGGCCCGAAGAACCACCTCGTGATGTCCGGCTGCGTCGACCGCACGGCCGTGGACACCCCGCTGCTGTTGCAGGTGGCGAGCTCCGGAAGTGGCGTGACCGAAGTGTTCGGCACGATCGAGCACAGCGTGCCGACGCCGTCCCGCACGACCAACGTGGCATCGAGCAGCCGCCAGATCGGTCCGCTGAACGACAGGGTCGCCAACTCGTGCAGGTCGAGCAGGGGGACCCCGGACAGATCCGGTGGGTCGACGAGCACGACCGGTGGGTCATCGGGCTCGCCGTCGAACTGCTTCGCGGTGGAGACGAACAGCTGCACTTCGCCGGCGTCGACGACGCCGGCGAAGCCGACGAGGTCCGCCGTGCGCGGCCCGTTCAACGTGCGGCCGTGCGCGTCCCAGACGTACTCGCGGCCGACGAACGACCGACCTCCCTCGGTCGGCTGCACGAGATGTCCGAGACCCTCGACCGGATCTCCGTCGTCGGCCTCCGAGCGAGGTCTGACCGCGTTCAGCACCGACACGGTGCCGTCATCGTGGTGCACCACCCACACGGCCCCGAACGTTCCCGTGTGCAGTCGAGGCTCACCGACGGCAGGCAGAGGGAGGACGACGTCGGTCGCGGTCAGATCGGGCTCACTCGGTTCTGGGTCCGACCCGTCGCCACTCCCGTCGTCGACCGAGTTGACCGGAGCGACGCTTCGTTGGTCGGGTCGCGCAATCGCCCAGACACCGACCACGCCGGCGATCAGGAGGGTCGCGACGGCAGCCGGGAGGAGCCATCGCCGTTTCGCCGGCACGTCGTGCGAACGATGTCGCTCGAACATCAGTCGACTCGCGGTCATGTCGACGGTCGGGGCCAGCGCCGTGAGACGAGCGGTGAGCGGATCGTGTTCAGGCATCGGAGACCTCCCCGAGTTGTTCGCGGAGACGCCGGCGGGCGTCGTGGAGATTCGACTTGACCGTGCCGGGTGCGATCTCGAGCGCGGCCGCGACGGCGTCGACCGAGAGGTCGGCGAGGTAGTGGAGGCAGACGGCAGCCCGCATCTTGTCGGGGAGTTCGGCGATCGCCCGCCGCAGGTCGAGCAGGTCCTCCGTCAACCCGGCGTCGGCGACGGGCCGGATCGTGGCGAGGATCTCGCGTCGGCGCGCGCGGTTCCGCTTCCCGTTCAGGAGCCGGTTGATCGAGACCCGGCGGACCCATGCCGCCGGATGGTCCAGTGCCGCCACCCGTGACCAGTCGTGGTCGGCCTGGATGAACGCTTCCTGCACTGCGTCGGCGGCGGCCTCGGCCCCGAACGCGACGCCGAGCGAGCGAACGAGCCGCTCGTATTCGCGCTCGAAGAGTTCGGTGACGTCGGTCATGTCGTTCACTACACCCGCCGGCGGTGCGTTCGGTTGGGTCACCGCCGACCGACGCTCATCTTGCCCGGTCGCGGTAGGTTCCGCCGGTGCCTGTCGTCGTCTACGGCCTGCTGGCGGCCCTGCTGATCGGATCGTCCGACTTCCTGGGTGCACGGTCGGCGGGTCGGACGACGGCGTTGCAGACCACGACAGCGGCGTTCCTCGGCGGTGCGGTCGCGGTGGCCGCCTTCTCGCCGGCGCTGGGAACCCTCGTGGCGCGTGACCTCTGGCTGGGTGCGATCTCCGGCGTCGCCGCCGCCGTGGCGCTGACGGCACTCTGGCAGGGGTACGCCCGGTCGAGCATCGGCGTCGCCGCGCCCGTCGCCGCCGTGTTCTCGACCGGGCTGCCGGTCATCTACGAGGCGCTGCGCGGCGACGCCCCTGGCGGTCTCGGATGGGCCGGCCTCGTCGTGGGCATCGTCGCCCTGGTCCTCACCTCGTGGAACCGGCGTCGCAGCGACACCGGCGACGAGGTTCGGGCGGGGGTCGTGCTCGGCTCGGTGGCGGGCGTGGCGTTCGCCGTCATGTTCGTGGTCGCGATCTCCACGTCGGAGGAATCGGGCACCTGGCCGGTCGCCGCGCAACGCGTGACGGCGTTCGTGCTCGCCGTCGGCTTCGGGCTGTCGACCGGTCGTCGACCGTTCGCCGATCTCGCATCGGTCCGCTGGAGCCTGCTGGCCGGTGTGTTCGGCGCCTGTGGTGTCGCGTCGACCGTGTACGGCGGACAACGGGGACCGGTTGCGCCGGTGATCGTCGCCGGCTCGATGTACCCGGCCGTTGCGGTCGGCCTGGCCTGGCTGTTCATGCGGCAGCGGCTCACGCGACGCCAGGGCGTCGGACTCGTGGCAGCACTGGTCGGTGTCGCGCTCATCGCCGCCGACTGATCACGAGTTGTGCCTGGAGGATCAGCGGATAGGTCGCTCCGCTCCTTTTGATTCCGCTGATTCCTCCCCGTATCCATTGGGAGTGTCGAGCGGCCAGGTTTTGCAGAGCCTCACCTATCCGCTCGACCTCCTGGCACAACTCGTGATGGCCGGCACCAACCGTCCGTTTGCGAACGTCTAGCTTCCGGGTATGACGCTGCAGCGCCGCATCGACGAGATCTTCGCCCGTCCGGAGGAGCAGGGGATCAGCCTCGCGGCGGTGGTGATGCACCGCGGCGAGGTGGCCGCGGAGCGGTACGGCACGCAACCGCCGAACGACTTCGGGCCGGCCGTCGACCTCGACGCCGAATCGACCCTCATCTCGTGGAGCATGGCGAAGTCGATCACGCACGCCGCGGTCGGCGTGCTCGTCGCCGACGGTCGCATCGACCTCGAGGCCCCGGCTCCGATCGCGGAATGGCAGGGCACCGACAAGGCGAAGATCAGGATCATCGATCTGCTCGAGATGCGTCCGGGGCTCGAGTTCGTGGAGGACTACGTCGACGGCGAGACCTCGCACTGCATCGCCATGCTGTTCGGCGAGGGTGCGGCCGACCACGCCGGCTACGCCGCGGCGCTGCCGCTCGTCCACGAGCCGGGCACCGTCTGGAACTACTCGTCGGGCACGACCAACATCATCACGAGGATCATCGGCGACATCGTCGGTGGCGGTCGGGATGGGATGGAGCGGTTCCTGAGCGAGCGGCTGTTCGAGCCGGTCGGCATGTCGTCGGCGATCCCGAAGTTCGACGACGCCGGCACCTTCGTGGGTTCGTCGTTCGTCTACGCGACCGCTCGCGACTTCGCCCGGTTCGGTGAGCTCTACCGCCACGACGGGGTCACGCGCACCGGTCGACGGATCCTCCCCGAGGGGTGGGCCGACCACGGGCGCACCTTCGTCGCACACGACCCGACCGACGACCTCACCAAGGGGTTCGACTACGGCCGCCAGTGGTGGATGTGGCCGCAGTACGCCGGGTCGATCGCCGCCCACGGGTACGAGGGCCAGTTCATCGTGGTCGTCCCCGACCGAGAACTCACCGTGGTACACCTCGGCAAGACCGACGTGGGCGTCCGACGTCATCTCGTCGAACAACTCGACGCCCTCATCGCCGCCGTTCCGATCACCGCATAGGCTGATCCGGTCGCCGTGCCCAGCGACCGTGTGCCGATGACCAACTCCTCCGCCTCTCCGGGTAACGACCCATCCAGCGAGCGTGTGCTGCTGACCGGTGAGCTGCCCCTGGTCGACTCGGGCGGCAAGTCGACCAGTCCGCGGCGCTTCCGGTTCACGCTGAAGCTGCTCGCGTTCGCCGCAGTCATCTACTACTTCGTGATCCCGATGATCCCGAAGTTCACGAACGCATGGTCGGAGCTGGGCCGGGTCGAACCGTTCCTGCTGGTGCTCGGACTCGGCCTCGAGTTCGTCGCGCTCTACTGCTACGCACCGCTCATGAAGGCTGCGCTCGGCGACGCCGGTGAGCCGCTCTCGCACTGGCGCCTGTTCCGGATCCAGATGAGCACCCGTGCGCTGTCGAGCATCGTGCCGGGCGGGAGTGCGGCGAGTTCGGCGCTCGGCTACCGCCTGATGACGCTGTCGGGCGTGTCGGGACCCGACGCCGGGTTCGCGCTCGCCACCGTCGGCCTCGGATCGGCCGTCGTGCTCAACATGATCCTGTGGTTCTCGCTGATCGTGTCGATCCCGATCCGCGGGGTCAACGCGTTCTACGGCTCGGCGGCGCTCGCCGGGGTGATCGTGATGGGGCTCGCTGCTGCACTCGTCTTCGGCTTGATGGAGGGGCAGGGTCGATCCGAACGGATCATCCGCTGGATCGCCCGAAAGCTGCGGATGGACGACGACAAGGCGGCCGTGGTGCTGCACCGTGTCGCCGAGCGGCTCGAACAGCTGATCAGCGACAAGACGCTGCTCGGCCGGGTGGCGTTCTGGGCGGCGCTCAACTGGCTGTTCGACGCCGCAGCGCTGTGGGTGTTCCTCCGAGCGTTCAACATCACGATGGACGTCGACGCGCTGATCATCGCGTTCGGCATCGCCAACGTGGTGGCCGCGATCCCGATCACCCCGGGCGGACTCGGGTACGTCGACGCCGGCTACGTCGCGATGCTGACCGGCTTCGGTGCCGGGGCTCGACGGGCGACGCTCGGCGTCGCGTCGTACCGGTTCGCCCAGTTCTTCTTCCCGATCCTGCTCGGCGGTCTGCTCTACCTGTCGCTGCGCGTGGGCCCGTGGTCGATCGAGCGGCGCGACCGTCTGATCCGGCTGCGCGACCTCGCCGAGGAGGAGACGAGGCGCGGCGAGTCGAAGATCGACTTCCAGCTGCGGTTCCCGACCCGCGACGACACCGGTGAACTCATCCGGCGGCCGCCGACCACGCCGATCCAGCGTCAGCAGGAGCGGTTCGAGCGGTGGCGCCGCAACCGCAAGCGGTGAACGACTTCACCGGAACGGTGCTCTCTTGGGGCGCACCCCGCCTGCGCGATCTGCCGTGGCGCCGAACTCGCGACCCGTGGGAGGTGTTGGTCAGCGAGGTGATGCTGCAGCAGACCCAGGTCACCCGGGTCATCCCTCGCTGGGAGGCGTTCTTGGTGCGGTTCCCGACGCCGGCCGTGTGCGCCGGTGCGGCGCTCGGCGACGTCCTGCGCGAGTGGCAGGGGCTCGGCTATCCGCGCCGGGCCCGCAACCTGCACGCCACGGCGCAGCAGGTGACCGAGCTCGGTGGCTTCCCCCGCGACCTCCCCGGATTGTTGGCCTTGCCCGGCATCGGGCGGTACACGGCGCGGGCGGTCATGGCGTTCGCGTTCGAGCTGGACGCGGCCGTCGTCGACACCAACATCGCCCGCGTGTACGCCCGGGTGGCGGGGGAGCGGCTGACGCCGAAACGGGTCCAGGCGATGGCCGACGACGCCTGCCCCAGCGGCGACGCCTGGGCATGGAACCAGTGCCTGATGGATCTGGGTGCGGTGCTGTGCCGACCGACGAACCCGGCCTGCGACGAGTGCCCGGTCCGGGCGATGTGCGCGTGGGCGGGCGGCGCCGGCCCCGACCCCGCGGTGGGCTCGAGCGGCGTGAGCGGCAAACAGGCCCGGTTCGAGGGGAGCGATCGTCAGGCCAGGGGCCGACTGATGAAAGCACTGTCCGATGGGCCCGTCGGGCAGGACCGGGTCGCCACGATCATGCAGCGCGACGCGAGCGTTGCGGCCCGTCTCGTCGACGACCTCGTCGCCGACGGGCTGTGTGTCTCCGGACCCACCGGTCTGACCCTGCCGTGAGCCGGGCCTGACGGATCACCGCGAGCTGCGGTCGCTCGCCAGCATGTCCATCAGGAGCCCGTCAGCCCACGTTCCGTCGCTTCGCAGCTCGTACGAGCGCAGGATGCCGACCGGACGGAAACCGACCTTCGAGTAGCAGCCGATCGCCGCTCGATTGTCGGCCGCAGGGTCGATGGTCAGCCGGTGATGTCCTCGTTCATCGAAGAGGTGGTCGACCAGTGTGCGGACGGCGTCGGTCGCATGGCCTCGACGATGGACGGCCGGGTCGATGTAGATGTCGATCGACGCGTGGCGGTACTCCGGGTCGGTCTCCTCGGTGTACTGGATCAGGCCGATGATCCGGCCGTTCGACGCGACGATCGTGAAACGGTGGACGTCGCCGTCCGTGAGATCGGCATCGAACTCGGCCTCGAGGTCGTCGCCCCGCCACCGCCGATACACCTCGTCGGTCGACCTGATCGCGACGAGCGCACCCCGGTCGTCGTGCGTCGTCGTTCGAAGTGCTACCTGCTCACCGTGCAGCACGACACGCTCGTTCACGACGGCGATGATCCGACGACCGACCCGAGCGTGTACGAGGTCCGCACACACCGCCGTCAACCGGCCGTGATCTGACTCACGATCTGGTCGAACGCGGCGTCGGCGTAGGCGATCATCTCGTCGTCGGTCCGGTCTTGGATCGGGTGGGGTGTGAACACCCGCGCCATCGCCGAGTAGCCGAGCGACTTGGACTGGGACTCGGCTGCGGTGACGAACTGGTCGGAGGCGACGAACACCCCGGGCAGACCGCGGAGTTCGAGATCACTGATGTCGTGCACACTGCACGACGTGCAACTGCCTCAATCGGCGAGTGCCTCGATCACGACCTGGCACTCGGTGGCGATCTCGTGGCGGAGATCGACCGGCGCCGGCTTGGCGAAGGTCGGCTTCTTGTAGCGCTTGACGCTGGCTCCGATCCCGACCAACCGCTGCTCGATCCGGTCGAGGAACACGTTGCCGCGCGGTTTGGAGATGTCGAGCAGTCCGACCGTGAGCCCGTCGAGCGATGCCGGCCGGGCGAGTCGCGCCCGCTCGGCGACGGACTGTTCGCCGGTGGGGTCGAGGATGGTGCGGGTGCTCATGGTGGGATCCTCACGTTCGGTGCTGCAGGTCAGTATTGCACTGCTCGGGTGACGGGCTTCGAGCCGGTCTCGCCGTTGACCCATCCGGGGATGATCGACGAGAACAGGCCGGCACCGCCCCCGGCGTAGGCGAGCATGAGTCCGTCGGGTCGGAACTTCGGGAGCGAGGTCGGCCCGGCCGACGTGTCGGGCGCGAGGAAACCGGCGGCCGCCTGGGCCGGAATGCCCTCCTCGATGCCGCCGGCCCCGCGCACCAGTTCGTCGAAGGGTTGAGTGAGCCGCACGTGCAGTTCGAAGACGATGCGGTCGCGATCCCAGCCCGCATCGGCGAACACCCTGGCGTGCTCGGGGCCCATGACCAGGATCGCGTCGAACGCCATCACGAGCTTGTGATGGTGCATCGCCTGCAACTGGTGGGCGAGGGTGTTGGCGAGGCTCTCGGGTGTGCGCGAGATCTGGTCGACGATGCCGCGCGGCCCTTCCCCGGCGAACACCGTGATCGCGTCGACGTCGCCGTCGAGCCCGCGCTGGGCCGCGAGCGTGCCGTACGGGGACTCGTGATCGGCCTCGGCGAAACAGAAGCCGATCTTGCCCGGGTTGCCGTGGGCGGCACGGTCGACCTCACCGGGGCGTCCACCGCCGATGTTGCGGACGACGAGTTGGAGTGCCCTCCCGATCGTGGAGTTCGCGCGGTTGCCCTGACCGAGGGCGTTGATGCCCGAGTTCATGCCGATCTTGCGGGTGCCCGGCCCGCTGCAGACCAGCACCGGGCCGACCGGCATCGTGGTCGCGAGCAGCCCGTGCATGTTGAACTCGTCGTTGCACACGGCTTCGACCGCGGTGATGACCCATGGCAGGTACTCGGGGAGGCAGCCGGCCATCACGGCAGCGATCGCGACCTTCTCGACCGTCGCGTCGATCAGGTCGGGCGGCACGTTCGCGACGACCTCGTCGGGCGGACGTGTCGTGCCCCCGAGCATCTTGATCACGCGCTCCTCGGTCGGCGGCACCACGGGGAGCCCGTCGCTCCATCCGCGGGTGAACATCATCTCGATGTCGTCCTCGGCCTCCGCGACCTCGATCCGACGCGAGCGCAGGATGCTGCCGCCGTGCCGGACGGCGAGCTCGTCGACGAGGTCGGGGTCGACGCTCTTCGACCCGCACCCCGGTCGCATCGGCGGGAGACCCTGACCGAGTCCGTCGAACCCGGTGAACTCCTCCCAGGCGGTTCGCAGCCACCCGAACGTGCGGTCGACCTCGGCGCCGCCGTCGACCCGGATCAACGTCGGCACGGTCTCGATCTCGTGGTGCCAACTGACCGCCAGGTCCTCGTCGTGGATCGCCGCCGGGTCGCCGGGGAAGTCGGGGTCGTCCTGCGAGTAGACGGTGAGCTGGGTCAGCCCGGCGAGCTGTTGCAGCACCGGCACGACGGTCTGGCAGGTCTCGCAGTCGCGCTTGACGACGACGACGAGACCATCGGGCAGCACCGGCTTGCTCATGTCCGCGACCGTATCGCTCATCGCGATCGAGGCCGTCAGCGGGTGGCGGCCGGCCGGCTCAGACGACGAGCGGAAATCGGGCGTCGTCGAGTTCGTCACCGACCGACAGCCCGTCGGCCTCGTAGGGCGGTGAGACCTGCCACGGGCGCTCGGCCCACCGGGCGTCGTCACCGACCCACCGCAGGCTGACCGCACGGCGGCGTCGTGCCGTCGACGCGTTGCCCGGCGCATCGTGCAACGTGCGGTAGTGGAACACGACGACGTCGCCGGGCTCGGTGTCGAACGAGACCGTCCGGTAGGTGTCGGGCTCGTCGGCGATCATCCGGTCGATGTCGGGGAGCAGTTCGTAGCGGTCGCTCTCGGGCGCGTACGGGGTGTGGTCGATGAACTTGCGAGGGATGAACCACCGGTTCCAGCGATGCGAACCCGCCAGGAAGCGCACGGCCCGATCGTGGGGGACGGGGTCGAGCCCGATCCACATGCTGACGTTCTGGTCGCCGTCGACCGAGTAGTACGGCTGGTCGTGGTGCCACGGCGTCCGCTCGGACGCGCCCGGTTCCTTGACGAGGACGTGTTCGTGGAAGAACCGCACCGTGTCGGATCGCATCAACCGGGCGGCCACACGTGCCAGTCCGCTCTCGAACACGACCGCTCGGTACTCGGGCACGTTCGGCCAGGTCACGTAGTCGGTCCAGAACCCCACCGACTCGTCGGGATTGGTGTACCGGTGCGACCACTCGCTGGGATGGGTGCGGTTGTACTCGACGCCGGCCGCGAGCTGTTCGATGAAGTCGGGCGAGAGCGCGCCCCGGAGCACGGCGGCGCCGTCGCGTTCGAACGTCTCCACGTCGGTCTCGCTGATCAGGGCCACGTGGGAAGTCTCGCACGACCGGCCGAGGAGGTGACGCCGGTCAGGCCGAGAGCTGCCAGACCGAGACGTGGCTCGGCGACGAGTGGGTGAACACGTCGCCGTCCCAACCGCCCCACCGGTGCCGCAAGCGCATACCGGCGAGCTGCGCCATGAGATCGAGCTCGGACGGCCACACGTAGCGGAAGCGCCCGGAGACCCGCGCCCCCTCCTCGTCGTTCGGTCGGTAGTGGTGCGAGACGAACACCTGGTCGACGGGGTCGACGTACTCGTCGATCCCGATGTGATCGTCGGTGACCGAGAACGGACGGAAGCGGCTGGGCTCGTGGCGCCGCGGCGGGTCGGGCACGCCGACCTCGATCACGAAGTGTCCGCCCGGCTCGAGGTGGGCCGCAGCGTTCCGGAAGCAGGCGACCTGGGCCCCCTGCGTGGTCAGGTTCCCGATCGTGTTGAACACGAGGTACACCAGCGAGAACGTGCCGGGGACCGGCGTCGATGTCATGTCGCCGACCGTGACCGGGATCGAGTCGCCGCCCGGCTTGGCCCGGAGCTCGGCGAGCATCGGTTCGGAGAGCTCGATGCCGTGCACCTCCACGCCGCGCTCCGTCAGCGGCAGCGCGACCCGGCCCGTACCGATCGCGAATTCGAGCGCTGCGCCGCCACCGGCCAGTTCGGCGAGGCGGCCGGTGGTGGCCGCGAGCAGGTCAGGGTCGAATCGGTCGGCCACGCGGGCGTCGTACGTGGCGGCGACCGTCGGGTCGAGGTGCTGGTCGGGCATGACGTCACGTTGGCACACCGGTCGTATCGGACGGGGAGGAGTTCGCGGCGGGTCGGGCCGGACACGAGGTCCGAAACCCTCCAGGCACCGGTCGGGTTCCGGACATAGCGTGCCGGGCACGATGAGCGCACCGTCCACCAGCCCTCCGGTCGCCCCGGAAGACGTCGAGCTCGGACCGATGGACTGGGTCGCGATCGCGATTCCCGGCTTGATCTGGGGATCGAGCTTCTTCCTCATCGCCGAAGGACTCGACGCGTTCTCGCCGTACCTCGTCACGTGGATGCGGATCGCGTTCGGCCTCACGGTGTTGGCGGCGGTTCCGGCTGCCAGGCGGCCGGTGCCGCGTGATGCGTGGCCGATGATCGCGACGCTCGGCCTCGTGTGGATGGCGCTGCCGTTGACGTTGTTCTCGCTCGCCGAGCAGCGGGTCTCGTCGAGCGTGACCGGGATGCTGAACGGAGCCAACCCGATCTTCACTGCGGCCGTCGCTGCGGTCGTCGTGGCAGCGTTCCCACCGCGACGCCAGCAGATCGGTCTGCTCGTCGGACTGGCCGGCATCGTGTTGATCGCGCTGCCGTCCTGGTCGGACGGCGGCTCGAGTGCCGGCGGTGTGTTGATGATCCTCGGGGCGCTCGGCTGCTACGGCATCGCCCTCAACCTGGCCGGCCCGGTCCAGCGTCGTCTGGGTTCGCTGCCGGTGATCATGCGTGGCCTCGCGGTCGCGTTCGTGCTGACCGCTCCACTCGGTCTGGCCGGCATCGGCGAATCCGAGTTCGTCTGGCGGAGTGCGGTGGCGGTCGCAGTGCTCGGGGCGCTCGGCACCGGGCTGGCCTTCGTCCAGATGGCGTCGAACGCCGGTCGCTACGGGGGCACCCGTGCGGCATCGACCACCTACCTGATCCCGGCGGTCTCGCTGTTCCTCGGCGTCGTGTTCCGGGGTGAGTCGGTCGAGGCACTGGCGGTGATCGGCAGTTCGATCGCCGTGTCCGGGGCGTACCTCGTGAACACGTCGGCGCCGGCGACGAGACTCAGGCGCTGAGCACGTCGAGCAGCACGTCGTCGGGTGCGAGCTCGGGGTCGGCGAGCACGCTGGCGCGTTGACGGCGCGACGGCTCCCGGCTGAACGCCCAGATGTCGACGTGGCGTCCCCAGGCCGCGGTGCCCCACCACGGGTGGCGGGCGTTCACGCCCCGGATCACGGCCAGGTTGAGGAGCGCCATCTGGCCGAACGTCTCGGCCCCCTCACAGGCCGAGTTCGCCCGGTCGAGGGCGACGGCACGGACGTCATCCCAGGCGTCGCCGCAGACTTCGGCGGCGGTGCGGCCGTCGGGCATCGCCACCCGCCGCGGGTCGATCACGAGTTCGCGGAGTGCGTCGAGCCCGTCGGGGCGGTCGATCAGCGGACGCGCCTGTTTGGTCAGGACGGTCGTGGCCCGGTGGAGCGACAGATCCGGGGCTGCTGCCAGCGGATCGATGAAGTGATGGAGGGCGACGCCCACCGCGGCGACCGTCGCCCGATCGGTCAGGCGATCGAACTGCGCGATCGCACTCGCCGTGGCACCCGGTCGAGTGGTGGCGCCGGACGACCGTGGTGATCCTTCGTGGATTCGGGTGGTCTCCGTGGTGATCATGGGGCGGTCCTCGTGAGTCGGGCGAATGTCAAGAACGTGTCAACAACCACACATTAAGGTGAATGTCCCCGCGAATCCACCCCCGAATGTCAAGAATTTCGCTTCAAGTAGCGAACGTACTACGAAGAGTGGTGATAACGCGGTGGTACGGTGCGGAGCGTGATCCCCACCACGCCGTTCGGCCGCACCGGCCACTCGTCGACCCGTGTCATCTTCGGCGCAGCGGCGCTCGGCGCCATGAGCCAGCAGCGCGCCGACGCGACGCTCGAGATCGTGGATCGCGCCGGCATCAATCATCTCGACACCGCGGCGTCGTACGGCGATTCCGAGTTGCGGCTGGCACCGTTCCTCTCCGACCATCGCGACCGGTTCTTCCTCGCCACCAAGACCGGTGCCCGATCGGGCAGCGACGCCCGGGCCGAACTCGAGCGCTCGCTCGAGCGTCTCGGCGTCGACCACGTCGACTTGATCCAACTCCACAACCTGGTCGAAGCCGACGAATGGGCTGCTGCATTCGCGCCCGACGGCGCGGTCGACGCGCTGGCGGCCGCCCGCGACGAAGGCCTGACCCGAGGCATCGGGGTGACGGGCCACGGCCTGCGCATCGCCGGGATGCACGCACGGAGCCTCGCCGAGTTCGACTTCGACAGTGTGCTCCTTCCCTACAACTTCTCGCTGATGCAGAGCGACGCGTATCGGTCCGACGTCGGGTCGCTCCGAACGATGTGCGCCGAGCGCAACGTCGCCGTGCAGACCATCAAGGCGATCGCTCGCGGCCGCTGGGCGCGGCCGGACCAGCCGCACTTCAGCTGGTACGAACCGCTCACCGACGCCGACGCGGTCGATCGGGCGGTTCGCTACGTACTGGGCAACGACGACCTGTTCCTCAACACGAGCAGCGACGCTCGGCTGCTCCCGCTCGCGATCGCTGCCGCCGAGGGGGAGTTGCGTGTGCCGTCCGACGACGAGATGCGTGCCGACGCCGAGCGCTACGCGATCACCCCGCTGTTCGCCGAGGGTGCTCTCGAACGGATCTGACGCTCCGTCGGACGTCGCCGGGACCGGCGTTCAGCCGTCGCCGACGGTGCCGTCGGTGATCTCGATCGTGTTGCCCAACAGGTCGTCGGCCGGGTCGATCGGGGCGAACGGCTGATCGCTGTAGGCGAGCCGCTGCCACGACCAGTTCGTGCCGGCGTCGTCGACGCCGACCAGGACGTCGTCGTCGTCGAGCGTGATCGTGACCAGGAGCCCGCGAACCGACTGGACGCCGGGGATCGCCCGCTGCTCGAACTGCGAGTACTGCAGCGGGAAGTCGTCTTCGAACGAGCGGGTGTCGAGGCGGAGTTCGTACTGACGCACCTCGTCGTCGGTGCCGATCTCGGTGCGGTCGAGGAGATCCACGTACCCACGCCGCAGCTGTGAGGTGAGGATGTCGTCGGCGCTGTCGTCGTCGGCGAGGTATGCGACGGCCGTCGTCACGTCGGTCACGATCTGTTCGCCGCCGACGGGCC
This sequence comes from Ilumatobacteraceae bacterium, assembly GCA_033344875.1. Lineage (NCBI taxonomy): Bacteria > Bacillati > Actinomycetota > Acidimicrobiia > Acidimicrobiales > Ilumatobacteraceae > Ilumatobacteraceae bacterium. The sequence goes on along the minus strand of JAWPMO010000001.1, from coordinate 1,534,701 downwards.
GCTCCCAGTTGCCGGCCCCGACGCGCATGTAGACGGTGGCGCCGTCGGGGCTGACGACCTGGATCCCGGCCTGCGAACCGGTGCCGCGACCGATGAACTCGAATGCCTTGGTCGCCGCGTCGAGCGTGAGGGTGCCGTCGAGTTGCGGCGCCGGCGCGGTCGAACGCAGTTCGAAGCTGGTCGACCGGATCTCGGGCAGGTCGACGCCCTGCGCCGGGAGCCGGTCACGGTCGAGGAAGTCCTGGACGAGCCGTGCGGCGAAGAACAGGCCGATCCCGGCGGCGGCGAGGAACGCCAGGCCGATCACCCCGCGGGCGAGCCGGCGATACCACGGGTTCGCCCGCCGATGCACGCTGCGGAACCGGTCCTGGTCGCTGCGGTACCACGTGTCGCCGCCCCGGGTGGGTGTGGCGACCGTCGCCATCATCGACGGTGGAGCGGTCACCTCGGACCGGGGGAGGACCGGACCGGCGGGTTCGGTCGGCGGGGGTGCGATCGGTGTGTCGTCACTCGGTGGGGAGGTGAGGTCGTCTCCCGAGTGGTCGTCTTGGCCCGCTTGCATCCGCACATGCTGCCAGATCGGAGGAGTCTTGGCGCTGTTTCGGGTGGTGGAGGGGGAGGCGGGATACCATCGGAACCGATGGCTGCATCAGACTCCAACGGCTCGGGATTCGGGGCCAACTCCTGGCTCGTCGAGGAAATGTACGAGCAATACCGTGCCGACCCCGACTCGGTGGGCGACTCCTGGCAGGAGTTCTTCGAGGACTACCGGTCGGTGAGCGCCCCGGCGCACTCACAACAGACGACCACGGCTCCACCCGCCGATGAGGCGCCGGCGGCCGACGCCCCTGCCTCGGAGACGGCCGCCGCGCCGGCACCTGCACCCGCTGCGGCACCCGCCCCGGAGGCGACGCCGAAGGCCAAGGCCGAACCCGCCGACGAGCCGGGCGAGCCGATCAAGGGTGTCGGCGCCGCGATCGTGCGCAACATGACGGCCAGCCTCGAGGTGCCGACCGCCACCAGCTTCCGGAACATCCCGGCCAAGTTGCTCGAGGTCAACCGCAGGGTGATCAACGGCTACCGCGCCCGCTCGGGCCTCGGCAAGGTCAGCTTCACCCACCTGATCGGCTATGCGATCATCCGGTCGATCTCCGAGTCCGTCCCGAACATGAAGAACGGCTTCGCGACCGGCTCCGACGGCAAGCCGCGCGTCGTCCGCAACGAGCACGTCAACATGGGCCTCGCGGTCGACGTCGACAACGGCGACGGCACCCGCAGCCTGATCGTCCCCGTGCTGAAGAACGCCGATCAACTCGACTTCAACGGGTTCCTCGCCGCGTACGAGGAGATCATCCGCAAGGTCAAGAACAACAAGCTCACCATCGACGACTACGCCGGTGCGAACGTCACGCTGACCAACCCCGGAACCATCGGCACCGTCCAGTCGGTACCGCGGCTGATGCCCGGTCAGGGCGTCATCGTCGGGGTCGGCAGCATCGACTACCCGGCCGAGTTCGAAGGCGCCGACCGTCGCAACCTGTCGGCGATGGGCGTGTCGAAGGTGATCACGATCACCTCGACCTACGACCACCGCATCATCCAGGGCGCCGAGTCCGGGCTCTTCCTGAAGCGGATGCACGAGCTGCTGCTCGGTGAGCACGGCTTCTACGAAGACATCTTCACCGACCTCGACATGCCGTACGAGGCGGTCAAATGGCGTCCCGACCTCAACCCGCTCGATCGTGAAGAGGCGATGCTGGCCAAGCAGATGGCCGTCGCGAAGCTGATCCGCGTCCACCGCGTGCGCGGTCACCTCATCGCCGACCTCGACCCGCTCCACTGGAAGCAACCGCACATGCCGGTCGAGCTCGACCCGGCCACCTACGGCCTCACCATCTGGGACCTCGACCGTGAGTTCCTCACCGACGACGTCGGCGGAACCCACAAGCTGACGCTCGGCGATCTGCTCGGCGTCCTGCGCGATGCGTACTGCCGCACCATCGGTGTGGAGTACATGCACATCCAGAACACCGAAGAGCAGAAGTGGATCCAGGAGCACGTCGAGGTCAAGCCGCCACCCTTCGCCAAGGCGCAGAAGGACCGCATCCTCGAGCGCCTCAACGCCGCCGAGGCCTTCGAGAAGTTCCTCGCCACCAAGTACGTCGGGACCAAGCGGTTCGGCATCGAGGGTGCCGAGTCGGCGATCCCGATCCTCGACGAGATCCTGTCCGGCGCCGCCGACGAGGGCCTCGAGGGCGCGGTGCTCGGCATGGCGCATCGCGGCCGACTCAACGTGCTGTCCAACATCATGGGCAAGAGCTACGAGGCGATCTTCTCCGAGTTCGAGGGCCACGTCGACCCCAACACCGTCCAGGGCTCCGGCGACGTCAAGTACCACCTGGGCGCCTCCGGCAAGTACGAGAGCCCGACCGGCGCCGACATCCCGATCGAACTCGCGGCCAACCCGAGCCATCTCGAGACCGTCGATCCGATCGTCATGGGCATGGTCAGGGCCCGACAGGACCAGATCGAGCCGATCGGTGCGTTCTCGGTCCTCCCGCTGCTGATCCACGGCGACGCGGCGTTCGCCGGCCAGGGCGTCGTCGCCGAGTGCCTCGCGATGAGCGACATCGCGGGCTACCGGGTCGGTGGCACGATCCACCTGATCATCAACAACCAGATCGGTTTCACCACGGCACCGGAGATGAGCCGCTCGTCGCTGTACTGCTCCGACGTCGCCAAGACCGTGCAGGCGCCGATCTTCCATGTCAACGGCGACGATCCCGAGGCGTGCGTTCGGGTCGCCCGGCTCGCCTGGGAGTACCGCCAGAAGTTCCACAAGGACGTCGTGATCGACATGGTGTGCTACCGCCGCCACGGTCACAACGAGGGCGACGACCCGAGCTACACGCAGCCGCTGATGTACCAGGCGATCGCCGAGCGACGCAGCGTGCGCAAGCTCTACGTCGAGACGCTGGTCAAGCGCGGTGACATCACCGTCGACGAGGCCGAGCAGGCGCTGAGCGACTTCCAGAGCAAGCTCCAGGTCGCGCTCGAGGAGACCCGCTCGAAGGCGTCCGAGGTCCACAAGGTGCCGCCGCCGCCCAAACCGGCCGGCGTGCTGCCGCACATCCAGACCGGCGTCGACCGCGACACGCTCGAACGCATCTTCGCGCAGCTCACGGCGTACCCCGACGGGTTCACGCCGCACCCGAAGCTGGCGAAACAGTTCGAGCTGCGCAACCAGCAGTTCGACGCCGACCACGATCTCGACTGGGCGACGGCCGAGTCGCTCGCGATCGGTTCGCTGATCCTCGAGGGCCATCCGGTCCGGCTCTCCGGCGAAGACTCCCGGCGCGGGACGTTCAGCCAGCGCCACGCCGCCCTGGTCGACTTCGAGACCGGAGTCCCCTGGATCCCCCTCGCCGGGCTCGAGGGTGCCGAGGCGAACTACTGGGTCTACGACTCCCTGCTCAGCGAATACGCGGCGCTCGGCTACGAGTACGGCTATGCCCACTCCAACACCGAAGCGCTCGTCATGTGGGAAGCGCAGTTCGGCGACTTCATCAACGGCGCACAGGTCATCATCGACCAGTACATCGTCGCCGCCGAAGACAAGTGGGGCCAGCGCAATGGCGTCGTGCTGCTCCTCCCGCACGGTTACGAGGGGCAGGGGCCCGAGCACTCGTCGGCCCGGATCGAACGTTTCCTCACGCTCGCGGCCGAAGACAACATGCAGGTGTGCAACGCCACGACGGCGGCGCAGTACTTCCACCTGCTCCGTCGCCAGGTGCACAGCGAGCGGCACACGCCGCTGATCCTCTTCACTCCCAAGCAGGGCTTGCGCATGAAGCAGACCCGCTCCCACATCGACGAGCTCACCACGGGCTCGTTCGAAGAGGTGCTCGACGACCCGAACGTCGCCGATCCCGCCGCCGTCGAGCGGGTGGTGTTCTGCTCCGGCAAGGTGGCGTGGGATGCGATGGCGGCTCGCGACGAACGCGATGCCCCGGTCGCGATCGTTCGTGTCGAGCAGCTCTACCCGTTGCCGACGACCGAGATGCTCCGCGTCGTCCAGGAGCAGTACCCGAACGCCAAGGAACTGCGTTGGTTGCAGGAGGAGCCGGCCAACATGGGCGCCTGGAACTTCATCGAGCACCACGTCTGGCGGGTCAAGGACCTCGGCTACGACCTGCGGCACATCGCACGGCACGAGTCCGGTAGCCCGGCGACCGGTTCCAAGGCCGTTCACGACCAGGAGCTCGCCGAGCTCATGGACAAGACCTTCGAGGGCCACTGAGCCCGCTCACGCACGGTCGTCGAGCATCGCGACCGCGTCGGCGATCGTCGTCGACGGTCTCGCCGCATCGGCCCACGGGTCGGGCTTCTGGGCGAGTCGGCGGAACACGTTCGTCAGGGTGATCCGACGCGGGTGGAACGAGGTGGCCAAGGCCTCGTCCCAGTCGAGTGGCGCGGCGATCGGTGCGCCGGCGATCGGTCGCAGCGAGTAGGGCGCCACGGCGTGGCTCGCAGGACCGTTGCGGAAGATGTCGAGGAACAACCGGCCCCGCCGCTGGTTCTTGCGGAACTCCAGCGTGAACTCGCCGCGCTCGCTCACGAGTTCGGCGACGCTCCGGGCGAACCCGCTCGTGAGATCGAAATCGACGGCGCCCTCGTCGATTACGTCGACCACGATGTGGAGCCCACGCGATCCCGACGACTTGACGCGCGGCGCGAGGCCGAGGCCGTCGAGCAGGGATCGCAACTCGGCGGCAGCGGCACGCACCGGATCGAGGTCGTCGCTCGACGGGTCGAGGTCGAAGATCACCTCGAGGGGCCGAGACGGTGCCGCCGCCGTGGCGAGCAGTGTGTGGAACACGATGGCGCCCTGGTTGGCGAAGTACGTGAGCCCGGCGGCGTCGTCGATGACCGGGTAGCGGGTGACGCCGCCGTCGGCGGTGTCGATCTCGATCCGCTCGATCCAGTCGGGCACGTGGTCGGGGGTGTTCTTCTGGTAGAAGCCGAACTCCTCGATGCCGTCGGGGAACCGCTGGATCACGAGTGGCCGCCCGGCGATGTGGGGCAGCATCCGATCGGCGATTCGCTCGTAGTAGTCGACGACGTCGCCCTTCGTGATCGGGTCGTCGCCGGGGAAGTAGATCTTGTCGAGGTGTGACAGCGACAGATCGCGACCGGCGACGGTGCGGCGGCTCACGGTGCGGCTCCCGGGCGTTCGCGGACCACGTCCCGGGCCGGCTTGTCGTCGCGCAGGCCGAGGAACCGCGGGTGACGGAGCCGACCGGCGGCCGTCCACTCGGTGAACCCGACCTCGCACACCAGGTCGGGCGAGACCCAGTGGACATCCCGTCCGTCCGGTGCGTCGTCGAACGGCGACGACGCCTGCTCTCGCGACGTCAGCAACGAGGTGAGGCGCTCGAGCGTGCCGTCGTCGAACCCCGTGCCGACACGTCCGGCGAACCGGAGCGAACCCTCGGCGTGGTAGCCGACGAGGAGCGCCCCGAAACCGGTGCGTGAGCCCCTGGGGTCGGTGAAGCCGCCGATCACGAGTTCCTGTCGGGCGATGCACTTCAGTTTCAGCCAGTCGCGGCTGCGCCCGGAGCGGTAGGTCCCGTCGGCACGCTTGGCGATCAGTCCTTCCCACCCCTTTCGGCAGGCCTCGGCGAGCCAGGAGGTTCCGACCCCGTCGCCGCCGTTGCGGTGTCGGCAGAAGCGGATCGGGTCCTCGGAGTCGATCGTGTCCCGCAGGCGCGTCTTGCGATCCCGGAGCGGCAACGATCGGAGGTCGGCGTCGCCGAGTCGCAATGCGTCGAACACGTAGAGGAACCGTCGCCCTTCGCCCGTTTGGAGTCGGGCGAAACTGGTGACGTCGCCGTCGAACGCGACGACCTCGCCGTCGAGGACGAAGCGGTGACAGGTCTGGGAGTGCGCCGCGGCGACGATCTCGGGATAGTGATCGGTCCGGTCCTTGTGGTTGCGCGACCAGAGCCGGACCCGGTCGCCGTCGCGGACGACGATCAGCCGGATGCCGTCGAGTTTGCGTTCGAAGATCCACTCGGGTCCGTCGACCGGTGCGTCGACGAGGGTGGCGAGCGTCGGTGCGACGAAGTCAGGATCGCTCATCGTCGGCCATCAGTTCGGCGACCTGCTCGACGGTGTAGCCGCTGAGCACGGACTCGGGTTGGGTCGACGTGGGCCGCCGGCGGGCGTCGGCACCGTCGTCGTCACGCTTGATCAGCAACCACTGTCCCTCGTCGGGTCGGAACCGTTGCAGGGTGTAGCCGCCGGAGAGCTTCTGCCCGGTCAGCCAGAAGGTGAGGTGTCCGCGTTCGATCGCGTCGCCGACGGACAGGGGCTCGCCGTCGTCGTCGGTGGTCAGGTGCTCCCAGGTGCCGACGTCCCACACGATGACGGCGCCCCCGCCGTACTCGCCGGCGGGGATGGTGCCCTCGAAGTCGATGTAGTCGAGTGGATGGTCCTCGGTGCGCACGGCGAGTCGTTTGTCGCTCGGATCGGTCGACGGGCCCTTCGGTACCGCCCACGAGAGCAGCACGCCGTCGTCTTCGAGTCGGAAGTCGTAGTGCTCGCTCGACGCGTCATGGTGTTGGATCACGAACCTCGGCGGACCGTCGGCCGACGGTACCGATGCGGATCCGCTGGGTTCGTCCGTGCGATCGAAGTCGCGCTTCGAGCGGTAGTCGTCGAGTCGACCGTTCATCGCCGCCCCGCCGCGTCGAGGATCGCGTCGCCGTCGGAGGCGAGACCTGACCGGACGACGGCGGCGACGAGGCGCCCGAACGTGCGCACGTCCGGAACCGTACGCCGCAGGCCGGTGGCCGTCGAGGGGAGACCGAGGCGGCCGGCCGTCTCCAAGGTGCGGTCGTCGACGTAGGGGTCGAGTTCGTCCCACAGCACCTGGACCTCACGCAGGAACACGTGCGCGCCCACGGCGCCGATCCCCGTGAACTCGGTGAGGAGGCGGTGTTCGGTGGACGGATCGCGCCCGGCCTCGTCACGGAGGCGACGGAGGTCGCCGTCGTAACGATCCGTGAGCCGGGCGGTCGTACGTTCGAGGTACCGCGACGTGCTCTCGTCGTACCGGGCGTATCCCGCTCGGTTCAGGACACGCGTGCGCTGTTCCCAGCTGGAGTCGAGCATCGACGACGGCGTCGTCCAGCCGGCATCGGCGAGCGCACGGGTCGCGTCGGTCGCGATGTCGGACGAGATCCGAGCGCTGATCAGCAGCGACATCACCAGGAGTCGGAAGAGCGGTGCCGGCGTGTTCCGGTCGAGACGGATGCCGGCCTGGGAGGCGTAGGTGCGGCCGTGACGGCTCAGGAGCACCTCGACGACCTGCTCGGTCGGGGGCTGGGACATGGAGACCTCCTGCGGGTCGCGAACCGGACGGCTGTGCCGGAGCCGTACCCGTTCGCCGACCTCCTCATGCACGTCCGAGCGGCGGTGGGGTCGTCGCCGATGTCAGCGGAGATCGATGCCGAGCACCTGTTCGAGGTCGGTGATCGCCTGGTCGGCGGCGAGCACCTTGATCGTCGTCATGCCCATCGCCCTGGCGGGTTTCAGGTTGATGCCGAGGTCGTCGAGGAACACGCATTCGGCCGGCTCGACGCCGGCGAGGTCGCAGGCGATCTCGTAGAAGCGTGGCTCGGGCTTGCGGCAACCGACCTTGCTCGACTCGACGATGTGGTCGAACCGGTCCATGACGGCGTCGACCTCCGGTCGATCGGCGCTGCCATCGCCGCTGCGAACGTTGTTGGTGAGGCAGGCGGTCAGGTACCCGGCTTCGATCACCCGGTCGAGCGCGGTCACCATCTCGTCCCGGACACCGCCGCTCAGCATGGCGAGGACATCGCGTCCCGGAACGCGATGGCCGAGCGCTTCGGATTCGGCGGCGAACAGCCCGTCGAACGTGGCGGCATCGACCTCGTGGCGCTCGATCAACGCCCAGGCGTTGGTGTGTGGATTCCGCGCGTTGACCGACCGGATGAAGTCGGTCGGGAGGTCGTGTTCGGCCTCGTACCTGTTGAACGCGTCGAAGGGGCTCGACAGGATCACTCCGCCGAAGTCCCAGAAGACGGCGCGGATCGTTGTCGTCGCTTCCGTGGGGGGCATGGTTCGACACCCTACGATGGACGACTGGCGTCGCCCTCTGCGAGCCTGAATCGAGAAACAACACACATGCCCAAACATCAGCAACCTCAACTCTTCGTGGTCGACGGATCCAACATCGCCACCGAGGGTCGCTCCCAGCCCAGCCTCGAACAGCTCAACGAAGCGGTTCTGGCCTTCATGGACGAGCACCCCGGCGTCGAGATCACCGTGGTCGTCGACGCCACGTTCGGACACCGAATCGCGAAGAAGGAGACCAAGGCGTTCGACGAAGCCGTGGCCAACAACGAGTTGGTGACGCCGCCCGCCGGCGCCATCGGTCGCGGTGACGCGTTCGTCCTGTCGATCGCCAACAAGGCCAAGGCCGGCGTGCTCTCCAACGACTCGTTCCAAGAGTTCCACGGCGAGTACGACTGGCTCTTCGACGAAGGACGCCTGATCGGCGGCAAGCCGGTCCCGCACGTCGGGTGGGTGTTCGTGGCCCGTACCCCCGTGCGCGGCCCCAAGAGTCGTCAGGCGGTCAAGGACGCCAAGGCCGACCACACCGAAGCCAAGCAGAAGGCGAATCGCCGGGTGCGCGCCAAGGCCGCCGACGAGGAGACCGCCGACGAACCAGCAGACGACTCGGCGAGCTCGTCGTCCCGTGAGGGCTCGAAGCGGTCGTCGGGCCGCGGTCGACGCAAGCGTTCGGAGGCTCCGGTCGAGGCGTCGGCAGCGTCGACCTCGTCCGATGCAGGGTCGACCGGTGGCTCGGCGCCGTCGCGCGACCAGGTCAACGACCTCATGCCGTTCCTCGAGTTCGTCGAGAACCACCCGGTCGGCACGAGCTGCACGGCTCAAGTCGAGAGCTACGCGTCGCACGGTGCGTACGCCCGCACCGGCGACGTGCTGATCTACATCCCGCTGCGGTTGATGGACGATCCGGCACCGCGCAGCGCGCGCTCGGCGCTGAACATCGGCGACGCGGTCGCCGTCGTGATCGTCGGCTTCACGCCTGATCGGCGCAGCATCGACGCTGCGCTCCCACACATGGCGTCCGAGCACGTGTCGGACTCCGAGCCCGCCACCGGTTCCGGCGATGCCGCCGACACGACCGAGCGGCCGAAGCGCCCCACCAAGAAGACGGCCGCCAAGAAGACCGCAGCGAAGAAGACGGCTGCCAAGAAGTCCCCGGCGAAGAAGACGGCTGCCAAGAAGACCGCTGCCAAGAAGACCGCGGCGAAGCAGACGGCTGCTGCCGAGGGGGCCCCCGCCGAGCAGACGGCGGCGAAGAAGACGCCCGCCAAGAAGACACCGGCGAAGAAGACCCCGGCCAAGAAGACGGCGGCCAAGAAGACCCCGGCCAAGAAGACGGCCGCCAAGAAGGCGCCGGCCAAGCAGACCGCTGCGAAGAAGACAGCCGCCAAGAAAGCTCCGGCGACGAAGGCTCCGGCCAAGAAGACGGCCGCCAAGAAAGCTCCGGCCAAGAAGACGACCGCCAAGAAGGCGCCGGCCAAGAAGACCTCCGACTGATGCGCGTCGTCACCTGGAACGTCAATTCGCTCCGAGCCCGCCTCGAACGTGTCGAGGAGTGGATCGCCGAGGTGCAGCCAGACGTGCTGTGCCTCCAGGAGACCAAGCTCGCCGACGACGCGTTCCCCGCGCTGGCGTTCGAGTCGCTCGGCTACGAGACGGCGCACTACGGGCAGGGTCAGTGGAACGGCGTGGCGATCCTCTCGAAGGTCGGTCTCGACGATGTCGTCACCAACTTCGCCGACGGCATCGAACCCGACCCCGACGCCCGGATCATCACCGCCACCTGTGGTGGCGTGCGTGTCTCGTGCTGCTACGTGCCGAACGGGCGCGCTCTCGACGACCCGCACTACGCCTACAAGCTGAGCTGGCTCGACCGCCTGCTCGACCACCTCGGCCGCGACACCGACCCGGGCGACGACGTCATCGTCACCGGTGACTTCAACATCGCACCCGAGGACCGTGACGTGCACGACATCGCCAAGATGCAGAACGCGACCCACGTCAGCGCACCGGAGCGCGAGCGACTCGCCGCGCTCGAGGCGTGGGGTCTCACCGATCTGTTCCGACAGCAACATCCCGACGCCGACAAGGTCTTCTCGTGGTGGGACTACCGGGGCGGCGACTTCCATCAGGGGCGCGGTCTACGGATCGACCTCGTGCTCGGTTCGGCGAGCGTGGCCGAGCGGTGCGAGTGGAGCGCGGTCGACCGGAACGCGCGCAAGGGCAAGAGCCCGAGCGATCACGCACCCGTGATGGTCGACCTCACGAACTGATCGACACGTCCGACAACGCCGCGTCGATGCGGTCGAACAGCCGTCGTGACGTGAGCGCGCCGAGCCCCGTCAACTCGTCGAGTTCGTCGGCCGACGCCGGTCGCCGCTCGGCGATCAGGCCGAGCATCTGATCGGTACAGATCGCGTCGGGCAGGATGCCGGCGGCGCGGGCCGTGGCGTCGCGCCACTCGTGTAGGCGTTCGAGCGTCATCGCCCGGTCGGAGCGGGTCATGCCGACCAACGACTCGGGAGGCGGGAGCAGCGCCGGTGCTTCGCTCGCGAACCCGTCGAGGAACGGCGTCAGTTTGCGCTGGTAGCCGTGTCGGCGTGCCGCCCAGTTGACCGTGAGCTGATCGGTCGCCCTGGTCAGCGCCACGTAGAGCAACCGAGCCTCCTCGGCCTTGTCGGCCTTGGTGGTGGCCGAGCGATGCGGGACCAGGCTGCTCTCGCAGCCGACCAGGTACACGGTGTGCCACTCGCGACCCTTCGCTGCGTGGAACGTCAGCAACTCGACGCCCGGGGCGTCGCGGCCGAACGGGTCGTTCGACAGCACCCAGGTGCGAAAGGCGGTGCCGTCACCGGTCGGGTGCTCGCGGAGGAAATCGAGTGCCGCCTGGGCGACCTCGCGTCCGGGGTCGTCGTCGGCCTCGGCCGCGTCGACCTGATCGAACGCCCAGCGCCGGAGCCGGTTGTTGTCGTTCATGCGGTAGGCCTCGGTCATGAACGGTGTCAGGAGTGACCCGGCGCCGTCGACCGTACGACGAGTGGTCACGCCGGCCTCGGCGAGCGCCGCCCTCGTGGGAGCGAGTGCTGCGTGGGTGCGTGCGAGCACGGCGACACGAGCGGTGCGAGCCAGCGTCGGGTCGAGCCGGGAGATCGCGGACGCGATCCACTTGGCCTCGGCGGTGTCGTCGTCGTGTCGAACGACCGTGACCGTGTCGCCGTCGGGGCGGGCGGATTCGATGGTCGACTGGTGTTCGTCGGATCGGAGTGCCTGTGCGCCGATCTGGACGATCTGGGGTGTGCACCGGTGGTTGACCGGCAGGCGGATGACTTCGACACCGGGGAACCGGACGGACACGTCGCGCAGGATCGTCGGATCGGAGCCGTTGAAGCCGTAGATCGCCTGGGCGGGGTCGCCGACCAGGAAGAGGTCGTCGACGCCCTGCCGGAGCAGGTCGACGAGGCGGTACTGGAGCGGGTTGAGGTCCTGTGCCTCGTCGACGAGCACGTGTCGGAACCGCCAGCGGGTCGCCGCCGCGAACTCGGCGTCGGATTCGAGGCCGTCGATCGTGAGCTGCAGCAGGTCGTCGAGATCGACCACCCCCCGGCTGCGCTTCTCCCGGGGATACGCCGCGAGGGCTTCGGCGACGCGCCCCGCATCGACGGCGGACCGGCGTTCGCCGTGACGGACCGCCGACTCGTAGGCCGACGCGTCGATGCCGCGCGCCGTCGCCCAGTCGAGTTCGGCGACCAACTCGTCGAGGTCGAGCGGGCCCATGATGTCGCCGACGATCCGCTTCCGGTCGGTGATGATCGTCCGTGGCGTCTGGTCGAGATCGAGCCACCGTTGCCGGAGCAGCTGCTGGGCGACCGAGTGGAACGTGCCCGCCGTGACCCGCTCGGTGAGGCCGAGACGGGGCAGCCGTCGTCGGAGTTCGCCGGCGGCCTCGCGCGTGAAGGTGAGGACGACCGTGTGCGCGAGATCGGCGGTGCCGGACGCCACCCGGTAGGCGACGCGACGGGTCAGCACGCGGGTCTTGCCCGAGCCGGCCCCGGCGATCACGGCCACCAGTTCCGACTCGGTGGTGACCGCGCGCCGCTGGTCGGCGTCGAGGTCAGCCAACACTGCGTCCGGGTCCACCCCGCCACGGTACTGTTCATCTCATGCCATACCCGAAGAAGCTGCTCAACGACTACGAGACCGTGGCGCTCGACCTCCATCCCCACTGGTGGTACTTCGCCGAGCCGGTGCTCGCGCTCGTCGGGTCGATCGTGTTCGGCATCGTCGTGCGCGTGCTCCTCGACGGTGGCGACGCCGAGAAGGTCCTGACGTGGGTGGCGATCGTGCTGATCATCGGATCGGCGATCTGGTTGGCGCTCCGCTACGCCAAGTGGGCCAACACGAACTTCGTGATCACCAGCGACCGCATCATCTTCCGCAGTGGCGTCGTCGCCAAGAACGGCATCGAGATCCCGCTCGAGCGCGTCAACAACGTCCTGTTCAACCAGAGCGTGTTCGAGCGGGTGTTGGGAGCCGGCGACCTCCTCATCGAGTCGGGGGGCGAGGCGGGACAGCAGCGCTTCACCGACGTGCGGCGACCCGAGCGGGTGCAGAACCTGATCCACGCCCAGATGGAGGTCAACGAGTCGCGTCGATTCGGTGGGGCTGCGGCGGGGACCGATGTGGCAACACAGCTCGAGAAGCTCGAGGGGCTGCTCGAGCGCGGCACGCTCTCGCAAGAGGAATTCGACGCGCAGAAGCGGCGTCTGCTCGACGGCTGAGTCCCATTCCTCACCCGGCGGCATCGCGTGTCACACTCGTGCGATGAGTCGAGCCACACTGCCGTCCGGAATCGAGCTGGAGTACGACACCTTCGGGTCGCCCGACGACCCGGCACTCCTGTTGGTGATGGGGTTCACCGCGCAGATGACGGCGTGGTCGCCGGCGTTCTGCGAGCGGTTGGCGAGCGGCGGACGTCATGTGATCCGCTTCGACAACCGGGATTGCGGTCTGTCGAGCAAGCTCGACGGCGTCGAGGTCGACGGTGGGGCCGTGATGCTGGCCGCGATGAGCGGCGCCGAGCTGCCGGCGGTGCCGTACACCCTGTCCGACATGGCCGCCGACGGCATCGGTCTGCTCGACCATCTCGGCATCGACCGGGCGCACGTGGCCGGGGCCTCGATGGGCGGCATGATCGTGCAGACGATGGCGATCGAGCACCCCGCCCGGTTGCTGTCGGTCACGTCGATCATGTCGACGGTGGGCGACCCGGCGTACGGTGCAGCGTCACCCGAGGCCATGGAGGTGCTGCTGCGTCCGCCTGCGGCCGACCGCGACGCGATCGTCGCCGGCGCCGCCGACTTCGCGGTGTGGTCGTCGAAGAAGTACTTCGATGCCGACCTGGCCCGTGAACTCGCCGCCGCCAACTACGACCGCTCGTTCTATCCGGAGGGGGCGCCCCGACAGCTCGCGGCGATCTTCGCAAGCGGTGATCGGTCCGAGTCCCTCGCCCAGGTCGACCTGCCGTTCCTCGTCGTCCACGGGCTCGACGATCGGCTCATCGATCCGAGCGGCGGGCAGCGCACGGCCGACCTCGTGCCGGGCGCGCACCTGCTGCTGGTGTCCGACATGGGCCACGATCTCCCCGAACCGCTGTGGCCGTTGGTGACCGCTGCGATCATCGGTGTCGGTGACATCGCGTCGGCCGACGTGGCGGTGTCGGCGTGAGCGGCCCACTGTCCGGCTACCGGATCATCGAGATCGCAGGGATCGGCCCCGGACCGTTCGCCGCGATGCTCCTGGCCGACATGGGTGCCGAGGTCATCCGCGTCGAGCGCACCGGCGCCGTGCGCGGCCCGACGCCCGACACAGCGCATCCCGACGTCCTCCGGCGCGGTCGCCGCAACATCGCGATCGACCTCAAGCATCCCGACGGTGTCGCGACCCTGCTCGATCTCGTCGAGCGGGCCGACGCGCTGATCGAGGGATTCCGCCCCGGCGTCATGGAACGACTGGGCGTCGGGCCCGACGTGTGTCTCGACCGCAACCCGAAGCTGGTGTTCGGTCGCATGACGGGGTGGGGGCAGGAGGGTCCCTACGCGCCGGCGGCCGGCCACGACATCAACTACATCGCGCTCGCCGGTGCCCTGGCTCACTTCGGCCGAGCCGATCAGCCACCCACCCCACCGATGAACATGGTCGGCGACTTCGGCGGCGGCGGCATGTTCCTGGCGTTCGGGGTCGTGTGCGCGCTGCTCGAAGCGGGCCGGAGCGGCGAGGGACAGGTCGTCGACACGGCGATGGTCGATGGCACCGCCACCCTGATGTCGATGTTCTGGACGATGAGCCAGACCGGGCTCCACGACGCGTCGCAACGCGGCGTCAACCTGCTCGACACCGGTGCCCACTTCTACGACGTGTACGAGTGCGCCGACGGCGAATACGTGTCGATCGGCTCGATCGAGCCGCAGTTCTACGCCGAGTTGCTGCGCCTGACCGGGCTCGGTGACGATCCTGAGTTCGCCGAGCAGATGGACCGCTCCCGCTGGCCGGCGCTCAAGGAGCGATTGGGCGAGACCTTCCGGACGAAGACCCGCGACGAGTGGTGCGACATCATGGAGCACACCGACGTGTGCTTCGCCCCGGTGCTCCGGATGGACGAGGCGGCGAAGCACCCGCACAACGTGGAGCGTGGCACCTTCGTCGAGGTCGGGGGCATGACCCAGCCGGCACCGGCACCGCGGTTCAGTCGTACCCCTGCCACGATCGACCGGGCGCCGGCCCACGACGGCCAGCACACCTGCGAGGTGCTCGCCGACTGGGGGTTCGACCCCGAACGCATCGACGCGCTGGTCGACGCCGGCGCCGTCAAGCAGGCCGAGTGAGTTCGCAGCGGCGCCCGACATCAGCCACGGCCTCGTGACCGGTCTCGGCACGGCTCCGACAGACTCGAGCGCATGACGACCGCTCTCTCCGGTGCTGCGAAGTGTGCCGTGTTCTTCCACGCCCATCCCGACGACGAGGCGATCGCCACCGGCGGCACGATGGCTCGTGCCCACGCCGAGGGGCATCGTGTCGTGTTGGTCGTGGCGACCGACGGCGCGCACGGCGAAGTTCCCGACGATCTGGCGGACGGCGAGAACCTGGCCGACCGGCGGCGCACCGAGACGGCAGGCTCTGCAGCGGCGCTGGGCATCGACCGCGTCGAGTTCCTCGGCTATCGCGACTCCGGTATGACCGGCTGGGAGGGCAACGGCGACCCCGACTCGTTCTGGCGGGCCGACCTCGACCTGGCCGCCGGTCGGCTCGCCGACATCCTCCGCGACGAAGGTGCCGACGTCGTGACGATCTATGACTGGCACGGTGGCTACGGGCACCCGGATCACATCCAGGTCCATCGCGTCGGCAAGCGTGCGGCCGAACTGGTGGCGGACGATCTCCCGGACCTGCGAGTGCTCGAGAGCACGATGAACCGCGACGAGATGCGGCGCGGTCTGGAGATGGCCGAGGCCATGGGCGCTGACTTCGGTCCAGAGGGTGACGACGGCGACACCTTCGATCCGGACGGTCCGATGGACGACGGCAACCCGATGGGGACGCCCGAGGCCGAGATCACGCTGTGTGTCGACGTCACCGGGTTCGTCGAGCACAAGCGGGCGGCTCTCACCGCACATCGCAGCCAGGTGAGTGATCAGAGCTTCTTCCTCCGGATGCCGACCGACATGTTCGCCCAGGCGTTCGGGCGCGAGTGGTTCATCGAACACGATCGGACTCCCGAACCGGCCGGGCCGCGCATCGGTTGGTTGTTCGACTGATCCGTCGGACGCCGGGCCGATCCGGTTCGTCCGGTGGGTGCACCCAACATGCGCGCGTTTCGTGGCATCGTCCACCACAATGTCTGGCATGCCCTCGTCCCCCCGTGTGCGCATCGCGGCGCTGATCGCGGTCTCGATGGTCGTCGTCACCGCCTGCAGCGGTCGCGACGACGGAACGAGCGCCTCGACGGTCCCGATCCCGACCTTCGACGTCACCACCACGGTTGCCACGACCACCGCGCCACCCTCGTCGACGGTGCCGACGACCGAGGGGGCCGCCGAGACGACGGTGCCGGAAACGGCGCCGACGACCGTGGCGACCACGGTGGCGCCCACCACGACCACCGAACCGGTCGCGGTGCAAGAACTGCTCCTGCGCGGCGACGGGATCGGGTCGGCCAGGTTCGGCGCCGCACCCGAGGGCGTCATCGAGTACGTCACGTCGATCCTCGGAGGCAACACGGGTGACACCGGGTGGGTCGATCCACTGACGTTCGCCGTGTGCGACGGCACCGTCGCCCGCCGCGTCGATTGGGGCGTGCTCTCGCTGCTGTTCAGCGACCTGTCCGACGTCGCCGACGGCCGACGCCACTTCATGGGGTACGAATACGGACGCGACGGCCAGGTCGGCGACGAACCGATCGGTCTCCGGACGGCCGGCGGGACGACGCTGGGCAGTCGGGTGGTCGACCTGCTCGCCGACTTCCCCGACGCCTCCGTCAACCCGGGCGAGGCCGACATCGACATCCCCGACAACTTCTACGTCAGCAACAACTTCTACGGACTGCTGACCGGCACCGACCCCGAAGACGTCGTGACCGTGATCTTCGGTGGCTTCGGCTGCGGCGCCTGAGCGGATGTCGATGAGCGGTCTCCACGACGCCCACGAGATCAACGGGTGGTTGCTGATCGGACTCAACGCACTCGCCGGCGTGTGGTGCCTCGCCGCCTACCGGTTCGCAGCCGTCCGCGGGCGTGCCGTCTGGATCTTCGTCGCGATCGCCCAGTTGACGGCGTTCACGCAGGCGGTGATCGGAGCGCTCCTGGCC
This sequence comes from Ilumatobacteraceae bacterium, assembly GCA_033344875.1. Classification (NCBI taxonomy): domain Bacteria; kingdom Bacillati; phylum Actinomycetota; class Acidimicrobiia; order Acidimicrobiales; family Ilumatobacteraceae; species Ilumatobacteraceae bacterium. The sequence goes on along the minus strand of JAWPMO010000001.1, from coordinate 1,517,681 downwards.
AACCGTGACGGCGTCGAACTCGACGACATGCACGCTCTCTACGGCTTCTCGGCGATCATCGCCGTGGCGATCATGTACAGCTACCGGACGAGCCCGTTCCTGAAGGGCAAGGAGCTGTTGCTGTACGGCGGCGGGAGCCTGTTCGTGATGGGGCTCGGCCTCCGCAACCTCGTGCTCTGACCGCCGACCGGGAGACCCGCCCCGGCGCAGCGACCGTCGCAGCGGCACGACGAGGCGGGCCCACCAGCCGGCACCGCCGTCGGCGGTTCGGGCTCGGAGGGTGTCGCGAGGGCGGGCGTCAGCCGAGCTGGGCTTCGAGGGTGTCGACGGCCATCTGGAGCTGCGCCGGGAGCTTCTCGCCGAACGCGGCGTAGTGCTCACGGATCTGGGGGATCGCAGCTCGCCATCCGTCACCGTCGACCGCGAGGAGCGTCTCGAGGTCGGCCGGGTCGATGTCGAGTCCGTCGGTGTCGAGTGCGCCGGCGGCGGGCAGCCGCCCGATCGGGGTGTCGACGACCTCGCTGTCGCCCTGGACCCGCTCGAAGACCCATTTGAGCACGCGGCTGTTCTCACCGAACCCGGGCCAGAGGAACCGGCCGTCGTCGTCCCGACGGAACCAGTTCACGAAGAAGATCTTCGGCAGGTTGTTCGGGTCGGTCGCCTTGCCCATGGTGAGCCAGTGGGCGAAGTAGTCGGCGTAGTGGTAGCCGCAGAACGGCAGCATCGCCATCGGGTCGAACCGCAGCTCGCCCTTCGTTCCCTCCGCTGCCGCGGTCTTCTCGGACGCCATGATCGAGCCGAGGAACACGCCGTGTTCCCAGTCGAACGCCTCGGTCACCAGCGGCACCGTGGTGCGCCGGCGACCGCCGAAGAGGATCGCCGAGATCGGCACACCCTTGGGGTCCTCCCACTCGGCGCCGATCGACGGGCACTGCGAGGCGGGCGCCGTGAAGCGGGCGTTGGGATGCGCGGCCGGGCCGTCGGACTCGGGGGTCCACGGGTTGCCGAGCCAGTCGGTGGCGTGGGCCGGGGGAGTGTCGGTCATCTCCTCCCACCACACGTCGCCGTCGTCGGTGAGCGCGGTGTTCGTGTAGATGCAGTTGGCGTGGAGGGTCTCCATCGCGTTGTGGTTCGTCTGGTGTGAGGTGCCGGGGGCCACGCCGAAGAACCCGGCCTCGGGGTTGATCGCGTAGAGCCGGCCGTCGTCACCGAACTTCATCCAGCAGATGTCGTCGCCGATCGTCTCGGCGGTCCAGCCCGGGATCGTCGGCACGAGCATCGCCAGGTTCGTCTTGCCGCACGCCGACGGGAACGCGGCGGCGATGTACTTCGATTCGCCCTCGGGGTTGGTGAGCTTGAGGATCAGCATGTGCTCGGCGAGCCAACCGTCGTCGCGGGCCATGACGGAGGCGATCCGCAGCGCGAAGCACTTCTTGCCGAGCAGGGCGTTGCCGCCGTAGCCCGAGCCGTACGACATGATCTCGCGGGTCTCGGGGAAGTGGACGATGTACTTGTTCTCGGCGTCGCACGGCCACGGCACGTCCTGCTCACCGTCGGCGAGTGGCGCGCCGACCGAGTGCACACAACGAACCCATTCACCGTCGCCCAGCACATCGAGCGCGCCCTGGCCCATGCGGGTCATGATTCGCATGTTGGTCGCGACGTAGGCCGAGTCGGTGAGCTGGACACCGATGTGCGCGATCGGTGAACCGAGCGGACCCATCGAGAACGGGACCACGTACATCGTGCGGCCCTTCATGGCACCGGTGTAGAGACCGTTCAGCTCGGCGCGCATCTCCGCCGGGTCGCGCCAGTTGTTGTTGGGGCCGGCCTCTGCCTCGGTCGGCGAGCAGATGAAGGTGCGGCTCTCGACACGGGCGACGTCGCCGGGATCCGAGTGCGCCCAGTAGCTGTTGGGGCGTTTCGCCTCGTCGAGCTTCGTGAAGGTACCGGAGGCGACGAGTTCGGCGGCGAAGCGGTCGTACTCCTCGGCGCTGCCGTCGCACCAGTGGATCGCGTCGGGTTGCAGCACCTCGGCCCACTCGTCGACCCACTCTCGCAGGCGCTGATTCGTCGTCGTTCCGGCCATGTCGGGCCCTCCCTCATCGGTTGCCACTGATGCCAGTGTGACAAATCGGACGGGCGCGAGCACACCTCCACCGGGAGGACATGGGGCGAGTTTGTGCAGATGTGAATATCTGAAAAACAGATGGATTCCGGCTGAACTAACGGTGAAAGCGTTTGCAGCGGCTGGAGGCTCCCGATCCACCGGAAGGGTGACCGTGGCGGTGCGCCGCTACCGGTATCCCAGCCATGGGACGGAAACGGGCGTTCGAGCGGCCTGGCGGTTCGCCGGGCGCAGGCTCAGTGGGTCCCGGGGGTCCCCATGTCGATCTCGGAGCCGAGGCGGAGGTGGGTCGCCATCCCGGCATCGTCGAGATCGAACACGACGCGCTGACCCTGGCGAACCATCCGGAAGATGGAACCCTCGAGCGCGTCGCCGGCGAGGTCGTAGTCAGCGAGATCGGTATCGCACATGACGACGCCGAGACCCGATTCCGGGTCGAACGCTTTGACGACGCCCTGCATCAGCCAGCCTTGACGATCTTGCCGGCCTTGATGCAGCTGGTGCACACGTTGACGCGCTTGGTCGCGCCCTTGACCTGCGCACGAACACGCTGGATGTTCGGGTTCCAGCGACGCTTGGTCCGACGGTGCGAGTGCGACACCGACATGCCCCACGAGGGGCCCTTGCCACACACTTCACAAACCGATGCCATCTGATACTCCTGAAAGACGATCGTGGACGTAGTCCGTCCACACAGCCATCGAATGCTAACAGCGAAAGTGCGCCCGCCAACCGGCCCCATCACGAGTTGTGCCAGGAGCGTGAGCCGACAGGCGAACTGCGACCAGTCGTCACGGGGCGCCCTGGCACAACTCGCGATCGCTCAGTCGTTGTAGCGGCGGACCTTGGTGGCCTTGCCCCGGATCGTCGAGCCGTTCATGATCCCGATGACCCGGTCGGCGTCGCGTTCGGGGACGCCGACGACGCTGTAGTGGTCGGCGATCCTGATGGGGCCGATCTCACGGCCCTCGAGCCCTGACTCGTTCGCGATCGCACCGACGAGGTCGCCGGGGCGCATCCCGGCCGATCGGCCCATGGCGACGTACAGGTAGCCGGTGGGCTGCGCATTGTCGTTGCCGCGCTCGTCGAACGAACCGTTCTGGCCCTTGCCCCGATGCGGCTTCTTGTCCCGGTCGCGATGGCGCCCCTTGTCGCGCTTGGCGTCCTTTCGGTCGAAGCGGCGGGCGTCAGGGATCTCGAGGTCGTCGTCATCGGCGGCGCTGTCGTGAGCGAGCTTGATCGCAGCCAGTGCGATCGACCGGAGTTCGTGGCCCTCGTCGGTCAGTTCGTCGACGATCGAACCGAGTTCTTCGAGGTCGTCGGCTTCGAGCGCCTCACGGATCGAGTCGGTGGTGGCCGCCATGCGCCGGGCGCGGAGGTCGGCGACGGTCGGGACCGTCTCGATGCTGATCTGCTGCTTGGTGAGTCGCTCGATGTTGCCGAGCAGGCGTTGCTCGCGCGGCTCGGCGAGCGTGATCGCCACGCCCTCGCGTCCGGCGCGGCCGACGCGTCCGATGCGGTGCACGTAGCTCTCGGCCGCGGAGGGGACGTCGTAGTTGACGACATGGGTCAGCGTGTCGACGTCGAGGCCGCGGGCAGCGACGTCGGTGGCGATCAGGAGTTCCGCGGTGCCGTCACGCAGGCGACCCATCACCCGGTCGCGTTGCATCTGGTCCATGCCCCCGTGCAGGGCCTCGGCGCGGTAGCCCCGGCCGTTCATCGTGACGGTGAGCGTGTCGACTTCGCCGCGGGTGCGGCAGAACACGATCGCCGCGGTCGGTGATTCGACGTCGAGGATCCGGCCGAGCGCCGCCGCCTTGTGTGCCCGCTGCACCACGTACGCACGCTGGCGGATCAGGGCCTTGCCCGGCTTGCTGTCGCCCTTGCCGATCTGGATGCGGACCGGGTTGCGCTGGTAGCGCTTCGCGATCGCGTTGATGCGCGACGGCATCGTCGCCGAGAACAGCACCGTCTGACGCTCTTCCGGGGTGGCATCGAGGATGGTCTCGAGGTCGTCGGCGAAGCCCATGTCGAGCATCTCGTCGGCTTCGTCGAGCACGACGATGCGCACGTCGTCGAGGGGCAGTGAGCCGCGCCCGACGTGGTCGACCGCTCGGCCCGGCGTGGCGACGACGACGTCGACGCCACGGTCGAGCTGCTGGAGCTGGCGGTAGATCGGCTGGCCGCCGTAGATCGGGACGACCTTGACGCCGAGGTGCTTGCCGTACTTGAAGATCGCCTCGCTGACCTGCATCGCGAGCTCGCGAGTGGGGACCAGCACGAGCGCCGATGGTGCCTTGGAGCGCCCCCGGTTGGACTCGAGGAGGTTGAGGATCGGGAGCGCGAAGGCAGCGGTCTTGCCGGTGCCGGTCGCCGCCTGGCCGAGGAGATCGCCGCCGTCGAGCATCGGCGGGATGGCCGCAGCCTGGATCGGGGTCGGTTCCTCGTACCCGAGGTCGTCGAGCGCAGCGAGGATCTCGGCCCGCAGCCCGAGGTCGGCGAAGACCGGCCCGCTGTTCGCAGCGGGTTCGTCGGCCGGCTGCTGCTCTGCCGGCTGGTTGCCCGCCGGAGCATCGGTACTCGGTGCGTCGCTGCCCGTGGCATCGGTGCCCGTGGTGTCGGTGTCCATGGTGTCGGTGTCCGTGGTGTCGGTGTCCGTGGTGTCGGTGTCCGTGGTGTCGGTGCCCGAGGCGTGGTCGTGCGGCGCAGTCCCTGTATCGGTCACGTCGTCGTTGTCGTTGTCGTTGTCGTTGTCGTTGTCGTTGACGGCCTGGTGGGAGCTGTCGTCCGGCGCGGTCGCCGAGCCGGCCGAGGTATCGGTGGTGTCCATGTCGGTGTCGTCGGTGGCGGCGCTGGGGCTGGTGCCGCCGGGCGCGTTCTGAATCGACGGTGCGTCGATCCCGTTGTCGTGGCGGGCGGCGGCAGGGTCGGTGCGGTCGTCGTCGCCAGCGTGGCTGTCAGCGTTGTCATCGCTGGTGGCATGGACGGAGTGGTCGCCGTGGCTGTCTGGGTCGTCGTGGCTGTCTGGGTTGCTGACGCTGGTGTCGTCGGGTGTGTCGTGGTTCGCCGTGTCGTCGATCGCGTCGTGCTCGTTTGTCACGTCGGCGTTGTTGATCACGTCGTCGATGTCGTGGTGCTGGTCCCCGTCGGGGGCGTCGTGTTCGGGGGAGTGTTCCATCATGCTCTCGTTCTGTACCGGTCCCGGAAAACGGGAACGCACCACCCTACGGCGGAATCGGCGACAGACCGTCGAGCTCGGCGTGTCAGCGACGTCGGCCGCCGCCGAGCAGGCGTGCCGGGAGCATCACGGCCGCGCGCAGGAACTCGAGCACCCCCGAGACGGAGATGCCCACGATCCGGAAGGGGAGCAACACCACCCACGCAATCGGATAGGCGAGCAGTGCCAGCAGCGCCAGCGGCCAGGAGATGACGAGGAGGATGAGCCAGAGCACGATGGTCATGACGAGTCCGTTTCACAAGTGGCTGGGACGGTCTCCACGGTAGGGATCGGTCGGCGTCGCCGCAGCCCGGCCGCCCCCCGTCTCATGGTGGGGACAACCCGAAACCGAGCAGTTCGCGGCTCCGGCGGCTCGAGGGCAGCCGGACAACCCGGCCGGCGTCGGGCCGGTCGGGTCGTGGTTCGGGTCCTCGGAACGGCCACCTCAGAGGAGGCTCGTCTGTCCGTCCGGTGCCGGTCTGTTTCCGGTCGGCTCGCCGGGTTCGCGGCCACCGTCGCCGACGGGTTCGTCGTGGGTGGCGGCAGGGGGTGGCCGGCCGGGCGGTCGCTCGCACCGGTCGGCCGAGGCCCTGGCCGGTGGCCCGGCCCGTGGCGTCATCGTGCGATCGGGGCCGGCGTCGGTGAGCCAGACGCTGCCGTCGGGCCGGAGCCAGGTGACCGCACGGTCGTTGGCGATCTCGAGGCTCCACCGACCCTCGTGGACGAGGTGGTGATGCGTCTCGCACAACGGCAGCAGATTCGAGAGCACCGTCTTGCCGCCCTTGGTCCACCACGTCACGTGGTGCATGCGGCACGCGGTGAACGACACCGCGCAGTGCGGATGAGCGCACGACGAGTACATCGCCTCGAGCATCCGACGTTGACGGCGATCGGCCGTCCGCTGCTCGGCGCACAGCCGATCGACGGTGCCGTCGGGTCGTACGACGACCGCTTGGATGATCGCCTCGCAGCAGAGTCGTTGGACCGTCGCCACGGGAAGCCCAGTGCCGTCGGCGGTTTCGGCGAGCGTGTCGGCGTGGCGGCCATGGCACAGCGACCGGTGGTCGACGTGGGCGACGATCTCGGGGATCCGCTGAGCGCCCGCCGTCGCGTCGACCGATGCGAGCACGGCCTCGACCTGGAGCTGGGCGAACGGCCGATCGGCGTTGGCAGGATCGTGCCGCAAGCGAGCCAGGTGGTGGTCGATCACGTTCCACAGCGACGCGTCTCGGATCGGGTCGAGCGACAGCATCGTGTTCTTCATGCCCGTGTCGCGATCGGTCCACCGCTTCACGCACGAGGCGGCGCGTTGCCGGTCGAGCTCTTCGGCGGCGTCGTCGGGGCGGTGCTGGTTGCGGATCGCGTCGATACGCCCCTTGACCGTCCGGTCGAACAGCGCCGGTGGCTGGTCGGTGGCGTCGGCGATCAGCTCGTCGGTGATCGCCGCGAGATCGGAGCGCTCTTCGTCGGTCAGCGACTTCGTGTGGTGTGCCAGTGCATCGAGGTGGGCCCCGGTCACGGCGCCGGAGGCCAGTGCGTCCTCGAACTCGGGCAGGTCGCCGCACACCCGGTCGCGGCCGTCGGTGTGCTTGGCGTCGGAGCCGGTGCACCGCCCCTCGTCGATCAGGGTGTGGGCCGACGACGTGTCGCCCTCGGCGGCGAGCTGCCGGCCACGTCGGGCGATCTGCACCTTGGCGTGATCGACGAACGACTGCAGCCGAGCCACCGCCCGCCCGGCGTCGGACAGCTCGGCATGGCCGGCGACCGACAGGTCGGTCTGGACCAGCGCCTCCACCGCCGTGCGCACCTCTGCGTCGTTCATGCCCCCATCATGATGAAGGGGTGTGACAGAGTTTCGAACTGACGTTCGATGTTGCCGGGGTCTTGCCGCCATTCGCCATGCCGGCACGAGGCCACGCCGGTACAGCAGGTCGACACAGCAGGTGGCCCAGGGCCGTGCCACATGGAGGGCTGATCGTCAGCGTTGCCCGTTCGTGAAGAACAGACCCAGCCTCGGACCGTCGTCGGCCCAGCGCCGGGACAGCACGAGTCGCCGTTCCGGATCGGCCCACGTCAAGACGTCGATCGCCGAACCGTGTTGGTCGACGAGGTTCATGCCGTCCTCCCGGATGTCGATGTGCACGCGGGCGCCGAGCAGGTACAGCAGCACTGGGTTGGTGTCGAGCGCTTCGGAGAACCGGGCGCTGGGCGGCCGACGGATGTCTCGTATCGAGAACCCGATCAGCAAAGCGTTCGGTCGGTAGCGCGGCAGTTCGCCGCGCCCGAAGCTCAGGTCGCCGGGCAGGATGGCGAGCAACCCGGTCTCAGGCGTAGGCGTACGACGTGTACATGTCGCGGTCGCGGGCGTAGGTGAAGCGACGCGTCAGGCCCAGCGACTCGATCGTCGCGATCTGGTGGTCGAGATGCTCGTTCGTCATGATCACGAATCGCACCAGTGGCCAATCGTCGCGGAGCCACCCGAGGACCGCCTCGAGGAGGAGGCGTTCGAATCCGTCGTCCCACGTCGAGGCGCGCACCCAGAACGCAACCGTCGCGTCGACCGACGACAGATCGGTGCCGTCGACCGACGTCACGACCGCGGTCCGGTACAGGCGATCGTCGTTGGGCAGGAGGTAGATGCAGCCGAGGCACTCGGTCTCGTCGGCGTTCATGACGGTGTACGTGTAGCGGGTCCCGTCGCGGTGCGCCGCGTCCATTTTCCGGAGGTCCTCGAGGTTGTCGTCCACCGAGAAGTCATCGGGTGGGTACGGCGGGTCCTGCTCCCAGTGGTAGAGGAACGTGCGCGTCGACATCACGGCCTCGTGGTCGAGCACCACGTCGCCGGGTACCAGCGGCCGAACGACGAACCCCGGACGGGCGAATCCGTCCGCTGGTTCGATCCCTCGGTCCCGGAAGCCCATGACGGCATGCTCTCATCCCGTGTCGGTGCGGGCATCGGGCGTTTCGTCCGGTGTGAGAGCGGACGGTCGACGCGGAAACCCGACGCGAGCCGGCCGGATCGGCGCGTCACGATGGACCAGATGGACATGACCGATCTGGTGGCCGAGGTGGAGGCGGCGTTCACGCGCTCGGCCACCGGGCTGGAGCGCTGGGACGATCCGCACCCGCCGCCCGACCGGACCGTGGCCGACGACGAGTACTCGCGACTGACGAACCCGGCGAAGTGGCGGATCATCGGCGCCCGCGCCGACGCCTGGATCGATGCCCTGGTCGGGCTCGGTCTCGCGACCGTCGATCGAGACGCCGCACCTCGGTGGGTCGAGCAGCCCGCGACCGCGGTCACCCGGATGGGTCTCGTCACGCCTTCGGTCGGTGGCGGGCTCTCGCTGGTCGTGTGCCGGAGTCGGATCGAGGACGTTCCCGACGCCGGGGTCACGCTCGGCGTGGGCGACCCGGCGGTCCGGATCGCCTTCATCCCCGACTGCGGCTGCGACGCGTGCGACAGCGGTTCGCAGGACGTCATCGACCACCTGGACTCCTACCTGCGCCCGATCGTGACGGGCGAGTTCCGTCACCTGTGGCGGGGTCGGCAGTCGATCACGGTGCTCGACGACGGTCGGCGTCAGGCGCGCAACATCGGAATGGGGGAGCTGCCCGCCGGGATCCGGTTCTCCGTCGCCCCGTCGAACCGTCGGTTCCTCGACCCGGGCCCGGCGCCACGTCGCCGCCGTCGAACCAGGGAGGTCGTCGACGAGATCCTCGCCGACCCGTCCGGGTGGAACGAACGTTCCGGGCCGTCGTGGCTCGCCGGACCGCCCGGTGACATGCGCCACTAACCTGTGGCCCGTGCCAACTCTCGAACGGCTGGATGTCCACGCCCTCCGCGACGTGATGACGACGTTCCGCGACACCGTGCGCCAACACGCTGCCGGCCTGAACAAGCTCAACGTCTACCCGGTGCCCGACGGCGACACCGGCACCAACATGTCACGCACGCTCGACGCGGTCGTCGCCGAGATGGAGACCGCCGACGCAGACGACCTCGCTGCGACCTGCGATGCGATCAGTCACGGTTCGCTCATGGGTGCCCGCGGCAACAGCGGCGTGATCCTCAGCCAGATCCTGCGCGGGTTGGCCTCCACCCTCAAGGAGCAGGCGGAGGGTTCGGGTCAGAAGGTCGCCGATGCGTTGACCGCGGCGTCGGCCGGGGCCTACCAGGCGGTGCTGAAGCCGATCGAGGGGACGATCCTCACGGTGGTGCGCGAGAGCGCCGAGGCCGCCAAGGCGGCATCCGCCGACGACGCCTCGCTCATCGACACCGTGCGAGCCGCTCGCGCCGCCGGCAAGGCGGCGCTCGACAACACGCCGGAACTGCTCCCCGTGCTCAAGGACGCCGGCGTGGTCGACGCCGGCGGCGCCGGCTACCTGCTCTTCCTCGACTCGGCGCTGCACATCATCGACGGCGAGCCGCTGCCGGAACCCGACGAGTCCGACGGCCCGTCGAGCGAGCAGCTCGAGGCGGTCGCGGCGCGTTCGTCGGGCGCCGACGGCGAGCTCGACGTGAGCGAGCAGCGCTACGAGGTGATGTACTTCATGGACCTGCTCGACGACCGGATCGACGACTTCAAGCAGGGGTGGGGAGCGATCGGTGACTCGATCGTCGTCGTCGGGGGCGACGGCATCTGGAACTGTCACGTGCACACCAACGACATCGGCGCCGCCATCGAGGTCGCCCTCGAACTCGACGGGCGTCCCAAGCAGATCCGCGTCACCGACCTGTTCGAAGAGGTCGCCGAGGAGCATGCCAACCGCGAAGCGGCGATCACCGGTGACCACGTCCCGACCCGCGCCGGAGCCGGTTTGCCACGGGTCACCACCGCCGTGGTGGCGGTGTGCAGTGGCGACGGCCTCGCCGAGCTGTTCCACAACCTCGGTGTGCAGGGCATCGTCGCCGGTGGTCAGACGCTCAACCCGTCCACAGCCGAGCTCCTCGACGTGGTCGAGCACGTCAACGCCGACAGTGTCGTGATCCTGCCGAACAACAAGAACATCATCCCGGTCGCTGAACAGATCGCGGGCCTGACCTCGAAGTCGGTCGGTGTCGTCCCGACGCGCACGATGCCCGAGGCGCTCGCGGCGCTCGTCGTCTACGACCCCGAGGCCGAGTGCGAGGTCAACGTCGACGAGATGCGCGAGGCCGCTGAGTCCGTGGCGACGGGCGAGGTCACGCAGGCCGTGCGCGACTCGAAGAGCGACGCCGGCGCGATCGCGACCGGCGACTGGATCGGCATCGTCAAGGGCGACGGCATCGTCGCGGTCGGCGACGACGTGGGTTCGACGTCTCGCTCGCTGCTCGAGTTGCTGCTCGGCGACGACGGTGAGCTCCTGACGGTGATCACGGGCGCCGACGCCGACCGTTCGGTCACCGCCGACCTCGAGGCCTGGCTCGACGACGAGCACGCCGACGTGCAGGTCGAAGTGCATTACGGCGGTCAGCCGCTCTACCCATACCTGTTCGGCGTCGAGTAGAAACGTCGGCGTGCACGAACGCCCACCGATCACGTTCCGCGACTGGCAGGCGATCGACGTCGGTCAGCTCAAGGGTGTCGGTGAGAAGAAGCATGCGTCGTTGGCGGCGGTCGGCGTCGACACGGTGCTCGACCTGGTCACGACGTATCCGCGCCGTTGGGTCGACCGCACCAACGAGGCCCGCATCGCCGACCTCGTGCCCGGTGAGGAAGCGCTCGTGCTCGTCACCGTCCGTTCGGTGACCAAGCGCACGACCCGCAACCGACGCACGATGGTCAACGTCAACGTGGGGGATGGGTCCGGGCGGATGGACCTCGTGTTCTTCAACCAGCCGTGGCGCGAGCGGCAGCTCAAAGAGGGCCTCCAGGTCGCCCTGTTCGGCAAGCCCGACACGTACCGCGGTGGTCTGCAGATGGCGAACCCGATCGTCGACCTGATCGGCGATCGCACCGGCAAGATCGTGCCGATCTACCCACAGAGCGAGAAGGCGCAGCTCAACACCTGGGAACTCGCCGGGTGGATCGAAGAGGCGCTGCGCCGATCCCAGGAGCGAGGCATCGCCGACCCGGTCCCGGCCGAGGTCGTCCGGCGGTTGTCGCTCATCGACCGGGGTGCGGCGCTGTGGTCGATCCACGGACCCGAGTCGATCCGCGAGAAGGAGCAGGCCCGCCGCCGGCTCGCGTTCGACGAGCTGCTGCGGGTCCAGCTCTCGCTCGTGTTGCGCAAGCGTGAACTCGAGCGTTCCTCGCAAGGCCTGTCGCACGACATCGGCGGCGAGCTGGTCCGTCGCTTCCACGACGCGCTCCCGTATCCGCTCACGACGGCGCAGGCCCGTGCGATCGGCGAGATCGAGGCCGACCTCGCCTCGCCGCACCCGATGCACCGCCTCCTGCAGGGCGACGTCGGTGCCGGCAAGACCGTCGTCGCCGTGTCGACCCTGCTCGCCGCGGTGCAGGGCGGCCACCAGGGTGCCCTCATGGCGCCGACCGAGGTACTGGCCGAACAGCACGCGACCGGTGTCCGCGAGATGCTGGGCGACCTCAAGGTGCCGGACCCCGGCAACCTGTTCGGCGACCGGCCGCTACGGGTCGAGTTGCTCACCAACCGAGTGACCGGCAGCGAGCGCAAGGACGTGCTCGCCGGCCTCGCCGACGGCACGGTCGATATCGCGATCGGCACCCACGCGCTGATCCAGGAGAGCGTCGACTTCGCCAGTCTCGGAGCGGTCGTCGTCGACGAGCAGCACCGTTTCGGTGTCGAGCAGCGGGCGGCGCTGCGCGACAAGTCGGCCGGTCACGTGCCCGACGTGCTCGTGATGACGGCCACCCCGATCCCGCGCACGGCGGCGATGACGGTCTACGGCGACCTCGACGTGAGCGTGCTCGACGAGTTGCCGCCGGGCCGCACGCCGATCGTCACCAAGTGGGCGAACGGTCCGCTGCTCGAGGTCGAGGTGTGGGCCGACGTACGCCATGAAGTGGGGGAGGGGCGTCAGGCCTACGTCGTGTGCCCGCTGATCGACGAGAGCGAGAAGCTCGAGGTGGCGTCGGCCGAGGAGACGTTCGAACGGCTCGTGCACCAGGAGCTCCAGGGCCTGCGCATCGGTCTTCTGCACGGCCGTCTGTCGTCGGCGGAGAAGCAGGAGACGATGGACCGGTTCCGCGAGGGCGACCTCGACGTGCTCGTGGCCACCACCGTGATCGAGGTCGGCGTCGACGTGCCGAACGCCACCATGATGGTGATCCTCGACGCCGACCGGTTCGGTATCGCCCAGCTCCATCAGTTGCGTGGACGCGTCGGTCGCGGCCGGCACGCCTCGACGTGTTGGCTCGTCACCCAGGAGCACGACCCGGCCGACGGCGGCAACCCGCGAGTCGAGGCGTTGGTTGCCTCGACCGACGGTTTCGAGCTGGCCGAGGTCGACCTCGACCTGCGCGGCGAGGGCACGCTGATGTCCACCGCGCAGAAGGGCCGAAGCGACCTGAAGCTCGCCTCCCTGCGGAGGGATCGGGAGTTGGTGGCGCTCGCCCGCGAGGCCGCGTTCGAGATCGTCGACGCCGACCCCGGCCTGGCGAACCACCCGATTCTGCTCGACGAGCTCGACCTCATCTTCACCGAAGAAGACGAAGGCTTCCTCGCCAAGAGTTGAACTCGTTCATGTCGCGCTCAGTCCCGTATCGGGGACTGAGCGACACGAACGAGTGGTGTGGATGACTGGATCAGTCGTAGTACACGGCCGCGCTGTGGATTCCGACGTCGGTGCTCGAACATGTCGACCCGTCAGAGAAGACTCCGAAGGTCATGCTGTCGCCCGGCTCGAACTGACCTGTGATCGCGAGCTGCAAGGTGTCGATGTCGCGGAACACCGCGTCGAGTGAGACCGTTCCACTGCCGGTGAGTTGGGCCGGTGTCACCGACGCTCCGGTCGATGGGCGCATCGCGTAGAGGTAGTTGCTCGTCAAGGTGACCGTGCAGCTCACTTGGGGCGAGAAGTCCAATTTCATGACATTCAGCACGAGTGTGAGATCGCCTCCGGTGTAGTCCGGGGGAACGACCAGGCTGGCGTCGAACCTCAGCGGTCCACCGATCGGCACATTGGCCTCCCGGCCGCCGGCGTCCTTCATCGTGTTGATGTTCACGAACTTCCGCTTCTGGATCGCAGCGTCGACTTCGGATTCGGTGTAGTAGCGGTCGTCGTGGTCGTGGTCGACGTAGTAGCCGTTGATGTCGGCGAGCACGTGGACGCTGCCGGCCAGGTTGTACACGCTGAACTCCCCGTCCCCGTTGAGTGCGGAGATGACCCCGTTCGGAACGGCCGGCGCGCCGGGGACCGGGTTCATGCTCGATGCCTCGGGTCGTGCCTCGCCGGCCGCCCAGACGGTGAGGAACGTCGGCGCGGCGGCGTCGGTCGACGTCATGTTCATCGAGACCGCCGTGGCGTCGGCGGGGATGCCGGTGCAGTCGCCGTTGTTCCCGGTGGCCTCGACGGTGTGGACGTCGCCCGGCCCGAGCGGGGCACTCCGGTCACCCACCTGGAAGTCCGGTCGTGTGTCGAACAACCGGCACGGCGTGATCGGCACGAACGTGACCGCGTCGGCCGGATCGGTCGCCGAGACGAGCCCGATGCCCCCGGCGCCGAGCGTGATGGCCACCGCAGCGCCGAACGCGGCCCAGCGAGTTCTGATCATCGACATGGTTTCCCCGATCTCGCCGATCGACCCGTGCCGCCCGGCCGGTCCAAGATTGGCACATCCGGACGACGACGTTCGGCGAATACCGCCGGCGGACTATGGGAAGTACTGAGCGATGATCCGCGACACGACGAGCACGTTCGCGCTCGAACGCTCTCGACACAGGAGTTCGAACGTCAGGTCGCCCGCCGCGTCGACTTCGACGACCCGCACGATCGAGAGGTCGGTCTCGCTCCGGTCGGAACCGGTCGCCCCGTCGTCGTTCCACACCTCGTACTGCGACCGGTACGAGGCGTCGAACACGCCGTCGTCGCTGAGGGAGCACTCGACATCCGGATGGAGGCCACCGGACATGATCGCGGAATAGTTGCCGGACACGGTCACCAGCAACTGGCCAGGGCCCGGCGCGGTGACCGTGAGTGTGTTGGCGAGATCGGGGTCGTCGAACAGTCCTGCTTCGACACGGATCGTCGACGGGTCACTCTCGACGGCGAACGGTCGGATCGAGATCTGGTCGACCTGGTTCTTGGTGTAGTAGCGGTCGTCGTGGTCGTGGTCGGTGTAGTAGCCGTTGATGTCGGCGATGACCTGGACGTTGCCTTGCAGGTTGTACAGGTCGAACTGGCCGGCGCTGATGCCGGTGGTCACGGCGTTGGGTGTCGGTGGCGCTCCGGGGACGGGGTTGAGGCTCGATGCATCAGGTTGTGGTTCGCCGGTGGCCCACACGGTGAGAAAGGTGGGGAGGGTCGCGTCGAGGGCGGTGACGTTGAGCGACACGCCGGTCGCTGTGGTCGGGATCCCCGAACAATCGCCGGTGTTGCCGGTCGTGGTGTTGACGGTGTAGACCTCGCCCGGCCCGACGGGAGAGGTCTTCGGCCCGACGTTGAATTCGGTGCGGGTGTCCATGACCCTGCACGGCGTGATCGGCACGAAGGCGACGGCGTCGCCGGGGTTCGTGGCCGAGACGAGGCCGATGCCTCCGGCCCCGAGTGTGATGGCGACAGCGGCGCCCACCGCTGCCCAACGAGATCGAATACCCGACATTGTTCCTCCTGGGTCGCGCCGATCGACTTCGTGTCGCCAGCCGGGCCAGGCTGGCACACCCGGCGACGGTGTCCGGTGGATGCCGGAGCCGAGTCGTGATCGACGTCCGCGGCAGATTGCACGCCGGCTCGCCGAACGGTGGTCTCGATGCCGCACCCCCGCCGTAGGTTGTTCGCCATGCGCCGCCAGGACAAAGCCGACCGCATCGGGGAGATCCTCGACGAGATCTATCCGGAGGTGCCGATCCCGCTCGATCACACCGACCCGTACACGCTGCTCGTCGCGGTCGCGCTGTCGGCGCAGACCACCGACAAGAAGGTCAACCAGATCACGCCCGAGCTGTTCCGGGTCGCCGGCACACCCGAGAAGATGGCGTCCCTCGACCCGGATCGGATCCTCGAGCTGATCCGCGAGGTCGGCCTGGCTCCCACCAAGGCGAAGAACCTGTGGACGGCCGCCAATCAGATCATCGACGCCGGGGGAGAGGTGCTGCCCGACTGGGAGTTCCTCGAATCGTTGGCCGGGGTCGGTCACAAGACGGCGAGCGTCGTGATGTCGCAGGCGTTCGGCGTGCCGGCCTTCCCGGTCGACACCCACATCCACCGTCTCGCCGCCAGGTGGGGGCTCTCCAACGGCACCACCGTCGAGCGCACCGAGCGCGACCTGAAAGCGGTGTTCCCGCGTGAAACGTGGAACGACCGTCACCTCCAGATTATCTTCTTCGGCCGTGAGTACTGCCCGGCGCTGCGACACGACCTCCGGGGGTGCCCGATCTGCGGCTGGGCGGCCACCAAGAAGCGGATCACCGCCGAGACACGCTGACGCGGCACACCCGGTCGGACACGAGGCCCGACCGGGTGTGATGTGGCGACCGAACGAACGATCGTCCGCTCGTCGGTGACTACTCGTCGGTGATCACTACTCGTCGGTGATCACTACTCGTCGGTGATCACTACTCGTCGGTGATCAGTAGTAGAAGCCGATCACGTCGACGATGAAGTGGGTTCCGGCGGCACCGGCGAGCACGTTGATCGAACCGGACGAGTCGACGGCGACCTGCGTGGTCACGGCGACGGACAGGCCGTCGGTCGAGTAGTTCAAGCTGCTCGTCAGTGGCTCCGGGCTGTCGGCGCTGAAGATCGACAGGAACCCGGGACCGGCGGTCTCGGTGGCGGTCAGGGTCACGATGGCAGCCGTGGCGCCCGGCGGTACGGCGATGGCGACGTTCTCGTCACCGTCGACACCCTCGGCCAGGCTGACCATGCGGGTCTCACCCGAGGCCAGCGCCGCGGCCGTCTCGTTGCGGGAGTCGTACGCACGGAGCGAGGTCGGCAGGAAGTGTGCCGATCCGGCTGCGTCGGGTCCGTCGGCGAGCTGGCCGCGGATCGCGCCGTCGGGGAACTCGCTGTTGTGGACATTGACGTAGAACCCGGCGGGTCCGGCGACGATGCGGTTGGCGAGATCGACGTCGAGGTCGGTGCACCCGGTGTGCGACGTCGCTCCGGGCGTGCCCAGGTCGACGACGACGGGGCCGTTCGAACCGGCGGCCTCCTCGTGGATGTGTGCTGCCGACGGGTCGGCGATGTCCCTGTACGACAGATCCCAACACGCCTCGGCCTCGGTGTCGCTGAGCACGGCGATCGACACGGTGGCGGCGCCCGAACCGTCGGGGTCGCCACTGTCGGCCGGTACTTCGTTGGCGCCGGAGAGCTGCGCGATGTACGGATTCTCCGCTGCCTGCATGGCGCTCAGACTGCCGGACTCGCGTCGGGCGTTGCCCATGGCGATCGACGGGATCGCGATGACGCTCGCAACCGCTGCGAATGCGCCGATGGTGGTGGTTCGTCGGTTCATGAATTTCCTCCTCGAGGGCTCGCAGGATGCGAGCCGGTCCCGAGGGGGGTGCCCGTTCCGGGCGCGAACTATGCGTCAGTCCGAGAAGTTCACGGTCGGGCTTCGTCGCCGCGCGCAGCGTCGTCGTCGTCCTCGAGCACGAGGTCCCACCGGTCGAGGCAGTCTTCGCAGCGGTAGGCGACCATGTCGCCCTCGAGCCACACGCCGTCTTCGCGAGGTGGTGTGAGCAGGAAGCACCGGCCGCCACAGTCGATGCACGTGATCTGAGCTGCGGGTTCGAGCATGTGTCCAGTATGCCCACGCCCGAGCCTCCCGTAGCCTGCGGGGATGCGAGTCGTTTCGGGTGAACTGCGTGGACGTCGGATCGAAGCGCCTCCGGGCACCGACACACGGCCCACGACCGACAAGGTGCGTGAGGCGACCTTCAACGCGCTGGGCAGCCTCGACGTCGTCCGCGACGCGCTCGTGGTCGACCTGTACGCCGGCAGCGGTGCGCTCGGCATCGAGGCGCTGTCGCGTGGGGCCGCCCACTGCACGTTCATCGAACGCGATCGCACGGCGCTCCGGACGTTGCGCGACAACATCGAATCGCTCGATCTGGGCGATCGTGCGCGGGTTGTTCCCGGCGACGCGATGGTGCTCGGCCGCGGTATCGAGGCCGATCTCGTGCTCGCCGATCCGCCCTACGGGTTCGACCAGTGGCCGGACCTGCTCGAGCGAACGGCGGCTCCGTTCGTCGTGGCCGAGTCGGGTCGGGAACTCCCGCCGATCGACGGCTGGGTGACCCAGCGAGCTAAGCGCTACGGCCGGAGCTGGGTGACGTTCTTCGAGCGGGCCGACGACCCGGGCATCATCCCACCGGGCGATTCACAGCAGTAGCGTGTTCTCACCCATGGCAACGGTGCTGATCCCCGGCAGTTTCGATCCACTCCACCTCGGCCACATCGACGTCGTCGATCAGGCGGTGGATCTGTTCGGCGATGTCGTCGTCGGGGTCCTGGTCAACTTCGAGAAACCATCCGGCCTGTTCTCGCCCGATGAGCGCCTCGCGCTGGCCGAGGCCAGCCTCGCGGGCCGACCGGCGGTCCGGGTCCGGACGTTCGGTGGCCTCGCGGTGCAGGCTGCCGCCGAGGTCGGTGCCGATTTCATGGTGAAGGGTCTCCGGAACCCCAACGACTTCGACATCGAGCAGCAGATGGCGCACATGAACCATTCGGTCACCGGCATCCGGACCGTGTTCCTGCCCTGCCGCAGCGCGCTCGGGTACGTGTCGAGCCGGTTCATCCGCGAGATCGCCGCCCACGGCGAAGACATCAGTCATCTGGTGGCCGCACCCGTTGCCGATGCGCTCGCCGATAGATTCGCCCCTCCCGCCGATCGAGCGAGGCAGAACCCATGAGCTACGACGACCGATACGACGACCACTACGACGAGCCCGAGGCGTACGAGGAGATCGACGACGAGTACCCGGACCCCAACGAGGGCACCGGCTACGTCGGCGACGCCGAGACCTGGCTGCGTCGCTCCATCGACATCGTCGCCAACGCGCCCACCATGCCGCTGTCGTCGTCGCCCCGCATCGACCGTGACGAGGTCGTCGAACTGCTCGACCGGGCGCTCGCGAGCATGCCCGACGAACTCCGGCAGGCCCGCTGGATGCTCAAGGAGCGCCAGGAGTTCGTCAACAAGACGCGGCGCGAGGCCAACGAGATGCTCGAAGCCGCTCGCGTGCAGGCCGAGCGCATGGTGCAGCGCACCGAGGTCGTCCGCGCCGCCGAATCGCGCGCCCGTCAGGTCATCGAAACCGCCGAGTCCGATTCCCGCCGCCTCAAACTCGAGACCGAGGACTTCCTCGACCAGCGCCTCGCGAGCTTCGAGATCCTGCTCGACAAGCTCGGCAAGACGGTCGGAGCCGGCCGCCAGAAGCTGTCGATCGGCAACGCGAGCGAAGCACTCTCCATGGACGAGATCGAAGATGCCGACGACCCCACCAAGGGGTTCTTCGACCAGGATCGCTGAGCCGTCATGCCCGCCAACCCCCTGCACGCGTTGCGCGTCAATGCGCGCGAACTCCTGCGTGTGCCGGGCTCGTCCCGGCGGATCGACGAGCAGGTCGACGCGTCCGACCTGGGGGTGCCCGATCCACGGATCACCGGTCCGATCGGCGTCGCGCTCGACGCGGTGTCGAGCATCGACGGCATCGTCGTCAGCGGCGACATCACGATCCCGTGGACCACATCGTGTCGACGGTGCCTCACCGACGTGACCGGCACCGCGATCGTCGACGTCGACGAGATCTACCAGGACGATGTCTCCGACGACGAGGCCTTCCCGATCGAAGGCGACCAGATCGATCTGGCGCCCCCGGTCCGCGAGTACGTGCTCATCGAGCTGCCCGACGGTCCGCTGTGCCGCGAAGACTGCGGCGGGATCTGTCCGGTGTGTGGGATCGACCGCAACCGAGCGACCTGTGAATGCGACACCACGGTGCGCGACGACCGCTGGGCGGCGCTCGACGACCTGCGTCTCGACGAGTAGGGCGCGAACTTCTCGATTGTCGGCGACGTTCGTTCTGCGGCCAAGCGCCGATAGTCTGGCGCAGCCGTTCGTGCGATCGTACGAACTCGTTTTGATCTCTCGATAGCTGGAGTCCCATCGTGGCTGTTCCCAAGAAGAAGAAGTCGAAGTCGAAGAGCCGTAGCACCCGGGCGTCCGCCTGGAAGCTCGATGCTCCGTCCCGCAGCCTCTGCCCCCGCTGCGGCAACGCCAAGTTGCCGCACGTGGTGTGTCCGTCCTGTGGCACGTACAAGGGCCGCGTCGTCATCGACGTCGGCTGACCCGGAGCACGTCGCTGAGCATGTTGCCCATTGCGGTCGACGCAATGGGTGGCGACCACGCCCCCGACGCGATCGTCGCCGGGGCGCGAGCCGCCGCTGCATCCGGTACGCCCGTCGTTCTCGTCGGGCCTGCCGACCTCGCTGAACGCGTCGACATCGGCGATCTGCCGATGATCGTCGCGTCCGAGGTGATCGAGATGGACGAAGACGGCGGTAAGGCCGTCCGTCGCAAGAAGGACTCCACCCTCGTCCGCGCGGCCGAAGCCGTGCGCGACGGCGAGGCCTCGGCCATGATCTCGGCCGGCAACACGGGCGCCACGATGGCATCCGCGCTGTTGCGAATGGGTCGCATCAAGGGCGTCAAGCGTCCGGCGATCGCCACGATCATCCCGGTGCCCGACGGCGCACCGACCGTGCTGCTCGACGCGGGAGCCAACGCCGAGGTCCAGGCCGAGTTGCTCGTGCAATTCGCCCAGATGGGCTCGATCTTCTCCCGGCATCGTTTCGGTCTCGATTCGCCGAAGATCGGGCTGTTGTCGATCGGCGAGGAGCCCGGCAAGGGCGACACCCTCCGCAAGGAGGCGTACCCGCTGCTCGTCGAGGCCGCCGAGGCCGGTGCCATGAACTTCATCGGCAACGTCGAGGGTCGTGACGTCATGTCCGACACCGCCGACGTGATCGTCACCGACGGGTTCACCGGCAACGTCGTGCTCAAGACGCTCGAGGGCGGCTTGAAGACGATCGTCAACGCACTGCTCGGCGCGTTCGGTTCCGACCCGTCGTACAAGCCGCACGCCGACGCACTCATGCCGGCGCTGCTCCCGCTGTACGAGATGCTCGACCCCGAGACCTACGGTGGCGCGATGCTGCTCGGCGTCGACGGCGTCTGCATCATCTCGCACGGTTCGTCGAGCGAACGGGCGATCGTCAACGCGATCAGTGTCGCCCGTGAGATGGTCGAGGCCGACGTGGTCGGCGAGATCACCACGGCGATCCGCCCGCCGGCCGACGAGACCGCCGACGGTCTCGACGCCGACGGCGGCTGAGTCGCCCGCCCCGCCCCCGGTCAGCTGCTGATCCGACGCGCTCGGAGCACGACGTCGTCGACGTGGTGTGACGCAGCAGCGTGCCCGGGAGGACGACTCCGCCGCTCGTGCACCTCGATGAGCCAGCCCGACGCATCGACGATCACCGCGGCGACGTCGTCGACGGTGACGTAGGCGTCGGCGTCGTACATCCGGCTGTGCCGGCTCGTGTCGACCGGACGCCGCATCGGTTCGAGGTCGTGTCCGACGACGAGCAACGTCCCGCCGGGAGCGACCGCGCCGAGGATGTTGTCGATCGCCCGACCATCCGGTGTCAGGGGGATCGAGGCGTAGTGGGCGGTCACGAGGTCGAACGTGTCGCCACCGAACGGGGCGAGGCCATTCGCGTCGGCGTGGCGACACTCGACGAGCACACCCCGACGGGCCGCCTCGGCGGCGACCTGGTCGAGCCCGTGCTGCGAGATGTCCGACGCGGTGACCTGCCAGCCCTGACCATCGAGCCAGAGCGCGTCGCCGCCCTCGCCGGCGCCGATGTCGAGCGCTCGCCCCGGGGCCATGCCGGTCACCTCGTGGACGAGTGAGCCGTTGGCGTTCCCGCTCCACATCCGCTCACCGCCGTAGCGTCGATCCCAGTCGGCCTGGTTCGCCGTTGGCCGACGGGCGGCGGCGAGGTCGTCCTCGACCAGGCTGAAGCCGATCATGGCGCCGACCCAACTGCCGTTGGCCGCTGCCGCGAGCACCTGCTGACTGGGGTCGGTGACGTTCCCGGCGGCGTAGAGCCCCGGCACCGACGTCAGCCCGGCCGGCGACGTCTCGACGAACTCCCCGAGTCGGGAGACGTGCATCGCCGGCACGATGCCGATCGACGCGAACACGTCGGCCCGGGGTCGGAACCGCGGGCCGACGGCCACGGCGTCTGCCTCGATTCGCTCGCCGCCGACGAGCTGGACCGATGCGAGGCGGCCGTCGTCGCCGGTCACGATGCGCTCGACACGTTCTGCGACGACCCGAACGCCCGCCGCCCGCAGCGGTGCGAGCTCGGGCGCGTCGGGGGCGACCTCGGCGTGTAGCACGACGGTCAGCCGGTCGGTGAGGTGGTGGTACAGGCCGGCGGTGTGCAGCCCCATCGGGTGCGTCACGATCTGGACGATGCGTCGGTCGCGCACCTCGTAGCCGTGGCAGAACGGGCAGTGGATCACGTCGCGGCCCCAGTGTTCGGCGAGCCCGTCGATGTCGGGCAGCTCGTCGATCAGGCCGGTCGCCGCCAGGACCCGGCGGGCGATCACCGCGTGGCCGCCCGTGAGCTCTACCCGGAAGTCTCCGTCGGGCAGCCGGGTGACGTCGGTCGCGCGTGCCGGGAGGACCTCGACGCCGTAGCTGCGGACCTCCTCACGGGTGATCGCCGCGAACTCCGCCGGCGGGATGCCCTCGTGGCCGAGGTAGCTGTGCATGTGGTCGGCGGGGGCGTTGCGCGGCTCGCCGGCGTCGATCACGATCACCGACCGGCGCTGTCGACCCAGTTGGAGGGCGGCCGCGAGTCCGGCCGCCGACCCGCCGACGACGGCGACGTCGCAGACCCGCTCGACGGACCGGCTGTGTGAGGTGTGGGTGCTCATGTCGGCGACGTTAGAGTGATTTCCAACGTTTGCAAGAGCACTTGCAGTATTCGCAAGATGCAGCTGCATGCGCCCCGAACGAGGAGGACCCATGGCCGAGACCACCGACATCGAGCAGGTCGTGCGCACGAGATTGCGCAGTCTGCGTACCACGCTGGGTCTGTCGCTCGACGAGGTCGCGCACCGGACCCATCTGAGCGCGTCGACGA
Source organism: Ilumatobacteraceae bacterium (assembly GCA_033344875.1). Lineage (NCBI taxonomy): Bacteria > Bacillati > Actinomycetota > Acidimicrobiia > Acidimicrobiales > Ilumatobacteraceae > Ilumatobacteraceae bacterium. The sequence continues at coordinate 1,495,049 of JAWPMO010000001.1, read as the reverse complement.
TCAGCCGGATCGAGACCGGGAACCGCACGATCAGCCTCGACGTGCTCATCCCCCTCGCGCGTGCGCTCCAGATCGATCTCGACGCGCTGCTCGACGACGACGGCGATCACGACGTCGTGATCCGCCCCTCACCCAACGCCGTCGGCCAGGGCATCACCACGTGGATGCTCAGCCGCCCGACCGGCAACACGATCGCGATGAAGATGCGGCTCGAGCCCCGGACGGATCCGCCCGAGCAGCGGGTGCACACCGGCCACGACTGGTTCGTGGTCATCGAGGGCCGCGTTCTGCTGTACCTCGGCGACCGTGAGGTGGTGATCGAGACCGGTGAGGCGGCCGAGTTCGGCACGATGACGCCCCATGCGATGACCGCCATCGACCGGCCGGCCGAACTCATCATGATCTGCGACCGCGACGGTCAGCGCGCCCACGTCCACCACGAGTCCGACTGAACGGCACATCGCCGTCCGAGAAACTTTGCTCGAACCGGTAACGAATTGCCGTCGTCGCTCCCTTGACCGGTGATGGACTCAGATGTCATGCAGGTGGACCTCGCGGTCGAACGGGTACGTCGTGTGTACGAAGCCGATCACGCACGCCTCTGGCGCTCGGTGTTCGCCTTGACTGGCTCACGACCGCTGGCCGACGACGCGGTCGCCGAAGCGTTCGCCCAGGCCCTCCGTCGTGGCGACCGGATCGACGACGTGGCGGCGTGGGTGTGGAAGAGCGCCTTCGCGATCGCTCGTGGCGAGCTGAAGCAGCGAGGACGAACGAGCGGCGACCCGCTGGACGACCGGCGATCCGCCGCCGGCGGCGGTGACGACGAGGACATCCAACTCCTCCTGCAACGGCTCTCCGCGCTGTCACACGACGATCGTGAACTGATCGTGCTGTGCCACGTGGGCGGTTGGAAGCCGCGGGAGTTGGCCCCGGTGCTCGGCATCCCTGCCGGCACGTTGCGGGTCAGGCTGCACCGGGCGACCGCCCGGGCACGGGAGATTCTCGAAGGCGAGGACCAGTCATGAGCACGTCCGATCAGAACGACCGACTCGGCCTTGAGCGGTTCGATGCCGTCGACGCCCCCGATCAGTGGGCCGACATCGTCCGCCGCGCCGAGACCGGCGGCAGCGCCGGTTCGAACGTGGTGGCCATGCGCCGCGGTCGCGGCTGGTACCTGGCTGCCGCGGCCTCGTTCGTCGCGCTGGTCGGCGGGCTGGTCGTCGTCACGCAACTCCGCGACGACGACGGCGTCACCCCGATCGATCAACCGGCGACCGACGCCGTCGCCACGGAGTGTGCCGACGCGTCGGACCTCGACGCGATCGTCGATCTCCTGCGCAGCGGTCTGCCGACCTACGACTACCAGCCCGCCGCCGATCTGGAGGAGCTCGTCGCCAGGAACGACGTGCTCGTCCGTGCCGAACTCAGCAGCGCTGTTCGGGCCGACGGCTCGGCGCCCGCCGACCTGGGTGATCTCGGGCTCACCACCGTCACGCTGTCGTCGGCACGCGTGCTCTCCGGCGACCCGTCAGCTGTCGTCGCCTGGTTCGAGACAGCATCGCAGTGGGCGGTTCGCGGAGAAGACGACCCGCTCGCCGATCCGGTCAGGTTCGACGGGCTCGAGGTGATCGCCTTCCTGACGGAGCATGACGGCGTTCCGTCGGGCTGGACACCGGACATCGAGGGATGGTTCGTCGCCTGCGGTGGTGGTCCGGCCAGGGGTGTGATCGAGACGCCGACCTTCCTCGACCTGTCGTCGCTCGACGTGCTGGAGTCGCAGATCACCGGTGTCGAACCCGACAACCCCGACACGACCGAGCCGGCGCCGACCGACACCTCGTCACCGACCACGACGTCGCCGACCGCGCCACCGACCACCGATCCCGACGGCACCGTGCCGGAAGCTGCGGTGGACGACCGTTGGACGCCGACCTGTGTCGATCGAATCGGCAGCGGCGATGCCCCGGCCGCCGATGCCGGCCTCGACCGGTTCGGGCCACTCGGAGCGGTTCCCGGGCTCGACATCGTCCTGCCGGCGTTCCAAGCGAACGACCAGGCTGCGCCCGCGGCCGTGAACGTCGCCGTCGGTCGAGTCGACGGCGGCACCGCCGTGCTGGCCCGGCCGTACGACGGCGAGAACACGAACGCCTACATCCTCTCGGTCGTCGACGACGACGGATCCGTCCGCTGGCGTCGCTGTTTCGACGGCAACTTCGCCGGATCGATGCTGACCGCACCCGGCGCCGACGAGGTGACGATCGGTGAGTACGCGCCCAGCAGCGGTGACGCCGCGCCGACCTGGCACACGTTCGCTCTGGACACGGGACTCGACCGCGACTCGATCGGTGTTCCAGCCGGCCTCGACGCATTCATCGTCGACGGCCCGTTCACGGTGTTCGGCCCGAGCGATGATCGGATCACCACGGCCGACGACCGGTTGGCTGTGCTCGACCTCCGGACCGGGACGATCGCAGAGATCGAGTTCCCACCGAACCTCGGCATCCCGGCGTTCCAGCACGTCTTCGAGGTGATCGACGAGGGGCGTGGAGCGTTCCGGATCCTGCAGCGAATCGACGGACGGCAGTCGGCCGTCCGCGGCGTCTGGATCGACGGCGCCTGGCAGTCCGACGACGCGACGATCCTCGCGTCGATTCCGGTTCGGGCCGTGCCCGCGTTCGACGAGCGGGGCTGGGAGGGCCACAACGCCCTCGGCGAGGTGGTCTGGTCACGGCCCGACCTGCTCGACATCCGCCGGGAAGGGTTCCTCTCCGACGTCAGCGGCGCGGTGACGGTGATGAACGCTTGCCGGGAGCAGTCGGACTCAGGATGCGTCGACGGCAACCTGTTCGGCATCGACTCGGCGACCGGCGAGACGCTCTGGCAGCGGTCGGGCCTGCGGGGTGCCTCGGCGGTCGGCGACGGCTTCGCCATCATCACCAACGACACGAGCGACGGCTGGGAGCTGATCGACACGCTCACCGGTGAGTTGGTCGACGAGTCGCAACAGTGGCCCGGCATCGAGACGTTCGCGCAGGAGTGCTGCGGCGCCGGCGAATTCATCTGGGTCCGCCGCGATGGCGGCGTCGTGTTCGCCGTGAACCAGGACCACGTCCGGGTCTGGTACCCGCAAGGCCGCTCGTCGGTGACGATCAGCGTCGGACTGGCCGACTGACCGGTCGCCGGTCCGTCACCTCAGAGGTCTCGGAGGAAGCGCACGAGGTCGGTGGTCGTCACGATGCCCACCAGCGCGCCGTCGGCTCCGAGCACGAGCACGGAGTGACGCTTGCCATCGGCGAGTGCCTCGGCGGCGTCGTGCACCGTGGCCGACTCGGTCAGCGTGACGAGATCGTCGGACATCGCATCATCGATGGTGAACTGATGATCGAGCATCGAGGTGAGCATTTTGTCGCTCGAGCCTTCGACGTCGTACACGAGTCGGAGAATGTCGGTCGACGACAGCATGCCGACGGGACGATCGTTCTCGAGGACCGGGATGTGGTGGTACGACGCACCCTGGAGGGCGTGGTATGCCTCGGACAGGGGTTGGTCACGGTCGATCGAGACGATCGAGGTGGTCATGACGGTGGAGATGGGCTCGGTGCGCACGACCCGATTCTCACCGGCCCCGACCGCCGCGTGCAACTGGCGGCCCGGCATCTCGGCGCCGCGTGTTGACGATCAGCCGGCGGCGATCGACGCGACGCGTCGGCGGGCGATCCAGGCGAGGCCGAGGCCGAGGCCGACCACGGCGGCCGTCAGGACCAGCGTCGTGATGATCACGACCGGCCAGCTTCCGGCGGCGTGCTCGACGTCCTCGCGTGGGTCGAGGAACGGATACGGATACCAGTCGACGATGTTGCCGCGGATCACCGTGTATGTCAGCCAGGCGACCGGGAACGACAGCCACCAGAGCACCGTGCGACGATCGGGAGCCGGCGCCGGGGGATTGGTCACCCAATCGGCGATCGCCCAGATCGGCACGATGATGTGCAGCACGGCGTTCACCCAGTCGAGCTGCGTGCTGACGTCGGCCGCGATCGGCGCCAGCAGGACGGCGTAGATGATGCCCGTCATCGTCATGTAGAGCGTGGCGGCACCGCGGCATCGGCGAGCCACCCGGCCGATCGGTGACGAGCGGTCGAACTCGAGCCCCACGAACACCAGCGCCGCCAGGATGTTGCTGTCGATCGTGAAGAAGCTGAAGAAGTTGACCGTTCGCAAGAGGTCGTTGTCGGCGAGGAACTGGAGTTGGGCGGCGATCGCGGCGACGACCGCCATCGAGACAGCGAGCCGCACGATCGACCTCAGCTCGGGCCGTATCAGCGAGGTGCCCGTCGGTTCCTGCTCGTTCATCGGGGGTGACCATAGCCCTGCGGCCGCATCGGTGAGAGCGTTCCCCACCCGCCCCGGCGGCGGCCGGGTAACCTGATGGGGTGCCTGCAGAAACTCATGTGAACCAGGGCCCGATCGAGCGCGACGAGATCTTCGAGATCGTCCGCGACCGTCTGGCCGACATCCTCGAGATCGACCCGTCGACCATCTCCGAGGGACAGTCCTTCGCCGACGACCTCGAAGCCGACTCGCTCGCGCTGATCGAACTCGTCGAGTCGCTCGAAGAAGAGCTCAGCGACCGCACGGTCGGGTTCCGCATCGAGGACGAAGACCTCGAAGACCTCAAGACGGTGCGCGATGCCGTCGACTACGTCCACGAACGCACGGGCAGCTGATACGTGAGTCTCGCTGCGCTGGAACAGCGCTTGGGTCACGAGTTCAACGACCCCGAATTGCTCCGGCGGGCGATGTGCCACCGATCATGGGTGGCCGAGTCCGGCGACCTCCACAGCAACGAACGGCTCGAGTTCCTCGGTGACGCCGTCCTCGGCTGGGTCATCGCCGATCTGGTCTTCCGGCAGTACGCCGACCTCGCCGAAGGAGCGTTGACCGACCTGCGCAAGAGCGTGGTCAACGCACACGCGCTCGCCGAGGTCGCGCTCGAACTCGACCTCGGCGCACATCTGCTCCTCGGGCGCGGCGAAGACGCAGCCGGGGGACGCAAGAAGGTCTCGATCCTGTCCGATGCGATGGAGGCCGTGCTCGGCGCGGTGTACCTCGACGCGGGGACCGAGGCGGCGTTCGAGCTGGTGCGCCGGTTGTTCGTGCCGCGACTCGACGCCGCCATCGACACCCTCGACACCCTCGACTACAAGTCGGCACTCCAAGAACGGCTCGCCCACGAAGGACGGATGCCGCCCGACTACAAGGTGCGATCGACCGGCCCCGATCACGACAAGCGGTTTTTCGCCCGGGTGCTCGTCGCGAAGGAGCTGATCGGCGAGGGCGAAGGTCGCTCCAAGAAGGCGGCCGAGCAGGCGGCCGCGAGCGCGGCGTTCGAGTCGCTCCTCGCTGCTGCCGACCGCGATGCCTGAACTCCCCGAGGTCGAGACCGTACGACGCGGGCTCGAACGTTTCGCCGTCGGCCGCCGGGTGAACGGCGTCGACGTGGGCCGCGAACGCACCGTGCGACGCACGTCGCGCGAAGCGGTGATCCACGGGTTGACCGGCACCACGATCATCGCCGCCAACCGACGCGGCAAGTACCTGCTGCTGCCGCTCGATTCGGGCGACGAGGTGATGATCCACCTCCGGATGAGCGGTCAGGTGCTGGTCGCAGCGGCCGGCACCGAACGTCCGGCACACACCCACGTCGTGATGCACCTCGACGACGGCAACGAACTGTGGTTCGTCGATCCCCGCACGTTCGGTGAGGTCGTGGTGTTCGACCCGACCAACGTCGCCGTCGAGATCCCCGATCTCGCCCGACTCGGTCCCGATCCGATCTCCGATGGGTTGACGCTGCGTGACCTCCGGCAGGTGCTGCGTTCCCGCCGGCGCCTGCTGAAACCGCTGCTGCTCGACCAGCACGTCATCGCCGGCATCGGCAACATCTATGCCGACGAGATCCTCCACGAGGCCCGGCTCCGGCCCGACCGGATCTCCGACGAACTGTCGCTCACGTCCGAGCGGCGACTCCACGCCGCCATCCACCGCATCCTCGACGAGGCGATCGCCGCCGGAGGTTCGACGCTCGGCGACGCCCAGTACGTCGATCTGCTGGGTGAGCGCGGCTCGTACCAGGACGCGCATCACGTGTACGGGCGCGCCGGCGAACGTTGCCGCACCTGCGGCGTGGGTTGGATCCGCCAGACCGTCTCCGCTCAGCGGTCCACCCACTTCTGCCCCCGCTGCCAGCGCTGACCCGCTCAGCGGGCTTGTTGCGCGGCTCTCTGGTGCACGCCTCGGTGACGCGGTTCGAGCATGTGGGTGGTGGAGTGGGGTGGTCCGGCGGTTCGGGGAGCGATGTCGACGCTCGGGGGGATCTCGCGAGATGGTGGGGGAGTGGCGGCGAGCGGAGTAGTTTCTGGGCCACCGTGTTCCTGAAGAGTCTCACCCTCAAAGGCTTCAAGTCGTTCGCCGATTCGACGGTCATGTCCCTCGAACCGGGGGTCACCGTCGTCGTCGGCCCGAACGGTTCGGGCAAGTCGAACGTCGTCGATGCGATCGCCTGGGTCCTCGGCGCGCAGGCACCGAAGTCGGTCCGCTCCCAGAAGATGGACGACGTCATCTTCGCCGGTACCGAGAAGCGCCCCGCCCTCGGTCGAGCCGAGGTGAGCCTCACCCTCGACAACTCCGCCGGGCTGTTGCCCGTCGAGTTCAACGAGGTGACGATCACGCGCATCCTGTTCCGGAGCGGCGACAGCGAGTACGCCATCAATGGCGTGCCGTGCCGCCTGCTCGACATCCAGGAGTTGCTCTCCGACGCCGGTGTCGGGCGTCAGCAGCACGTGATCGTCAGCCAGGGACAGATCGACGCCGTGCTCAACGCCCGGCCAGAAGACCGTCGCGGCATCATCGAGGAGGCGGCCGGCGTCCTCAAGTACCGCAAGCGCAAGGAGAAGGCCGAGCGTCGCCTCGACGCCACCGAGGCCAACCTGCTCCGCTTGCAAGACCTGTTGCGCGAGGTGCGACGCCAGCTGCGTCCGCTCGAACGTCAGGCCGAAGCGGCCCGCCGCCACGAAGAACTCGTCGTCGAGCTGCACGCCCTCAAGGTGTACGTCGCCGGACGAGACATCACCGCGTTGCGCCGCAAGCTCGAAGCGATCGCCACCGATCGTGTCGAAGCGGTCCGGATCGACGCCGAGCTCAAGTCGCAGCTGGCCAAGCTCGACACCGAGATCATGTCGCTCGAAGCCGACCTGTCGGCCCGTGGCGCCAGCGACCTCGGCGACCGCTTGATGCAGGTCGAGCAGCTCCGTGAGCGGGCTCGCGGATTGTCGGGCATGCTCGCCGAACGCAAGCGGTCGCTCGAACGTGATCACGGCCAGTTGATCGATGCCGGTGTCGTCGCGAACCTCGAGGCCGACGGCGCCCGCTTCCGAGCCGAACTCGAAGAGGTCCTCGCCGCGCTCGAGCAGGTCGCTCCCGACGGCGAGGCGTTGGCAGCCGACGAAGAAGCATTCCGAATCGAGCGCCGGCGCGTCACCGAGGCGCTCTCGGCCGACGACGGCGGGGCGAAGGCGGCCAGTGCCGCAGCCGAGGTCCGGGGCGAGCTGCGGTCGGTTCGCGGCGGGCTCCAGCGCAACGAACAGGACTTCCAGCGCACCACCACCCGCGCCGACGACCTGCGCACCAAGCTCGAGGCGTTGACCGCCGAGTCGGAGCGCTTGCGGGCGACGTGCGCCGAGGCCGAAGCGGTCGAGACGCCACTCGTCACCCGGATCGAGGCCGCCGAGCAGGCTCGCATAACCACCGAGGCGGCGCTCGAGCGGTGCACCACCGAGCGACAGGATGCCTCCGAGCAGGCGTCGAGGAGTGCGGCGCGGGTCGAAGCGCTGCAACTCGCACTCGATGCGGCCCGCGAGCGCGCCGGCGCCGAGCGGCTCGCCGACGTCGAGGGTGTGCTCGGCACGCTGCTCGAACTCGTCGACATCGACGACGGCTGGCAGGAGTCGGTCGAGGCGGCGCTGGGTGAAGCGCTGACCGCCGTGGTCGTCGACGGCTCGGCATCGGCCCAGCGGGCACTCGCCGCGCTCGACGAGTCCAACACGAGCGGGGCGGTGTTGGCCGCCGGTGCCGCCGCCGGCACGCAGAACCCGCCGCCGGTCGGCGAAGCGGTCCTCCCGCACGTGCGATCCACACGAGCCGACCTGGGCGGCCTGCTCGCCGCGCTCGTCGGTCGGGCCGTGCGGGTCCCGAATGTCGGCGCCGCCGTCGATGCGGCGCTCGCACACCCCGATGCCATCGTCGTCACGCCGAGCGGCGACCGGTTCGCCGCCACGGGGTGGCGGGTCGGTGCCGCCTCCGGCGGTGCCACGGCGTCGGCCCTGACCGATGCCACCGAGCAGGCCGAGGCGGCGACGACCCGGCTCGCCGAAGCGCAGTCGGCGTTGGCCGCCGCGAAAGCCGAGCTCGAACAGTGTCGGTCGACCGAGCGCGACCTGACCCGTCAACTCGACCAGAACGACGCCCGGTTCACCGCGGCATCCGAGGGCTTGTCGAGGGCGCTCGGGCAACGGCGCGAGTTCCAGGCCGAACTCGAGGGGCTCGACCGGTCGGTCGCCGAACTCTCCGGGCACATCGAGCAGGAGCGGGCACGGATCGCCGAGCTCGAAGCGATGCTGCCCTCGCTCGACGCCGACGAGCAAGCCGAAGCCGAAGCGGCGAAGGCACGGGGAGAAGCCCGGGCCGAACTCGAAGCGCGAGCCGGTGCGCTGGCCGGTCGCCGCCGTGAGCTGGAGGTTCGCAACGCCGGGCTCAACGAACGGCAACAGTTCCTCGAGTCACGCATCGCGGAGAACGAGCGCCGCCTCGAAGCCGACCAGGAGGCTCGTGCCCAGGCCGCCGACCGGCGTGAGCAGATCCAACGGTCGCTGACCGCGATCGGACGCCTCGACGGGTTGGTGCAGGCACACCGTGCGGTGATCGAGGTCGAACACGACCAGTTGGTCGAGCAGCGGCGCCGGCAGAGCGACCAGGTTCGCGGGCTGACCACGGCGCTCGAGACGGCGCGACGCACGCGCGGCGAATCCGAACGTCGGCTCGACGAGACCCGCCAGAAGTCGCACCGCTCCGAGATCGAAGAGGCCGAGGCCAAGCTCCGGCTCGAGACCGCCATCGAGACGTTGCGTCGAGACCTCGACATCGAGCCGCAGGTCGCCGAGCAGGCCGAGCAGCCGGAACTCCCCGAGGGTGCGTCGGCGGCGGGTCGTGTCCGGGAACTCGACCGTGAGCTCCGCCTGCTGGGGCCGATCAACCCGCTCGCACTCGAGGAGTTCAACGAGCTGCAGCAGCGACACACGTTCCTCGAGGAGCAACTCGAAGACGTGCGATCCACGCGTCGGGATCTCAGTCGGGTCATCAAGGCCGTCGACCAGGAGATCCAGAACGTGTTCGCCGGTGCGTTCGCCGATGTGAGCATGAACTTCACGGCGCTGTTCGGCACGCTGTTCCCCGGTGGTGCCGGTGCGCTCAAACTGACCGTTCCCGACGACCTGCTCAACACGGGCATCGAGGTCGAAGCCAAGCCGAGCGGCAAGAACGTCAAGAAGCTGTCGTTGCTGTCGGGTGGCGAGCGCAGCCTCACCGCGCTCGCGTTCCTGTTCGCCGTGTTCCGCAGTCGCCCGTCGCCGTTCTACGTGATGGACGAGGTCGAGGCGGCGCTCGACGATGTCAACCTGCACCGATTCCTCGGCCTGATCGCCGAGTTCCGCAAGGATGCACAGCTGTTGGTCGTGTCGCACCAGAAGCGCACGATGGAAGCCGGCGACTCGCTGCTCGGCGTGTCGATGCAGCCGGGTGGTTCGTCCAAGGTGGTCACCGAGAAGGCCGCCACCGCCACCGGACGCGCCTGAGACGACGTCGACCGGCCGGCGTGGTCAGCCGGACTTCAGGACCTTGGTGCGCACGAGCGCGCCGGTCATCGGGCTGACGTGGAGCCGGACCCGGTCACCGACGTTCGGGGCCTTGGGCGGGGGCCGGCCGGCCCATCCGACCGGCAGTTCGGCATCGTCGAGGTAGACCCACGTGGCATTCGTCGGTGGACTCCCGAAACCGGGCACGACACCGGCATCGGGGACGAGCTGCTTGAACGGTTGCCGGACCTTGCGAGTGACGACGCCCTCGTGCCGGTTGACCCCGACACCGAAGACCCGCAGCGGTGCACGCAACGCCCGGGCGAGGGCCGAGGTCTCGACGTCGGGATCCCACGTATAACGCGGGTCCTGCGCGTTCGAGGTCTTCGGTACGGCTCCCACATCGTGAGACTAGGCCAACGTCGGGCCTGCTGAGCGCCAGATAGCGTCGTCGTCGATATGGAGTGGTACTGGATCTTTCTCATCCTCGCCGTCGCCGTCATGGTGTTCGGCATCGGCGTCGTCGTCCTGGGGCGTCGGCAATCGCAGGGGGTCGAGGCGCCGCCACGGCCGACTCCGACGGTTCCACCGCCGACCCGTGACACCGCGGTCGACACGACCACGGTCGAGGCCGAGCCGCGGGTCGAGCCCGAACCCGAGCCGCAGCCGGAACCGGTCAAGCCGGCGTCGTTGCGCGACCGGCTCGCGAAGGCCCGATCGGCCTTCTCCGGGGCCTTCGCCGGGGTGCTCGGCCGGACGTCGATCACCGACGAGACCTGGGACGAACTCGAAGAGGCGCTGCTGCGAGCCGACGTGGGTCTCGGCGTGACCGACTCGCTGCTCGACGACCTCAAGGCCCGTGTGAAGAGCGGTGAGATCGACGAGCCGTCCGCCCTGCTCGACGCGCTGCAGGCCGACATGGTCGAGCGGCTGCAGGGCTCCGACCGGACCCTCCGGTTCGACGAGCTCGAGCCGGGCGCACCCAACATCTGGATGTTCGTGGGCGTGAACGGCGTCGGCAAGACGACGACGATCGGCAAGGTCGCTCGGCAGCAGACCGACGCGGGCCGCACGCTGCTCCTGGCTGCCGGCGACACGTTCCGTGCTGCCGCTGCCGAGCAGCTCGCCACCTGGGCCGAGCGGTCGAACACCGAGTTCGTACGCGGCGCCGAGGGCAGCGATCCCTCGTCGGTGATCTTCGACGGTGTGCAGCGGGCGGCGTCGAAGCAGATCGACCTCGTCCTGGCCGACACGGCGGGACGTCTGCACACCAAGACGAACCTCATGGAAGAGCTGAAGAAGGTGCGGCGAGTGGCCGAGAAGGGCTCCGGCGTCGTGACCGAGACCCTCCTGGTCATCGATGCCACGACCGGCCAGAACGGTCTGGCGCAGGCTCGCGAGTTCCGTGAGGCGACCGACGTCACCGGTGTCGTGCTCACCAAGCTCGACGGCTCGGCCAAGGGCGGCATCGTGTTCGCGATCGAGACCGAGATGGGCATTCCGGTCAAGCTCGTCGGGTTGGGTGAGCAGGTGGGTGACCTGATCCCGTTCGACCCGAACGAGTTCGTCTCCGCCCTGTTCGACCGCAGCTGAATTTTCTTCCCGGAACGGGAACCGATTCGATCGGCGAGGCGTCCAAAACGCATGAAGCGACATCCCTCACGCTGGGCGCCCGCTCTCGCGGCCGTCCTGATCCTGGCAGCTTGTGGTGCTGACGGCGGCGACAGCTCGCCCGTCGGTGCCCCGACCGACACGTCCGATCCCGTGGCCGACGGCATGCGAGCACCGACGCCGATCCAGGTCGTCAACGGCGGCGGGGGTGGTGCCGTCGCCACCGCCGACGCGTCGGCGGCAGGAGACGTCCCCGCCGGTGAGATCCGGATGGCACAGTGGATCGCGGAGTTCGTGATCGGCGACGGCATGCCGGCGCTGCCCACCAACGACGTCGGCTACGTGTTCGACACCGGCGTTGCGGTCACCGAGGACCAGGTCGCAGGGATCGCTGCGGCGCTCGGTGTGACCGGTGAGGTCGTGAAGATCGACGAGGGCTACGGCGTCAGCTGGCGAGTGGGGCCTGACGACGGGTCCGCTCCGAGCGTGTGGGTCTACGAGGACGCCCAGCAGAACTGGAACTACAGCGCCGCCTGGGGTGACGCGGTCTACGACGAGCCGTGTGCCGTGTCGGTCGACGCCGATGGCAACGAGACCAGCGACTGCCCCGAGCCGACGCCGCCCACCGGCGTGCTGACCGGCGACGAGGCCGAACAGCGTGTGCGCGACCTGCTGACAGCGCTCGGCGTCGACACTGACGGGCTCCGGTTCGACACGTACGCCGACGACTGGTTCGCCAGCATCGACGTGTCCGATCGGACCGACGAGCGGGCGGCCACCCGCTCGTGGCACTTCGGCTTCGGTGCCGAAGGTGTCCTCCAGTACGCCGGCGGCACGCTCGCCCCGACGCAGGCCGTCGGGCCGTACCCGCTCGTCGACATCGAGACGGCCGTTGCCCGCCTGGGCGATGGCTTCTACGGCGGCTTCGGTAGCGACGTGGCGATCGCCGAGACCGACATCGCGGTCAGCGAGGTCGCGGCGGAGCCCGAGCCCGCCGACGCCACCGACCCCGCCGAGTCGTTCGCCGACGACACCGGTGGGGCCGAGGAGCCGCCGGCCGACGAGGCACCGCCGTCGGACGAGCCGATGCCGGTCGACGAGCCAATGCCGGTCGACCCGATGACACCGACCGAGCCGGTCGTCGTGACGCTCGTCGACGTGCAGCCCGACCTGTGGTGGGCGTGGGACGCCGACGGCACCGTGTGGTTGCTCCCGGCGTACCGGTTCATCGACAGCGACGGTGGCTGGCACACCGCCCCTGCCGTGACCGACGAGCTCCTGATCCAGGCGGAGCCGACCGAACTGGTCGATCCGCCGATGCCGGTCGAGGGTGACGGCGGTATCGGCGACGGCGCCGAGCCGGTGGCTCCGCCCGAGTCGCTGCCCCCGGCCGAGACCGTACCCGGCGAGACCGGCGAACCGATCGACGGTGACCCCGTCGACATCGAGCCGTTCGAAGCCCTCATCGGCCTGTCGGTCGAGGAGTTCAGCGCCGAAGCGAAGGGGCTCGGTTTCGAGACCCGGGTCGTCATGCAGGACGGTGAGCCGCTCGCCATCACGATGGACTACCGCACCGATCGGGTCAACGTCGCCGTCGACGGTGATGTGGTCGTTGCGATCGAGTCGATCGGGTGATGGTGATGCGTTCCGTCTCGGTCGTCGCCGCCGTCGCAGGGTTCGCCCTGACGGCGTGCGGCGCGACCGAGCCGACCGGCGAGGGGCTACCGGCACCGTCGTCGTCCGACACCGTCGACTCGGTGGTTCCGTCATCGACCGACGTGCCGGGTCTCGGTCGGCCGAGCGACGCTGCTGCTCGTACCCGACCGGATCTCATGACCGTCACGCCGGCGGTCGCAGCGCCCGGTGCCGCGATCGAACTCACCTTCCCCGAAGAGACTGCACGCGGCGTCGCGTACGTGCTCGAAGTGGCCGCCGGCGACACGTGGAGCACGACCCACTACCTGACATCGTCGACCGATGGATACGGCGGCGAGCCGTCCGCCGTGTCGGTCGATGCGGCCGAGGGATACGGCTGGGATGACATCGGGATCGGTGGCCCGGGTCCGGACCGTCTGGTGCTCCCCGACGACGCGTTCGCCGGAGCGTCCCGGATCTGCACCGAGAACGCGCTCGACAACTTCTGCGCCGAGATCACCGTCGACGCCGAAACGGCGGTGGCTGCGCCGCCGGATACCACGACGCCAGACAGCCTCCCTGTCGACAGCACGCTCGCTCCCGAGGTGACACCGTCGACAATGGCTGCGGCCCCGGTGCCGATCGTCGCTGTCCACGAGGACGTCGCGTTCTACCCGGCGTGCGGCAATGAGACGCTCACGTTCGAGGGCGTGACCTGGTACCAGCTGAACCAGTTCGACGGGTACGACGACGAGTACGCCGAGATCTATGAGACCTTCGCCGACGCCGACCGGGAAGCATCTCCCGTCGCCGGTTGGCGCGGGTTCGCGCCGGCGGTCGTCGAGCCGGGCCCCGGTGACGACACCGGCACGCTCGTGATCTGGGCCGACGGCGTCGGCCGGTGGGTCTCCGACAGCGGCGACCTCGACACGTGGATGGTCGACGACGAGATCACCTACGACTGGGACTGCTGATCACGAGTGATCTCAACTCGTGTCTCACGAGTCGCCGGGGGAGCGCCGGGTAACCTGGGCGGCCTGATGTTCGACAATCTCTCCAACCGTCTCGACGGCATCGTCAAACGCCTCCGCAGCAAGGGTCGACTCACCGAAGGTGATGTCGATGAGGTCATGAAGGAGATCCGCTCGGCGCTCCTCGAGGCCGATGTGAACGTCACCGTCGTCCGGTCGGTCTGCAATCGCATCCGCGAGCACGCGATCGGCGCGACCCGCTCACAGGCGCTCGACCCCGGCCAGCAGGTGGTCAAGGCGGTCAACGACGAGCTCACCCGCATCCTGGGCGGAGAAACGCTCTCGATCAAGTACGCGTCCAAGCCGCCGACCGTCATCCTCATGGCCGGTCTGCAGGGCTCGGGTAAGACCACGGCCACCGGCAAGTTGGCGCTGTGGTTCAAATCGCAGGGCCGTCAGCCCCTCCTGGTCGGCGCCGATCTCCAGCGCCCCGCCGCCGTCGAGCAGCTCCGCACCCTCGGCAAGCAGGTCGACGTGCCGGTCTACTCCGACCCGGAAGATCCGATCCTCACCGCCTTCGAAGGTGTCGAAGAGGCGAAGCGACTGGGTCGCGACGTCGTGATCGTCGACACCGCCGGCCGCCTGTCGATCGACGCCGAGATGATGGAGCAGGTCCGACTGATCTCCGGCGCCGTGTCGCCCGACTACACGTTCCTCGTCATCGACGCGATGACCGGTCAAGATGCGGTGCAGACCGCCGAGGCGTTCCACCAGACGCTCCAGATCGACGGTGTCATCCTCTCCAAGCTCGACGGCGACGCCCGCGGCGGTGCGGCACTCTCGGTCAAGGAGGTCATCGGTCGCCCGATCGCGTTCGCGTCGACCGGTGAGAAGCTCGACGCGTTCGAGCAGTTCCACCCCGACCGCATGGCCGGCCGCATCCTCGGCATGGGCGACATGCTCACGCTGATCGAGCAGGCCGAGCAGGCGTTCAACGCCGACCAGGCCGAACAGGCCGCCGCCCGCATGATGGAGGGCCAGTTCACGCTCGACGATTTTCTCGAGCAGATGCAGGCGCTCAAGAAGATGGGGCCGCTGTCGGGCGTGCTCGGGATGATGCCCGGGATGCCCAAGGAGTTGAAGAACGCCAAGATCGACGACGACGACCTCAAGCCGATCGAAGCCATCATCCGCTCGATGACCGCCGAGGAGCGGGCTCGCCCGCAGCTGATCAACGGCAGCCGTCGCGCCCGCATCGCGAAGGGCTCCGGCACCGAGACCGCCGAGGTCAGCCGCCTCGTCAAGCAGTTCGGCGACATGCAGAAGATGATGAAGAAGATGGGCATGGGCGGCGGCGGCAAGAAGGGCAAGAAGCGCGGTGGCTTCCCCGGTCTGCCCGGCATGGGCGGCGGCATGCCCGACATGAGCGAACTCGAGTCGCTGATGGGCGGCCAGGCCGGCCAGGATGGCCCCGGCGGCTTCAACCCACCCCGCTGACGCGCCGTTGGCTCGCGGTCGCTCGAGTTCGTCGCCGGCGTGATTCAGCCGACGGACAGCGCCGGGAACCGGGGGAGGGCGATCGTGACCGGAGCGAGCCGGGCCAACCTCGTCGGCGCCTCGCGGTCGAGGCGCAGGATCGACGACGGCAGTGCCACGCGGTCGGCGTCGTTCTCGATCGCGATGTCGGCCAGGGTCGCGGCGGCGTCAGGGCCGTCTGCGGCGATCGTCCCCACCGTGCGGCCGGGGCGATCCAGTCCGACCGCGACCTGATCGAGGTAGATCCAGCCGGCCTCTGCGACACTGGTGTCCTCGTGATGGGCGAACGAGCGGAGCGCATTGCTCGCCCGCCCGCTGAGCAGCACCACGACGAGCACGTCGGTGTCGTGGTCGCAGAGTTCGCTGAGCGAGGTGTGGCCGTCGGGGCTGGTCGGGTCGACGAGCACGACCGTGGTCGAGCGGGTGCCGGTGGGGTGATCGCACGATCGGTGCATCAGAACTCCTTCGTGATCGGGGGAGACGGATCACGGTAGAGATGCCGTGTATCGGCACGATGAATGGAAGATGACCGCCGTCCGCTGCCGTGGAGACGTCGGTCACACCCAGACCGCGATCGGCGGGTATCCGACGAACGGTCGGGATTCGGTCTCCGGTCCGTTAACCTTTCGGGGTTCTCGAATACGACGTCCAGGAGTCAATGAAACATGGCAGTCAAGCTGCGCCTCACCCGCATCGGCAAGAAGAAGCAACCGCAGTACCGCATCGTCGCTGCTGACGCGCGGTCGCCGCGCGACGGTCGCTTCATCGAGATCCTCGGTCACTACGACCCGCTGCAGGATCCCTCGGCGCTCACGGTCGACAACGACAAGGCCGTCAAGTGGTTGCAGGAAGGCGCCCAGCCGACCGAGCGGGTGGCCAAGCTGCTCACCGTGTCCGGCGCCATGGATCAGTTCAAGGCCGGCAAGTGAGCGACAACGCTTCGGCCCCGACCGCAGTCGCGGTCCTCGAGCACATCGTCAAGTCGATCGTCGACGCTCCCGACGAGGTCACGGTCGATGAGGTCACCGACGAGGGCAAGCATCGCCTCGACGTGCGCGTCGGCGACGGCGACCTCGGTCGTGTGATCGGCCGTCGTGGCCGGACCGCAGCGAGCATCCGCACCGTCACCCGGGCCGCAGCGTCCAAAGACGGCATCGACCTCGACATCGAATTCCTCGACTGACGACCGGGCCAGATCGCCCGATTGCTGCGTTCCGCCTCACCGCTCGTTGTCCCAAGACAACTCGGGTTCGTCGCGCCTTGCACTCGAACGATCTGACTCCGATCGGATCGATATCGGACGCGAGCGCTCGACGTCGGACATGCTGCGGCGGATACGTCGTGATCGAGGCGGTTACGTTGCGGAGTGAGACCATGAGGAGGGTGCGATGAGCAGGGCGACGCAACCTGACGGGTTGTTGGAGGTCGGGCATTTCGGGCGGGCCCACGGGATCCGTGGCGACATCTTCTTCGTGCTGTCGACCGATCGCGACGAGCGTGCGGCCGTCGGGTCGAGACTCTGGGTCCGTGATCGCTGGATGACGGTGACCGCCTCCTCCAACGCGAGCGGCAAGTGGCGGGTCCACCTCGAAGGTGTCGACGACCGTAACGCCGCCGAAGCGCTGGCCGGCGTCAAGGTCCATGCCGAACCGCTCGACGACGCGGACGCACTGTGGGTGCACCATCTGATCGGCGCGACCGTCATCGAAGCCAACGGCATCGACCGGGGTCGGTGCGTGTCGGTCGTCGCAAACCCCGCCTCCGATCTGCTCGAACTCGAGTCCGGCGCCCTCGTCCCGGTCGCGTTCGTCACGTCCGTCGACGTGTCGGGTGGCGTTCCGCTGATCACCATCGATCCGCCGGACGGTCTGTTCGACCTGAACGACTGAGCGGGCCATGCGGATCGACGTCTTCACGCTGTTCCCCGGGCTCGTCGACGGGTTCTGTGCCGACAGTCTGCTGGGCAAGGCTCGCCAGAACGGCTTGCTCGACCTCCGGCTGCACGATCCGCGAGCCCAGACCTCCGACGTCCACGGCACGGTCGACGACGCCCCGTTCGGTGGCGGCGCCGGCATGTTGATGAAGCCCGAGCCGTTGTTCGAGGCCGTCGAAGCAGCCGACCCGCCCCGGCCGCTCTACCTCCTGAGCCCCGGTGGACCCCGATTCGATCAATCGATGGCCGTCGAACTCGCCGCATCCGACGGGTTCAGCCTCGTGTGCGGCCGGTACGAAGGTGTCGATCATCGGGTGCGCGAGCATCTCGTCGACGGCGAACTCAGCGTCGGTGACGTCGTTCTGAACGGCGGCGAAGTCGCTGCGTGCCTGGTCATCGAGGCCGTGACCCGTCTGCTGCCGGGTGCGATGGGCAACGCCGACAGCCCGGTCACCGAGAGCTTCGGACCGACCGGTCTGCTCGAGGAGCCGCACTACACCCGCCCTGCCAGCTACCGGGGCTGGGACGTGCCCGAGGTGCTCCGTGGCGGTGACCACGGCCGTGTCGCTCGCTGGCGCCACGCCCAGGCCCTCCACCGCACGATCGCCGCTCGCCCTGACCTCATCGAAGCCCGCGGGGGAATCACAGATGATGAGCGCGCGCTGTTGGAAGAGTTCCCACCCGTCCCGTATCCTTGATCCGCCCCCACGGGATCATCCCACCGACGACTCGGGGCCCTTTTTGAGAGAGACATCATGAAGACGACCGACCTCATCGACAACGACTCCCTCCGGGACGACATCCCCGAGTTCTTCCCGGGCGACGAACTCAAGGTGCACGTGCGCGTCGTCGAGGGCGGCAAGGAGCGTGTCCAGGTGTTCCAGGGCAACGTGATCCGTCGTCAGGGCAGCGGCCTGCACGAGACCTACACGGTCCGCAAGCTCAGCTACGGCGTCGGTGTCGAGCGCACCTTCCCGATCCACGCCCCGACCGTGCAGAAGATCGAAGTCACCAAGCGTGGTGACGTCCGTCGCGCCAAGCTCTACTACCTGCGCGACCGCATCGGCAAGGCCGCCAAGGTCCGCGAGAAGCGCGAGTTCTGAGCTCCTGAGCCGCGCTGCGGCTCGATCGGGCCGTGCGGCCCCGACATCACCAGGTTGTCGGAGGTACCCGTCGATGCCCGATCACTCCAACGTCGCCCGCGGGCGGTGGGGCGAAGCCCTCGCCGACCGTCACCTTCGACGCGTCGGTCACCGGATCGTCGATCGCAACTGGCGATCGCCCGAACGTGGTGTCCGCGGTGAACTCGACATCGTCTCGTTCGTCGGTGACGTGGTCGTGTTCGTCGAGGTCAAGGCCCGTCGCCGCCACGGCTTCGGCGGGGCGGCCGCGGCGGTCGACGACCGCAAGCAGCAGCAGATCCGGTCGCTGGCCGAGAGTTGGCTGCGTCTCCACGGTGACGCCGTCGAACGGGTCCGGTTCGATGTGATCGCCATCGAGGGTGTGCATCTGACACACCTCGAAGCGGCGTTCTGATCAGCCGAAGAACGCCCAGGCGACCAGGCCCGCGCCGATGAGCGCAGTGGCCGCCAACATGACGTAGTCGGCGGTGCGAACCTGGAACTTGCGGTAGGGGCTGTATCCCACGACACCAGTATCGCCGACGGGCTGCCGTTCGCCCACCGTCATCGAGCGGTACCCTCGCTGCGTGCGAGGACGCGTCGGAGCCTGTCTGGTCGTGTTGGCGACCGTGCTGACCGCTGCGCCGGCTGCCGCGCAGGAGGAACCGCCGCCCGACTCGGTGCCCGACGACCCGCTCGGCGACGTGACCGGCGGCGACGAGGTACCTGCCGGCCCGCCGCCGGCCCTCCCGCTCGTCCCGGTTCCGACCGGGTGTACGGCACCACGGATGCCGCACATCGTGTTCGTGGGCGAGGTGGTCGAGCGCGACTACCGGACGATCCGGTTCGAGATCGAACGCATCCGCAGCGGCCGGTCCGACCCGTTCGCGCTGGGTGATCTGATCGACGTGCGCTTCGGACTGGACGCCCAGTACCTCGACGATGGTGAGTCGTACCTCGTGGGCGCCGTGGTCGACCCCGATCTCGGTCTGCTCGTCTCGCGGGTGTCCGACCCCGTGGAGAACTTCGGCGGTGACGAGGTGATCGGCGTGTCCGAGACCGACGTGGACTGTCCGGCGTACGAGGACCCGATGCGGACCCTGCGACTCGATGGGACTGCGATCCCCACCAGCGTGATCAAGCCGTTCTTCGACGCCAGGATCCGGATTCTGAGTGCGGTCCTGTTGCCGTTCGGGGTGGCGTTCGCCGCGATCTTCCTGCTGGCCACGTTCCGGCTGAGCCTCTCGGGCCTGTATCGCAGCGTGACCGGCACCGGACGTCGGCGCTACAGCTAACCGGCGGCGGCGAGTGCTCGGGCCTCGTCGAGCGCTTCGGACCAGTTGGTGATCTCGATCTCTTCGGCGGGCCCGTCGGGGCGGCACCGAACGAGCAACGCCCGTTCGACGGGGCGCCCGAGGATGCGTTCGAGCACCACCCCGTACGCAGCGAGCTGGCGCCGGTACTTGGCGACCCGGGTGGCTCGCTCGCCGTCGTCGGGCCACTGATCGGTCTTGTAGTCGACGATCACGCCACCGCCGTCGGTCTCGACGAACAGGTCGATGTACCCCTCGACGGTGCGGCCGCCGACCGGTGCCGCGACGAACAGTTCGCGGTGGTGTGATGCATCGATGGCGTGCTGCACGATCGGAGCGGCGAGTGCGGATCGTGCCAGGCTGGCCACGGTGTCGTCCATGCCGATGATGCCCTCGGCCGCACATTGCGCCGCCGCCTCGGATGCGACGTTGGCGCCGGTGCGGAAATCGGCGTACTGGAGCACGGCGTGCACCGCCCGCCCGACGGCCGTGCCGTACCGGCCGCGTTGCCACGGTGGCAGATCGAGGTCGACGGCGCCCTTGTCGAGGCCGGGGTCGGTGTCGGCCTCACCGGCGAGGTAGGTCGCGCTCACGCTCGGCCGAACGCGAGCCGCAGTGAACGCACGACGGCGCTCGCGGTCCCACTCGTCGGCGTCGTCCCATTCGAGGGTCGTCGAACCGGCGGTCGGCATCACGAAATGGTCGGTGGTGGGCGAGAGCACGGCGGCACCGTTGGCGGGATCCGCAGCCCCGGCGTCGAGCAGCAGGATGCCCGACTCCGCCTTGGAGGTGGCGGCGCTGTCGGGATAGCGGTGCAGCGAGACGACGAGATGATCGACGGCACGGGTGCAGGCCACGTAGAGCAGGCGGCGTCGCTCGGCGTCGCTCATCTGTTCGTCGAGCGGGATGAAGTCTTCGAAGACGGGGTCGGGGCTCTGCTTGTTGGAGATGGTCCAGGTGTCGCGGTGCCAGATCACGGAGTTGGAGGTGGCACCGCGCGGTTTGGTGGTCATACCGGACAGGACGGTGATGGGGAAC
This sequence comes from Ilumatobacteraceae bacterium, assembly GCA_033344875.1. Classification (NCBI taxonomy): domain Bacteria; kingdom Bacillati; phylum Actinomycetota; class Acidimicrobiia; order Acidimicrobiales; family Ilumatobacteraceae; species Ilumatobacteraceae bacterium. The sequence continues at coordinate 1,473,983 of JAWPMO010000001.1, read as the reverse complement.
TCGAGACCCTTGGCGGCGTGGATCGTCATGATGCGCACGGCATCGTCGTCGTGCTCGGGCAGGATCGTGTCGGCGTTGCGGCTCTCGCTGGCGAGCAGGTGGACCCATGCCAGGTAGCGCCGCAGCCCGTGGCCGCCGGCATCGCTCCAGGCCCGAGCCTGATCGATCACGTAGCGGATCCGACGCCACACGTCGCGGGCGTCGGGGCCGTCGAGCGCGACGTCGAGCGTGCGGCGTTCGTCGACCAGGGCGGCGAGCAGGTCGGCCGGGCCGATCCGGCTCGCCCGGCGAGCGAGCGACCCCAGGTGCTGGAGGGCTTCGCCCACCGGGTGGTCGCGGAGGGCGGCGGGAGTGTCGTCGTCGGCCTCGAACCAGATCGACCAGCGACCACCGTGGCGCCGCCAGTCGTACAGTTCGACGTCGCTGCAGCCGTACAGCGGTGACCGGAGTGCGGCGACGCATGCCAACTCGTCGGTCGGATCGGCGGCCGCGCGCAGGGCGAGCATGAGGTGGCGGATTTCGGTGGTCGCGTACACGACCGAGCTGTTCTCGGCCCGGTACGGCACGCTCCGCTCGCGCAGTGCGGCTTCGAGCGCGGGCAGCGAGGTGCGGGCGGGGAGCAGCACCGTGATGTCGCCAGGTCGGCACGGGCGCAGGATCGCCTCGCCATCGTCGTCGGTATCGGTCACCTGCCAGCCGTCGGCGAGTGCGGTGTCGACCGCGTCGGCGGCGTCGGCGGCTTCGCGCCAGCGGATCTCTTCGGCCCGGCGGCTTCCGAGGCCCTCGTGTTCGTCGACGCCGAACACCGTGACCGACCCGTGCTCGCGATGGTGGGGGCGGCCGGCGATCAGCGGCTGGTACGGCGGTTGGGCGTCGACCCGCTCGGTGATCAGGTTGCCGAACACCGCGTTGACCCAGCCGAGCACCGCTGCGGACGAGCGGAAGTTGGCCGACAGGGTCGCCACGTCGGCACCGATCTGATCGGCGGCCTGCATGTACTGGGCGATGTCGGCACGACGGAACCGGTAGATCGACTGTTTCGGGTCGCCGACGATGAACAGCCGCCCGGGGAGCGGACGCAGATCGAGCCAGTCGGTGTCTTGGGCCGGATCGTCAGGGGCTGCGGTGAGGCGCACGGCGATCTCGAGCTGGATCGGGTCGGTGTCCTGGAACTCGTCGAGCAGGATGCGCTGATAGCGGTCGTGGAGCGAGCGTCGGATACCCGGGTGCGTGGCGACGAGGCGTCGGGCGAGGACGAGCAGGTCGTGGAACTCGAGGGTGCCGAGTTCGGCTCGTTCGGTTGCCGACTCGAGCACCCACCGCCCGAACAGGGCGCCGAGGACGCGCACGCGCCGCTCGCGCACCTGGTCGAGGAGCCCGATCGCGTCGGCGGCGAGTGCGAGTTGCTCGCCCCGGAGGGTTTCGAGGCCCTCCGGGTCGAACCCGGCCTGCTTCCACTTCGTCTTGGACCCGGTCTTCTTGACGGTCCGGCACTTGTGTTCGAGCGCGAACAGCAGCGAGACCCGGCTGCCGAGCGACGTCTCGCCGGCCAGTTGGTCGGCCAGCTTTCGGAGCTCGCCGAGGCGTTCGGCCTGCTTGTCGTCGTCGGGCACCGGCGTGTCGCACAGCTGGAGAACCCGCTGGGCGAACGGTGCGGTCTCGAAGGTCCACGGACCGGGATCGGAGCGATCGACCCTGCCGTCGACGAGGTCCCAGTTGTCGTGGAACGAGGTCGCGACGCGGCGGCCGCCGACCTCGATCCGGAAGTTGTCGAGTTCGCACAACTCGACGAGTTCGCTGCCGCCGTCGATCACCCCTCCGGCCGGATGCGGTTCGTCGAGGACGCGGTCGAGGAGCGTCTCCCACCGCTCCTCGAAGGCGAGGTGGCTCTCGAGTTCGTCGAGCACGGTGAACCCGGGCGGCAGCCCGGCGGGCACCGGATAGTCGTTGAGCAGGCGTCGGGCGAAGGCGTGCAGCGTGCCGATCGGGGCATGATCGAGCCCGGCCACCGCAGCCTGTTCGCCGGCCGCTGCCAGTTCTGACCGGAGGCGGTGTCGCAACTCGGCCGCGGCCTTCTCGGTGAAGGTGATCGCTGCGATCGAGCCGATGTCGACGCCGCTCCGGACGAGGGCCACGATGCGTCCGACGAGGCTCGACGTCTTGCCGGCGCCGGCACCGGCCTCGACGAAGAGGTTTCGGTCGAGTTCGGTCGCGATCCGGTCGCGGGCGGCCTGGTCGGGAGCCGGGGGACGGGTGCTCATGCGGCGGCTCCCTGCTCTGCGGCGTCATCGTCGTCGTCGGCGAACCAGGGGGCGAGGCGAGGATCGGTCTGCTTGCGGCTCCACTCCGCGTAGCGCTCGTCGACACCGAGGCCATCGGGCTGGCAGTACCAGCAGCCGATGTAGTGCCGGTACTGGGGCGGCTCGGTGACGGCGGGGAACAGGCCCGATTCGATGCCGTCGACGACCTGTTGGAGATCGGTGGCGACCTGGGCCCACACGTCGGCGTCGAAGGCGTAGCCGTACCGGTCGTAGTCGCCGCGCTCGAAGAAGTCGTACTCGGCGATCACCGGAGTCGTGGACTCGCCCGCGCGTTCGCCGACCGCGGCCAGCGCTGCTGCCGCGTAGATCGGGAGCTGGAACTTGTGGCCGCCCTCGGTCGGGTCGTCACGGTTGATCTTCTTGAACGTGTCGGCTTTGCCGCTCTTGTGATCCATGATCACCAACTGGCCGTCGGCGGTCCGGTCGATGCGGTCGGCATAGCCCGAGACGGGGAGGCGCCGCCCGTCGGCCAACGGCAGGCTGACCTCGTCGTCGTACCCGAAGCGGAGCTCGGACCGGAACACGCTGGCGCGACGGCCCGCCGCCGTGCGGCCATCGGCCGCGAACCAGTTCAGCAACTCGCGCCGCACCGCTTGCCGCTGGAGGAACCAGTTGGCGGCGCGACCTGTGCGTCCGGAGGTTTCGAACTCGTCGGCCGTTCGCTCGAACAGTTCGAGGAGTTTGGTGGTCGCGGCGGGCGACCAGCCGTTGGGCCCCGGCTGCGGGATCTCGCCCTCGAGCACCAGTTGGTGGAACCGGTCGAGGGTCTCGTGGATGACGTTGCCGCGCTCCATCGGTGAGAGACCGAGTTCGTCGGACGGGTCGTCGAGGGGTTTCACGCCGAGCAGGTGCCGCATGAAGTAGCCGTGGGGGCAGCTCGGCCAGGACTCGAGCTGCGACGCCGACACCGGTCTGACGAAGTGCTGGATCTCGCTCGCGGTGAGGTCGCCGTCGTACTCGGTGAGTACCGCGGCCCGACGGGCGGTGCGCAGACGGAGTGATCGGGCTGCGGCCGTGTCGTCGGCGCACAGCGCGCCGAGCGCCTCTGGCCCCTGGGCCGCGATCGAGGCCCGGCGTCGCAACCGGTGTTCGTGGTGGGCGGCGGGGAACCCGCAGGCGATGAGACCGGCGTGGTGGCTGCTGACCACTTCACGCGTGGCGTCGGGGAGGTGCTGCTCGATCCAGCGGGACTCGAGCCGGTCGGTGGTGGCTCGGAGATCGCCGCGTGGTGCGCTGACGATCACCTGGCTCGACGTGGCGATGTGGCCGAGGAAGCTGCGGTGCACGCGGTGGGTGCGGGCGTCGGATGTGGGGAGCCCCGCGGCGCGGCGGTCGCTGTCGGACACGAGCGGGTCGGTGGTCGGGGTCGGTGGCAGCAACCCCTCGGCCGCGCCCAGGACCACCGTGAGGTCGGCGTCGAGGCCGACGGTGCCGGCCAACGACCCGATCGTGACGCCGTCGCCGAGGCGGCCGAGACGCCCCGGAGCGACCTCGAACTCCGCAGCGAACGCAGCCCGGAACTCGCCGCGGGTGACCGGGCGGCTCACGCCGTCGAGATGACGCAGGCGGTCGAGGACCCGGCTCGCGTGATCGGACGCCAGGCGTTCGGCCTCGTCGAGTTGATCGAGGACCGATCGGCCGAGTCGGTACAGGACCTGCCGTTCGCACCACGCCGCCCAGTCGGCCCAGGTGCGTGTGCGACGGCGATCGCCGAGATCCTTGCGGAGGTCGTCGACGAACGCACTGAAGCGCTCGACCTCGAGCGCGTCTGCTTCACGGTCGTCGCCTCGTGCCCGGTATGACGCTGCCAGGCGGGCGAGCCGCGGCTGCCAGTGGTCGTCGCGGCTGATGCCGGCCGCACGCGCCAGGCGCTCCCATCGGGCCACCGAGACACGGCGACCGTCGGACGCGTGGATCGGTACGTCGGCGAGCAGGTCGAACAGGTCGTTGCGGCGGAGTCCGCGGCGGTCGATCTGCAGGAGGTCGAGGAGGAATCGGGGGACGAGGCGCTCGGTGACCAGCGTGCCGGGGCGGCCGTTCCACGGCAGACCTGCCGCATCGAGGTGGTGCTCGACCAGGCGGGCGTAGGGGCGGTCGGTCGGCCAGACGACGGCCATGCGAGCGAACGGCGTGCCCGACCGGGCGGCGTCGACCAGGCGGCGCACGGTGTGGCGGACCTCCTCGTCGGCGTCAGTGGTCGACACGATCAGCGCCGAGGGCGAGGTGGCGGGTGCGGGAACGGCCGGTGCGGTGATCTCGGTGCGGATGGCAGCGGCGAACGCGTGCGTCTCGGCATCGACCACCTCGACGCCGGTCCAGTCGGCCAACACGTGGAGATCGCACCGGTCACCGATCGCCCGGAAGAGGTCGGTGGCCAGCCCTCGGTCGGGACGGGGGAGGAATGCGACCGCTCGCTCGAACAGTTCGCAGTCATCGCGGATCCGGGAGATGGCCAGCGTGAACAGGTCGGCCTCGTCGTACCAGCCGGTGGCCAGTCGCTCGGCGACCATCGACGAGACCCGAGCGGCTTCGCGGCCGCGTCGGGAAGCGCCCCGCAGCGCCGCGCCCGCGAGCGGGCCGGCGGCGCGCAGCTCACGGTGCAGGTCTCGCAGACTCGTGACGGTGGACGGGTGTTCGGCCACCGGCTCGTAGTCGCCGGGCATCGCCCGCAGCACCTCGCGCACGGTGAGGTCGATCAGGGGAGTGGACACCGGACGGCGACCGGCAGCGGCCAGCTCGGCGCCGGCGATGCGCTCGGCCAGGCGGCTGGGTGTCACGAGCTCGATCGCCGCGATGCCGCCGTTGGCGCCGAGCCACCGACGTGCGGTCACACCGACGGCGTTGGTCGGCACGATCACCGTGACCGGTGCGAGCGGGTCGCCGCCCTTCGCCGCAGCGACGGCGGCCGCCAAGGCGGGGAGCGCCTCGGTGGCGTGAACAGCGGTACACCGGACGGTCATTGCTCTGGATCGTAGGCAGGTCGGCCGTGCGCACGCGCGGGCAGGACGATACGGATGGTGCGTTGACGGTCGGAACCGGAGCGGTGAGCGCGCATCACGCTGCGGTCCTTCGTCGCCGCGATCGAGTGGATCGTCGCGATGGCACGTCGGGTTCGGACGTGAAGACCGCCGTGCCATCCGGGCGAGCCACGGTCAACGTTCGGTCGGGGAGCAGATCGAGGATCAATCCGTGATCGTGGATGACGTGGTGGTGGCGACTGCAGACCGGGATCAGATTCGCCAGATCGGTCGGCCCGCCGAGCTGCCACGGCAGGACGTGGTGGATCTCGCATCGTGCGAACGGCGTGTCGCACTCGCCGAAGCCGCACGTGCGGTACAACGCTCGCAGTGCTTGGCGTTGGGCTCGGTTGGCGTGTCGAGTGGTGTGGCCGACGGCGAGCGGGTTGCCGTCGGCATCGACGTAGATCGGGGTGACCCGCCCGTTGCACAGGAGCCGGAGCACGCTGGCCGGCGGCAGTGCGGCGCCATCGTCGGTTTCGCAGACGCTGTGGTCGTGGAGCTCGCCGGTTTCGGCGGTGGTGACGTCGACGATCGCCGTGATGTCGGCTTCGGCTGGTCGAATCTGCTGGTGGCCGCCGCCGACCAAGCGCCCGAGCGCCTCGGCGGCGAGCCGGTTGCGATCGACACGACGGTCGGCGAACTCGGGATCGGCCCGCTGCTCGCCCTCGGCCACCATGGCAGCGACCTCGAGGTCGACCGCGCCGAAGATCTGGTTGGCGAGCTCGGGGTGGAAGGCGAACCGCCCTTCGATCATGCCGGTCGCGCCGTTGAGCTTGCGGGAGAGGTAGGTGTCGCGTCGCTGGCGGCGGTTGCGCTCGAGGCCCTGATCGCGTTCGAGCCGGCGTGCCCGCTCACGAACGGAGCGACCGAACCGTTCGGGCGACATCGACGCCGCCTCGGCCAGCAGTTCGTCTTCGTCCTCGAACAGCCGCGCCTTCACCTCGTCGTCGAGCTTGGCCGAGGCGTTGGCCAGCGCGTCGACGTGCTCGGCGCCGATCTGGCCGTCGGCCAGCGCCTCGCCGAACGACGGGACGTCGTCGATCGCCTCGGAACGACGCTCCTTGCGCTTGCCCTCTGCCGACGACACCCCACCTTCGATCGTGTGCCGATCGGAAGCAGGCATGCACCCCGAGGTGGCGTGCAGCTCTCGCATGCGGGACGTCACCCGGGCCTCGGTCGACGAGAGCCACCCCTGCACCTTGGTGATCGACGCCAGCAGCGCAGCGCACCCGGCGTCGTCGCTCGCCGCGATGTCGGCGCCATCGAGCGCCGCCAACGCCTGGGAGAGCACCGGATCCTTCATGCCACCCATCCTGACGAAAGGGTGTGACAGGGTTTCCGATCTCGTCGGGCAGATGAGATAGAGCAGACTGAGGTTGTCAGCCGAGGTGCTGCCGTCTCGCTCACGTGAATATCGGGTGCTCGGCTGGATCGTTATGCCGGTGAAAGTGCGGTGCGCGACTTGGGCCGTTCTGTGGCGCGGTTGCAGACGTGGCGATCGAGATTCTGTGCGCCGAAATGTGCAGGTGCCGGTGGCCGGCCGATTGGGTGGCGTGATCCTGGGAGTGGAAGGTAGACCCTTCGCATTCGATCGTCAGCAATGGCGATGTGTGGACTTGCGTAGCTGAGCCTCGACGGAGATCAGCTGCTCCGGGGGATCGACCGAAGTGCGAGCGCCCGACGCAGCTGCGGGTGCGACCCAGCGGACCGGTCGAGCCCGAGCTGCTCGGCGAGCGACTCCAGCGAGACGATGTCCGCAAGCTGCGCCCACTGAATCGGGTCGTCGAGACATGCTCGCGCACGGATCGCAGCGCTTCGTAGCGACGCGGCCTGATCTGCGAGATCGTCGCCTCGCTCATCCATCTCGGCGACGAGCGAATCAACGGCGTCGACGATGTCGTAGGGCATCTGGTAGTCGAAGCCCCCCGACACATCGGTCTGCTGGAACAGGTGAGCGACGTGGTGCGTAGCCGTCTCGTGGTGGTCGTCCAGTCGCCTTCTGAGCTGCTTGTCCGGTGGCTTCCACCCCGCCATGAAGATCGCGACCCGCTGGTTCTTGTACTTGCCGCCCGAACTGCGGTTCGTGAGGAATGCAATCACCACTCGAGCGTCGGCCCAGGCGGTCATCAGCCATGCTCTCAGGGTCGGTCCGTCGATGAGTGCCCCGAGTTCGAACTTCGCCATGATGCGTGCGTACAGCTCGCCGACCGACTGCACGCGAGCCGAGATGAAGAGCAGCTCCTGGCCCGGTAGTTCGTCGCTCATACGTTTCAGGCTCGCGCGCGGTGCGTCGCCGCTGCGACATCCCTCAGTCATGTTCGCCGACATGGACGACCACGTCGACGACCTGACCGCTGACGAACTCGACCAACGTGCCCAACCGCTCGACGTCGACCGACCGCTCGGCAGGGCCGACGCGCTGGGCGTCGCCTCAGTCCGCGTAGTCGGGTCTGCGAGGCAGAGCCCGTGGGAGTCAGTCGCTGACGCGGACTATCGCGTGTCGCGCTTGGGCCGTGTTGTGACGCGGCTCCTTCAATCCGATAGTGATTCCCGGGCGGCGATAATGGGGTGCCCACCACCGGCACATAGGCCACGGTCGTCCGAGCAACCTGTCGGAGCGATATGGGACACCCGACCGTGAGCAGTTTGCCGGATAGCGCGTGGGTTTCGGGGCCTCGCAGGGCGTTGTTCTGAGCGGTCGGGTACCCGCTGCCGCCGGACACGAACGGCGTCTACTTCGTCGCCGTCATGCGTGTCGCTCAGCAGTCGAAGGTGGCGTATGGGTCTGGGAACTCGGAGACAGGTCTCGGGAGGGGGAGGTTGATGGCGCAGTCGAGCCGTGACCATGCGAACGGGCCTCCGGCGAAGCTGTCCTGCGAGCTGTCGGTGAAGATGGATGCCTCGTCCGTGTCGACGAGCCACAGCGACACGATCGGGTCGCCTTCGATCGTGTAGGTGGTGAGCACCGCCGATGCACCGACGCTGCGATCGGCATGTTCGGAAAGGCAGTCGATGATCGAAGCGAGGTTGGACGTGTCAGCGTCGAAGTTGACGACGTCGACGCCACAGAGGTTGCCCAGCCGCGGATCGGACAGGTCGCCAGGGAACACGGTGATGTCAGCCCCTGCCTCGAGCAATGCTTGTTCCGCCGGGGAGACGACAGGTGAGGTGTCGGACGCACCGAGACTTGCCACGGCGACTTGGAGGCTCAGTTCGTCGTCGATGGCGTCGGGCATCGGGTCGAAGTAGAGATCCGAGGGAGCACCTGTGACCGGGTCGAAGACAGCGACGACGTGACCCTGTCCGTCGAGTTCGTCGAGCAGAGCGAAGACACCGTCGATCGTGTAGGGGCTCCACGGCTGATCGAGAGTGGTGGGGTCGATCGGCTCGGCACCGTTACGGACCTCGACCACGCGGCCGCCGACCTCGGTCGTCGTCAGGTCGTACCTGGCGCGCTCACCTCCGCCGATCTGGATCCGCGTGATCCGATCATCGGGAGCGGTTGCCCAGGTCGCGGCCGCTGCGTCAGCCGCGACGCCGACCGCCTCCCAGCCCGCGACCGTCGGTGCGGTCGACGCGGAATACCGGCGGACGTTGACCTGAACCTCAACGCTGCGGTCCGAGGCGTAGAAGCTCATGACGATGCCGCTGTCGAGATTGCTCCGGAAGTCGAAATCGGTGGCTCCAGCGACTTGGCGGGCCAGCGCAAACAGCTCAGGAATCGTCGGAACCGCACGTGCAGCCGACTCACATGAGAACTTCGGTGCATCGAGACTGGTCGCCTCGACGCCAGCAGCCGTGACTACGACGCGCTGCGTCGGCGTTGCGCAGGCAGACCGGTTGCGGTCGAACATCGAGAACACGTACGAGTACGAGTCTCCCGCCACGGCGTTCCACGCTGCCTCCGCCTCGTCGATCGCTGCGAGGTGGGCCGGGTCCGGATCGCCTTCCGGCATCGCAGCCCCCGCCTCGATCGGCGGCCCGAAGAACTCGTTCCAGGCTGCCAGCGACTCCGCTGTCGGCTCCGGAGCAGGGGTGCAGAACTCGACCTCGCCTGACTGCCCGCTGAAGCCGTCGATGGACACGTACCGCGCATCGCCGCCCACGGCAAGACGATCACCCGGTTCGGCATCGTGGACCGGCATCCACACACTGAACTCGGTTCCCCAATCGACGGTGTACCAGCCGGTGACATCGAAGGTCACCCAACGCGTTAGCTGTGGATCGTCGGGCCGGTCCGGATTCTCCGGATCTACGTCCCAGGGCTGCACCTCGCCGCGAACATCAATCACCGTTCCGACGAACGCGAACTGCGCATCGACGAACTCGCTGAGATCGGGATCACACTCAACTCCTGGCGCAAGGCCCTCGACCTCTGCCACCGTGGTCGAACTCGCTGGCTCGCCGACCTCCGGCACCGTCGAAGGCGCCGTCGTGCTTGAAGTCACCTGGGCGACCGACGACTCCGGCACCGTCGACAGACCCAAGTCAGGGCTGCTCCCACACGAAGCCGTCGCCAGGACGACCGCAACAAGCCCAACCGACCTTCTCACAGCGGGTTGGACGCTCCGCAGCGGTCATCAGTTCCCGGTCCAGCGGCAGCAACGCTCACACCGGACACGGTAGCCATGGCATCGCCCACAGAAGGGCCCGAGGAAAGCCGAGGCTGCTGATGACAACCCGGAGAAGCACATATCGCGCGTCGGCGGCGAAGGTGCCACCCGCGCGTGATCGGCACGTACGCGATCGGCGAACCGTCCCATAATGCTCGTCGCTCTCTGGCGAGCCGCGTCCCCGAACGCCGGATCTGGGTCGCACACTTCGCTCACGCGATTCGTGGCGGCGCCCACTCGAGATCCGGCGAAGAGTTCGGGATGGAGGCTCCCCAAGGGGCCACGTGATGGCAGCAGACGAGGGTCGTACTGAGAATTAGTGGAGTTCGTCCACCCGTTGGGGTCGGACTCCGGGGCATCGATCGGACTGGGCCACCTGACGCGGCGGCATGGTGCACGCCCGCGTCAGGTGGTCCAGTCGAGTCGGTAGCTCAGGTCGTGGCCGGCCAGCTCGGAGTAGTCCTGGATCGACTTGCGGGCGAGCTTGAGCGTGACGGCTGCCGGGAGGAGGTCGGTGATCCGACCGAACAGCGTGCGGTCCTCGTCGACCGGTGCGGTCTTCGCATCGGGGAACGAGACCTCGACGTGAGCTTGGCGTTGCCCGGCTCGGTCCAACAGTTCGGAGAGCCGCTCGAACATCTGGAGGAGCGGGTCGGCCCGATGTGTCGACCAGTTCGCCGCCGGCATGAAATCGACGAAGTGCATCAGGTGATAGTTCAAGTTGATCCAGACGTCGTCGGCGGCGATCGTGAGCGGTTCGTTGTCGATCACGCGGTGGCAATGGAGAGCCTCGAGTCGGTCGAGTCGATGTGCGTTCGCCTCGAGGTCGTCGAGCAGGCTGTTGTCGTACAGGAGCCGGAGGATCGACGGGAACGTCTCGACGTGGAGCGCTTCGAACTCGGTGAGCAATGCCTTCAGCTTCGGGATCTTGGCGGCGTCCATCGCGAACGTGTTCGTCGCGGTGCCCAGGATCGAATGGAGCAATGCCACGTTCGGCGAATGCTCGGGATAGTGACGAGCCGCGTAGTCGTGGCAGAACAGCAGGTGCTCGAGGAACGTGCCGTCGGCGTGCTCCATGCTGAAGTCGCACTCCTCGATCATGAAGTCGATCAACCGCTGGTCGACCGGCGGCGCCGGTTGATCCGATTCGAGGGCCGCGTAGGCCGCCTCGATCGCAGCGGCCGACGCGTCGGACCACACCGGCTCCCTGACGAGCTTCTCGAACATGAACTTGCGTGCGACGCCCGTGAGGCCGCCGAAGATCGTCCGCCCCATGTCGAAGTCGGCCATGCGGCCCACGCGGACCTTGCCGGCATGATCGACGGCGCCGCCCTCCACGATGGCCGCCCTTCGCTGGAGATTCAGCGTTGCCTCGAGTGCGCCACCCGTCGAGTCCATCGTTCCGTAACCTGCTTCCCCGACCGCGTCGGTCCGACCATTCGAACCCGTGAGAGTACCAACGGCAGCGGTGACGGCTCTCGATGCGGCCGTGCAGACGGCGGTGATGCAGCGTTCGGCCGGCTCAAATGGGAGCCGCGACCGAGCGGCGCCGAGCGTCAGGGGGCGGCGGCTTCGGCGAGGGCGCGCAGCTCGGTCACGGCGTGCTCCAGGCCCTCGGGGTCGCGGTAGAGCGCGCTCCCGGCGATCAGGATGTTGGCGCCGGCCGCAGCAGCTCCCTCGATCGTCGATGGGCCGATCCCACCGTCGACTTCGAGATTGACCTCGTCGGCGAGGCCGGCGGCGTCGATCATCGCCCTGATCTCGGCGATTTTCGGTTCCATCGTCGGGATGTAGGCCTGGCCGCCGAAGCCCGGGTTGACGGTCATCACGAGCACCAGATCGACGAGATCGAGCACGTGCTCGACCGCCGAGGCGGGCGTGGCCGGGTTCAGCGCGACCGCGGCCCTGGCACCCATCGAGTTGATGTTGCCGAGCGTGCGATGGAGATGCGTGCAGGCCTCGGCGTGCACGATCAGACGGGAACAGCCGGCGTCGACGTACTCCTGCGCCATCACGTCGGGGGTGTACACCATCAGGTGCGCCTCGAACGGCACGGTGCAGTGCTGGCGGGCCGACTTGATCACGTCGGGACCGAACGTGAGGTTCGGCACGAACTGGCCGTCCATCACGTCCCACTGGATCAGATCGACGCCCGCTGCTTCGAGCGCGGCGACCTCCTCACCCAGTTTGGAGAAGTCGGCTGGCAGGACGGAAGGTGCGATCTGGATCGGTCGGGCCACGAGACCAGAACCTAACCGCGTCGGTCGTCGGGGTCGGTGCCCGCTTGCTCCCACTCCTCGTCGGCATCGTCCCAGGCGTCGTTGCGCGCCTCGGACGTGGCCTTCCAGTTCTCGGCCTCGCCCTTGGTGCGGTACGGCCCGAGCATGTGGTCGCCCGGTCCGCGCTGCTCGGCGGGCACGGCGACGTTGCGCTCGAGATCCCAGTACCACTCGGTGGGTTCCATGCCCCCACTCTAAACGGGCGGCTGCCGGACTCGTCCGCGAACTCTCGCTAGCCTCCAGCCGTGCCCGACGACCAGTTCCCGACCTTGCGCGTCTCGCCGGAGCGGTTCATCGCCGGCGGCGAGGTGCTCGGCCACGACGACACCGGCCGCGTCGTGTTCGTCCGGGGCGGTGCGCCGGGCGACGACGTGTCGGTGCAGATCGTCGAACAGAAGGGCGAGTGGTCGCGAGGTGTCGTCACCGAGGTGCACGCCCCCTCGCCCGACCGCGTCGAACCGCCGTGCGTGCGCCGGCGGGAAGGCTGCGGCGGCTGCGACTGGCAACACCTCGCCGTCGCGGCCCAGCTCCCGGCGAAGATGGAGATCGTGCGCGACGCACTCCGCCGTACCGGCAAGCTCGACTCGCCGACGCTCACCCTCGGTCGCTCGGTCCCGGCCGACGGGTACCGCACGACCATCCGGGTCGTCGGTGGCCCCGACGGGCGGGCGTCGTACCGCCAGGATCGCTCCCACGACACGGTCCCGGCCTCCGGATGCCTCATCGCCCACCCCACCTTGGAGCGGGTGATCGAGGCGATCCGCATCACCCCCGAACTCGAGGTCTCGCTCCGGGTGTCGGAAGCGACCGGTCAGATCACCGCCCGCTGGGACAAGCGCAAGGGCGAGGTGCACGGGCTGGCCCGGACGGTCTACACCGGCGCCAACGCCTTCCTCGTCGAGCGGGTCGCCGGCCACGACCTGCAGGTGTCGGCCGGCTCGTTCTTCCAGAGCGGCCCGGCTGCCGCCGAACTGTTGGTCGACGCCGTCGGGCGCGCCGCTCCCGAGCTGGCGACGGCCGCGACCGTGCTCGACGCCTATGCCGGCGTCGGACTGTTCGCCGTGACCTGCGCACCGCCCACGGCGAAGGTGATCACGGTCGAGACCTCCCGCGCCGCGGTCGAGGACTGCAGGGTGAACCTGGAGGGACGCGACGCCCGGATCGAACAGAGCGAGGTCAGCACCTGGCGACCGGGGCACGGTCTGACGATCGACGTCGCGATCGCCGATCCGGCTCGGTCCGGTCTGGGCCGACCCGGCACCGCAGCGATGGTCGCCGCCGACCCCGACGTGTTGGTGCTCGTCAGCTGCGACCCCGTTGCGCTCGCACGCGACGCCGACCTGCTCGCCCGGCAGGGCTACCGACACGACGGCACCGAGGTCCTCGACCTGTTCCCGCACACACATCACGTCGAATGCGTCACCCGGTTCGTCCGGGCCTGACCGCTGGCAGACTGGCCTCATGATCACTCCTCAGGTGTCCGACGAGGTCGCCGCCGCCCTCGCCGACGGCCGTCCGGTCGTCGCCCTCGAATCGACCATCTTCTCGAACCTCGGCCTGCCGTCGCCCGCCAACGCCGAGGCGCTCGACCGGTGCATCGGCGTCATCCGCGACGGGGGAGCGGTACCGGCGATCACCGCCGTCCTCGACGGTGTGGCCCGCGTCGGGCTCGACCCGAACGAGCACGAGCGGATCCTCGGGGCCGCCCGCAAGGTCGCCGAACGCGACCTCGCCGTGGCGGTCGCGCAGCGGTGGGAGTTCGGTGCGACGACCGTCTCCGCCTCGCTCGCCCTGTCGGCCGCGGTCGGCGTGTCGGTCTTCGCCACCGGCGGCATCGGCGGCGTGCACCGTGGATCGGAGACGACCGGCGACATCAGCGCCGATCTCGATGCGATGGCGCACCACGCCGTGATCACCGTCTGCGCAGGGGCCAAGGCCTTCCTCGACCTGGCTCGCACGCTCGAGTATCTCGAGACGGTCGGCGTTCCCGTGCTCGGCTGGCAGCACGACGACTTCCCCGCGTTCTACACCAGGTCGTCCGGCCTCCCCGTGCCGCACCGCGTGGAGACCGCCGACGAGGTCGCCGGTGTCCTGGTGAACCGCACCCGCGACCGCGCCGGCGTGCTCGTCGGCGTGCCGATCCCGGTCGCCGACGAACTCGACCCGGTCGAGCTCGACCGTGTGCTCGACGAAGCCCTGATCGACTGCGACACCGCCGGGATCACCGGCGCGAAGGTCACCCCGTTCGTGCTCGGCCGCATCGCCGAGGCGACCGACGGCCGGAGCGTGCCCGCGAACCTGGCGCTCGCGGAGAACAACGCCCGCGTCGCGACGGAGATCGCCGTCGCCGTGTCGTCCGCCGCCTGACGCCGGCCTGGTCGCCGTCGGTCAGAGGCCGGCGAGCGTCGACTCGACTCGGTCGAGGAACTCCGACCTGTCGGCCTCGTCGCGAGTGTCGACGCCGTAGAAAGCGCACCAGGTGGTGCGGGCCCGCCGTGCACACATCGCCCGGATCGATCGGGTGACCGTCCGTTTGCCGCTCTCGCCCTGCAGCGAGTTGATCAGCTTCGACGAACCGTGCGTGGTGACCACCACGAGTCGCCGGAGGTTGCGCAGTTTCGGGGTCGGCGTCCGGTCGCCGTCGCGCATCTCCCACGCCACGCCCGCCACCCACACCCGGTCGATCCAGCCCTTGAGCATCGCCGGCTGGCCGCTCATCCAGGTCGGATAGATCAGCACCAGGGCCTCCGCCCACGCGAGGTCGTCGGCGTACTGCTGCAATTCCGGAGCGACGCCCGGTTCCTTGTGGGTGCGGCGTTCGTCGGCGGTCATCGTCGGGTCGAATCCGTCGGCGTACAGGTCGGTGAACCGGACGTCGTGTCCGGCCGACCGGAGACCGGCGAGCGCACGGTCGCGTGCCGCGGCGACGAACGACTCGGGGTCCGGATGGCAGTAGACCGCGAGGACGCGCATCAGACGCCCGCCAATCGCTGTTCGATGCGGGCCAGGAACGCGGTGCGGTCGCCGGCGCTCGCGGTGTCCATGCCGTACAACCCGAACCACTCCGTGCGGGTGCGGATGCCGCTCGACAACCGCACCGTGCGGGTGAGCGTGCGTCGGCCGTTGTCGTTGACGAGCCGCACCGCAACGCGCGGCGACCCGTACGTGCTGATCCCGACGATGCGCTTCACGTGCGTCAACCCCGGCTTCACCTTGCCCGACTTCTCGTCGAACCGGAACCCGACGCCGGGCACCATCGTCCGTTCGAGCCACCCCTTGAGGATCGCCGGCAGGCCGCTCCACCACGTGGGGTACACGAACACGAGGATCTGTGAGCCCTGCAGGAGTTCGATGTGCCGGGCGACCTGTGGATCGAGGACGGGGTCGTCACCGTGGTACGCCACCCGCTCCTCGTACGACATCGCCGTGCGGTACCCCTCGGCGTACAGGTCGATCGTGTCGACCTGGTGTCCGGCGGCGGTCAAGCCGGTCACGGCACGCTCGGCCGCGGCGTGGGAGAAGCTGTCGTCGCACGGGTGGGCGATCACCACCAGCGCCTTCATCGGCCCAACCGCCGTTCGAGCGACCGCTTCACGTCGGGCCACTCGTCGCCGACGATCGAGTACACCGCCGTCTGCCGCGGCGACGGTGCGTCGGTGTCGGCCCGCAGCCGGTGGTTGCGCAGCAGCCCCTCGAACGATGCACCGATCCGGAGAATCGCGTCGCGACTGCGCTGGTTGCGGGCGTCGGTGCAGATCGCGACCCGCCACACGTCGAGTTCTTCGAACGCGTACTCGAGCAGCAGGAACTTGGCCTCGGTGTTGACGGCCGTCCGTTGCGCGTTCGCTCCGAGCCACGTGCCCCCGATCTCGATCTCGTCGGGCTCGGGTCGGCCCCGCCACCAGTGTGGATCGAGATACCGGGTGCAGCCGACGACTTCGTCCGTGTCGAGTCGCCGCTGGGCGAACGGCAGCACACGGGCGGCGGCGTGATCGTCGAGCAGCCCGGCGATGTAGCTGCGGGCGGCATCGCCGCTGTCGGGAACCCACGTCAGCTCGAACGTCGAACGATCGACGGCAGCAGCCGCCGCCAGTGGTTCGGCGTGATCGAGCGACAGCGGCTCGAGTCGCACGTGCGCTCCGGTCAGCGTGACGGGGGCGAGGGGCTCGGGCACGCACGCCAAGGTAGCCGCCTGGCATGATCGGTCGATGCGTCACTTTCCGTTCGGGGCATCCTCGGGGTCGAGCCGATGACCGGCTCGGCCGACGACGACCGCTTCGGGCTTCGTTCTCTCGACGTCGAACGGCTCCGCACCAAACGTGGAGCCAAGTGGGGCGCACACGACGTCCGCTTCGCGGCGTGGGTCGCCGACATGGACTTCCCCGTCGCTCCGGCGATCACCGCGGCGCTCCAGCAGGTGCTCGACGGCAACGAGTTCGGCTACCCGAACTGGGGCGGCCCGTTCGCGAAGTCGCCGGCCGCGAAGTTGTTCGTGCCTCGCATGGCCGAACGCTTCGGGTGGGAGGCGCGCCCCGACCGGGTGCACGACATGATCGACGTCATCCAGGGCGTCCGCAGCGCGGTGCACCACCTCTCGGCACCCGGCGACGGCGTGGTGCTGCACATGCCGGCCTACCACCCGTTCATCGACACGATCGGCGAGATGGAGCGTCGGCTGGTGTCGGTGACCCGGCACGACGGTGCATTCGACTACGACGACCTCGAACGACGGCTGGCCTCGACCGACACGGGCGCGACGATGTGGATCCTGTGCCACCCGCACAACCCGCTCGGCCACGTGTTCGAACGTGCCGAGCTCGAACGGATCGCGGAGATCGCGGCGCGCTTCGACCTGACGGTGATCTCCGACGAGATCCATGCCGACCTGACCATGCCGGGGGAGACGCACATCCCGTTCGAGTCGCTCGGCGGCGAGGTGTCGGTCCGCACGGTCACCGTCACGTCGGCGTCGAAGGCGTTCAACCTCGCCGGGTTGCGGTGGGCGGTGCTGCACGCCGGCAGCGACCGCATGCACGCCGCGCTGCGATCACTTCCCGGCCACTACCTCGGAGCCCCGAACGTGATGGCGGTCACGGCGACCGTGGCCGCGTGGACCGACGGCGGCGACTGGCTCGACTCCGTGGTCGGGGTCGTCGACGAGAACCGCCGTTCGTTGACCGACCTGCTCGCGCAGCACCTACCCGGCGTCGTGTACGAACCGCCCCCGGCCACGTACCTGGCATGGCTCGATTGCCGCCCCCTCGGCCTCGGCGACGACCCGGCCGAGACGTTCGCGGCGCGCGGCGTCGCGCTGAGCCCCGGTCCGCAGTTCGGCCCGCAAGGTCTCGGACACGCCCGCATCAACCTCGCGACCAGCCCGGACATTCTCGCCGAGACCGTCGCTGCGATGGCCGGCTGACCGACCCGGTGATCCGCGTCAGTGCAGCGTGCGCATCGCCATCAGGCCGAGCACGACCATCCCGACACCGACCGCGAGCAGCACGAGCGCTCGCTCGCGCCGGGGCAGCCACGCCGCACCGGCGGTGGCCGCGAGCATCACGGCCACCTGAAGTGCCGCTGCGCGGTCGGAGGCGGGCAGCAGGTCGCGGACGGTGACGATCCTCATCCCGTGACGATCTCGGTGTCGGGGCGGAACGTCGACCAGGCGAACCAGAACGTGTCGACGTGGACGTAGGGCTCGAGCCGTGAACCGGACAGGTCACCGGCGACGGCCTCGCCGAGCAGGTTCCACGTCGAACCGGTCTCGGCATCGGTGAAGGTGCCGTCGCCCACCGCCGAGAACGTCAGCGGGGTCCCGTCGACCACCGGAACGAACACGCCGGTCGCCCCGACGTCGACGCCGTCGACGATCGCCGAGCTCTCCAACGCCGATGCGGTGCCGGAGGCCCACCACGCCATGAGCGGGCGTCCGTCGATCGACCCGGTGACCACCTCCGCATCGCGCAGGTCGGCGAGCGGGATGCCGACCGCGGCCGCGCCGTCTTCCACGCCGACGATGCGGGTCAGCGCGGTGTACCGACCGTCGACCTCCCCCTCGAACAGGAACGGCACGCCGTCGACGTCGTCGTAGCCGGGGTAGGGGTTGCGTCCGTAGTCGCGCGAGAAGCCGGTGTCGCGACTGAGTACGAGTCCGTCCGGGTTCGCCTCGCGGAACGTCTGCCACGAGACGGTCGCGAGCGGGAACACGTCGAGGTCGGTGCCCGTCAACTCGCCGATGATGCCCTCGCCGGTGAAGTGGCTCCACAGCGTCTCGGTCTGTCGGTCGTACATCACCAGCGCCGAGTTGTACAGCAGCCCGGAGGTGCCGAAATCGAGGACCCGGTCGTCGAGCCGTCGGTCGTAGGCGACCGCCGAGTTGCAGAGCGGGCAGTACGAGACGGCGACCGGCACGCCGCCGACGGTGTCGTTGGCGATCTCGTGCCAGGTCATGATCTGCACCGGGTAGGCCCTGGCATCACCGTCGATCTCGAGTGCGAGCACCGGTTCGTTGTCGGCGAGGAAGTCGACATCGCCGACGTTCAGGAACTTCGGCTCGTCGACCGGGGGGATACCGTCGGGTGGCGGGCCACCGCTGCGGATCTCGTCGAACTCGACCAGCGGGGTCGGTGCGCCATCGGGCACGGTCCGCTCTCGGTGCATCGTCAGACCGCTCACGGTGACGTCGACCGGCGACGACGGCACGATCTCGAACGGCACGATCTCCGGTTCGGGCGACTCGTCGTCGGCGGTCGGCTCCGATGTGACGCCCGGTGCCTCGTTCGTCGCGGTGGGGGGAGGGGCGACGGTGTCGTCGCCGGCGCCGCACGCGGCGACCACGAAGATGCCGGCGAGACCGATCAGGGAGTGGCGCATACCCGCCGGAACCCGGTTGGGCGGCAACTGCTTCCCGATCCGCTCCCGTCGGAGTTCACGGGTTGTTTCGCGCTGACGCGGCCCCGGAATGCGGCCGCCGACGTAGCGTGTTCTCCCAACGTGTTCAGTGGACCTTTCGCCCTCGCACTCACCACCGGCATGGTGGCGACCGTCAACCCGTGTGGCTTCGCGCTGCTCCCGGCGTACCTGTCGGCGTTCGTCGGTCTCGACGACGGTGACGAGCGTCCCAGCCCGGCCAAGGCGATCATGCAGGCACTCAAGGTGTCCGCCGTGCTCACCGCCGGGTTCGTCACCGTGTTCGCGCTGTTCGGCGCCGTCATCACCAAGGTGTTCGACGGAATCGAGGAGCACCTGCCGTGGGCGACGATCGTCATCGGGTTCGGTTTGATCGGGCTCGGCATCTATCTGCTGACCGGTCGACAGTTGATCCTCAACATCCCCAAGCTCAACAAGGGCGGGGCCGACGGCACGATGTTCTCGATGTACTTGTTCGGCGTGTCGTACGCCGTGGCCTCGCTGTCGTGCACGATCGGCCCGTTCCTCGTCGTCACGTCGCAGACGTTCGGCAAGGGCAGCTACGTGTCGGGGGTGTTCGTGTTCGTGCTGTACGGCCTCGGCATGGGCATCATCATCGGCATCCTGACCTTGGCCGTCGCGCTCGCAAAGCAGGGCGTCGTCGCCAAGTTCCGGTCGCTGCTGCCCCGCGTGAACAAGATCGCCGGGGTGCTGCTCGTGATCGCCGGTGCCTACGTCGCCTACTACGGCTGGTTCGAGATCCGGGTGCTCAACGGCGTTGTCGGCGACGACCCCGTGTACGACAACGCGATCCGCATCCAGAACTGGATGCAGAACCAGATCCCCACCGTCGACAGCGCACCGCGATTCGGGCTGGTGGTCGGCCTGCTGCTGGCAGCGGTCGGCGCATGGGCGTATCGCCGGAGGGGCGGGGCGGCATCGACCGCCGAGGCCGACGACGAGGTCGCGCCCGAGGTCGCCGTCGAATCCTGAGTCGCATCCTGCTACAACGGATGGCATGAACGAGCCAGGAGCCGACACCCGAGACGACGACGGCGACTGGTTGCTGCGCGGCAGCGCCGACGTCGACGACGTCACACGTTTCTACGACGACTGGGCGGGTCGCTACGACGACGACCTGGTCGATTGGTCCTACGAGGCACCGGACGTCGCCGCTCGCATGCTCTTGGAGCACGGGCCGAACCCGTCCCGCGTGCTCGATGCCGGGTGCGGCACCGGCCTCGTCGGTCGTGCGCTCCGGCGAGCGGGTCACGAGGGCGAACTCGTCGGCATCGACGTGTCGGCAGCCTCGCTGGAGCTGGCCGATCGCACCGGCGCGTACAGCGCGACCCGGGCCGCCGACCTCCAACAGCCGCTCGGGTTCGACGACGGCTCGTTCGCCGGTCTGATCTGTGTGGGCGTGATGACCTACGTGCCCGGCGTGGAGGCGGCGTGGCGCGAGTTCGCCCGAGTCGTCGCCCCCGGAGGCGTGGTCGTCGTGACCCAGCGCGAAGACCTGTGGGACGAGCGCGAGTGTCGGTCGGTCATCGACACGCTGTCGGACGAGGGGGTGTGGACACCGATCGAGGTGACCGAGGCCCAGCCCTACCTGCCGGGCAACGACCAGTACTCCGACGCGATCGGCGTCCACTACGTCGTCGCGCGAGCGATCTGACGGTCCATGCCCCGGTCGACGGTTGCAGCGAGCGACCGACCGGTCAGGTGGTCGAAGAGGTGGATGTCGTCGGCATCCACGGTGAGCCGCGACGCCTGCCAGCGACCCCGGCCGACGTCGTCGGTCACCTTGGCGTCGATCGTGACCGTGCTCCGCCCGGCGCCGGTCACGACACCGTCATCGGCGATCGTCACCGGTCGGGCGAGCAACGTGGCGGTGACGGTGCACCGCTCGGCGACCGTCTCGACGCGTTCCACATCGACGATGAGTCCGTCGTCGGAGAATCGGAACGACCGCGGTCGCACGCCGACGACCACGTCCCGTTCCTCGGCGATGTCGAGCGCAGCCCAGCGCGAACGGGCGAGACCGAGCCGGTCGTCGCCGACCCGGAGGAACGGACCGTCAGCGTCGCCCGCCAGCCGACCGTGGAACAGGTTCATCGACGGGACCCCGATGAAGGTGGCCACGAACGCGTCGACGGGACGGTCGAAGACCTCGCTCGGCGTGCCGATCTGGATGAGCCGGCCACGGCGCATCACCGCCAACCGGTCGGCGAGCGCCATCGCCTCGACCTGGTCGTGGGTCACGTAGACCATCGTCATCTCGCTGGCCCCGTGGAGATGACCGATCGTCGCTCGGAGTTCGCCGCGCAGCTTCGCGTCGAGGTTGGACATCGGTTCGTCCATGAGCAGGACCTCGGGACGTCGGATCAACGACCGGGCCATCGCGACCCGCTGTCGCTGTCCACCCGAGATCTGAGCGGGGCGGCGTGTCAGGAGTGACCGAATCCCCAACATCGAAGCGATCGAGCGCACCGATCGGTCGATGACCGATGACCGCTCGCCCGCGATCTTCAGGGGGAATCCGATGTTCGCCCGAACGTCGAGATGTGGATAGAGCGCCGCCTCCTGGAACATCATCGCGACCACCGGGGTGTTCCGGTGGTCGTCGGCGACCTCGACACCGTCGACCAGGACGACGCCGCTCGAGGGTGCCTCCAGGCCGGCGATGATGCGAAGCAGCGAGGTCTTGCCGCAGCCCGACGGGCCGACGAGCACGAACAGTTCGCCGGTGGCGATGTCGAGGTCGACGTCGCGCACCACCTCCTCGCTGCCGTACCGCTTCGTGAGATGCCTGGTCTGCACCGTTGCCATCGTGCCCCCGGTGCATTCACTCTCGCCGTCGACGAGCCGTGCGTCAACCAGCACGGTGAAAACGGACCTTCGGCACTTCACCAGGGCCACGGTTCGTGCGCACCATCGAAGTGGAGTGAAAGGAGTCCATGATGAGTGACCCCCGTACCGTGGTGGTCGGCGTCGACGCCAGTCAAGAATCCCAACAGGCGCTCACCTGGGCGAGGTCGATCGCCGGGCCCGACGACCGCATCGTCGTCGTCCACGCCTGGGAGATCCCGCTGATGACGGGATACGACATGGTGCTCGCCGTCGACATCGACGAGATCGAGCAGCTGTCGAAGCAGGGACTCGACGAGCTGGTCGTCAAGCTGGACGACCCTCGGCTGGTCGGGGTCGCCCGCCGTGGTCACGCCGGACGCGCCCTGGTCGACGAGGGCGAGGACGCCGATCTGATCGTCGTCGGCCACCGTGGTAACAGTCGGCTGTCGCTGATGCTCGGCTCCACGGCGAACTACGTGCTGCACCACACCGAGCAACCGGTCGTGGTGGTTCGGGGAGACGAACCGACCGCACCGCCACGTCGCGTGGTGGTCGGCGTCGACGACTTCGACGACCCCGAAGACAGCCCGTCGGTTCGAGCCCTGCAGTGGGCCGCGAACCTGCCGGGCGTCGAGGAGGTGCGTGCCGTCCATGCCTGGTACCTTCCGCCGCTCGCGGTCGGGATGTACCACCCGGCGTCGGCCGATCTCACCGCGATGGACGAGGCTGCTCAGCGGGTGGCGGACCGCGTGGTCGCTGCCGTCGGCCCGATCCCCGATGGTGTGACGATCACCGCCGACGTCGCGAGGGGGACGGGTGGGTTCGCCATGATCGAGGCGTCTCGTGACACCGACCTGGTCGTGGTCGGCCGTCGTGGACGGGGAGGGTTCTCCGAGCTTCTTCTCGGCTCGACGAGTGCCGAGACGGCAGCGCACAGCCACGCTCCGGTCGCCGTGATCCGCTAGACGGACGAAGCGGTGAGCGTCGGGACCCTCGGCGTCGAGTTCGGGACTTTCGGCCCTCCGAACGCCGACCGGGTTCGCCTTGGATGGTGCGCATGTCCATCCGCGAGTACCGAGCATGACCGTCACCGAACCCGCCCCGCAGCCGCCGGCACCTCCCGAGTCGAAAGAGTCGCCGGTCGGCAACTTCGTCGTGATCGCGTTGGCGGCCATCGTCTTCGCGATCGTGGCGATCATCGGAGCCGTGGCGATCGCCGCGGTGTTGAACGATGACGGCGGATTCGCTTCCGCCGATGCGATTCCGACGACCCAGATCGACGTGAGCTTGACCGAGTTCGCGATCGACGGCAACTTCACCGCACCGGCCGGCAACGTCGTCCTGGTGGTCTCCAACGACGGCACCATGGAGCACAACGTCGTCATGCGCGGCTCGTCCATGCGGACGAGCAACCTGAGTGTCGGCGACACCGAGACACTGGACCTCGGCCCACTCTCCCCGGGCACCTACGAGCTCTACTGCGACATCGCCGGGCACGAATCGGCGGGAATGGTCGTCGAGTTGACGGTCACCGAAGGAGCCGGTGGCGACTCGGCCGGCGGACACGACGGCGACTCGGCCGGTGGGCACGGCGACGAGATGGACGCGGCCGCGATGGATCAGATGATGATCGACTCGATGCTGGCGTTCCCCGCCGACACCGAAGGTCGCGGCAACCAGCCGCTCGACTTCGTGCTGCTGCCGGACGGCACCAAGCAGTTCGAACTGACCGCGGCCGTCGTCCCGTGGGAGCGGGCACCCGGCGACGTCGTCGACGCCTGGGCGTACAACGGCCAGGTTCCCGGGCCGCAGATCCGGGTCGACCTCGGCGACAAGGTGCAGATCATCGTGAACAACGAGACGCCGTTGGGCACCGACGTGCACTGGCACGGCATCCACACCCCGAACGACCAGGACGGTGTGACGCCGTTCACGCAGGACCCGATCTCGTCGGGGACGTCGTACACGTACGAGTTCGTCGCCGACGATCCGGCGATCGGGATGTACCACGCCCATCTCCACAGTCAGATCTCGGTGCCGAACGGCATGTTCGGGTCGTTCATCATCGGCGACAGTCCGTTCCCGTACGGGGAGACGATCTCCGGCGTGGAGATCCCGATGGATCTCGAGCCGGCGATCGACATGCCGATGGTGCTCAACGATGCCGGTGTGATCGGTCTGTCGCTCAACGGCAAGAGCTTCCCGGCGACCGAGCCGCTCGTGCTCGAGCAGGGTCAGTGGGCGGCGGTGCACTATTACAACGAGGGGCTGACCGACCATCCGATGCACCTGCACCAGATGCCGCAGCTCGTCTACGCCAAGGACGGCATCCCGCTCGACCACCCGTACTGGGCCGACACGATCAACGTCGCCGCCGGCGAGCGCTACTCCGTGCTGTTCAAGGCCGAAGACATCGGGACCTGGGTCTGGCACTGCCACATCCTCACCCACGTCGAACGGGAAGAAGGCATGTTCGGCATGGTGACTGCGGTGGTCGTCACCGAGCCGACAGGCTGAGGTCGGGTCCGAGCCGTGCGGTGGTGCCGTGCCGTCGAATCGAGCTGACCGGCTCGGTACTTCGGCACGGCGATCGCGTCGATGACGTCCGCCTCGATCTGTCGCAGCGCCCTGGAAGGGACAGCGATGCAATCACGTGCGTTCTGCTCGATCGACGACGATCCGGCGGGTCGACGACACCGTCGACGGTGCGATCGACACTGCCTGATCACGGGCCGGCGCGAGCAGGAATCGGCGGTCGGACGCCGGCGTCTCCCTCTCAAGAACGGGCCCGAAAATGCCGATGAAGTCTGTGTGAACCGCATGATTCCGCCACATCCGCCCGCTCGTCCAGTGAGCGTCTGCTGACCGGGCAGGTGGCGCCGGCCACGCCTGATGCTCCGGTGATCGGCGCGACGAACTCGGCACGGGATCGGGCTGTGCTCGCGGCCGATGCCGCTCACGCGGCGGCTGGTCGAGCGATCATGGCCCACGCTGACGTCACCGACGGAGAGCCCACCGGACCCGATCGGTTCGAGCAGACCAGCCGCTCCATGCAGGAACTCAACGGTCCCGAGCCGCTGCTGCTGCTCGTCGACGAGCAGGACCGCGTCCTCGAGGCATCCGAGCCGATGCAGCGGATGACCGGTCTGCGCACGGGTGACTCCATCGTTCTCGATCCCGCCGCCTACCTCGACCCGGTCGAGGGGGAGGCACTGGTTTCGGCCTACCAGCGCGTGAGCACCACCCCGGGAGCGCGGGAGCTGGTGACCGTGCGACTCGCCGACGAAGACGGGCTGCGCCACACGCTGGAGCTGTCGATCGCGAACCTGTTCGACGATCCCTCGGTCGGCGCGATCTCGGTCACCGGCGCCGATGTGTCGAACGTGAGTGCGCAACTGATCGTCAGCCGCCTGCGTGATCGACTGCTCGATCTGCTCCCGGCGGTCGTCACCGTCGCTGATGACGTCGGCACGATCGTCTACTGCAGCCCCCGTTCGGAGGCGACACTCGGCCGAACCCCTGCGGAGATCGTCGGGCGCGCGATCAGTGAGGCACATCTCCTGCCGATCGAGGCGGCGACGATCGAGGCAATCCGAGTCGCCGCCCAGACGAGCGGACGTTGGGAGGGCGACGTCGAGCTGCAACACAAGGACGGCCGCATGGTGCCGGTCCAGCTGATCCTCGAACGCATCCACGACGAAGAGATCGGTTTCCGCGGCACGATCGGCATCTCGTTCGACATCGCCGATCGGCGCAAGCTGGAAGAGGACCTCGCGTTCCAGGCCGGGCACGACTCCCTGACCGGTCTGTACAACCGGCAACGCTTCGTGCCCCTCTTCGAGCACGCGCTGACCGGAGCCGAAAGGTCCGGCAGCCGGATCGGGGTCGTGTTCATCGACCTCGACGACTTCAAGTCCGTGAACGACCGCATCGGACACGCGGGTGGTGACGCCCTGCTGGCGGCCGTGGGCGTCAGGCTTCGGACGGTCATGTCGACCGAGTGCGTGGCGGCACGCTTCGGCGGAGACGAGTTTGTCGTCTACTGCCCCGACATCGATGACGAGGACTCCGGGATCGCGTTCGCTCAGCGACTCCTCAACGCACTCGCCCAGCCCATCGATCTCGGCGCCGAGACCGTGATGGTGTCTGCGAGCGCCGGGGTCGCGCTGTCGAGTCCCGGGGTACTGGCCGAGGAACTCCTGCGTCGTTCGGACCTGGCCATGTATGCGGCAAAGGACGTCGGAAAGAATCGCATCGAGGTGTTCGACAACGAGGTCGGACGACGGAAGCGTCACCGTCGAGCGATGATCGATGAGCTCGTCCGGGCACTCGACGACGACGAACTGACGGTCCACTTCCAGCCCGAGGTGTCGTTGCATGACGGCAAGGTGACGTTCTTCGAAGCGCTCACGCGATGGAACCATCCTCAGCGAGGCCTGATTCCTCCGAGTGGATTCGTGCCGATGGCCGAGGAGAGTGGTCTGATCCACCGGCTCGGACACATGGTGCTCGACGAGTCGTGCCGGGCCATGCGCTCCTGGCTCGATCTCGGTCTCGGTGACGGGCTGACCGTCGCGGTGAACATCTCGACCCGGCAGCTGCTCGATCACGACTTCCCCGACGCCGTCGATCGACTGGCGAAGAAGTGGGAGGTGCCGACCCGACACCTGTGCCTCGAGATCACCGAGACGGCGCTCATCGACGCCGACGTGGCCTCGCAGGCTCTGAACCGTCTCGATGCGATCGGCGTCGCCATCGCGATCGACGACTTCGGGACGGGGTACTCGTCACTCAGCCGGATCAGTCAGTTCCCGCTGGACTACCTGAAGATCGACCGCAGCTTCGTCGCCAGCCTCGCGACGGAACCGGCGAGCTCGGTCATCGTGCAGATGGTGATCGACCTCGCGCACGCTCTCGGGATCCAGACGACCGCCGAAGGAATCGAGACCACCGAGCAACTCGAACACCTCATGGCCGCCGGTTGCGATATCGGCCAGGGGTTCCTGTGGAGTCCGGCCGTACCGTTCGCCGAGGCGACGGCGATGCTCAGCGATCCACCGTTCACCGGCCGGTGCCAGATCGGCGGGATGGGCTCATGTCGAGGCGTGTCGGTTGACTCCGACTCCTGGCGCCCGCCAGTCGGCTTTCCGGTCTCCGACCGGGCCTGCCGCGCTCGGCACTGAACAGGGAGCCGCTCGGCGACCGATCAGATGCCGTCGGCGGCTTCGGCCGCGTCGGCGTCTGCCTCGAGGCCCTTCGGCAACGTCGCGAAGACCGGCGGAGGCTTACGCCACGGTTCGTGCGATCCTGCTCGGGCCTCCTCGATGGCTCGCCACACTCGTTCGGCGGTGCACGGCATGTCGATGTGGCGCACCCCGAGGTGCGCGACGGCGTCGATCACCGCGTTCTGGATGGCCGGGGTCGAACCGATCGTCGATGCCTCGCCGATGCCCTTGGCCCCGAGCGGGTTGTTCGGTGACGGGGTGACGGTCGAGTGGACCTCGAAGCTCGGCATCTCGGCCGCGGAGGGTAGGGCGTAGTCGGCGAAGTTCGACGTGATCGGGTTGCCGTCGTCGTCGTACCGCACCTCTTCGTAGAGCGCCTGACCGACGCCCGAGGCGATGCCGCCGTGCTGCTGGCCCTCGACGAGCAACCGGTTGATGATGGTGCCGCAGTCGTCGACGGCGACGTGTCGGACGAGTCGGGCCTCGCCGGTCTCGGTGTCGACTTCGGCGACGGCGATGTGGGCACCGAACGGGAACGACGCGCCCTTGCCCTCGAACACGGTCTCGGCGACCAGTGCCCCGTCGTCGGTCTCGGCAGCCTTGGTGGCGAGGTCGGCCCACGTCAGCGCGTTGGCGGGGACCCCCGCGACGCCCACCGTGCCGGTCGTCGTGTCGACGACGATGTCGGCGGGGTCCGCCTCGAGGACGTGAGCGGCGAGCTCCTTCGCCCGCTCGACGACGGCGGTCGTCGCCTCGTTCACGGCCGAGCCACCGAGTTGCAGCGAGCGTGAGCCTCCGGTGCCACCACCCTGTGGCACGAGGTCGGTGTCGCCGTCGACCAGCGTGATGCGGTCGACCGGGATGCCGGTCTGTGCGTTGACCAGCATCGCGTAGGCGGTTTGATGGCCCTGGCCGTGCGACAGGGTTCCGCAGTACATCGTGGCGGATCCGTCGTCGTGGATCTCCAGCTTGCCCCACTCCGAAGCGCCGCCGCCGGCGGTGATCTCCACGTACGAGGCCACGCCGATGCCCATCTGGACCGTGTCGCCGCGCTCCCGGCGATCCGCCTGCTCACCTCGGAGTGCGTCGTAACCGATCGCCTCGGCGGCAGTGCGGAGCGGGAGTCGGTAGTCGCCGCTGTCGTACACGTTGCCGGTGAGTGTCGTGAACGGGAACACGTCGTCGGCGAGCAGGTTCCGTTCGCGGAGTTCGATCGGGTCGATGTCGAGCTCGCGAGCCGCCTGGTCGACGAGCCGTTCGAGCAGCGCCGTGGCCTCCGGCCGGCCCGCCCCGCGATAGGCGCCGGTCGGCGGCGTGTTGGTGGTGGCGACCGCCACGTCGAAGTCGATCGCCGGGAAGTCATAGGTGCCGTGCGACATGCGCCGGGTGCCGCCGGGCAGCGCTGCGCCGATACCTGGATAGGCGCCGCCGTCCCCGACGAGCCGGACCCGGAGGCCGGTGAACGTGCCGTCACGTCGACACCCGACCTCGGCGTACTGCACCTGGCCGCGGCTGTGATCCTTCGCCATCAGATCCTCGCTCCGGCTGGGGATCCAGCTCACGGCGCGGGCCAGCCGATCGGCGGCGGCGACGACGACGGTGTACTCGTGCTGCATCCCGGCCTTGCCGCCGAAACCGCCGCCGACCTGCGGCGTCACGAGGTGGAGCCGCTCACCGGGGATGCCGGTGGCGCCGGCGATACCGGCGCGGACGTAGTGCGGGAACTGGTTCGAGGTCCAGACCGTGATGCGACCGTCGGCCGCCGGTGCCGCGGCGATGCCGTGGGGTTCCATCGGCGCCACGGCGACGCGCTGATTGACGTAGCGCCCGCGGACGACGACGTCGGAGATCGCATCGAGGTCGAGCGGGGCATCGGGGCTGTCGCCGACCGCGAGGTTGGACCCGTGCGCCTCGAACAGCACCGGGGCGTCGTCGGCGAGCGCTTGTTCGGCGTCGGTGACCGCGGGCAACGGGTCGATGTCGGCCCAGACGGTCTGCGCCGCGTCGACGCCCGCCCGCTGTGTCTCGGCGAACACGACCGCGTACGCCTCGCCGACGAACCGCACCTTGTCGGTGGCGAGCGGGGGCCGGACGAACGCATCGTCGATCTTCGCGAAACCGTGATGCGGGGCCACGTCGAGATCGGTCGCGGTCCACACGGCGACGACGCCGGGCATCGACCGGGCCTCGTCGACGTCGATCGAGTTGATCGTGCCGTGAGCGATGTCGGATCGCACGAACACGGCGTGGAGCGGGCGGTCGAGTTCGAGGTCGCCCACGTAGCGCCGTGAGCCGGTGAGCAGACCGGGGTCTTCGGTGCGGGTGACCCGGTTGCCCAGTATCGATCCGTGCGGGGCCTCGGTGGGGGAGTCGTGGGAGTCCATCCCGGCCGACTCTACGGCGACGGAGTCGGCCGGGCCGCACCCCGCGAGCAGGTGCCGACACGGTCGCCGTGCTGACCGGTGGCGGACTCACCCGGGTCGCGACCGTCGATCGTTTAGCGTCTCGCGAATGATCGACATCGCCGTGAGTGAACCGGTTCGAACGCCGGAACGGTACGAGTTTCGCTGCACGGTCTCCCCGGTGCGTCGGTGGCGCTCCCGCCTGGCGGGTGCTCAGCCCGGAGAGCCCGAAGCGCACGAGATCCGTTTCGGGTTCGTCGCGACGAACTTCGCGATACGACACCATCCGGTCTGGGACAGCGTGTATCCGCTGCTCTACCTCACTCGGAACGGCGGACCGCTCTTCCAGCGCGAGCACGACCGAGCGCGTATCCGTTTCGACTACCCGGTCTCGAAGGTCGTTGCGGACTTCTATGTTCGGCGGGCAGCGCAGTTCGGCATCGACATCGATGTCCGCGCCCGGTCGATCGACCTGGAACTGTCGACCGGCGGTGACGAAGCGGTGCTCGCGTTCGGCGGTGGCAAGGACTCCCGGTTGCTCCTCGGGTTGGCCCGCGAGCTGGGTTCGGAGCCCCGACTCGTCACGGCCGGAGCATCACCGGCGGATCTGCCGATGGCGTTGGTCACCCATTCGATTCCGCGGCCCGAGGGCATGCTCGCCGACCGGATCATGCCGAGCCTGATGCACGTGCCCCGACACCTGTATTTCGGAGGTGGACTCGGTGAGGCGCACCGCGAAACTCCATGGCAGCAGTACTACGACATGGCATCGCCTCGTGCGCTCGCCGAATGGTCGGCGATGTTCCGCGAACTCGGAGCGACCATCCACATGCATGCTCCGTGCTCCGTGCTCCCGTACAACATCACGCAGCGGATTCTCTGTGAGCGGTACCCCGAACTGGCTTCCGGCCAAGCCAGTGTTCGGCCCGGCGCTCGGTCTGACAAGAACCTCCACGTCGCGCTGCTGAAACGGGAACACGGGATCGCCCACGACGACCATTGTGACGAGGAACTGCT
The DNA here is from genome assembly GCA_033344875.1 of Ilumatobacteraceae bacterium. NCBI lineage: Bacteria > Bacillati > Actinomycetota > Acidimicrobiia > Acidimicrobiales > Ilumatobacteraceae > Ilumatobacteraceae bacterium. The sequence goes on along the minus strand of JAWPMO010000001.1, from coordinate 1,443,347 downwards.
GGAGACGTTGTTGGTCCGTTTCGTCGCCGCGCAGGAGGCGAATCCGTCCGACTTCGGGTATCGAAACGCTCGCGAGACGATCAGCCGCGAGATGCGTGCGATCATCTGGCGTCACCGTGACGAACCGGCGTTCGGCGCTGTGCGCGGCCGGGTTCCGCCCGAATGGGATGCGGACTGGATCGACTATGTCCATGACTACGTCTCGCCGGACCTCGATCCTGCGTACTTCGAGATCTATCGGCAGTACGCCGCGCCGATCGACGAAGCACCCGGTCGCCGACGGATCGTGGTGTGACGGAGGAACATCGAGGGGTGTCACCGGTGGGCTGACCGCACCCACCGCCCGACGACTCGCAGGTATTCGGAGTTTCACAAATGCACTAGTGTTGGCGTCCCCATCATCAAAGGAGCAACCATGAACCGGTACCTCATCGAGCGTGCGATTCCCGAGATCGGTTCCGCCGACCGAGAAGCGCTGAAGGGGGCGGCGGCCCAATCGAATGGCGTCCTCAGCGCCATGCAGTCGGAGGGGAAGGGCATCCAGTGGGAGCACAGCTACGTCGCGAGCGACAAGACCGTCTGCGTGTACGTCGCCGACAGCGTGGCCTACATCGAGGAGCATGCGGAGCGCAGCGGGTTCCCGGCGACCACCGTGACCGAGATCGGCAAGGTGATCGACCCGACCACCGCCAACGGCTGATCGCCGGACGGCGCGCGGCCGACCGGGTCGGATCTCAGGTGTCCAGGTCGATGATCCGTTTCGAGATGCCGCCGCCGACGCGTTCGAGCACCACCATCTGACCGAAGTCGACCTCCGACCAGTCGTCGGTGTCCTCGGTCAGCGGTTCGGAGGCGAAGATCGCCGAGGTCGCCTCGTCGGGCGGTGTCACGTCGACGTCGTAGGACTGCTCGTACTCCTCGAAGTTCCGTCCCGTCATCACGTACATCGGTTCGAGGAGCATCGACAGCGCGTGGTCGTCGGTGCCCGACTCGGCGTGGCGCAGCTCGCGCCAGTCGCCGACAGGGTGGGCCTCACCCTGGTGGCCGAGGCCGTAGTTGACCCCGATGATGCGATCCCGCGCGACGAGCGCCACCTTCAGCTTGGTCAGTGCGGCGAGCCCGAGTTCCCGCATCGCGGCGCGGACGACGCGCAGCATCTCCTCGAAGCCGCGTTGCACCTCGTCGTCGCTGTCTCCGTCGAGGAGCGAGAGGAGCAGGACGTACAGGAACTCGGTGTCGGTCGTGCCTCGCATCTGTTCGAGGTGCTCGTCCCTGCAATGCGCCAGCAGTTCACGCTGGAGCAACTGCCACTGGGGGAGCGATCCGTTCTGCGCCATGATGAAGGGTGTCCCGCGGAACGAGAACGGATGGCAGTTCTCGTCGGCGAGCACCGTGCCGGCGTCGTACGCGGCGGCTCGCACGTGGGCGAGCATCGTGCTCGCCTGCAGGCTCGGAATGATGCCCTCGGCGTTGTCGTCGTAGAACGCCGCCATCGGACGCCGGTACCGCAACGGTTCCCCCGACTTGAGCAGATGTTCGCTCCAGGCGCCGAAACCCCATCCCGCCAACTGCAGGAGCGGATGCATCTCCGGATCCAAGGCCTGGTTGATCAGACTGTTCTCCGGCGCCAGGAGCAAGCTCTCGCACGAGACTTCCGGCCCGGTGTAGGCGAGCACTCTGCACATGGTGGGCTCCTCGGTCGTCATGCGCGCGGGTGGTTCCGGCGTGCGGTGCCGGTGTACCACCATCGAGACCCACTCAACCCTGATTCGAGCGTGACATCCTCAACCCCGATCGGTGACTCCGATTTCGGCCGAGAACGAGGGTTCGCGCCCGGATCGCGAGCGCAGGTCGACGCGATGTGCAGCCTGCACGGTGCGTTCCCGATCGGCAGCCCACCGACGGTTGCCGACGAGATCCTCGCCACCGACGACGTGCTCGGTGGCATCTCGCGTCTCACTTTCAAGATGAGTTCTGCCGCACTCGAGACCGAGGCGATGCAGCACTCGATCGAACTGCTCGGCACGAAGGTCGCGCCGGCGGTGTCAGTCTTCGGGGTCGATGGACTGGCCGGAGAGTTCGAGCTTGGTCGCGAACACGGCCGCTTCGGTCCGGCGCTGCATGCCCAGCTTCGACAGGAGGTTCGACACGTAGTTCTTGATCGTCTTCTCGGCGAGGAACATCTCGCCGGCGATCTGCCGATTGGTCATGCCGTCCGCGATCAGATGGAGGATCCGGCGCTCCTGAGGTGTCAGCGACTGCAACCGATCGTCGACCGGGGCCGGTTCGCGGAGGCGTTGCAGCACCTTGCCGGTGACCGACGGGTCGAGCAGCGACTCTCCCGCCGCCACCCGCTTCACCGCGGAGATCAACTCCGAGCCGCGTACCTGCTTGAGCACGTACCCCGAAGCCCCCGCCATGATCGCCTCGAACAGGGCCTCGTCGTCGCTGTAGGAGGTGAGGATCAGACACTTCGTGCCGTGAGCGCTCCGGACATCGCGGCACACCTCGATCCCGTTCCCGTCGGGCACACGAACGTCGAGCACGGCGACGTCGGGTTGCACCGCCGGGATCCGCGCCAGTGCTTCGCCGGCGTTCGAGGCCTCGCCGACCACGTCGATCTCGCCGGACGACTCGAGCAGGGCGCGAACGCCCTGACGGACGACTTCGTGGTCGTCCATCAGGAAGACGGTGATCGGGGAGGTCATCACACGAGTCGAGCACTTCGATAGGTGTCGGCGCAAGGGACCTTCGGCCCAGGAGACGTGAGGTACCGTTCGATCGTGTCTTCAGATGTGCCGAATGTCGTCAGCCGGTGGGCATCCCACGCCGTCGAGTTCTCACCCGACGGCGTGCTCGTCGTCTCGAAGGACGGCACGATCGTCTACGACAACGCGGCCGCTCGTGCGTTGGCGGGATGCGACGGCACATTGGTCGGGTCGAACGTCGACGCCCTGGTCCCGTCCGGCGTACGGGGGCACCACCATCGACTCCGGAACTCGTACTTCTCGGCGCCCTCCACCCGACCGATGGGGAGCGGACTCGAGCTGTCGCTGGAGCGACTCGACGGCGTCGAGGTCCCGGTCGAGATCGCGCTCAGCCCGTTCGACGACGACGACGACACCTACGTGGTCGCGACCGTCCGCGACGTCACCGAACGGCGACGCGACGCCAAACGTCTCGTCGCGGCGACACAGCAGCTGGCCCTGCTCGACGAGCGTGAACGGATCGGACGCGACCTGCACGATGTCGTGCTGCAACGGCTGTACGGGACCGGGCTGACGGTGCAGGCGATCGGCGCCGGCGCCGATCCGTCGACCAGCGCCGGGCTCGATTCGGTGATCGACGAGATCGACCGCGTGATCACCGAAGTACGCACGATCGTGTTCACGCTCGGCAACAGTGCGCACCGGGGAGCGCTCGGGCAAGACCTCGCCGACGTCGTCGCGCAGGCGAACCGGGTGCTCGGATTCACCCCGACGCTTCGGCTCAACGGTCCGGTCGAGTCGGTGCTCAGCGACGAGATGAGCGTCGAGATGGTGGCGTCGATGCGCGAAGCGCTCGGCAACGTGGCCCGGCATGCGGACGCCGGCAAGGCCGACGTGACCGTCGCGGTCGACGGTGACCGCGTCGTCATGCGGGTCGTCGACGACGGCGTCGGGCCTCCCGAGCACCTCGGGCGGCCGACCGGCGGCAACGGACTGATCAACATGCAAGCTCGCGCTGCGGCGCTCGGTGGTGAGTGCACCCTGACGCCGGGCGACGGGGCGGGCGCAGTCCTCACGTGGAGCGTGCCGTACTGATCTGACGCTGTCCCGAGCGAGGGATCCGAGTGTCAGAGGTAGTTCATCCGATGGGCCTGCTCGCTGAGTTCGGCCCGATGGTCGGGATGGGCGATCTCGATCAGCGCCCTGGTGCGTTCGCGAATCGAGTGGCCGCGGAGCTCGGCGACCCCGAACTCGGTGACCACCTTGTCGACCGTGTTCTTGGGTGTGGTGACGACGTCTCCGGGGGCGAGGCGCGGCACGATGCGGCTCCGACCGGAACTCGTTGTCGAGTGGAGCACGACGAAACCCTGTCCGCCCTCCGAGTTCATCGCCCCGCGGGCGAAGTCGTTCTGCCCGCCCGACGACGAGTAGTAGCTGCCGTCGATCGTCTCCGACGCGCACTGTCCGAGGAAGTCGACGGAGAGCGTGGCGTTGATCGATACGAAGTCCCGCTCGCGGCCGATCATGGCGGGGTTGTTGACGTACCGAACGGGCCACAGCTCGACCGCCGGATTGTCGGCGAGGAACTCGTGCAGCCGTTCGGTGCCCAGCGCGAACGTGCCGACGGTCTTGGTCCGGTTGAGGTTCTTCTTGACGCCGTTCACGACGCCGTGCTCGATCAGGTCGACGACCCCATCGGACAGCAGCTCGGTGTGCACCCCGAGGTCGCGGTGATCGCGCAGCGCGGCCATGATCGCATTGGGGATCGCGCCGATGCCGGTCTGGATCGTGGCGCCGTTCGGGATCCGCTCGGCGACCAGCCCGGCGATCGTGTCGTCGATCTCGGTTGCGGCGGCGGGCGGCACGGTGACGAGGGGTCGGTCGGATCGACACCACCCTTCGACCTGGCTCACGTGGAGCTGGTTGCGTCCGAACGTGCGCGGCATGTGCTCGGTGACCTCGAGGAAGAAGCGAGCGCGCCCGAGGAAACTCGACGTGTAGTCGGCCGACACCCCGAGCGAGAAATAGCCGTGTCGGTCGGGCGGGGCCGCCGCGGCGACGACCAGCGGGTCGTCCATCCGCGACTTCATGATCTGGTACACCTCGGAGAAGTGGGCCGGAACCAGGCCGACCGAACCAGCAGCGAAATACGGTCTCGTGACGTGCGACAGGAAGTAGGAGATGTGCCGGAGGCGGTCGCCGAACTCGCCCCGAAGGTACGGGCGATCGTGCAGCGCGTGCATCTGATGGATCCGAACCCCGTCGAGCCCGTCGGCGGCAGCTTCGATCGCGTCGATCACCGCGGTCGGTTCGCCGTTGGCGAGCGGGGTGACGATCTGCGTGTTGGGGCCGATGTGTTCGAGGACGTCGGCCGGTGCGTTCGGTGCCTGCATGCTGGTGCAACCTAGCGATCGGTGTCGGAGGTCGTCGCTCAGCCCGGGCGGAGGCGAGGGGCGCCGGGGTGGTGCTCGCCGTGATGCTCGAGCTCTTCGGCCCGGTCGGCCTGGTCGGCCCCGTCGGCCTGGTCGGCTTCGTCGGCTCGGAGCCCGAGCTCGTACTCCTTCACCGGGTCCCGCTCGACGACGTGGAACCGCCGGCCGGTGGTCAGGTGGGGCTCGATCCTGACGAAGTTCGGCTTCTGCGAGGCCACCCAGGGGTACAGCGGCAGTTCGTCGATCTCGAACCGTTCGGTCATCTCGGTCACCTCGTGGGCGATGCCCTTCACGACGACACTCCAGACCGAGCCGTCGATCTCGAGGCCGTCGATCTCGATGGCGACGTGCCGTCCGAGGACCGCTCCGGCGAGCTTCGTGCCGGCGCCGCTGCGGAACACGATCGTGCCGTCGTCCACGACGTAGTTGATCGGGAAGATGTCGGGTCGACCTGCGATGTCGACCGCCAGCCGCGCCACGACGTGCCGATGCAGCAGCGTCCAGCATTCTGCTTCGGTCAGGTACACGGTGCCCGGAGTGCTCATACGTCCACTCAACCGCCTCGCTCGGCTCGGGACCAGGGTCCATCGACCCGGACCGAAGTCAGTTCGTGCGATCGGAGCGCCGAAAGGTGCGGCCCGTGATCGATGCGGTGACGATCCGGATGTACGTCGGCTTCGGGCCCGACTGCCACGGCGTCACGCCGAGTTCGGTGACGTCGGCACCCTCGAGCATCCCGACGACCTCACGGGCGAGTCCGGTCACCAGGACACTCCAGGCGACACCGTCGGTGGTGTTCCAGCCGTCGACCTCGAACGCCACCCGTGGGTCGGCCCGCATCGCTGTGAGCTTGGCGCCGGCAGCGGTCCGGAACACCACGGATCCGTGGTCGACGATCGCGTTGATCGGGAAGATGACGGGCCCGTCTTCGCCGACGACCGCGAGGCGGCCGTACGCTTCGTTCCGGAGGTGCTCCCAGCACTCGCGTTCGGACAATTGGGTCTCGGCCATCTGGCTCCCCATGTCGACATCATCGCGGGCGTCGGGCCGATGCGCCAGGGCCTTTCGGTCACGCGGTGAGCGAATCGACGAAGCGTCGCGTCGACGAGACCAGCCGCTCACAGTGCTCGTCGGTGATCTCCATCGACAGGGCCATGAAGCCGCGTCGCGCCATGTAGAGGCCGTCCGCGAGCAGGTGGTGGAACAGCAGGTCGAGCACTCGGTCGTCGTCGGCGTGGAAACTGTTCATCGAGCCGAGCCCGGTGACCCACAGGCGTGGCGTGTCGAGCGCAGCGTGCAGGTCGGACCGAAGCCGGTCGCCCCGTTCGTTGACGGTGACGATCCGGTCGGCGGTGAGCTCGTGACGCAACGTCGCGACCGCGGCCGACATCGATGCGACGTTGTTGTTGAACGTGCCCGCCTGCGTCAGCGCGCCGCCGGCGCTCGGATCGAACGCCGACATGATGTCGCGCCGTCCGCCGAACGCCCCGAACGTGAAGCCGCCACCGAGATACTTGCCCAGGGTCGTCATGTCGGCCCGGACCCCGAACCGCTCCTGAGCGCCGCCGGGAGCGAGCCGGGACGTCATCACCTCGTCGAACACGAGCACGACACCGTGGTCGTCGCAGCGTCGGCGCAGTTCGTGGAGGAACGCGCTGCTCGCCGGCCGACAGCCACCCGATCCCTGGACCGCTTCGACGAGCACGCAACCGAGGTCGTCGTCGGCGAACAGGTCGTCGAGTCCGTCGACGTCGTCGAACGGTGCCACGTGGAACGGGTGGGGCACGTTGAGGGGATGGTGGGGCCCGGCCACATCGCTGCCGAAACCGAGCACCCCGCCGTGATAGGCGCGGTCGAACACGCCGACCCCTCGACGTCCGGTGTGGTGGAGCGCGGTGCCGATCGCCATCAGATTGGCCTCGGTGCCGGAGTTGGTGAAGCGAACCTGCTCGATCGTGGGGAATCGGTCGCAGACGAGCTCGGCCAGGTCGACCTCGGCTTCGTGGACCGCGCCCAGCGCCCAACCGCGATCGAGTGCTGCCACCACGGCATCCCGGACCGCTGTGGGCGAGTGCCCGAGCAACCCGGCGGTGTAGTTGCCGCAGAGGTCGACGTAGCGATGGCCGTCGACGTCGACGAGTTCGCCACCCGCCGCCGACACGACCCGGAACGGGAACGGTGCGAAGTCGAGGACCGAGCGGGTGTTGCCACCAGGGAGCACCCGCCGTGACCTCGCGTCCATCGTCGCGCTGCGTGGTCGTGCGGCCGCGTAGCGCCCGTGGGCGGAGGCGACTCGGGCGTCCAGATCGCGGATCGCATCGATCGTCACGGCCGCCAGACTACGGCACCGGTCGAGGGCCCATCGCAGCCGGGAGGTGGGGATCGGGGCCGCGGGTGGAAGAATGTCGCCATGGCCGAGGTGTATGAGACCAAACTCCCCGGTGTCGGTGTCCGCCACGACTTCGTCACCGAAGACGGTGATCGGGTCGGGGTGATCGTGCACCGCTCGGGCCGACGCGAGATCGTCGTGTACGACTCCGAGGACCCCGACGCGTGTTCGCCGATGCTCGATCTGACATCGTCCGACACCCGGATCCTCGGCGAACTGCTCGGATCCAGTCAGGTCGTGGAGGCGGTCGGGGCCGTGCAGCACGAGATCGACGGACTCGCGATCGAGTGGATCCAGCTGCCGGACACGTCGTCGGCCGTCGGAGCCACCATCCAGGACGGCACCTACCGGACCAGGACCGGCGCCTCAATCGTGGCGGTCGTCCGCGGCGACACCACCGTCCCGGCACCGACACCCGACTACCGGTTCGACACGGGTGACACCGTCGTGGCCGTCGGGACCACCGATGGCCTCGCCCTGCTGCGCGGCTTGATGACCGGATAGGTGCAGATGGGCATGCTGGCCGCGGGCAGTACCGAGGTCGCACTCGCGTTCGTCGAGGTCGGGGCGATCGTGTTCGGACTGTCGTTGCTCGCCCGGCTCGCCGGCCGGATCGGCATGACGGCGGTACCGCTCTACCTGGTCGCCGGTCTCGCGTTCGGCGAGGGTGGACTGGTGCAGCTCGACGTGAGCGAGTCGTTCGTCGCGCTCATGGCGGAGATCGGCGTCCTGCTGCTGCTGTTCGCGCTCGGCCTCGAGTACTCCGACACCGAACTGCGCGACGGCCTCCGGACCGGGTGGTCGTCCGGCGTCGTCGACATGGTCCTCAACGCGCTGCCCGGGTTCGCGATGGGCTTGCTGCTCGGCTGGTCGCCGCTCGCGGCGGTGCTGCTCGGTGGTGCCACCTGGATCTCGTCGTCCGGTGTCGTGTCGAAGGTGCTCAGCGACCTGGGCCGTCTGGGTTTCCGTGAGACACCGGCCGTCCTCAACCTCCTCGTCATCGAAGACCTGGCGATGGCCGTGTACCTGCCGGTCGTCGCGGCGTTGATCGTGGGTGGCACGCTGCTGGCCACGATCACGAGCGTGTTCGTGGCGCTCGGTGTGGTCGCCGTGATCATGGTCGTGGCGCTGACGTTCGGCCCTCGGCTCAGCAACATGCTCGCCGGCGGCAGCGACGAGTCGTTCCTGCTCGCGATCTTCGGCGTGATCCTGCTCGTCGCCGGCATCGCCCAGCGCCTCGAGGTGTCGGGAGCGATCGGGGCGTTCCTCGTCGGACTCGCCCTGTCGGGGCGTGCCGAGCATCGGGCGTCCGAGCTGATCGCCCCGCTCCGCGACCTCTTCGCCGCAGTGTTCTTCGTCTTCTTCTCGTTCCAGGTCGACCCGGCCGACCTCACGTCGGTCATCGTCCCCGCCGTCGTGCTCGCGGTCGTGACGACGTTCACCAAGTTCGGGTCCGGCTGGTATGCGGCCCGACGCCTCGGTGTCAGCCGCGGTGGCCGGATCCGGGCCGGAGCGACCCTCGTCGCCCGAGGCGAGTTCTCGATCGTCATCGCCGCGCTCGGCGTGACGCTCGCCGACGGCAACGAACTCGGAGCGCTCGTGGCCTGCTACGTGCTGACGACGGCGCTGGCCGGGCCGGTGCTCGCCAAGTTCGCCGACCGCATCTCTGCGGCACTTTCCACAGCGAACCGGTCCCGCTCCGAGCGGCCGGTCACGACCGTGTGACCAGAGCGGTCGATCGTCGCGAGACGCGCTCCGACAGCGACCTCGGGGTGACCCGCCGCTAACTTCGCGGTCGGTGGCCCGTAGGGGTCCGACACCATGGGGGTGGTGGGGGATGAGTGTGACCGACCCGGTCGACGATTGGGCCGAGGACTTCGAGATCTTCGATGACGCGTTCGTCAGGGATCCGTACCCGGTCTGGAAGGACCTGCGTGACCGGGGCTGCCCGTTCGCGCGCACCGAGCGACGCGACGTCACCTACATGCCGACCACGTTCGAAGGGGTGCGTGGGGTCGCCAATGACGTCGATCACTGGTCGTCGTTCTCGGTGACCGTCGCGCCGACGCCGACCGTCTACGACGACGACGGCAACCGGTTGCGGTCGGTCATCACCACCGACCCACCCGATCACACACCCGAACGTCGCCTCATGCTGCCGTTCTTCTCGCCGAAGTCGGTCGAGCGTTACCGGGAGCACACGCAAGAGCTGTGTCGGCGGCTGATCCTCGAGTTCGTCGAAGACGGCGAGGCCGATCTCGCCGAGCAGTACGCGCGCCAGATCCCGCCGCGGATCATCGCGGCGATCCTCGGCATCGACCCGGAGATGGCCGACGAGTTCACCACCTGGGTGCAGGGTGTGCTCGAACTCGGGTTGCAGGACGACGACGTCCGCGAGCACTACGCCGAGATCATCCGGAACTTCTTCGTCGGTGAGATCAAGGACCGCATGGAGCATCCCGGCGACGACCTCATCTCGTTCCTGCTCGGTGCCGAGATCGACGGGCGCCCGGTCGGGATGCACGTCATACGCGGCAACGTCGGGCTCATGCTGATCGCCGGCATTGACACGACGTGGAGTTCCATCGGCTCGGCCCTCTGGCACCTCGCCACGCACCCCGAGGACCGCCGACGCCTCGTCGCCGAACCCGAACTGATCCCCACCGCGGTCGAGGAGTTCCTCCGGGCCTACTCGCCGGTGACGATGGCGCGCATCGCCACCGAGGACACGACCTTGGGTGATCGTGAGGTCAAAGCCGGGGAGCGGGTGATGCTCACGTTCCCCGCAGCCAACCGTGACCCCGCCGTGTTCGACGATCCCGAGGAGGTCATCATCGACCGGGCCGTGAACCGGCACGTCGCGTTCGGTGCCGGGATCCACCGCTGTCTGGGGTCGAACCTCGCCCGGATGGAGATGAACGTCGCGATCGAGGAGTTCCTGCAACTGATCCCGGAGTTCGACGTCGTCGACGCGTCGAAGGTCACCTGGGCGGGTGGGCAGGTCAGGGGTCCGCGCACCATCCCGGTGCGCTTCCCGGTCCGGCACCAGCTCTGAGGCGGCTCAGTTCCCGGCCGGGTGCGGCACGACGGCGATCGGGCACGGTGAGGCCTCGAGCAACCAGGTGCTCACGGATCCCATACCCGACAGGAGACCGGTGCCCCGGGCACCGACGACCACGAGATCGGCCGATTCGGCCGAGCGCGCCAGGGCCGGCTTCGCTCCCCGGACCACCACGTCGGGACGGGCGCGTCCGTCGGGGTCGGCGGCGGCCAGCAGGCCGAGCAGTCGTTCGCGCTCGGCCTCCAGCTCGTCGCTCAACCTGACGTGCACGATGTCCTCCTGCAGCCACGGTGCGATCTCGATCGCGATCAGTGCGCTGACGTCGACCCCGGCTCCGGCGAAGTGCAGCGCCCACGCGAGCGCGGCACGGGAGTTGGCGCTCCCGTCGAAGCCCACGACGATCCGGCCGACCGGAACGTCGGACACGCCGGGAGGCACCACGACGGTGGGCGTCGTCGCATGGGTGACGCAGTAGCGGCTCACCGAACCGAGGGCGTTCCGCCATCCGCCCCCGGCTCCGTGCCGCCCCGTCACCAGGAGCGCCGCCCCTGATGCCGCCCGGACGAGAGCGGGACCTGCCGGGCCGTCGGCCGACACGTCGAGCACGTCGCGGTCGGCCCGGTACCCGTCGGGCTCGTGGGCACCCCGACGCCACAGACGCCTGACGGCCCTCATGAGCCGGTCGCCGACGGTGCTCGATTCGGCGTGGACCGACTCGATCCGAACCTGCCGGCCGGATGACTGTCGGACGGCCCACCGGAGCGCAGCCAGCGACTGGTCAGAGCCGTCCGTTCCGACGATCCAACGCTCACTCATGCCTCGATCGTGCACCGATGATCCGGGCGGCGCCAGGGCCGTTGGTCAAATCGCTCGGCGGTTGGCGCCGGCTCGGACACGACGGCCGAACGGCCCTGGACAGCGAGCCCCGCATCGGGTCAGATGGGCATCGATGGACGACCGACCGGGAACCGCCCGCTCGCTCGAAGTCTGGGCGGAGCCTGCCGCGTCGGTCGCGGCGACGTTCGAGACCGACACGGCCGGCGGCTTGTCGAGCGAGTCGGCCGTCGAACGGTTGTCGGCCGTCGGCCCGAACGAACTCGACTCGTCGGCGCCGGTGCCGATCTGGCGGCGTGTCGCGCGCCAGTTCGTCGACCCGCTGGTCGGACTGCTGGTCGCCGCGATCGGCATCTCCACCCTGGCTTGGGCGGTGGACGGCGCGGACGGCGTCCCGATCGAAGCGATCGTCATCGCCGCGATCGTGGTCGCCAACGCTGCGATCGGGGCGTGGCAGGAGGAACGGGCCGTCCGCGCCGTCGCCGCACTGCGTCGTCTCGCCGGCATCCATGCGACGGTCATCCGTGACGGTCGGACGCAGGTGGTGTCGCGGACCGAGTTGGTGCCGGGTGACCTCCTGGTGCTGGCCCAGGGCGATGCGGTCGGCGCTGACTGTCGACTGATCGAGACGGCGTCGTTGGTGATCGCCGAGGCGCCGCTCACCGGTGAGAGCACGCCGGTCGCCAAATCGGCCGAACCGCTGCCTGCCGACACCGTGCTCGCCGACCGCACCGACATGGCCTACCAGGGGACCGCCGTGGCATCGGGCCGTGGGATCGGGATCGTCGTCGCGACGGGCATGCGGTCGGAACTCGGGCGAGTCGCCTCCCTGATCGATGCGGCCGACACCGAACCGACACCACTCGAGGTGCAGATCGACTGGCTCGGCAAGATGCTCGGCCTCGTCGTCGTGGTGCTCGCGGCGATCGTCGTCGCCACGATCATGCTGACCTCCGAGGTCACGTCGTTCCGCGACTACGTCGATGCGACCCTGGTCGGTGTCTCCCTGGCCGTCGCTGCGGTACCCGAGGGCCTCCCGGCGATCCTCACGATCGTGCTGGCCCTCGGCGTGCAACGGATGGCGGGCCAGCGGGCGATCGTCAAGCAGTTGTCCTCGGTGGAGACGCTGGGAGCGGCGTCGGTGATCTGCACCGACAAGACCGGCACGCTCACGCGGAACGAGATGTCGGTCGTCGCCGTGGTCGTGCCCGGCGGTCGGGTGCAGCTGACCGGGGTCGGCTATGTACCGATCGGGCGGCTCGTCGGCGCGGACGGCGGCGACGTCCCACATCAGGTGCACGACGAGGTCGTCGCCGTCCTCCGCGCCGGCAGCATCGCCAACGACGCGTCCCTCCATCTGGCACCGGACGGCACGTGGGAGGTGCGGGGCGACCCGACCGAGATCGCCCTGCTCGTCGCCGAACAGAAGCTGGAGACGACCGATCCACGCAGCGATCCACGCCGTGTCGGCGAGATCCCGTTCGACGCCGACCGCAAGTTGATGTCGACCGTGAACGACGGTGAAGCCGGTGAGTTCCTCGACGCCGCGTCGCGGCTCGTCATGTTCACGAAGGGGGCGCCCGACGTGTTGGTCGACCGGTGTGTCGCCGAACGGGTCGCGGGTGTCGTGCAGCCGCTGGACTCGCAACGACGCGAGGAGATCGCTGCGGCGGTCGATGCGCTCGCCGACGAAGCGTTGCGGCCGCTGGCGGTCGCGTATCGCCCCGTCGACGGCGACGAGGCGGACCCGACGCCATCGGAGTCGGAACTGATCCTGCTCGGGGTCGTCGGGATCGCCGACCCGCCACGGGCCGAGGCGCTCGAGGCGATCCGCCAGGCGCACGCCGGCGGCATCCGCGTCGTGATGATCACGGGCGACCACCCGCGCACGGCGTCGAGCATCGGCGGTCAACTCGGACTCGGCGACAGCGCCGGCGGGACCGGGTCGGTCGTCACCGGGGTCGAACTCGACGCGATGGACGACGAGCGGCTCTCGACGGTCGTCACCGAGGTCGACGTCTACGCCCGGGTCGACCCCGAGCACAAGCTGCGCATCGTCCGCAGCCTGCAGCGCCACGGTCACGTGACGGCGATGACGGGCGACGGCGTGAACGACGCCCCGGCGCTGAAGCAGGCGGACATCGGCGTCGCGATGGGCATCAACGGCACCGAGGTGTCGAAAGAGGCCGCCGACATGATCCTGGCCGACGACGATTTCGCCACGATCCTCGGTGCGGTGCGGGAAGGGCGGGAGATCTTCTCCGACATCCGCAAGTTCCTCCGATACCTGCTCGCATCGAACACCGGTGAGGTGCTCGTGGTCTTCCTCGGCGTGGTGCTCGCGACGCAGCTCGGCCTCGACCAGGGGGGACTCGCCGTCCCACTGCTCGCGACGCAGATCCTGTGGATCAACCTCGTGACCGACGGTGCGCTGGCGCTGGCGCTGGGCGTCGACCCCGCGGTCGAGGACGTGATGTCGGAGCCGCCACGCGCGGTCGGGGCCCGGATCATCGACCGGTCGATGATCCGGTCGATCGCGGTGATCGGTACGTCGACGGCGATCGTCGGGCTGGTGGCGCTCGACCTCCGATTGGCCGGCGGCTGGTTGGGTGGCTCCGGCGACATCGAGACCGCACGAACGATGGCGTTCACCACCGTGGTCCTCGCACAGGTGGTCAACGCGTTCTGCTCGCGCTCCGACAGCGTCAGCTTCGTCGTGGGTCTGTTCACGAACCGTCTGCTCTGGTTGGCGGCGGCGGTGACCGTGGCGGCTCAGGTGGCGGTCGTCCACGTGCCGTTCCTGTCATCGGCGTTCGCGACCGAACCACTGTCCTGGAACGAGTGGGCGGTGTGCTCGCTGCTCGCGGTCGCCGTTCTGGTGCCGGCCGAGGCATCGAAGTGGCTGGTCCGCCGGGGAGACGCCGATCGGCGTCGATGACCTTCTGCTCTGGTGCGCCGGCGGTTCGAGTCGGATGATGTAGGTAGGTCCGATCAGGAAGGAGCGGCCATGAGAGCTCAGACACTGGTGGTTGGCTACGACGGTTCGAACGATGCCCGCAGGGCACTGGACGCCGCGATGGCCCACGTCTCGGACGACGGCATCGTGCACGTCGTGACCGCGTTCGACCCTCCGAGTCGTGCGGAACTCGACCGGGTGCTGCGGAAGCTCCCGCCCGAGTTCCAGAACTCGGCCAGCTTGGAAGAAACCCCTCGTGGGTACCTCCGTGACGCCGAGGCGCAACTCGAACGCGCGGGGATACGTCACGAAGGCCACTTCGTCGACGGGCATCCGGCGGCAGCCATTCTCGATGTCGCCGACGCCGTCGGCGCCGACCTGATCGTGATCGGAACACGCGGCCTCGGCCGCGTCGACCGGTTCCTCCGGGGGAGTGTCTCCGCGAGGATCGCCAATCACGCTCGCACGAGCCTGATGATGATCCATCACGACGAAGCCGCCGCCTGAACGGCGCGACCGGCCGAGGTCCGGTCGCCGGGCCTCAGTCGGCCGGTGTGGTCGTGCGACCGACCGGCGGCACGATCAAGACGGGGCACTCGGCCCGTTCGGCGACCTGGTGGGCGGTGCTGCCGAGCAGGAGCGCCGGCCGTTGACCCGACCCGTGACGACCCACGACGATCAGTCCTGCGTCGTGCTCACGAGCGGCGCCGAGCATCGTGTCGACGGGACTGCCCTGGCGGAGGATCGGCGTCCACTCGTCGACACCCACCGATCGCACCGTCCGACACCACTCGTCGAACTGCTCGGAGATCTCGGCGGGGTGGCGCTCGGCGATGACGTGCCGTCCCTCGACGACATCGGTCAGTCCCACGGCGTGCACGATGACGAGCCGGGCGCCGCGAGACCTGGCGAGGTCGCCGGCGACGAACAGCGCTCGGCGGGCGTCGGCGGAACCGTCGATGCCGACGACGATCGGACGTTCGACCCGGTCGTTCATCGCATCGTCCGATCGCGGTGGGGGCGGAGACGTGCTGCGTCCATGTCCTGACGCTACGTCACCGCTGTCTGTCGGTGGTAGGGCCCGAGGTCCCGGACCGGTCGGTGCGAACATGCGACCGATGGCCCTGGTGGCGGACCTCGCGGCGCGGTTCGATGACCCCATGGCGACACCACGAACCGTCCACGACGAACCGTCCGACCCGGCTCGACACGCCACCGTTCAGGAGTGCCTGACGGTGCACGGCGAGCTCTACCCGCACGAGATCGACGCATTGATCGACCACTGGTCGAAGCTCGACGCTCGGCTGCGATCCTTCGACAGCGGGGCCGTGGTCCTCGATCTGTACATCAAGGATCGCGACAAGCCGAGTCAGCACCTGACGCTCGAGGCCACCGTCGACCGATGGCCGGTACTGATCGCCTCAGCGTCGGAGGTCGA
This sequence comes from Ilumatobacteraceae bacterium, assembly GCA_033344875.1. Classification (NCBI taxonomy): domain Bacteria; kingdom Bacillati; phylum Actinomycetota; class Acidimicrobiia; order Acidimicrobiales; family Ilumatobacteraceae; species Ilumatobacteraceae bacterium. Next base: position 1,427,529 of record JAWPMO010000001.1, on the reverse strand, counting down.
TCTCGGCCACGGACTGAACGTCGTCCGCGACGAGATGATCCGGTTGCTCACCGACGCCAAGGAGCGGCACAGCCCGCGCCGGCACCGCTGAGGGCGGCGACGACGGCGAGAAAGTGGCCGCGCGGCCGACGGATCCAGGACTTTGTACCATCCCCGGCCCGTTCGACCCCGGTCGAGGATGGACACATGCCCACTGCATACATCGATGGCAACGAAGCCGCGGCACGGGTCGCGTACGGGATGTCGGAGGTGATTGCGATCTATCCGATCACGCCGGCGTCGTCGATGGGCGAAGCGGCCGACGCCTGGGCCGCCGCCGGTCGGACGAACCTGTTCGGCGCGGTTCCCGACGTGATCGAGATGCAGTCCGAGGCAGGTGCCGCCGGAACCCTCCACGGCGCACTGCAGGCCGGCTCGCTGGCGACGACGTTCACCGCGTCACAGGGGCTGCTGCTCATGCTGCCCAACATGTTCAAGATCGCCGGTGAACTCTCGCCGACGGTGATCCACGTGGCGGCGCGGGCGCTCGCGACGCATGCGCTCTCGATCTTCGGCGATCACAGCGACGTGATGGCCGCCCGCACCACGGGCTTCGCGATGCTGTGCGCCGGGTCGGTGCAGGAGGCCCACGACTTCGCCGCTGTCTCGCATGCAGCGACACTGCGGACGCGCGTTCCGTTCCTGCACTTCTTCGACGGCTTCCGGACCTCGCACGAGATCAACCGGGTCGAACTGCTCGACGACGACACGATCCGGTCGATGATGTCGGCCGAGGCGATCGACGACCACCGGTTGCGCCGGCTCCGTCCGACGGCTCCGGTGATCCGCGGTACCGCCCAGAACCCCGACGTGTTCTTCCAGGCTCGTGAGGCGGCGACGCCGTGGCACGCACGTGTCCCCGCCGTCGTGTCCGACGTCTTCGACGAACTCGCCGAGGCGACGGGGCGCCGGTACTCGCTCGTCGACTACGAGGGCCACGCCGAACCCGAACGCATCGTGGTGCTGATGGGATCGGGCACCGGTGCCGCCGGCGAAGCCGTCGCCCGGCTCGCCGCGGAGGGGGAGCGGGTCGGCGTGGTGACCGTTCGGCTGTTCCGCCCGTTCCCCGCCGAGGCGTTGCTCGCTGCGATCCCGCCATCCGTCCGGTCGGTGGCCGTACTCGACCGCACGAAAGAGCCCGGTTCGGTGGGCGAGCCGCTGTTCCAGGACGTCGTCACGGTGCTGGCCGAGGCCGGTCGCGGCGACGTGCAGGTGATCGGCGGGCGGTACGGCCTGGGCTCGAAGGAGTTCACCCCGGCCATGGTCAAGGCGATCTTCGACGAGTTGGCGGCGGAGTCACCCCGGCGGCGCTTCACCGTCGGCATCGTCGACGACGTCAGCCGGTCGAGCCTGACGGTCGACCCGTCGTTCCGGATGGGATCGCGGAACCGCTCGGCCGTGTTCTCGGCGCTGGGGAGCGACGGCACGGTCGGAGCGAACAAGGCGTCGGTGAAGATCATCGGATCGCACGAGGGGTACCACGCACAGGGCTACTTCGTGTACGACTCGAAGAAGTCGGGATCGATGACGGTGTCGCACCTGCGCTACGGACCGGACCCGATCCGTTCCACCTACCTGGTCGACGACGCCGATCTCGTGGCCTGCCACCAGTTCGGGCTCCTCGACCGCTTCGACGTGCTGTCCACGGCGCGCCCGGGTGCGACGCTGCTCCTGAACTCGCCGTATCCGCCCGACCAGGTGTGGGATCACCTGCCGCTGACCGCTCGTCGGGAGATCGTCGATCGCGGACTGGAGGTGCACGTCATCGACGCCGCGACGATCGCCGACGAACTCGGGATCGGTGGCCGCATCAACACGGTCATGCAGGCGTGCTTCTTCGCGCTGGCCGACGTGATTCCGATGGACGAAGCCGTCGGGGCGATGAAGCAGTCGATCGAGGACGTATACGGCAAACGTGGACGATCGGTCGTCGAACGCAACCACGCCGCCATCGACCGAGCCCTGACCGCGATGTCCCGCCTCGAGGTGCCCGACCGTCTGAGCGCCGACGAGTTGGTCGAGGCGTCCGCCCCGGCCGACATCGACGAGGCGGCGTCGCTCGAGGAGCGGGTGACGGCGGCTCTGATCGCCGGACGGGGTGACCTCCTGCCGGTGTCGGCGTTGCCCGTCGACGGCACGTTCCCCACCGGCACCTCACGCATCGAGAAGCGCAAGCTGGCCGGCGAGATCCCGATCTGGGAGCCCGACCTCTGCATCGATTGCGGCAAGTGTGCGATCGTCTGCCCGCACGCCGCGATCCGGATGAAGGTCTACGAGCCCGACGAGCTCGGGTCGGCACCGGCGACGTTCCCGACCAAGTCGTTCAGGTCCCGCGAACTGGGCGGTTACCAGCTGACCGTTCAGGTCGCCCCCGACGATTGCACGGGTTGCGGCGTGTGCGTCGACGTGTGCCCGGCACGCGACAAGTCGGAGCACAAGCGCAAGTCGATCAACATGCGACCGGCGGTCGAACACGCCGCCGTCGAGCGCGATCGATGGGACTTCTTCACGGAGATCCCGCAGCTCGACCGAACCCTCGTGAGCCACGACTCGGTCAAGAACTCACAGCTGCTCGAACCGCTCTTCGAGTTCTCCGGTGCCTGCTCCGGGTGCGGTGAGACGCCGTACCTGAAGCTGCTCACCCAGTTGTTCGGCGATCGTCTGGTCGTCGCCAACGCCACCGGCTGCTCGTCGATCTACGGTGGCAACCTGCCGACCACGCCGTGGGCATCGAACGCCGATGGGCGCGGTCCGGCCTGGGCCAACTCCCTCTTCGAGGACAACGCCGAGTTCGGGCTCGGCATCCGGCTCGGTGTCGAGCAGCACCAGCGCGACGCCCGCCGCCTGGTGACCGAGCTCGCCGACCCCATCGGACCCGAACTCGCCGAGGCGCTGGTCACCAACACGCAACCCGTCGAAGCAGCGATCTTCGAGCAGCGCGACCGCGTGGAGGAGCTGCGACGGGCGCTCGGCTCGATCGACGATCCGCGAGCACGGCATCTCGATGCGATCGCCGACGAACTGACCAGATCGAGCACGTGGCTCGTCGGCGGCGACGGGTGGGCGTACGACATCGGGTTCGGCGGTCTCGACCACGTGCTCGCCAGCGGCCGCAACGTCAACGTGCTCGTGCTCGACACCGAGGTGTACTCGAACACCGGCGGGCAGGCCTCGAAGGCCACGCCGCTCGGTGCCGTGGCGAAGTTCGCGATGGCGGGCAAGGGCATGGGGAAGAAGGATCTCGGTGCGATCGCCCGCCGCTACGGCGACGTGTACGTGGCCCAGGTCGCGATCGGCGGCAGCGAGATCCAGACCGTCAAGGCACTGCAGGAGGCCGACGCCTGGGACGGCCCGTCGTTGGTGATCGCCTACTCGACGTGCATCGCCCACGGCATCGACATGCGCACGTCGATGACCCATCAGAAGGCCGCCGTGAAGTCCGGCTACTGGCCGCTGTACCGCTACCGGCCCACGGCGGCCGAGCACGAGCACCCGTTCCACCTCGATTCGTCGGCGCCGAGCATCCCGTTCCGGGAGTTCGCCATGGAGGAAGCACGCTTCGCGATGCTCACCCGGAGCAACCCGGAGCGGTCGCAGCACCTGATGGCGATGGCCCAGGCCGAGATCGATGAACGGTGGCACTACTACGAGCAGTTGGGCTCGGTCGAACGCACGCTGACGACGTACGGGGCCGACGATGACGAGATCGCCGTTGAGATCCGACGGCCCGGAGAGGAACACTGACATGACCGACCTCCACACCCGGTACCTGGGTATGCCGCTTCGAAGCCCGATCGTGGCGTCGGCCGGTCCGTTGACCGGTGACCCCGGACGGATCGCCGAACTCGAACGTGCCGGTGCCGGTGCCGTCGTGCTGCCGTCGCTGTTCGAGGAACAGATCGAGCACGACACCAACGAGATCGACCGCCTGTACTCGCTCCACCAGGACAGCTTCGGCGAGGCGACCTCGATGATGCCGGAGCTCGACGTCGACGACGTCGCCGCCGACGACCGTTACCTCGAGCTGATCGCAGCAGCCAAACAGGCCGTCGACATCCCGGTGATCGCCAGCCTGAACGGCACGCACATCGGCGCATGGCTCCGCTACGCCCGATCGATCCAGGAGGCGGGCGCCGACGCGATCGAACTCAATCTCTACTCCGTGGCCGCCGACCCCGCCGTCACCAGTTGGACGCTCGAGAGCGAACACTCGGAACTCGTCTCCGTGGTCGCGAGCGAGGTCACGATCCCGGTCGCGGTGAAGATCTCCCCGTACTACTCGTCGCTGTCGGCGTTCGTGGTCGGGCTCGAGCAGGTCGGCGCGGCCGGCGTGGTCATGTTCAACCGGTTCTATCTGCCGGACCTCGATCTCGACTCGCTCGACCTCGCACCGAAGATCTCGCTCAGCTCACCCGACGAACTGCTGCTCCCACTGCGGTGGACCGGCATCCTGCGCGACCATCTGACGATGTCGATCGCGGCGTCGACGGGGGTCCACCGGGGTGAGGACGTCGCCAAGGTGGTGCTCGCCGGAGCGGACGTCGCGATGACGACCTCGGCCCTGCTCCGCAACGGCCCGCAGCATCTGACGGTGATGGAGGAGCAGCTCGTCGACTGGATGGAACGGCACGAGTACGAGTCGGTCGAGCAGATGCGCGGTGCGGTCAGCCGCGAGGCGGCAGCCGATCCCTCCGCGTACGAACGTGCGAACTACATCGGCAACCTGGCGACGTACACGAGTTCGTTCCTGCACGCTCACCCACTCGTGTTGCACGACGCCTGACGGGTCGGCGACCCACCCGACTCGTGACCATGGGCTCTGGTCGCCGACCGGTTGGCCTGCGCACGATGGCGGTGTTCTCGACCATGGAGGAAGTCACATGTTCCAGCAGATCATCGTTCCCGTCGACGGGTCGGAACGGTCGTGGTCGGCCGCCCGGGCCGGTGCCGTCATCGCCGACGCGTGCGCCGCCGAGATGCAGCTCATCAGCGTCGTCGCCGACCAACGGCAAGCCGACGAAGTCGGTGCCGAGATCGCCGAGGCGCTCGACTCCGAACTTCCCCTCGCCACCGGTGTCACCGTCGTTCCGCTGATCGCCTCGGAGGCGAACGGTACGACGGTCGGTTCCACCATCGCGGCCCACGCCGAATCGGTCAGCGGCGCCATGGTCGTCATGAGCTCGACGGGTCGCGGACGGTCGGCTGCCGTGCTCGGCAGCGTCGCCGACGACGTGCTGCGGTGCATGTTCGGCCCGATCATCGTGCTCGGGCCGCGGGCGGTCGAACTCGAGTCGTTCTCCGGCGACCTGGTGGTCCCCGTCGACGGCTCGGACTTCGCGGAGACCATCCTGCCGCTGGCCGGCGCATGGGGCATCGCACTGGGTGCCCGGCCATGGATCGTCGAGGTGATCACCGAGCCGGTGACGGTCGACGTCGATGTCTTCGAGAGTTCCTACGCCCAGCGCCTCGCCCGGCGATTGCGGGAACAGACGCACCACGAGGTCGAGTTCGAGGTCTTGCACAGTGGGCACCCCGGTAGTGAGATCTCCGATTTCGCTCATCGGATGGACGCCCGGATGATCGTGATGAGCACGCACGGCCGAACCGGGCTGCGGCGGTTCACGGCGGGCAGCGTGGCGTCGTCCGTGGTGCGCACTGCGACCTGCCCGGTGGTCCTCCATCGGCCGCCCACGTTTCCGGCGAGCTGACGGACCGTCAGCCGGCGGCCGACACCCGATTCGCGCACTCGTCGCCGCCCAGGACCGCTGCGACGTTCTCCAACGTCGTCGTGGCGATCGACGCCAACGCCTCGTGGGTGAGGAACGCCTGATGTGCGGTCACGAGCACGTTCGGGAACGTCAGCAGTCGGGCGAACACGTCGTCGCCGATCACCTCGGCGCTGCGGTCCTCGAAGAACAGGTCGCCCTCCTCTTCGTACACGTCGATCGCGAGCGAACCGATCTGTCCCGACTTGAGCCCGTCGATCGCGGCAGCGGTGTCGATCAGGGCTCCTCGGCCGGTGTTGACCAGCATCGCTCCCGGCCGCATGCGCTCGATCGCGTCGTGGTCGATCAGATGGTGGGTGTCGGCGGTCAGCGGACAGTTGAGGGTGACCAGATCGGCGCGGCCGAGTGCCGTGTCGAGGTCGGTGTACTCGACGCCGAGTTCGACGAGATGGTCGTCGCGGTAGTCGTCGACGGCGATGACATCGCACCGGAGGTGCCAGAGCAACCGGGCCACGATCGCACCGATGCGACCGGTTCCGATGACGGCCGCGGTCTTGCCGGCGAGATCGAACCCCACGAGACCGTCGAGCGAGAAGTTGCCGTCGCGCACGCGGGCGTGCGCCCGATGGATGCCCCGGTTCAACGAGAGGATCAACGCCAGCGTGTGCTCGGCGACGGCATTGGGCGAGTACGCCGGCACCCGCACCACCTCGATCCCGAGTCGGTCGGCGGCGTCGAGGTCGACGTTGTTGAACCCGGCGCACCGCAACGCCACGCATCGCGTCCCGGCGGCCGCGAACTGTTCGAGCACGTCGTTCGACACGACGTCGTTGACGAACGCGCACACCGCCTCGGCGCCGTTGGCGAGCTGCGCGGTCTCACCGGACAGTCGGTCGCTCAGGAACGTGAGGTCGAAGCCGAACGATTCGTTGGCCCGCTCGAACGCAGCCCGGTCGTATGGTTTCGACGAGAACATCCGAATCTCGGCCATGCGGCAGTCTCGCCGCGCGACCGGGGCGTTCGCAATCGGCCCGGCCGCTCGGCGGGAGGTTGGTGGCAGAATCGTCCCATGCTGACGCCTGGACGCCCCGCACCCGCCTTTGCGCTGCCCGATCAGCACGGCGACGTCGTCGATCTGGCCGACCTCCGCGGGGGTTGGGTGCTGCTGTGGTGGTACCCCAAGGCTGCAACCCCTGGTTGAACCGTCGAAGGCCAGGCCCTGCGTGACAGGGCCGATCGACTCGCCGAACTCGATGTGACCGTCCTCGGAGCGTCGTTCGACTCGCCCGCCGAGAACCTCGCGTTCGCCGAGGCGCAGGCGTTCCCGTTCCGGCTCCTGAGCGACACCGATCGGCAGGTGGCCCGTGCGTACGGCGTCGCCCGTGACCCCGGCGACAAGTTCGCCGGGTTCGCGCGTCGGTTCAGCTTCCTGATCGACCCCGACGGTGTGATCCATCGGTCGTACGACGTCACCGACGTCGCCGGACACGCCGACCACGTCATCGCCGACGTCGAGCAGGCGGCCCGTTCATGACCGCCGCGCAGCCGTACACGGCGGTCTCCGAGCGCGAAGCGGCCGACCCGGGGAGTGATGCACGGCAGCTCCAGGAGCGCGTCGCGACGGTCACGCGGGGCGGGGCTCGCGCTGCGGTGCTCGGCGTCAACGACGGGCTGGTCACCAACGTCTGTTTGATCCTCGCCGTCGCCGGAGCCAGCTCCGGGGTCGACGAGGTGCGGATCGCCGGTCTCGCGAGCTTGATCGCCGGCGCGTTCTCGATGGCGGCGGGGGAGTGGATCTCGGTCCGCAGCCAGGTCGAGCTGTTCGACGGCATCGTGGACGAACTCCACCGGCTCGCCCGCCGTAACCCGAAGTTGCTGCTCGACGAGCTCACGTCGAAGCTCGAAGCGAGCGGACTGGCGACCGACACCGCGCAGCGGGTGTCGACCGAGCTGCCACTCGAAGGGAAACGGTTCGTCGACTTCACCGCTCGCACCGTGTTCGGGTTCGATCCCGGCGAGGTCGGCTCACCGGTGGTCGCCGCGATGTCGTCGTTCGCGCTGTTCGTTGCCGGGGCGATCGTGCCGCTCGCGCCGTGGTTCATCACCAGCGGCAACACCGCGATCGTCGCCTCGGTGACGTCGACAGCGTTCGCGAGTCTGGTCGTCGGAGGCTGGGTGAGCCGGTCGTCCGGTCGCCCGATGATCCAGGGTGCGTCGCGGCAGCTGGCGATCGTGATCGTCGCGTCGATCGTCACCTACGGCATCGGTTCGCTGTTCGGCACCGCGATCGGCTGATCGGCCGAGGTGGGTGCTCAGGCAGCGGGCGCCGGCACAGCCGGCTCGAGCGTCGATCGGAGCTGTGAGAGCGCCGCCTTGAGCAACCGGGACACCTGGACCTGGCCGATGCCGAGCTCGGTTCCGATGTCGCGCTGGGTTCGATCCTCGAAGAAGTGCCAGTAGACGATCATGCGAGAGCGGTCGTCGAGCCGCTTGACCATGGCGAGCACTTCGAGACGGTCGCCGGGCCAGGTGTCGTCCGATGCGAGGCGCTGTCGCCATCCGCCGCCAGTGTCGTCATCGTTCGGCCGATCGAGTGGTCGCGTCCGGTAGGCGGCGTTGGCCGTGATCGTCGCTGCGATCTCGTCGCGGTCACGGTCGACGAGGTCGGCGATCTCGTCGACGGTCGCCGGTCGGCCGAGCTCCTGCTCGAGGTGTTCGCGTGCGCTCCGTACGAGCGGTCGGAGATCCTTGCACCGACGTGGCACCGAGACGCTCCACGCACGATCTCGGAAATGCCGTCGCAGCTCGCCGGTGATCGTCGGCCGGGCGAAGCTCTCGAACTTCGAGCCGCGGTCGGGGTCGAAGCGTTCGGCGGCCTTGACCAGTCCGAGGCGTGCGACCTGGATCAGGTCGGGGAGCGGCTCGCCACGGTGAGCGAACTGGCGGGCACAGCGATCTGCGAGCCAGCAGTACTCTTCGACGATCAGGTTTCGGGCTGCAACGGCGCCGGTGCGTCGATACCGGCGAGCGAGGCGGTCGACGTCGAAGGACGACGCTCGGCCTGCGGGTCGGGTGTCGGGTCGGGTGTCGGGAGGGGTGTCGAGGACCACGATGTCTCCGGCACGGGGTTGGGCGGCGGATTGGGCGAAGCGAGCGTCGTGCCATCGCTGCTGTCGCATCGACGACTCGATCGGGGTCCGGAATCGGTCGGTCGCCTCCACGGTTCACCGACGCAGGGCAGCCGAAACCTGGTACTTCGTGAAATCCTCGTCAAACACACGCCGGCGGATGTGAAGACGTTCGAGCGTCGGGTGAGCGGCGTAGTGTGGATCACAATCGGATGAGATTGTCGTGGTAGGCACCATCGACGCTCTACTGTCCCCAGACCCCGGACAGCCGGCCAGGTCGGCTCGTAATCGCGCCCTGCGGCGGCATTCGCCGCTGTGTTCGCGTTGGTGGGAGACATCCGATGGAGTCCGTAGCTCCGCTGTTCGACCTGTTGCGGCGGTTCGCCGCCACGATGACCAGACAATTCGACGTCAGCGACGTCCTGTACGAACTCGGGGACGGAGCGATGGCCATTCTCGACGCGGCCGGTGCGGGTGTCTCGGTCGTCAACGACGTCGGCGAACTCGTCTTCATCACGTCGACGAGTCAGTTCCTCGTCGACATCGAGCACGTCCAGACCGAGCACCAGGCGGGGCCGTGTGTCGAGGCGTTCCGTCGCGGCGAAACGGTGCCGATCAGCGACATCGAACAACTCGACCAATGGCCCCACTACCGCGAGGCGGCCCGCCGAAGCGGGTTGTCGTCGGTGGTCGGACTCCCCCTGGTGCTCGACGACCACCACATCGGGTCACTCAACGTCTACGACACCAAGATCAGGACCTGGACGGAGGGGGAGATGGCCTCGGCATCCGTCCTCGCCGACGTGGCCACGGCGTACCTCGTGCACGCCGGCGAACTCGCCAAGGCCCGCGAGCTCACCGAGCAGTTGCAGTACGCCCTCGACAGTCGAATCGTGATCGAGCAGGCAAAGGGGATGCTCAGCCGCGATCACTCCATCTCCGTCGATGCCGCCTTCCGGGTCCTGCGCAAGTACGCGCGCAGCAACAACCTCGGTCTGCGCGACGTCGCTCACGGGGTGGTCGACTCGGGTCTGACGATCCCGATCCCCGAGGGCGGTCCGTGACGGTGTGTTCGTGCTCTCGCGAGCCGGATGTGGTCGTCCACGCGTCGTCTGGTAGCTTGCTCGGCTGCTGGACCGCCTCGTGCGGTCCGTCGTCCCCAGACCTCGGACGGTCATCGCTCCCGATCCGCAGGGTCGAGGAGCACACGTACCCACCAGGGCGCGTGATGCCATCTCGAGAGGTCGACGACATTTGGATTCCGAACAACTCTTCACCGTGCTGCGGCGATTCGCGAGGACGATGGCTCGCCAGTTCGAGGTCGACGAAGTCCTCCACGAGCTCACCGACCACGCGTGCTCAATTCTCGGAGCGGTCGGCGCCGGTGTCTCGGTGCGCACGGACTCGGACGAACTGCGGTTCGTGACGGCCACGAGCGAGCGGATCACGGCGATCGAACGAATACAGGATCAACACCAGGCTGGGGCGTGCGTCGAGGCGTACCGCACCGGAGACGTCGTCATCGCCTCGTCGCCGGGCGAGTTGGATCGTTGGCCGCACTATCGCAAGGCCATCGAGCAGGCGGACCTCGCGACGGTCGTCGGCATCCCGCTGACGGTCGACGGTGACCGGATCGGCTCGGTCAACGTGTACGACGTGACGCGAACGTGGAGCGACGACGACCTCGGGAGCGCGCAGGTGTTGGCCGACATCGCCGGGGCCTACCTGCTCCACGCCGGGCACCTCGCCGAGGCCCGGCAGTTGAGCACGCAGCTCCAGGACGCGCTCGACAGTCGTGTGATCATCGAGCAGGCGAAGGGCATGCTCAGTCGCGATCACGCCGTCACGGTCGATCGGGCCTTCGAGATGCTCCGGCGGCACGCACGGTCCACCAATTCCCATCTCCGCGATGTCGCCGAGCGGATCGTCGCCGGGACGCTTCGCCTACCGAACGGCGAGTGACGGTCAACCGGCGGAGGGCGGCCGCCGGTGCTCGGACACCAGTTCGTCGACCGCATGTTCGATCGTGTCCATGTCGTCGGCGGAGCCCTCTACCTGTCCGGCCATGACGGCGTCGACGTGCGTTCGGCCACTGGTGCCGCCGGTCGCGAAGTAGCGGAGGAACAGTTCGTCGTTGCCCGCTCCGATCGAGCCGAGCATCGCAGCGAGGTCGGCGATCGGGCGTGGCGTCCGGTCGGTGGCGAGGGCCGGAGCGCCGGGGCCGAGTCGAGCCATCACCGCCGACGCGGCTCGCGTGAGTGCCTCGACGACGGTCGCGTCGGCGGATGAGAGCCGGGCCGATCGGGCGTAGATCGTCAGCGCTCCGAGTGGGTCGCCCGTGTCGCCGAGCGGGAAGGCGTGGATCGAGGAGTATCCCGCTTCGCCGACCAGGCGGGCCAGCGTGCCGGCTCCTGCCCGTGTCGAGAAGCTCATGGATTGGTTGTTCCCGAGCGTCGACGCGTCGACGCTCGGCCCGCCTTCGGTCACCTGGGTTCGGTCGAGCGCTTCGACCGATGGCGACGACGCGTGGATGCTCCGGCGTGGCCCGCTCGACGTGAAGCTGATCCCCGGTCGGGCGGTCAGGAGGTCGGTGCCCAGCGAGACCAGGAGCTGGAGCATGAAATGCTCGGTCGACTCGCCCGACCGACCACCCGTTCGGCTGTCGGCATCGATATCGCCGCGGCGATGTGTCGGATCCTGCTCCATGTGCTCCCTGGCGTGCCCTTCGTCCACGCTGCCGTCTCCATCATTCCACGCGGCTCGGTGGCCGCAGGATCGAGGCGGCGCTCTGCGTGCCGTTGACTCGCGCTCGGGCCTCACGGGCCATCGTCAGATGTTCGGCGGTCGCGACGACGACCGTCGAGCTCGCCGCGGCCGGTGCCGAGATGTCGGCGTCCTCTCGCGCCTCCTTGTCGAGGAGCGGGTCGACACGGATGCCGAGGTGGGTCAGTCGATCGGTCACCGCTCTGCGCAGCTCACTCAGGTTCTGACCGACGCCTCCGGTGAACGCGAGGACGTCCAGCCCGTCGAGGGCAGCTGCCATCGCCCCGATCGCCGATCGGAGACGGTGCACGTAGACCCCGAGAGCGAGGGTGGCTCGGTCGTCGCCCAGGCGCTTCTGCTCGAGGACGTCGCGCATGTCGCCGCTGGTGCCGGACAGGGCGGCGAGACCGCTGCGTCGTCGCAGCGCGTTCGACACATTCGCCGGTTCGAGCCCGCCGTGTTCGATCAACCAGGTGAGGAGTCCCGGGTCGACCGAGCCGCTGCGGGTCGCCATGGCCGGCCCTTCCAGCGGGGTCGCGCCCATGGTCGTGTCGACCGATCGGCCGTCGCGGATGGCACAGACCGATACGCCGGAGCCGAGATGGCAGCTGATGATCCGAGCGCCGGGGTCGACCCGGGCGATGGTCGGGGCAGCGCGAGCGACATGGGCGTGCGAGAGGCCGTGAAAGCCGTGGCGCCGAAGATCCCATCGATCGCGCCACTCCGCAGGGAGGGGATAGGTGGTGACGACCGGTGGCATCGTCCGGTGGAAGGTCGTGTCGAAGCAGGCGATGTGAGGGACCGAGGCGAACATGGTCCGGACGGTGGCGATCGCGTCGAGCGTCCGATCCTGGTGCATGGGGGCCAACGGCGCGAGGGCTCGCAACGTCGCCTCGACGCGATCGTCGACCACCTCGGCCTGTTCGTAGGGGCCGCCGTGCACGATGCGATGTGCGACCGCGTCGACCGTGACCTCGTCGGTGTCGAGACGTGCGCGGAGGTCGTGGAGCGGACCCTGGTCGCCTGCCTCCCACGGATCGGCATGCGTCGATGCGATCTCCTCGTCGTGGTCGTCGACCACCGAGAGCTTGAGGGTCACGGCGCCGACGTTGACGGTCAGCACGTTCACGGCGACGCCCAACGCCAGTCGCGGACCTCGGGAAGGTCGATGCCGTACTCGGTGATGTGTCGCACGTGGCGCTCGCGTGCGTCGACCATGTCGGCGCGCAGGTCGGCTGCCCCTCCCGCCGGTGCCGGTGTACGTTCGATGGCGTCGATCACCAGCCGGAACCGATCGACGTCGTTGCGGACGACCATGTCGAACGGGGTCGTGGTCGACCCGTTCTCCTGGTAGCCGTGCACGTGGAAGTTGTGGTGGTTGGTGCGTCGGTACGACAGCCGATGGATCGACCACGGGTACCCGTGGAACGCGAAGATCACGGGTGCATCCGTCGTGAAGATCTGGTCGAACTCGTCGTCCGGGAGTCCGTGCGGATGCACGTCCGACGGCTGCAGGCGCATCAGGTCGACCACGTTCACCACCCGGACCCGGAGGTCGGGGAGCCGATCGCGCAGGATGCCGGCGGCCGCGAGCGTCTCGACCGTCGGCACGTCGCCAGCGCACGCCAGTACGACGTCGGGCTCGCCGTCGTGGTCGCTGCAAGCGAAGTCGAGCCGGCCGACGCCTCGTTCGCAGTGACGCTCTGCCTCGTCGGCGTCGAACCAGTCGGGGGTCGGGTGCTTCCCCGACACCACGACGTTCACGAGGTCGCGGCTGGCGAGGCAGCGGTCCATGGTGACGAGCAGGGTGTTCGTATCCGGTGGGAGGTAGACGCGGACCACCTCGCTCGACTTGTTGGCGACGAGGTCGATGAAGCCCGGATCCTGGTGCGAGAACCCGTTGTGGTCCTGCCGCCACACGTGTGACGTCAACAGGTAGTTCAGCGATGCGATCGGCTCGCGCCAGTCGAGCAGTCGGTGGACCTCGAGCCATTTGGCGTGCTGGTTGAACATCGAGTCCACGATGTGGACGAAGGCCTCGTAGCACGAGAACAGTCCGTGTCGGCCCGTCAGGAGGTAGCCCTCGAGCCAGCCTTGGCACAGGTGCTCCGACAGCACCTCCATGACGCGACCACCCGATTGCAGGTGGGCGCCCTCGTCGACCGGCCGGCGCATGAGCTGCCACTGCTTGCCCGTGGTCTCGAACACCTCGTCGAGCCGGTTGGAGGCGGTTTCGTCGGGCACCATCAGTCGGAAGTTGCGCGAGTCGGCGGTCATGCTCATCACCTCGCGCAGGTACCCGGCGAGCACGCTGGTCGGTTCGCTCGTCGATTCGCCCGGCCGGGAGCAGCTCACCGCGTGGTCCCGGTGGTCGGGGAGGGGCAGGTCGGCCAGCAGTCGCCCCCCGTTCGCGTGCGGGTTCGAGCCGATCCGACGTTCGCCGGTCGGCAACCAGGCGACGACGTCGGGATGTGGCCGACCATCCCGATCGAACAACTCCTCGGGGTCGTACGACCTCATCCACCGCTCCAGCGCCTCGCGTCGATCGGGTTCGTCGCGAACCTGATCGATCGGTACCTGGTGCGACCGCCAGGTGCCCTCGACCGCCTCGCCGTCGACCAGGTCCGGCCCGGTCCAACCCTTGGGCGAACGCAGCACGATCATCGGCCAACGTGCCGATCCGGTGGATGACCGATCGTCGGCCCGGGCGATGGCGTGGATCCGCTCGATGTCCGTGACCGCACGATCGAGCACCGACGCGAACGAACGATGGTCATCGAGGCGGGCAGCTGTTTCTCCCACCGTGACGATGCGCGGGTCCCAACCCATCGAGCCGAAGTAGTCGACCACCTCGGCCTCGGTCCGCCGAGCGAGCACGGTGGGGTTCGCGATCTTCCAGTCGTTCAGGTGCAGGATCGGCAAGACGGCCCCGTCGACCACGGGGTCGATGAATGCGGTGCTCTGCCAACTCGCCGCCAGCGGTCCGGTCTCCGCCTCGCCGTCGCCGACGATGCACGCCGCGATCAGGTCGGGGTTGTCGAGCACGGCCCCGACGGCGTGCGCGAGCGAATAGCCGAGTTCGCCGCCTTCGTGGATCGAGCCCGGCGTGTGCGGTGAGACGTGGCTCGGGACGCCCCGGGGGAACGAGAACTGACGGAACAGCCGGCGCATCCCCACGGCGGAGATCGGAACCTCGGGGTAGAGCTCGCTGTACGACCCGTCGAGCCAGGTGTTGGCGAGCATCGACGGCCCGCCGTGCCCGGGCCCGATGATCGGGAGCAGGTCGAGGTCGTGCGTCACGATCGCACGTTGGAGATGGGTGAGGACGAAGTTGATGCCCGGGGTGGTTCCCCAGTGCCCGAGGAGTCTGCGTTTGATGTCGTCCGGCTCGAGCGGCCGGTCGAGCAGCGGGTTGTCGACCAGGTAGATCTGACCGACGGACAGGTAGTTCGACGCTCGGAAGTGCCGGTCGAGCGTGGCGACATCGATCGCCGTGGGTCCGGAGATGGGTTGGTTCGAAGCCGTCAAGGTGGTTCACCGCTGCTTTCGAGATCGCACATCGCAACGGCCGAGAGAACGGATCGAAGCGACATCTTCTGGGTAGGTGTCGGACATGAACATCGGATCGATCATCGTGATCGTCGCTGCCTGCGTGGCGACGGTGGCCTGCGTGGCGTGGTTCCTGCTGGTTCGGCGCCACCCCGAACGAACGGCGTCGCACGACGACACATCATCGACCACACCGTCCGACGAGTTGTACGGTGGCGTCGATCGCCCGGCGGGACCCGACGCCGAGACGATGCGTCCGGGCGACCTCGGCGGTGACCAGCGCTCTCCACGGTCCTCCTGATCCGGTGCGACCTCACGGTTCTGGCGCTCACGGTTCTGGCGCTCACCGTCTTGAAGATGGCGTCCGCGCCACGGGCACCCGCACGTACTCACGCGTGATCAGACCCCTGATCAATGGTTGCGGAGGGCGTCGATCAGCTCGCCCTTGGTCATCTTCGAGCGCCCGTCGATCCCGATCTCGCGAGCTCGGTCGAGCAGTTCGTCCTTGGTCCGGTCCTCGTACTCGTCGGCTTCACCGCCACGACGACCGACCTTCGACCGCCCCTCGTTCGCGGAGGCGTTCGCGATGCGGGCGGCCTTCTCCTTGCTCATGCCATCGTCGCGGAGAGCCTCGTACTGCTCGTCGTCCTTCACCGACGGTCCGGGCGATCGTCTCGGCATCGTGGTTCCTCCTCATCGGGGCGGTCGCTGGCACCGCTCGTACGGTTCGATTACCCGAACTCCGGACCGGCCATGCCTCGAACGTGTCACGGAGCGCATCGGGCGGGTCGTTCGGCTCGATGGGTTGGAGTTCCGGATCGAGGGCCCATACCCTGGCTGGTGCTCGCCCGGTCCCCGCGGCATCTGTTCGATCGCAGGAGGAACCCGGGTGCCGGAACTGAACGACCTCGATGCAGGCGGATCGGATGGCAGCGACGATGCCGACCCACAGCCGCTGTACCTGGTCGCCGCCCGACTGCCGGTCGATCATCACCCGATCGAGGGCTGGCGGCGATCGCCCGGCGGGCTGGTGAGCGCGCTCGAACCGGTGCTGGACTCGGTCACTGCGTGGTTCGGTCAGACGCGTCCCGGGCAGCCGCCCCCGCCGGCGACATTCGGGCGTTGCCGCTTGGTCGAGATCCCGATGACGTCGGCCGACCACGCGTCCGCTCACGACGGGTTCTGCAACCGCACGCTCTGGCCGGCACTGCACGGGCTCGACGGCAACGTCGAATCGTCGGACACCTGGTGGGATGCCTGGGAGCGTCACAACCTTCGTGTGGCCGAGTTGGTCGCCGGGACCGCGATCGCCGGCGGGGCCGTCTGGGCGCACGACTACCACTATTTCGCGCTGGGCGCGATCCTTCGTCGTCATCGTCCGGACCTGCGCGTGGGGCTGTCGTGCCACACGCCCGTCGTCGCCGACGTCCTCGCCGGGCTGCCGCGTGCCCGCGACCTGGCCAAACGCCTGGCCGGCTTCTCGCTCATCGGGGTCCAGACCGAGTCGGATCGGGCCGAGCTGACTCGATTCCTCGACCTCGAGCGTCCCACGGGCCGCCCCCGACCGACGATCATCGCCAACCCGGTCGGGTTCGACGTCGCCGCATGGCAGGCGCGGCGCGACGACGAGGTCGTGCGCTCGCTCGCCGAACGCCATCGGCAACCGTCGGGCGTCCTGGTCGTCGGTGTCGACCGAATCGACTACACCAAGGGCCTGTTGCACAAGCTGCACGCGATCGAGGTGATCCTCGGGCGTGGCGACGTCGGTCCCGACGACATTCGGTTCGTCCAGGTCGCCGTGCCGAGCCGGACCTCGATTCCCGTGTACGCGTACCTGGCACAGCAGATGAAGGGCGCGGCTGAGCGCATCAATGCCGATTTCCCTCGGAGCGACGGCCGTCCCGTCGTGACGTTGGTCGACGAGCAACAGTCACCGCGCGAGGTCGCGGGTTTGATGCGCGCCGGCGACATCGCGCTGATCACGCCGGCGCGTGACGGGATGAATCTCGTCGCGCTCGAGTACGCGGTGCTCAACGGCGATCGGCCCTGCGAGGTCGTGCTCTCGCGTGGTGCCGGCGCGGCCGAACACATCGGCCCCTGGTGCGAACTGGTCGACGGAATCGACGTGAACGCCATCGCCGGAGCCCTGGCGTCGGTCGTTCCGACGTGCGCGTCCGCGAGTTCGGCAGACCGATCGCGTCGTCGCGCTGCTGCAGCGGCACGGCTCACGGCAGATCGCTGGTCGCGGACGTTCGTCGAGCATCTCCCTGCTCGCGCCGGAGCGGTGGACCCGATCCGGATCGCAGGTTCCTGACCCTCCGTTCGCGCAGCGAACGGGCGCGTCTGCGCCGAGCGCGAGTGGGGTAGGAGCACGGTGCCCAGAACCCCAACGATCTCGGAGGAGCATCACCATGGCAGGCACACGCGAAGTGACCGACGACGTCGTCTACGACCTCGTCAGCATCCAGTACCACGCACTCCAGGCGGTCGAGTCGTACCGGCGCTACCTGGACGACGCCCGCAACCCGGATCTCGGAGCGGTCACCGAGTTCATCAGGCTCTGCCGCGACCA
The DNA here is from genome assembly GCA_033344875.1 of Ilumatobacteraceae bacterium. Taxonomy (NCBI): domain Bacteria; kingdom Bacillati; phylum Actinomycetota; class Acidimicrobiia; order Acidimicrobiales; family Ilumatobacteraceae; species Ilumatobacteraceae bacterium. The sequence continues at coordinate 1,409,752 of JAWPMO010000001.1, read as the reverse complement.
AGATCTCGAGCGGGCGCGCCGTTGTCACGACCTGCTCGGCGAACTGACCGTCGCGTCGGGCAAGCATGCGACGACGGCATGACGGACGAACCGGCACGTGTAGCGACCGTGACAGACGGGTAGGAGACGACCATGGAAGCGACGAGTCAACACCACCTCGCCCCCGACGCCCTCGATCGGCCATCCGCAGACGGAACGGAGCGTGAGCGCCCCGTCGTCGTCGTCACGGGCGGGTCGGGCATGATCGGTTCGGCCCTGATCGACCGACTGCTCGGCTCCCATCGGGTCGTCTCCCTCGACCTCGAGGGAGACCCTCGATCTCCGGCAGACGTCGAGTTCATCTGCACCGACCTGACCGACGATGCGTCGGTCGGCCGCGCGTTCCAGCGGATCCGCGACCAGTTCGGTACGGACATCGCGTCGCTCGTCCATCTGGCGGCGTTCTACGACTTCGCCGGTCGCGACAGCCCCATGTACGAACGGGTCACCGTCGAGGGCACGCGCCGGATCCTCGATGCGCTGCACGACTTCTCCATCGAGCAGTTCGTCTTCTCGTCGACGATGTTGGTCCACGAACCGGTGGATCCCGGTGAGGAGATCGACGAATCCGACCCGGTCGACGCGTCGTGGCCGTATCCGGAGTCGAAGGTCGACACCGAACGCCTGATTCGGGAACACCCGTCGTCGTCGTCGATGTCGACCGTGATCGCTCGCCTCGCTGGCATCTACGACGAGGACGGCAACTCGCCGCCGATCACCAATCAGATCAAGCGGATCGACGGGCGTTGGCCGACCAGTCACTTCTACCCCGCCGACGCCGCCAGCGGGCAGGCGTTCGTGCACCTCGACGATGCGGTCGACGCGCTGATCCGCATCGTCGAACGCCGGTCGCTGCTCACCGGGATCACGCCGATCCTGATCGCCGAGCCTCGGACCGTCGGCTACGGCGAGCTGCAGGACGTCATCGGCAACGAACTGTACGGACGCGACTGGCCGACCCTGCGCATCCCGCCGCTGGTCGCCAAGGTGGGGGCGTGGGTCCGCGAGAAGAATCCCATCGGTGAAGACCCGTTCATCCGATCCTGGATGGTGGACCGGGCGTCCGACCACTACGACATCGACATCTCGACCGCACGCGAGGAGCTGGACTGGGTGCCACGGCACGACGTGACCGACACGGTTCGTCAGATGATCGCCCGCCTGCAGGAGGACCGGGACGGCTGGTACGAGCGCAACGGTCTCACTCCTCCTCGACGGTTGCTCCCGGTATGAGGCGAGCGGTCGATCACGACGGGTCCGACCCCCACGTGCCGCCGGGTTGGGAGGTCAACCCCTCGGCGTGGTCGCAGCGTGTCCCGATCGTGGTGCTCGCCGTGCTCGGTGGATTCGCTGCCGCGTGGCTGGCGCTCTACCAGCAGGAGTACGTCGACACCGTCTTCGAACCGTTCTTCGGTGACGGGACGACCGACATCGTTCGGGAATCGGGGTTCTCCAAGGCGTTCGAACGATTCCCGATCGGCGATGCCGCACTCGGAGCGCTCGGATATCTGGCCGATGCCGTCACCGGATTGATCGGAGGCACCGACCGTTGGGAGAAGATGCCGTGGATCGTCATCGTCTTCGGCGTCTTCGTGGGGCCGTTCGGCGCGATGAGCGTGATGCTCACCGTCTTCCAACCGGTCCTGTACGGGAGCTTCTGCACGCTCTGCCTGTTCTCCGGCGTCGTCTCGTTGGCGATGATCGGTCCCGGCGTCGACGAAGTGCTGGCGAGCCTGCAGCACCTGCGCCGTGAGCGGGTTGCTGGCGGATCGGTCTGGCGGGCGTTCTGGGGGCTCGACGCGTGAGCGCAGGTCTCCTCGCCCGACTCGTCGCGGCCGCTGTCGGCGTGTGGTTGATCGCCGCGCCCGCGGTGCTCGACTACGGCGGGGTGGCGGCCGACAACGACCGCATCATCGGGCCGATCGCCGGTGCGTTCGCGTTCGTCGCCTGTTGGGAGGTCCTCGCAGCGTTGCGGTGGGCCACCGTGCCACTGGGGGTGTGGCTGATCGCCGCGCCGGCGGTGCTGGGGTACGGCGCGACGGCCGCGTGGTGTTCGAGCCTGGCCTCGGGGGTCGTGATCGCGGGGGCCGCGTGGATCGGCCAGGACACGAGCGGGTCGTTCGGCGGTGGCTGGCGTTCGGTACGGCCGGCGGCCTGGCGATCGGAAGCAGCCTGAGGCCGCATCGTCGGGCGGATCGGCGGTGGTGCTGAATGACGCTGCTGATCGTCGTCCTCGTCGGTGCGACCGCCGTCGTCGCCACGGTCGGGCCTCGACTCGCGCGGGTCGCCGAGGCGATCTCCAACCGCCTCGACCTCGGCCAGGTCCTCGTCGGCGCCGTGCTGCTCGGGGTGGTGACCTCGTTGCCGGGTCTCGTCCTGACGGTCACCGCTGCCTCGCGCGGTGAGACCGAGTTGGCGGTCTCGAACGCGATCGGTGGCGTCGCCGCGCAGACGCTGTTCCTCGCGATCGCGGACATCGCCTTCCGATCGGGAACGCTCTCGAGCTTCGTCCCGACCCGTCAGGTCGCCTATCAGGCGGCCGTGTTGATGATCCTCCTGTCGATCGTCAGCATCGGTCTGGCGTCGCCGGACGTCGTCGTGGGTCGCATCCATCCGCTCACGCCGGCGATCGTGGGGGCATACGTCGTCGGGCTGCTGCTCTCGCGCCGGATCGACATCTCCGCTTCGGCCGCGATCGGTCCGGAACCGGATGCGTCCGACGTCGAAGGTGGCCGGAGTGGCCAGCGCGGCAAGCTGGGCGGGCTCGAGGACAGTCCGGAAGTCGAGGAAGAGGAGCAGCGCCCCTGGTCGCAGCTCTGGTCGCGATTCGCCACCTTCGCCGTCGTGCTCGGGCTCGCCGGCTTCGCGCTGGCATGGGCGGGGAGCGAGTTGACGGCCACGACGTCGTTGTCCGCCGGCGCGGTCGGTGTCGTGTTCACCTCGGTCGCGACGTCGACGCCGGAACTGGTCACGGCGGTCGCGGCAGCGCGCCGCGGCGCCATCGGCCTGGCGGCCGGCGACATCATCGGCGGGAACACCTTCGACACCCTCTTCGTCGCCGCTGCCGATCTGGTCTCGGCGGACTCGGTGTTCGGCGGCGCCGGCGTCGATGCGGCCGGCGTGACCGGCCTGGCGGTGCTGCTCAACGGCGTGCTCCTCGCAGGTCTGGTCCGGCAGGGCACCGGAGCTCGGAACACCGACACCGAGAGTTGGTCGATCATCACGATCTGGGTCGTCGCCGTCGTCGTCATACTGGTCTGAATCCTGGTCTGAATCCTGGTCTGAATCCTGGTCCGAACGCCCGGCATCGTTCCCGCCGGCCCGACGCGGCCTCGGCGCATGTCTTCGCGTGTCCGATCTGCCAACATGGTGCCGTCGAGCGCCCCGGTCCCCGGCGCCGTGACCGATCTGACAACGAAAGCGCTCGGCGACGACCAGGATGATGCCAACGACATGAAGCTGTTCGGTGCTCCGCCCGTCGTGGGCGACGAGAAGGGCTCGGCGCGGTCGTCACCCTGGTTGGTCGGCTCGCTCGTCGCCGTCGGCTACGTGCTCGGATCGGAGGCCGCCTTTCGCTTCGCCGAAGCGACCGATCTCCAGGCCGTCTTCTTCATCCCGTCGGGCATCACGTTCGCCGCCCTCGTGCGGTCGCGTCGAGCGGATTGGTGGGTCGTGCTGCTCGCCGTCGCGGTGGCCGAGTTCGGTCAAGACCTCCGAGCCGGCCTCTCCGTCGCCCAGTCGGTCGGTTTCGCTGCAGCGAACGTGGCCGAACCCCTGGTCGGCGCAGCGATCGTGCTCGCCAGGGTTCGCGGCCGCCTCGACCTGTCGCGGCTGTGGCACGTCCGGTGGTTCGTCGTCGGTGGTGTCGTCGCCGGCCCTGCCGTCGGCGCCGCCATCGGAGCGCTCGTGGATCGCGGTTTCGGCGGCGACTCGGTCGTCACCACCTTCTGGCAGTGGTGGCTGGGAGACGTCCTCGGTGTGTTGCTGGTCGGCGGTCCGCTCCTGGCGGCGGGGTCCGGGCCGGATCGTCGGTCCCTCTGGTCGGGCCCCGGCGCCGTGGTGATCATCGGTGCCGTCGTCCTGACCGCGACCGTGCTCACCACCTCCGACCTGCCGCTGATGTTCATCGTGCTGACCGGGGTCGTGGTGGCCGGAGCCTGGTTCGGTGTCCGTGCGGTGGCGTTCGTGTCGGCCATCGTCGCGCTGACCGCGGCCGCAGCGTTCGTGATCGGCGACGGGGCGATCATGGTCGGTGTCTCCGACGCCACGGGTCTCGTCGTCATCAAGCTGAAGTTCCTGGTGTTCACGACTGGCGGACTCGTGGTGGCGGCAGAGATGTACGAGCGCGACCTGCTCGCCCTCGAGCGGGCCCGCCTCCAGATCGCCGCTGCAGAGGAGCACCGGCTGGTCACCCGGTTCCAGCGACTCAGTCTGCCGCCCGAGCAGCTCGCCGGGTCGGCGTTCACGGCCGAGGGGTGCTACATGGCGGCGGCGTCCGGCCTCGGCATCGGTGGTGACTGGTACGACGTCGCCGAACTCCCGGACGGACGGGTCTACATCTGCGTCGGTGACGTGGTCGGGCACGGCGCCGAGGCAGCGGTCACGATGAACCAGCTCCGCGTGGCGATGTCGGTCACCGCGCGGCACGTCGAGGGACCGTCCGCCCTGCTGTCGCAGGCCGACGAGATCGCCGCGACGATCCCGGGCGCGTCGTGCTCGACGGTGTGGGTCGGATTCTTCGATCCGCCGACCGGATGTCTCACGTACGCATCAGCCGGGCATCCGCCAGGGTTCCTGCTGTCGTGCGACGGCGTCTCGCTGCTCGACGGGCGGGTCTCGGCCCCCTTGACCGTGGTCCCAGATGCCCCGAAGCCGGAGACGACGGTCCACATCGGACGTGAGAGTTCGGTACTGCTCTACACCGACGGCCTGATCGATCGGCGTGACGGAACGGTCGTCGACGGCCAACTCGCCGAGATCGCGTCCGCCATCGAGGCGCTGCGGTCCACGTCGGGCGGGTTCACGGTCGCAGGACTCGAATCCTTCGCCGGGCAGACCGACGACACGATCCTCCTCCACGTAGTGCTCAGGTCGGCGACCGTCTGAGGGGTGGCTCGCCCCCGTTCGCGCCGAACGGTGCCGGAGCCGGGTGCCATCGCTGCCCGCTGCCGGATCGACACGAGGTCGACCTCCCGCGAGCATCGCTCCGAGATCCGGTCCGGGTGCGCGTGTATGAGCCGACGCCTCGGTGGGTAGCAGTTCGTCATCAGACGCTGCGGCGCCTGGGGCGCCGCCATCAACAAGGAGATGCCCATGCTGCGATTCGATCCCTTCCGAGATCTCGACCGGATGACCGAGCAGATCACCAGGGGATCGCGGTCGATGTTGGCGATGGACGCGGTGCGCGCGGATGATGAGATCACGATCTACATCGATGCGCCGGGAGCGACCACCGACGACATCGACGTGTCGATCGAACGGAACGAACTCACGGTGTCGGTCGATCGGGTCTGGAACGACGACGACAAGGAGGTGCTGGCTCGAGAACGTCCACAGGGCACCTTCTCGAGGCGGTTCATCCTCAACGATGCGCTCGACCTCGAAGAGCTGAAGGCCAAGACCGAGAACGGCGTTCTGACGCTGTCGATCCCGGTCGCCGAACGATCGAAGCCGAGGCGCATCGACGTGAGCGATGGCTCGCGGTCGGAAGCGATCGAGGCCACGTCCACCTCGGACAACGAGTAACGGTCCCTCCGGCTCCGTGTCCCGGCACCGCCTGGTGCCGGGACACGTGCAGCATCGGTCGTGCGCGAGGCATCGCTCGTCGCGTCGTCGGCCGAACGCCGACGGCGGGGGTCAGGACCCCGGTCCGCCACCCGGTGGGGGTGGATCGGAGTGAGCACCGGGAACTCGGTGTTGGCGTTCGCGGTCGTTCGAACCGGGCGGGCGCCTGCCCGCCAGGGCGATCCGGACCAGTATCACCAGCGCCGCACCCAGGACCGCTGCGATGGCGAGCACCGTCAACATGTTGACCTCCTGATGGTCCGTTCGCTCATCGAACCACTTCCTGCGGTCATGCCGCGTGGGGTTGGAGCACGACCTTGGTGTAGCCGTCCTCGCGTCGATCGAATCGTTCGTAGGCGTCCGGCGCGTCGTCGAGCGGCAGCGTCTTGGAGACGACGAAGCTCGGTTCGGCACGGCCGGCGATGATCAGGTCGCGAAGCTGCCGGTTGTACGCCTTGACGTTCGCCTGACCGGTCCCCATCCGTTGACCCTTCTCGAAGAACTTGCCGATCTCGAACAGCAGTCGCCCCTCAGCGGCGTCGTCGTTCGGCGCGCCCGGATCGGACGGCACGTACAGGCCGACGACGCCGAGTCGGCCGGTTGCACGGACGGTGTGGACGAGTTGGTTCAGCACGATCGCCGGTTGCTCCTCGCCGTCGGAGGCCGTCGCCTGATAGCCGACGGCGTCGATGCCCTTGTCGGTTCCGTCACCATGGGTCTGGTCGACGATGTGTTCCACGGGGTCGACATCGTCCATGTTGACCGGAATCGCCCCGATGTCGTCCGCCAGTTGGAGACGGCCCGGCACCTTGTCGACCACGAACACCTCGGCGGCGCCACGGAGCATCGATGAGTACGCGGCCATGAGCCCGACGGGCCCGGCACCGAAGACGGCGACGGACTCCCCGGGACTCACCTCCGCCATCGCAGCGGCGTGGTAGCCGGTGGGGAAGACGTCGGCCAGCATCGCGAAGTCGAGTTCGTGCTCGTCCCCCGAGGGGAGTTGCAGCGCATTGAAGTCGGCGAACGGGACGCGGAGGTACTCGGCCTGACCACCGCGGTACGGGCCCATCTCGACGTACCCGTAGGCGCCGCCGGCGAAGTCCTCGTTGACCGTCAGGCAGAAACCCGTGTTGCCCGCCTCGCAGTTCTTGCAGAATCCGCAGGCGACGTTGAACGGGAGGACGACCCGGTCGCCGGCCTGAAGCGTCGTCACGCCGTCGCCGACCTCCTCCACGACGCCCATCGTCTCGTGACCGAACACCATGCCGGGCTCCGCGCCGGTCCGTCCCTCGTACATGTGGAGGTCGGAACCGCAGATCGCGGACGACGTGACCTTGATCACGACGTCGGTCGGGTCCTCGACCCGAGCGTCGTCCACCTCCTCGACGCTGACGTGATGGGGCTCTTGATACACGACTGCTCGCATGCTGGATCTCCTTCGGAAGGGTTGGTACGACGGACGGTTGGGTTGTGATGTCGTCCCTACCCGCGCTGCGGAGGAGTCATTCCTGGGCGCCGGGTCGGCGACGACCGCCCGTATGCGTCATCGGGAACTCGGGTACGAGTCCATCGGCGAGGACGATCCTCGCCGCACCGGACTCACGACACATGGAGGAATCGACATGGACATTCGCGACGTCATGACGGCAGACCCGGTGGTCTGCGCGATGGACAGCAGCATCAAGGACGCGGCAGCGGTCATGCGGGACCGCGACATCGGCGATGTCGTGGTGAACGACGCCGACGGTCGACCGTTCGGCATCGTCACCGATCGCGACATCGTCATCCGCGGCCTCGCCGACGACGGCGACATCGGGTCGCTTCGACTCCGTGACATCTGTGAGGGCGAACTCCACAGCGTGCAGGTGAGCGACGACATCTCGGACGTGATCTCGTTGATGCAGGACCGTGCGCTGCGGCGGGTGCCGGTGTTGGACGACAGGCGTCTGGTGGGGATCGTCTCACTCGGCGATCTGGCTTCGCGGCTCGACTCGGATTCGGCGCTCGGCACGATCAGCAGTGCGTCACCCGATCGATGAACCCGATGGCGGTACAGCCGGAGGTGCCTCCGCCGCATCGGCCGATGCCCCCCGACGAACCCCCCACGCCCATCGTGCCGGAGCCGATCGAACCCGGCCCCGGCGGGCCCGAACCCGATGCGGTCCCCGACCCGCCTCGGGCGTGGTGACCACCGATCGTCGCCGCCGTCGGCTCGGTCTCCTCGCAGCGGCGGGACTCGTGGTGCTGTTGATCACGCTCGACTCCCTCGGCGGCCCGGTGCCCGACCGCCGCGACCGCTGAGCGCACCAGGCATCACACCACCCGGACCGTGCTCGACAGCACGGTCGTTCGTCTCAGCGGCTTCCGCCGGTCGAATGAGCCGATCGGATGGCGACAGGCTTCGTGCGTCACGCCGCTGCTCGGCGGTCGCGTGCGTCGGTCAGGGTCGCAGGATCGCCGTGGGGGTGGCGTCGCGGATGTCGTGGGCAGAGGCGGTGCGCACGAGATTGCGGCCGTCCCGTTTCGCCTGGTACATCGCTCGGTCGGCAGCGCTCACCACCACATCGGGGTCGCAGGGTGGTGCGACGGCGACGCCGATGCTCAACGTGATACGCCAACTCGGGTCGAGTCCCGGCCAGACGTGCTGTTCGACCCGTTCGCGAAGCCGGTTGCTCCGGTCGGATGCCTCGTCGACGCCGGTGTTCGGCATGACCACCACGATCTCCTCGCCTCCGTAGCGCACGACGGAGTCGTCGTCGCGGACTTCGTCACGGAGCAACTGGGCCAACTCGACGAGCACCGTGTCGCCGGTCGCATGACCGAGTTCGTCGTTGATCGACTTGAAGTGGTCGACGTCGATCATCGCGAGCGCGACCGGACGGGTCGGGTCCCCGGGTGACAGCAGATGTCGGAGGAGGCGCGACAGGTGACGGCGGTTGCCGAGTCCGGTCAGCGGATCTCGCTCGGAGGTCGTGCGGTGCCGGTCGGCTTCCGCCTTGGCCTCCGACTTGGTGACGAACATCTCGGACTGTGACCGGAGCTGCCCGGTCGTACGGTGACGTTCGAGCTGCTCGTACGTCTCCAGGTGTGCGAGTGCAGTGTCGGACCGTCCCAGTGCCTTGGCAGCCAGATATGCGGCGTGATGCGCTCGGATGCGAGTGCTGTGCGGACCGTCGGCGTCGAGTTCGACGATCAGCCGGTCGAGCAACTCGAGTGCCTCGCCGTGACGTTGCGACAAGACGAGCCACTCGCCGATCGACGCCCGGACGCGGTCGCGGTGGGCCGCCGCGCCGATCTCCTCGGCATCGTGGAGTGCGGCCCGCAACAGCCGTTCGGCTCCGTCGAGATCACCCTGATAGGCCAGCACCTCGCCGAGGTTGCCTTCGACCGCCACACGATAGATCGGGTTCGCGAAGTCGTCGAGGAGGAGCAGCGCTCGTTCGGCAGCCGACCGCGCGATGTCGAGGAGTTCGGATGCGCCGCTCGGATCGGCTTCGTCGCTGGTGCGATGGAACGCGCCGATCGCTGTTGCCGTGACGGCGTTGAGCGCGTAGAGCATCGGAAACGAGGGAGCGGCGTCACCGTGGCGGTCGATGACCTCGGTGAGGATGCGCATCGCCTGCCAGCTGTCGCCCATGCGTTCGAGACAGACGGCAAGGGAGAATGCTGCGTCGAACGCAGCGCCGGCGTCCGCGTGCACGGCCGGATCACCGGCCAACTCCTGCGCCGCGTCGAGCGCGATGGCGAACTGGCCGGTCTCGCTGGCCGCCAGCGCGATCGTGCGGAGCAGTTCCATGCGCGCCGATCCCAGCCGCGTCCCCGGCCGTTCACGACGCAGGCGGACGCGCACCGTGTTCGACTCCTCGACAGCCTGGCGAAGTTCGCCGCGACGAAGCAGGTGGACACACGCCCACACGTTCGCCTCGAGCGCCAGCGTCTCGTCGCCCATGGTCGTGGCGATCTCGGCGAGTTCACGAGCAGCACGTTCCGAAGCCGCAGGATCACCGTTCGAGGACGACGCCGCCGCGGCGGCGAGTTCGTCGAGGTGGATGGTGGGGTCGGCGTGCTGCATCGGAGTCGACATCTTCGGTCTGTGTTCTATCGGCAAGTTCGCCGTTCGTCTCGACCCGAAATGCGCACTGGATCCGGATCTCGGCGGAACGGCCCGATCTCCGCACGGATCGAGTGTCGCCCCAGGTATCGGGGCGGCCTCGACCGGGTAGGAGAACGGCATCAGCCACGACGACGAAGGGATCTCGACAATGGACACGATCTGGACCTACCGCGATGACATCTACCGCCCCAACAGCAACCTGGCCGGTTTCGACGTGGAGGCGACCGACGGCAGCATCGGCTCGGTCGACGAAGACACCGTCGACCGCGACCACCTCGTGGTCGACACCGGTTTCTGGATCTTCGGCAAGAAGCGGCTCCTGCCGGCAGGGGTCGTGACCAGCATCGACTACGACGCCGAAAAGGTGTTCGTGAACATGGACAAGGACCAGATCAAGCAGGCACCCGACCTCGATGAGTCGCTCGAGCGTGACCGGGACGACTGGGACCGGGAGCCCTACGCGTACTACGACGCGTTCGGTTGGTAGGAGCTGCTGATGGAACCCGGTGGTGGCACGTGTGCGACGTGTGGGAACTTCTATGACAAGGCATTCTCCGTGACCTTGCACGACGGGGCTTCGAGCATGTTCGACTCGATCGAGTGCGCCGCCGATTGGTTGGCCCCGTCGTGCTCGGCGTGCGGTGTACGGATTCTCGGCCACGGAGTGGAATCCGACGATGGAATCTTCTGCTGTGCACACTGCGCCGATCGTGCCGGTGACGCGAGGTTCACCGACCGGGTCGACGCTGCACGATCACGTGTCGAAGGTCCCGACGTCGAGGGTTGACGTCTGGTCGTGGGAGGTGCGATGAGCGACTCCGGGCCGAGACTCGATGAGCGGGTCTGCGTCTTCGGGCCGACGCTGTGCGCGACCGTCACGATCGAGGGAACAGCAGGCGGTGCGTCGGCCGTCCACTTCCATCCGGGAGGCCAGGCGTTCTGGATCGCGCGGGCGATCAACCGGTTGGGCGCACGGTCGGTGCTGGTCGGCCCGATCGGCGGTGAGTCCGGCGTCGTGCTGAGTTCACTGATGTCGACGTGGGACGTCGACCTGATCGCCGCTCGGACCAGCGACGAGTCGGCGGCCTACGTGCACGATCGACGCGGGGGACGTCGACGCGAGGTCGCGTCGTCGCCGGGCGGCACGCTCAGCCGCCACGAGATCGACGACCTGTACGGACGGGTCATCGAGACGGGAGCTGCAGCGGGTTGCTGTGTGGTGACGGGTTCGGCCTCGGGAGACGCCCTCGGCGACGACTTCTATCGCCGTCTCGGACACGATCTCCATGCTCTCGGGGTCGTCGTCGTGGCGGACCTCCACGGCCCCGAACTGGATGCGTTCGTCGACGGCGGCGCGATCGATGTGTTGAAGGTGAGCCACGACGACCTGATCGATGACGGGAGACTCTCGGAACAGCACGACGTCGACGCCCGGATTGAGGTCGCGAGACAATTGTGTGGTCGCGGCGTCTCGACCGCCGTCGTGTCCGACCCTGTGGGCGCGCTGCTGGTCCGTGACTCGGGCGACATCTGGTACGCCGAACCCCCTCTGCTCGAACCCGTCGACCATCGCGGAGCGGGTGATGCGATGACCGCTGCGTTGTGCGTGTCGACGTGTCGACGCGACGACGTGTCGACCATGCTGCGGCTCGCGTGTGCAGCGGGAGCGGCGACGGTGACCCGGCACGGACTGGGCAACGCCGAAGCCCGGGTGATCGACTCGATCGCCGATTCGGTGGCGTTGCGTCGCCTGGCGCACTCCGACTGCGCTCCCGGCTGATCGTCTGACGTGCGATGACGCGCACGCCTACTTGGCCTGTGCCGCGCTGATCCGAATCCGCGGCCGGACAGCACGAGTCCCGAGGCATCTCCGACCGGCTCATCGACGAGTCCGACGCGACATCGGCGCCGTCGGATGTCGACACGGGCGAGAGCCGGCGGTGGCCGTCGGCGGAGCTACTGTCTCGGTCCATGGCGTTGGCGTCGACGAGTGGAACCACCCCCACGATGAATCCCCTGATGGATCGTCTGGCGAGTGGCGGCGTCGCCTGCGGCACGTTCGTGATGTACGTGCGCACGCCCGGGTTCGTCCGACTGGCGAAGGCGGCGGGGCTCGATTTCGTGGTCGTCGACCTCCAACACTCGGGCTTCGGATTCGAGACCGTTGCCGACATGTGCGAGGTCGGCCGGGCCGCCGGCATTTCGGTACTGGTCCGGCCGAACGATGTCTCGCAGGACTCGATCAACCGGATCCTCGACGCGGGAGCGGACGGGATCGTGCTGCACGACGTCTGTTCGGCCGAACAGCTCCGTCGATCGATCTCGATGACTCGCTATCCGCCACACGGAGGGCGCGGCATCGCCCTCGGCGGGCCGGGAGCCGACTACCGGGCCGAGCCGATCGACACGGAGTTCCTCGAGCAGTGCAACGAGCGCGTCGTCGTCGTCGCCCAGATCGAGAGCGCGATCGGCCTGGAGCACCTCGATGAGATTCTCGACGTGGAAGGCATCACGGCGGTCGAGGTCGGTAAGCAAGACCTCTCCATCTCACTCGGCGTCCCCGGCGAGCGATCGCATCCCCGTGTCGTCGACGCTGCTCGGCGTGTCGTCGACGCATGTGCCGCACGCGACATCGTCGTGTTCCTGTCCGCGTCGTCGCGCGAGCAGATCGGCGACTGCGTCGCTTCGGGCGCTCGGATGATCACGTGGCGCACCGACAAGGCCATCCTGCTCGGCGAGTATCGGTCGTTCGTCTCGGACCTTGCCGACTTCATCGACTAAGCCTGCTGTCATGAGCGGAACTGTGAGACCCCCCATGGACCCCTCCGTCTCCCACCTCACCGACGACGCATTCGGTGCGAGCGGTAGGCGGCCGTTCTTCGAGTATCGGGATGTCGGAATTCGCGAAGCGACCCACGGTGCCTACAACATGCAGGTCGTGCGTGCCCGCTCCGGCGAGCATCAGGTGACCGGATGGCACTATCACACCTGCGACCTGCAGATCGTCTACTGCCTGAACGGCTGGGAGGACCTCGGCTTCGAGGACGGCCGGGTCGTTCGGCTCGAACCCGGGTCGTGTGTGAACATCCCACCGGGGTACGGTCACGTCGAACTCGGATACTCCGATGACATGGAGGTCCTCGTCATCTCGAGCCCGGGCACGATGGGCACCGTCGAGATCGATCCACCCGTCGAACTGCGTCGCTGAGCCGGGACGATCTCCGGTGCGCATGACCTCGCGCGACGTCGATGAGCTGGCGTCACGGCTCTGCAACTGGGACCGATGGGGCCCCGCTGACGAAGTCGGCACGCCCAACTTCATCACGCCCGCCGTCACCATGGCGGCCGCGACGCTGGTGCGATCGGGGAGGGTGCACCCGCTCGCCGTCCCGCTCGATTCGGATGGTCCGGCGATCGACGTCGATTTCCGCGCCAATCCACGTCACTACATGACGATTCTCCACCAGGAGCGGGTTCGCGTCGGTGAAGTGGGAATCGCTGACGACGTTCTGCTGCTCTCGCTACAGGGCGCTACCCAGTGGGACTCGCTCGCCCATGTCTCGCATCGAGGCGTCATGTACGGCGGCCGGCCGGTGTCACTCGTCGACTCACGCGGTGCGGAAGTCAACGATGTGCGCAACTTCAGCGGGCGTCTCGCCACCCGAGGTGTGTTGATCGATGTCGCTCGTGCTCGTGGTGTCGAAACGTTGTCGCCCGGTGAATCGATCGAGGCCGATGAGATCGTGCGCCTGCTCGATGGGACGGGCACGACGGTCGGCACCGGTGACGCACTGCTCGTCCGCACGGGCTTCCTGGCCGATTGCCGGGCGCGCAATTGGGTCGGGTTCAGCGGCGACGCCCCGGGTCTCGGGATGTCCGTGCTCGAATGGCTGCACGACCACGAGGTCGCTGCCGTCGCGACCGACACCTATGCGGTGGAGGTCAAGCCGTACCAGGTCGCGGAGGTCGCCAACCCGTTTCACGTCGTGGGGCTGGTCTACATGGGACTGCTGCTCGGAGAGATCTTCGACCTGGAGGAACTCGCGTCGGACTGCGCCGCCGACGGCGTCTACGACTTCCTGTTCGTCGCGCCGGCGCTGCCTGTCTCGGGCGGCGTGGGCTCGCCGGTCAATCCCTACGCGATCAGGTAACCGGCCCGGATCGCCCACCGAGCGGATCGTGGCCGGCGGTTCGGGGGCTACGCGTCCCGTTCGAGGTCGACGGGGTAGACGATCCGGAGCTGTGATTCGTCGAACTCGATGTCGCCCTTCACGATGGAGTCGGAGGCCATGGTGGCGAACAGATCCTTCGGGATCAGACACTCGCTGCAGGCTGCCTCGGTTGCGGCGACGGTGAGGGTGACGACCGACTCATCGGCGCCGACGGTGAGTGTGTACCCGTCGATCTCCAACATTTGTCGCATACTCTCCAGCGCTGTCTCGATGGCCTGCACCTGTGTCGTGATGCGTCCTCCTGTCCGAGCGGGTCGACCGTGGGTCGACCCCGATGGTGTCAACGACTCGCCGTCGGGTGTAGAGCGACCGGGGCGCTGCGTTGTCGACGAGGCTAGCTCGCAGGTCCGCTCGCTCGGACATCGACGCGGTCCCCCTCGACGCCGAGGTCAGCTCGTCGACTGCGTGGTCATCGACGGTGAGACGATCTGGACGGGCTGGCTGTTGCCGAACGTCGGGATCACCATGGAGTGGCGACCGGGGCCTCCCGTGACCACGATGATCACCTGTTCGGCGGTGGCCAGTGCAGGGATCACCGTCCCCGGCGGCAACTCGTCGCGTGCGCCGAACCGTCGTTCGGTGAGGATCGGGACGAACCCCGCCGAGAATCGCTCGATCTCGAGCCCGGCCTCGCGCCGGAGCCAGTCCGCGACGTCCTCGCGCCGGAGCCCCTCACGAGCGAACAGGTGGGCGTGTTCGGGGCACAGCAACACCACGAACGGCGCCGTCGGGTAATGCCAGTTGTTCATCCCCGGCTGGTTCACGGTCCCGAGAATGCTGGTCATCATCTCGCTCGCGGTCGAGCTGTGGTGATCCGAGATGTTGTGCGGACCCTCGCCGGCGACCAGCGTCACCGAGCGGAACGCCTCGGCCGCGTCGGGATCGTCACTCGGGACGCGCAGGTGCGCCGGGGCGATGTACTCACCCCACGGTGACTCGTCGACGTTCTCCCCGACGATGAACGAATACTTCCCAGGGTGTCCGATGGTCGCTTGATCCGTGCCTCCCGGTCGTGCCCCGCCGATGTTCATCAGCACGAGCCGGATCGCCCTGCCGAGCGTCGCGTTGGCGGCCCAGCCCGGCCCGAGCGTGCCGGCACCGGCGTTGACCCCGAGGTGACCGGCGCCGCTGACGATCGTGAGCGGCGCGGCGGGATGTGTCGTCGTCTGCACCCCCAACAGATTGAAACGCGGCACGATGACCGCCGTCACCGCCGCCCTCAGCACCGGGAGCATCCCGGGTCGGCAACCGGCCATCACGGCATTCGTGGCGACCGTTCCCAGGAGCACCTCGTGCCCGCTCGGCGGCATCACCCCGAGGGCGACGTCGGGGTCGGCACCGTCCAACATGGCCTCGACACGTTCTGGCGTGGGCGGGATCACCGGAAGCCCGTCGCCCCAATCGCGACGCTCGATCTCGCGCTGGAAACCATCCAGGTCGGCGGGAAGATCGTCGTACCTCATCCAGTGCTGACACCGTCGTCGCCGGGCTGGGCTCGGTCAGCGACCCCGTCGGCGATCGATCGTGCCCACTGATCGATGTCGTCGGCGTGGCTCTCGACGAGCTCCGCGACCTGCGCTGCGGTGAGGGGGAGGAGGGGATGCGGCAGCACGAGCAGCGTGACGGCGGTCTCGTCACCGAGCAGTGAGCGCGCGAGCGGCTCGAACGGTTCGGTGCACACGACCATCGTCGGAAGTCCTTTGCGAGCGAGTCGTACGGAGTCGTGGACACTCCACGACGTGCACGAGCCTCAATCCGAAAGAGCGGTGATCGCCCCTGCGTGTGTGAGCCCCACCGCAGCGAGGTCATCCGGGCACGGCGAGGACGGAAGCTCCTTGCTCACCGACGTCGTCGTCCAGCCCGCCCGCTCCAGGATCCGACCAGCCGTGCGCAGGATCACGTCGCCGTGCGCCTTGCCGTTGTGGAGCAGCCAGACCGTTTCGCGTCGATTCGCGGACGCGTTGCCGGCCTGCTCCTGCGCTGCGGGCGCGGCGCCGGTGGGAACAACGATGCGAAGGGTCTGCTGCATGTCACCCACCGTACCGGGGCGTGTTCGGTGCGTCGAAACTCCTCGTCGGAGCGGCCTGAGAACGGACGCCGTCGCCTCGCTCCGCCGTCGACGGTCGGGCCACGCTGGCGGGGAGACGGGCGTTCCGTCCCGACCGCGACGGAGTGCGGCACAGCATCAGGGGAGCGACATCGGCGGAACCGAATCATCTGGGCTCTTCACCAGAAAGGACAAGACCCCAGCGCGAGCGCTGGGGTCTTGGTGTCCGTCCCCTGGGATTCGAACCCAGAACCAATGGATTAAGAGTCCACTGCTCTGCCATTGAGCTAGAGACGGTTGGATCGAACAGTGTAGGGGTCGTTTCCGACCCCCACACCGCCGATCGTTGGGGTGACCGAGGGGACTTGAACCCCCGACCTCCAGGATCACAACCTGGCGCTACCACCAGCTGAGCTACGGCCACCATGTCGCGGGACCGAGGACCCGCGTGCGCCGCACATTCTGCCATCTCGAATCGCATTCGACACCCCTCGGTTTGCGAGACTCTGGGGGTGACGACGACACAGACCCCCCTCGAACAGGTCGAGGCCGCGCTCGACGCACTCCTCGCGGCCAACGATCCCACGACGATGAGCGACATCGAGTTCCGCGGCGCTCGCTACGACGCCGGTCTGGCCTGGGTGCACTTCCCGGTCGGCTTCGGCGGGCTCGGGTTGCGCCCCGAGCTCAACAAGGTGGTCGAGCAACGGGTGCGTGAAGCGGGCGCGGCGCCGACCGATCCGACCACGTTCTTCATGGCGCTGGCCGGCCCGACGATCGTGACCCACGCCGGCGACGAGCAGAAGGAGCGCTTCCTGCGCCCGATGTTCACCGGCGAGGAGAAGTGGTGCCAGCTCTTCTCCGAGCCCGGCGCCGGTTCCGATTTCGCCGGGCTCGCGACCAAGGCGGTCCGCGACGGCGACGAGTGGATCGTCAACGGACAGAAGGTGTGGAACACGCTGGCCCACCTGGCCGACTTCGGCATGCTCGTGACCCGGAGCAACCCCGATCTGCCCAAGCACAAGGGCATGACCTACTTCGCCCTCGACATGAAGTCGGAGGGCGTCGAGGTGCGACCGCTGAGGCAGATCACCGGTGAGGCCGAGTTCAACGAGGTCTACATGACCGACGTGCGGGTGCCCGACTTCAACCGGATCGGCGCCGAGGGCGAGGGCTGGCGTGCATCGCTCACCACGTTGATGAACGAACGGTCGGCGATCGGTGGCGGCTCGGCGGGCGGCAGCAAGCCGCGCCGCGGGGGAGCGGCGACCGACGCGGTCGCGATCTGGGAACAGCTCGACGAGTCCGAACGCACCGGTGCCCGGAAAGATGAGCTGATGCGCCTGTGGGTGCGCGGCGAGGTCGGCCGGTTGACCAACCTGCGGGCGGCCGAAGCAGCCAAGGCGGGCAACCCGGGCCCCGAGATGTCGGTGGCGAAGCTCGAGTTCTCCGAGTTCAACAAGCGGCTCTACAACTTCTGCGTCGACCTGCTGGGTATGGACGGTCAGATCGGTTACGACTACACGTTCCGGCGTCCGACCGACCTCGACGCGAGCGGTGCGGGCAAGGGCATGCAGCACGCGTTCCTGCGGGTGCGGGCCAACTCGATCGAGGGCGGTACGTCCGAGATTCTCCGGAACATCCTCGGTGAGCAGGTGCTCGGTCTGCCGGGCGAGCCTCGGGTCGACAAGGACGTCCCCTGGGTCGAGGTGCCGCGCAGCTGAATCGGTCGCTCGCCGTCGTCCACGAACTCAGGTCGACGGCGGCGAACAGTTGTCGGTGCGGGACTGGAGAGCCGTCAACGGCCCGACGGTGGTCGCGATCCACAGCGCCAACGGCCAGGCGATGTGGTCGGTCACGACGATCACGGCCGCCCAGACGACCGAGAGTCCGAGCCAGAGGAAGGGGAGGATCCGCGCCAGGCGGGACCGCCCGGAGTTGCCCGCGTTCACGACGTCGCCGGGGCGGCGTCGCGGACGACGATGACGGACTTGCCCATCGTGCCACCGGAACCGAGTCGGCGGAGCGCGTCGGCGGTCCGGTCGAGGGGGAACCGATCGCCGATCGCCGGCACGACCTCGCCCGAGGCCAGGTGATCGGCGAGACGGTCGATGAACGAGTGGTGCTCCGTGCTGAGGAACATCGTGAGGCGCTGCCGGAGCAACGGCGAGAGCAGCGTGGCTCGGATCTGACGGCCGATGCCGCCGGTCCACGTGCCGCCTTCCTCACCACCGACGATCACGAGGGTGCCGGCCGGGGTCAGCACCCGACGCAGGCGGCGGATGCTGTTGCGGCCGCCGATGTCGATGATGAGGTCGTAGCGGGTGGGCCCGTCGACGAAGTCGTCGGTGGTGTAGTCGATGACGTGGTCGGCGCCGAGTGAACGGACCAACTCGACCTTGGCGGTGCCGGCGACGCCGGTGACCTCGGCACCCAACGCCTTCGCGATCTGCACGGCGTAGGTGCCGACGCCGCCCGACGCGCCGAGCACGAGGACGTGCTGACCGGCTTCGACCCGGCCGACGTCGGTGAGGGCCTGGAGAGCCGTGATGCCGGAGACCGTGGCGACACCTGCCTGCTCCATCGTGATGCCGTCGGGAATCGTGGAGAGCTTGGCTTCCTCGGCGGCGGCGTATTCGGCGTAGGCGCCGATCGCGATGCCGAACACTCGGTCTCCGACGCGGAACCGGGTGACCTCGTCGCCGACGGCGACGACGCGTCCGGCGACGTCGAGGCCCGGAACCGGTTGCTTCGGCTTCGTCAGCCCGAAGCCGAGTCGGACCGCGTACGGCCGGCCGGTCATCAGATGTTCGACCCCACGGTCGACGCCGGCGGCATGGACCTCGATCAGGACCTGTGACGGAGCGACGACGGGACGATCGACGGTCCGCAGTTCGAGCGCGTCGGCCGATCCGTAGCGGTCCTGGACGACGGCACGCATGGTCGTGGCTCCGGCATCGCTCGTGGTGCGGCTGCTGTCGGTGTCGGTGGTGGTCGGGAGGTCGTGGCTGATGATCGTCATGGCTGGCGTCCTGGTGTCGTGGGTGTCGATGGCATGATCGTACTAAGTACGGTTCACTCGGACACTGTACCCGTACAATGTACGGTCATCAACCCGTGATGGCGAGCGGGCGCGGTCACCCGCCCTGGACGGCGTCGAGGACGGGCTGCCATCCGGTCTGCCCGGTGCGTCGGATCTCGGCGCTGATCTCGGACCCGAATCGGGTGCCCGCCCGCCGGTGGCATTGTCGAACCCGGAGCTCGACGATGCTCAGAGGGAGGCCGAACAACCCGTCGTCGCCGGCGGCGAGCGCCGCCCGGGCGTCGGCCAGCTGCTCGATCGCCCCGTCGTCTCCGTCGAGGGCGTCGGCGGCGTGGGCCGCGGCGGCGAGTACCAGGTCGGTGAATCGGATGCCGGCGCCCGTCGTCCGGGCCGACTGGACCACGTCGCGGATCGGGAGGCCCTCGTCGGAGACCAGTGCGAGCGCGAGCGCAGCGAACGCGCCGGTCCACGCTGCGACCCACGGTCCGGTACCCGGCGGCTCGGCCGCCCGTCCCGACCAGGCGCCGCCGAGCGTCGCGTCCCGCATCGCGATCGCCGCCGTGCCGAACGCCTCATCGCCCTGACCGGCGATCACGTCGAGGACGGCGAGCAGGCCGCGGCGGATCGCCGGGCCGACACCGAAGTTCGGTTCGCCGATCGAGGCGTCGAGCCCGGGGCGGGCGGTCTCGATCGATCCGGTCCAGGCCCCGAAGGCCTCCAGATACCGCGCCGCGCTGATCGCACGCTGGACGTCCACCCGGCCGTCGTCGAGGCTGCGGAGCCACCCGGCGCATTCGGCCGCGGCCTCGAAGTCGCCCCAGAGCGGCGCATAGCTGCCCCACCCGAGCGCGGCCCAGAGTTCACGGTCGCCGCCGCGCCCCTCGTGGTGGGACCTGACGGACCGGAAACTCGCTTCGACCGCCGCGGTCCGGCCGTGGATGAGGAATCCGGTCTGGGCGCCGATGATCGACAGCCGCGACGCGAGCGCAGCGTCGTGGCGAGGTTGCGCCGACACGAGCTCGGATGCCGATTGATACTGCTTCGCAGCCGTGTCGAGGTCGAGTGCCCACTGCGCCGCACGGCCGCTCGCGATGACGTGGTCGATCGCCGCCTGTGGTCCGGTGACGACGACCGCCGCGAGCGCGTGTCGGGCGAGGGCGTGCACGTGGGACGGGGCGTCGCCGTGGATCGCCTCGATCGCGCCGACGGCAGCGGCATGGAGACGGGCCCGCCGTGCGGCGGGGAGCGTCGCTTCGACCGTGGTGCGCAGCAGGTCGTGGGTGAATCGGAACGTGGTCGCCGTGCCGCCCTCGGTCAGGAGACCGACGACGACGGCGAGGTCGAGCAGGTCGAGCACGGGGTCGAGGTCGAGGCCGGCGACATGGGCGACGACCCTCGGCTCGACGTCGGTGCCGAGCACCGCCGCGATCGAGATGACCGCAACGGCCTGCTCGGGCAGCCGGGCGAGTCGACGTCGGACGACGTCGCGGACCGTAGCCGGAACGCCGCCGCTGGCTGCCGGCCCCTCGGCCGTGACCAACCGTGCCAATTCGACCGCGTAGAAGGGGTTGCCCCCCGACCGCTCGTGGATCGTGGCGGCGAGTTCATCGGACAGCGGACCGGCGATGTCGCGGACGAGGCGGGTGCCGGCATCGGCATCGAGCGGGCGGAGATGGATCCGATCGCTCGCCCTCGCCCGCACGAGATGGGCCATGGTCTCCACGAGCGCCGGGTCCTCGTCGTCGGCCGGAACCCGTCGGGTGGCGATGACGAGGAGGGCCGCTGATGCCGCCTCGTCGGCGAGCAGGCGCAGCACGTGGTGCGACGGCCCGTCCGACCACTGGACGTCGTCGATGACGACGAGCGTCGGAGCCGCCTTCGCGTGGTCGACGATCCGACGCACGACTCGGGTCCGGCGCGCGGCCGGCGCCGCGTCGTCGTCACCGATCATGCCGGTCGAACCGATGATGCCCGCATCCTCCCCGGCGTCCCGCTCGCCGCCGAGTTGGCGCAGCACCTGGGCCCACGGCCAGAGCGCCGGTGCATCTCGGGTCTCGGGGCTGTGGCCGATGCCGACGGACATGCCGCTCGCGGCCGCGGCATTCGCGAGCGTCAGCGCCAACGCCGACTTGCCCACACCGGCTTCGCCGTCGATCACGATCACCGCCCCCGACCCGGTCCGGGCCCGGTCGAGCGCCGCGGTGAGGCGTCCCAACTCGAGGTCGCGCCCCACGATCGGCGGCCGATCGGCGTCGCCGACGAGGCCGTCAGGGGGCGTCGACGCGGTGACGGAACGCGCCGCCACGGGCCGCGCGGGGACGTCGAGGATCGGGGATTGGGCGAGGACGTCGGCCTCGAGCGAGCGGAGCCGCGGCGACGGGTCGACCCCGAGCTCTTCACCGAGCACCTCCCGCGCCCGCTGGAACGCCCGGAGCGCGTCACCCTGGCGTCCGGCCCGGTACAGCGCGACCATGAGCAGCTCCCAGCCACGCTCACGAAGGGGGTGTTCGGCCACGAGCACCTCGGCATCGGCGGCGACCGCGTGGTGGTCGCCCTCGGCCAGCCGGATGTCGAGGAGGTCCTCGATCGCCGAGTGCCGGAGCGCTTCGAGCCGGGTCGCCTCGGCGACCGCGAACGAGTGGTGGGCGAACTCGCCGTACGCCGGGCCTCGCCACAGTTGCAGGCCCTCCGCGACGAGTCGTCGGGCCTGGGCCAGTTCGTTCGCGTCACGTGCCCGAGCGCCGGCCTCGACGAGCGATGCGAAGCGGTCGGCGTCGAGTTCGCCGGGCGCGACGACCAGCGAATACCCCGGCGGTCGGCTCACGAGCCGAGTGGCCGGCGCGCGCAGTCGGCGATCGGGTTCGAGCAGCCGACGCAGATTGGAGACATAGGCCTGGACCGACGCCATGGCCTGCGGGGGAGGCTCGTCGTCCCACAGCAGATCGATCAGCCGATCGATCGGCACCGTGGTGTTGCGGGCGGTGAGCAGGACGGCGAGGAGCCCACGCTGCTTGCGACGGCCGAGCGCCGCCCCGCCGGTGCCGACATCAACCTCGAGAGGGCCGAGCACACCGAAGTGCATCGCACATCGTCGCGCAGTTCACAGGTCGATGACGACACCGAACTCGTCGGTGTGGCCGCCCAGGTCGAGGACCACCGCCTCCACTTCGGGTGGGCATCCGGGGCCGACCGTCAATCGGGCCGCCCCGTGCCGGACCGCGTCGACGGCGACCTCGGCGACGAGGCGCGAGATCCATTCGGCGGAGGGACCGACGCACCCGACCACGACCCAGACCCGACCGAGCACGACGATGTCGATCGACGCCGTCCGATCGGCGGCATCGGCGCCGACGTCGACGAGTTCGAAGCGACGGGCCACGAGACGTGGCGGGTTCGTCGGCGACGGGCCGGCCGGGCGGAACACGGCCGGTGGCCAGGCGTCGGCGTCCGGTTCGACAGGGTCGTCCATCGACCACAGCGTCATCCCGACCGCTTGGCATCGACATGGCACGCGGCTCCCGACATCGGAACGCCCCGCCAAGTCGACGCCAAGCACGTGTCCGCAGCATGAACCCGACCGGCCGCCCGAGCGGCCCCGAACCAGGAGGAACCGAAGATGACCACCCTGTCCGACACGCCGTCGTGGTCCGATCAACCGGCCGGCGGCATCGGCGCGTTGCCGGATCTCGCCGACCCGACGACACCGACGACACCGATGGGGCCCCGTGCCGCTCGCTGGCCCTGGTGGGCCGTCGTCGCCGGCGTCACGGGACTCGCCGCGAACCTCACCAGCATGGGCGCCACCACTGCCGACCGGGATCCCGACCCGCTCGAGGTCGTCGAGAACCTGCCACGTCTGCAGTACCACGTCTCGTTCGTCCTCGGGCTCGCCTGCGCCGCATCGCTCGTCGTCGCGATCGCTGCGCTCCGGCCCTGGATCGAGCAGCGCGGCGGCGGCAGGTTGTCGGCCGCGGTCGTGCCCCCGGCGCTGTCGATCACCGCCACGCTCGCCGTGATCGCGGCGTGCATGGCCGGTTCGCTGGCCCTCTACCTGCCCGGTGGCGTCGACGACGGCACGATGTGGATCGAGGGACTCGCTGCCGCGTACTACTACCTCGACTTCGGCGCACTGATCGGGTGGTGGGGGGCGATGCTCGCAGCGATCTGCATCCTGCCGATGACGATGGGGGAGCGGCGCGTGTTGCCCCGATGGCTCGGCGTGGTCACGATCGTGCTCGTCGCCCTCCCGGCGCTCGCCGCAGCCGCGACCGGGCTGCCCGGACTCCCCGGGCTGACGATGCCGGTCTGGCTGATCGCGTTCGGCGTCGTCCTGACGCGCCGGGCGGGGTGACGGCCGTGCCACTCAGCGCCGACCACGCCCGTCGCTTCGTCGACGCCCGCCGCGCTGCGAGCAGCGCAGCGCCGATCCGGGTCGGCACTGCACCGACGCACACACCAACCGACCGACCGTCCGTACCGGTTGGTCATCACGCCCGACCGGGCCGAAAGGAAACACCATGAAACTCCCACTCGCCATGTTCGTCGCCGGACTGCTCGCCCTCGGAACGGGTGCGTGCGGCTCGTCGGACATCGTCGACGACGGCCCGGGCAGCGACGCCTGTCTGGTCGGCGACCCCGACTGTGCGGACGATCCGTCGCAGGGCATGTGTCCGCCCGACGTGACCGACTGCATCGACACCGTCGACGACGAGGCCGTCGTCGACATCGAGGTGGCGCGGGCTCGAGCCGCCGGCCTGCTCGGCGCCGCCGAGGCCGAGGTTCCTGCCGACGTCCGCATCGGCCGGATCGGCGACACCCGCCAGCCCCTCACCGAGGATCATCGTGTCGGTCGTCTGACCGTCGCCATCGAGGACACCGACGGCAGCGGACCGCGCGTCGTCGAGGTCGTCGTCGAGGTCCCCGACGGAACCGAGACGTACGAGCTGACACCGTCGTGAACCGTGCTCGAGTGGGGTGCCCGGTCGGAGCCCCACCCGAGTCCACGGTGGTCGGGTGCCGACCCGAGAACTCAGTGGCGTTTGACGCCGCCGTATTTCATCCGCGTGTCACTCATGGCGGCCGACGTGGCGTCGTCGTCACGGACCCCCGCGTCGACGACCTCGCCGATGAACAGCGTGTGCGTGCCGAGATCGAGCGACCGACGCACGGCGCAGTCGAGGTGAGCGATCGCTTCCTCGAACACCGGCGCGCCGTTGGCACCTTCACGGACCGCCCGTCCGTTGAGGGTCATCTCGCTCGCGTCGAAGGTCGCCGGCTTGGAGAACTTCACGAAGACCCGGGTGTCGTCCGACGACCACAGGTTGACCGTGAACGAGCCGCCGTCGGTGATCAGACGATGCGTGACGGCGTCGTTGTCGACACCGATGCCGATCAGCACCGGCTCCATCGAGAGTTGGGTGATCCAACTCGTCGTCATCGCGTTCCATTCGTCGCCGGCCCGCGATCCGACGAGCGCGAGCGCATTCGGGATCTTCCACGTCACCTTGTTGACCAGTTCGTCGTTGATCGGTTCGTCGTTGTTCAGATCGTCGTTGTTCAGATCGTCGTGGACAGCCATGGGTTCGACACTAGGGGTGGGCGGCGACGAACCGGGGTCGTCGAGCGAGCGCTGCGCTCGCGTAACGTGCCGTCATGGTCGCAACCCGAGTCGTCGCCGATGTCCTGATCCCCGGCCGAGGTGATCCGATCGAGCGGGGCACGGTCGTCATGGAACACGGCGCGATCATCTACGCCGGCCCCACCGATGGCGCACCGGGAGCGGAGCCGGGTGACGAGACCTTCGAGGTGCCGGCCGTGCTGCCCGGGCTGTGGGATTGCCATACCCACTTCGTCGGGATGGCGCTGTCGAACCTCGAGGCGCTCGCCACGCTCGATCTCGTCGCCGCCGCAGCCAGGGCGGTCGAGGACGCCGGCAAGGTCCTCGACGGCGGCATCACCAGCGTTCGCGACGTCGGCGGCATCGGTCTCCGGCTCGCGTCCGTGGTCGCCGAGGGCCGGATGCGCGGTCCGCACATCTACGGCGCCGGCCGGATCCTGTCGACCACCGGCGGCCACGGCGACATCCACTCGCTGCCGCTCGACTTCGCCCACGAACTCACCTGCAACGCCGGGTTCTCGATCCTCTGCGACGGTGTTCCCGAGGTGCTCAAGGCCGTGCGGACCAACCTGCGGTCCAATGCCAAGCTCATCAAGATCTGCGCCTCCGGTGGGGTGATGTCGGAGATCGACCATCCGATGCACCAGCAGTTCTCCGACGAGGAGCTGGCGGCGATCGTCGCCGAGGCGGCCCGCGCCGAGCGGATCGTCGCCGCGCACTGCCACGGCAAGGCCGGCATCATGGCGGCACTCCGCGCCGGGGTGCACTCGATCGAGCACGGCAGCTACCTCGACGAGGAGGCCGCCGACCTGATGGTCGAGCAGGGCACCTGGCTCGTGCCGACCCGCTACGTCTGCGAGGCGCTGCTGCGGCAGGAGGACCAGCTGCCCCGGTATGTGTACGAGAAGGGTCAGATGGTCAGCGCCGTCCACGAGCAGGCGATGAAGATCGCGATCGCCAAGGGCGTCAAGATCGCCGCCGGCTGCGACATCTTCGTGTCGGGGCAGATGTACGGCACCGGCAGTCTCGAAGTGATGCACCTGATCAACGCCGGGATGACCGACCTCGAGGCGATCGAGGCCGCGACGGCGAACGGTCCGGAGACCCTCGGACCCCAGGCGCCGCACACCGGTCAGCTCCGTGAGGGCTACGACGCCGACGTCATCACGATGGATGCGAATCCCCTCGACGATCGCAGCGTCTGGGGCGACCCCGACCGGGTCACCGGGGTCTGGCAGCGAGGCCTGCGCCGCAAGGGCGACTGACGAGGCCCGCCCGGGCCGCGGGGGAGGCACGAGATGGGCGTCGATCCCACGGACTAGTGTGGCGACACCCAACTCACAGAAAGCACTGATAACCGTGTCGAGCCACGACGATCTCGTTGCCAAGGCGAAAGACATCACGAAGCGGGAGATGGAGCTGTACTCGCAGCGCACCCATCACTCGCAGATCGCGACCGAGCGGGCGCGCAAGGTCATGCCGGCCGGTGTGCCGTCCAGCTTCCAGGCGTACGACCCCTGGCCGGTCGTGGTGAAGCACGCATCCGGGTCGAAGATGATCGATGTCGACGACAACGAGTACGTCGACTACGACATGGGGTTCGGGGCGCTCTTCGCCGGGCACATGAACCCGGCCGTTCGCGCCGCGGTCATGAAGCAGCTCGACGACGGCACGCTGTACGTCACCCCCTGTGAGCTGAACGCCGACGTGGGCGAGTTGCTCGCCGAGCGGTACGGCCTGCCGATGTGGCGCCCGACCAACTCGGGGACCGAGGCGACGATGGACGCGATCCGGCTCGCCCGGGGCGCCACTGGCCGCGAGAAGCTCGTCAAGGTCGAGGGCGGCTACCACGGCCACCACGACGAGGTGATGGTGTCCAACAAGCCGTCGCTCGAAGATGCGGGACCTGCCGACGCACCCAATTCGGTGCCGCAGTCGGCAGGCCTCACCAAGGGCACGCTCGACGACGTCGTCGTGATCCCGTACAACGACCCCGAGGCGCTCGACCGCGCGCTCGCCGGCGGCACGGTCGCGGCGTTCATCGTCGAGCCGGTGATGGAGAACATCGGCATCTGCCTGCCCGACGAGGGCTACCTCCAGGCCGTCCGCGAGATCTGCGACAAGCACGGCACCCTGCTGATCTTCGACGAGGTCAAGACGGGCATCACCGCCGGGTACGGCGGCGCGACCCGGAAATTCGGCGTCGAGCCCGATCTCGTGACGCTCGCCAAGTCGATCGGTGGCGGCTTCCCGGTCGGCGCGTTCGGCGGCAAGGCCGAGTACATGGATCTCATCACACAGGGCACCGTGCTGCACCTCGGCACGTACAACGGCAACCCGCTCGTGATGGCTGCCGTCAAGGCGACGCTGACCGAGGCGTGCACGCGCCCGATCGTCGACGAGGCGATCGGCCGCAACACCCGTCTCGTCGAAGCGGTGCAGGGCATCATCGACGAGTCCGGTCTGCCGGCACACACGGTGCAGTTCGGCGCCAAGGGGTGCATCACCTGGTCCGAGCAGCGGGTGCGCAACTACCGCGACTACAAGGCGACCGACTTCGATCTGGCGTTCGCCCAGTGGATCCACGGCATCAACCGCGGGGTCCTGCTGCCGCCGGGTCTCGACGAACAGTGGTTGATCTCGGTCATGCACGACGAGACCGCCGCCATGATGTACGCCGACGTGTTCCAGGAGTTCGTCGACGAACTCACCGGCTGATCGACGCTTCGCCCGGGTCGTCCGCTCGACGCTCCGTGCTGCGCTCCGCCGTTCGGACGACCCTCGATCGGCCGGGCGACCGATGCGCGAGCGTCCGTCACCTGCGATGATCTGAACCGTGCCGGTCATCTCCGCCAGCGGGCTCACGATGCAGTTCGGGTCACACCGCGCCCTCGACGGGCTCGACGTCGCCGTCGAGCGCGGCGTCACGGGGCTCGTCGGGGCCAACGGTGCCGGGAAGACGACGTTCATGAGCATCCTGCTCGGACTGCGGTTTCCGACGTCCGGTACCGCCGAGGTGCTCGGGATGAACCCGGTCGAGCGTGGCGCCGAGCTCCGATCGTTGGTCGGCTACGGGCCCGAGCGCAACCTGTTCCCCGACGAGATGCCGGCCTCCGACTTCGTGAAGCACCTGGCCGAGGTGCGCGGCATGCCACGTGCCGAGGCGCGGGGCCGTGCGAGCGATGCCCTCTGGCTGGTCGGGCTGGGGGAGGAGCGGTTCCGCCCGCTCGGCACGATGTCGACCGGTCAGCGACAGCGGGTCAAGCTGGCACAGGCGCTCGCCGCCGACCCGTCGCTGGTCCTCCTCGACGAGCCGACCGACGGTCTCGACCCGGTGCAGCGCGACGAGATGCTGGCGCTCATCCGACAGATCAGCACCGACTACGGGATCGACGTCCTCCTGTCGTCGCACCTGCTCGAAGAGGTCGAGCGGATCTGTGACCACGTCGTCGCCCTCGATGCCGGCCGGCTCATCGCATCAGGCCGGCTCGACGATCTGGTGGGTCAGGACGACGGGCTCGTCGTCGAACTGGTCGAGGTGGCCGACATCCCCGACGCGCTCGGCCGGGTCGTCCACGCGCTCACCGAGGCCGGCGCCGAGGTACGGCGTGATCGGTCGAGCACCCGGATCGAGGTGTTCGGTGCCGATGCCGATGTCGTCGCCGACCAGGTGCGCGACGCGGTCGCCGAGGCCGGCGCCAGGGTCGGTCGGATCGTCCGCCGCCGCCGCCGACTCGAGGATCTCTTCGGCGGGGTCGAGCGATGAGCGACGCACGCATCCACGACCGTGGGTACCGGCGCTTCGACGGCGACCGGTCCGGCGTCGTCGGCGCCGTGCGTTCGGTCGCCTGGCACACGGTACGCAGCATTCTCGGTCTCGGCCGTTCGGCTCGCCACAAGGTGTTCCCGGTGATCGTGCTGGTGGTCGCGTTCGTGCCGGCGGTGGCGTTCCTGGCGATCTCGGTGCTGCTCGGCGACTTCGGTGACGAAGTCCGCCCCGAGTACTGGGAGTTCTTCGGCTTCTCGTTCGTGGCGACGATCGTGTTCGTGGCGCTGGTCGCGCCCGAGGCGATCGTCCGCGACCGGCGCGACGGCATGTTCGCGCTGTACCTGTCGACGCCCCTGTCGCGGACGACGTACGTGGTCGCCAAGGTGCTGGCGGTGCTGGGCACGATGGCCCTGATCG
Source organism: Ilumatobacteraceae bacterium (assembly GCA_033344875.1). NCBI lineage: Bacteria > Bacillati > Actinomycetota > Acidimicrobiia > Acidimicrobiales > Ilumatobacteraceae > Ilumatobacteraceae bacterium. Next base: position 1,380,687 of record JAWPMO010000001.1, on the reverse strand, counting down.
TGCTCGGCCCGCCGCTGCTGTGGGTGTTCGGCTACACGTTCCAGAGCCAGGGGCCCGATGGTCTCGTCGACTGGGTCGGCGTGGTCGGCCGCCTGCTGCTGGCCGGGCTGGTGGTCTGCGTCGTCTACACGTCGGTCAGCCTCGGCGTCGCGAGCATGACCGACCGTCGTGCCTTCGCGAGCATCGCCGTCGTGTTCGTCATGCTCGGAGCGACGATCGTCGCGAACCTGCTGGTCGACGCGGGCGGGCTGGCCGAGCAGTGGCGCGTACTCGACCCGCTCGGGGTGGCGCTCGAGGTCGCACCGCGGCTGTTCGGCGAGCGTGGCGACGACATGCGGCGACTCGACTCGTGGCTCGTCGTCGTCGGCTGCCTCGGGTGGACCGGCTTCGGCGCCGGAATGTTGGTCGGCCGCTACCGGAAGTTGGCGGCGGTCTGATGTCGAACTGGGCCCCGCCACCGCCGGCCGCACCGGGTGCTGCGACGCCGATCGCCGACGCGATCGTCGAAGTCGTCAACGTCACCAAGTCGTACGGTGACGTCGTCGCCGTGTCCGACGTGTCGTTCACCGTCGGCGCCGGCGTCACCGCGCTGCTCGGCCCCAACGGTGCCGGCAAGTCCACCCTGTTCCGTGTGATGTGCGGCTTGACCGCACCGACGCGCGGCACCGTTCGGGTCCTGGGCGCCGACGCCCGCGCCGATCGCGACGTCCGCGGTCGGATCGGGCTCTCGCCGCAGCAGGATGCGCTGTTCGATCGGCTGTCGGCGCGTCGGTTCGTCGAGATGGCGGCGCAGACCCATGGCGTCGAGCAAGCGGGCCCGGCGGCGCGCCAGGTCCTGGGCCTGGTCGACCTCGACGCCGACGACGGCAAACCGGTCGGCGCCTACTCGAAGGGGATGCGGCAGCGGGTGAAGCTCGCGGCAGCGCTCGTGAACGAGCCAGAACTCCTCATCCTCGACGAGCCGCTCACGGGTCTCGACCCCGTGCAGCGCAACCGGATGATCCGCCTCTTCCACGATCTCGGTGACGCCGGCACGTGTGTGCTCGTGTCGAGCCACGTGCTCGACGAGGTGGCCCGGCTCGGTTCGCGCGTGCTCGTGATCGCGCAGGGACGACTCGCCGCGAGCGGCGACTACCGAGACCTGCGCAACCTGATGGACGACCGTCCGCACCGCATCCGCGTCGCGACCGATGCCCCGCGGCGGCTCGCTGCCGCACTCGTCGACCTGGGTGTCGTCGACGGTGTGTCGATCGCGGCCGATTCGTTGATGATCGACACCAGCGACGTCGACGGGTTCGGCCGCAACATCGCGACGGTCGCTCGCGAGTGCGGGGTGCGGCTGCGCGAGGTCGAACCCACCGACGACGATCTCGAATCCGTGTTCCGATACCTGGTGGAGCGGCGATGAGCGGCACGGTGGGAGTCGCTTCGGCGATCCGGCTGACCTACGGCGTGGTGCTCCGCCAGCTGATCACACGCGGCCGTGTGGCCGCCCTGATGCTCGTCGGCGTCGTCGTCACCGTCGTCGCGGTGGCCGTCGGAGCCGCCGACGCGTCATCCGATCCGGTCGAGACCGGTGTGCGGTTGATCTCCGACCTCGGGTTCACGACGCTGGTGCCGATCGTGGCACTCGTGTTCGCATCGGCGGCGCTCGGCGACCTGCGCGAGGACTCGACGCTGGTCTACCTCTGGCTGCGTCCGATGGACCGCTGGCCGGTCGTGGTCGGCGGATGGCTCGCGTCGGTCACGGTCAGCCTGCCGCTCACGCTCGTGCCGCTGACCGTGTCGTCGATCGTCGTCGACGGTGGCAGCGACCTGGTCGTGGCGACGTTGCTCGCAGCGGTCGTCGGGGTGATCGCCTACTCCGCGATCTTCGTGCTCGCCGGGCTGATGCTCAAGAACGCGATCGTGTGGGGGCTCGGATACATCCTGATCTGGGAAGGCATCGTGGCAGCGTTCGGCAGCTTCGCCGCGAAGCTCGCGATCCGCGGCTACACCCGTTCGATCCTCACGTCGATCACCGATGTCGATCTCGATCTCGGCGACCTGGGGCTCGCCGTCGGCGTGGTCATGCCGCTGCTCGCCGCCGTGGTGGCGTTGGCGATGGCAGCCGTCCGGCTGCGCTCGATGGACGTCGACTGAGCGGCCGCTCAGCCCCAGCCGGGGTTGTCGCCACCGCGGTAGCGGGCGACCGAGAGCGGGGTCGACCACTGTCGGCGCTTGCCACCGGCACGCGATGACAGCACGAGGGCGATGCCCACCCCGGCGAAGATCGCCGCTGCGCCGAGCACGACCGGCAGCGTGCGCAGCGCGAGCCGGGGGATCGCGTGGGTCCAGGTCCGGTTGTCGATCGCGGTGAGGAACTGGACCGGGATCAGGTAGCCGAAGACGAGCATCGATGCGGCGAGCGCGGTGAAGAACTCGCCGAGGCCGCGCAGGAGGTCGCGTCGGTCGGGTCGGGCGAACACGCCGAGCACCAGTGCGAGCAGGCCGAGACCTGCACTGATCGGAATCATCCATCCGAGCACGGACCGAGTCGTCTTGAGCACGCCGATCGGCTGGATCGGCATGGTGATCGTCGACACGTCGGCGGCTCGCTGGTCGCGCACGATCGGGATCAACTCGTTGCCGGTGAGTCGGATCGGCTCGTCGTCGCGCAGGCCGATGATGCGGTCGTGGGCCTGGTGGATCAGCGGGATCATCACGGTGGCGCCGAGTCGGGTCGACAGGATGTCACGCTCGAGCATCGACGACAGATCGGTCGCCGGCTGGTCGAGCGACGGTGCCGCGGCGCCGGTGATCACGGTGTTGAGCTCGAGTCGGATGTCGGGCGCTTCGAGGATCGCGGCCGTGGTGTCGGTGGCCTCGTCGGGCGTGAACGCGATCCGCTGCATCCACCACCCGCCGGCGGACAAACTGAAAGCCACGGCGGCCACGAGGAACAGGACACCGGCGAGAGATCGCTCCATTGCTGCAGAGTCTGGCAAACGCGGGCGATAAGTTGCGAGTGTGGCGAAGCCGATCGACGACTTTCCTTCGCGACCGCGTCTGTTGTTCCGTGGTCTGACCCGCCGGTGTGCGTGGTGTGGCGACCAGCGGGCGTACTTCACGGGGTGGTTCCGGCGCCAGGAGGTCTGTGCGAATTGTGGACACGGGTACCGCCGGGGCGACTCGGCGTTCGAGCTCGGCGCCACGACCGCCAACATCATCCTCACGTTCGGCTCGATCCTGCTCACGATCCTCCTGCTCGTGGCGTTCACCGCGCCCGACGTACCGATCGGCACCGTCACGATCGTGACCGCGGCGATCGGGATCCTCGGGCCGGCGCTGTTCTACCCGGTGTCGTTCACGCTGTGGCAAGCGGTCGACCTGTGGATGCGGCGCCCGACGCCCGAGGAACTCGCGGGCGAGGGCGACGCCACGCTCTGAGCGAGGTGGTGGCGGCTCGTTCAGCTGGCGCTGCGCGCCGGCGCGTCGATGAACCGGCGGAAGGCTTCGCTGTCGATCGACGTCGAGTAGCGGAAGCCCTGGGCGTAGAGCGCTCCGAGCTCACGAGCGGTGCGCTCGTGGATCTCGAGTTCGACACCTTCGACGATGACGCTGAGGTCGAGTGAGCGGAGCAGCCCGATCAGACCCGAGAGCAGGCCGCTGTCATCGTCCAGATTGGTCATGAACGAGCGGTCGAGTTTGACGATGTCGATCGGCAACGAGCGAAGGTAGCGCAACGACGCGAACCCCGCCCCCATGTCGTCGAGCGCGATCCTGACTCCGAGCGAGCGCAGCGCCCGCAGCATGCCGATCGCTGCAGCCTCGTCGGCGAGCTGGGTCGTCTCGGTGATCTCGAGGACGAGCCGGCCCGGCGCGAGCCCGGTGGCGTCGAGGGTGGACCGGACGGTGTCGACGAAGGACGAGTCCAGGAACTGATTCGGGCTGACGTTCACCGAGATGTCGAGGCCGGATGCGTCGGTGCTCCACGACTGGGCGGCGCGACATGCCTGTTCGAGCACCCAGGCTCCGATCGGCACGATGAGCCCCGAATCCTCCGCGACGGGGATGAACCGATCGGGGCGGACCAGTCCGAGGGTCGGGTGCTGCCATCGGACCAGGGCTTCGGCGCCGACGACGCGTCGGTCGTCGAGTCGAACGACGGGTTGGAACTCGACGAACAACTGGCCGTCGGCGAGTGCCTCGGTCAGGTCGGCGCGGAGTTCGAGCCAATCCATCGCGTGCTGTGCGATGTTCGGTTCGAAGAGCGCCCACTGGCCCTTGCCCCGCCGCTTGGCGCTGTACATCGCGATGTCGGCGTCGCGGAGGAGATCCTCGACGGGATCACCCGTTCGGCCGATGGTGATCCCGATCGAGACATTGGGATAGACCTCGACCGGTCCACCGATGTCGGCCGAGTGCCGGACCGCCTCGATGGCCGCCTGTGCCACGGCGACGGCACCATCGGTGTCGGTGTCGGCGAGCAGGATCGCGAACTCGTCGCCACCCAGACGAGCGACGACGTCGCGCTCTCCGGCGAGATCCGTCAACCTCCTGGCGATCACTCTCAGCAGTTCGTCCCCGGTGGAGTGTCCGAGGAGGTCGTTGACCGGTTTGAAGTCGTCGAGGTCGAGGCACAGGACCGCCGTCGTGCCGGTCGTGCCCGGGCGAGCGAGCAACTCGCCGGCGCGGTCGGCGAGCAAGGTCCGGTTGGCGAGCCCGGTCAGTGCGTCGTGGGACGCGTCGTACGACAGTTGTCGTCGGCTGTCGTCGAGGTCGTGCGCGATCAGTTGGAGGCGCACGATCACGAGCACGAACATGACCAACGTGCCTGCCAGCAGCACCGATGCCTGGGAGGTCGAGGCCGATTCGATCCGGATGATCAGCACCGTCGGTGCTGCGAGCGCTGCGACCGCCAACGAGGCGAGGCGTGACGGGGTGAGGCGCGTGTGGCCTCCGGTGGCTCCGTCGCCGAGATGTTCGCACCCGGGGTGCATCACGGCGAGGACGAAGCAGGTGTAGTTCAGATACCAGAGCGCGTCGATCGGGCCACCGAGTTGGTAGCTGTCCTGCAGGGCCATGAACGAGAAGGCGACGTCCCCGACGAACATGGCGGCGACGCCGGCGGTGATGTACCAGAACGGCCGTTCGTTGCCGGTCCGGCGGGTCAGCATCAGCGCGAGGACACCGAGCGCCAGCACGTCGCCGGCGGTGTAGGCGACTGCCACGACGCGAGCGATGACCGACGTGGACGAGTCGCCGACGGTCGGATCCATGATGAACACCCAGAGGACCGCCGCACTCGCGATCGTCACGATCGACGCATCGATCAATCCGCCGACATCGCGCCGTCCGCGTCGCGTGCGGGCGATCGGGATGAGGCCTGCCGCGAGGAGCGGGTAGCCGGCGAGGTACAGCGCATCGGCGACGCTCGGGTACGCGTCGCTCCTCACCACGTATTCGAGGAGCGCGAACCCGACGTCTCCGGCGAGGAAGCAGCACTGCGCGCCGAGGATCGCCAACCAGGCCCGGCGTTGCCGCCGGAAGCCGCTGATGACCCCGAACGCCACGACGAGTTGGGTGAAGACCGCGATGTCCCAGACGACTTCCGCCGCGAGCCCGTCGAGTGCGAAGTAGACGACGAGGAAGAGGGCGGAAACCGATGCGACGACCAATCGTGCGCGGGAACGGCGGAGCTGGAGCACCACGCTTCATCGGACGGCGGTTCGGTCGCCTTGACGGAGTACGCGCGTATTTGTTCGGGCCGTCACCGACACCGGATCGCGGCGGGTTGCTTGCCCGAACGGTTGTTCGATGGTTACACTGATGTCATTCGCCGGAGCACTCGACGCGAGCGGGTCTCGGAACACTGTCACACCCCGTCCGTACGGTGCATCTCACGTTGACTCCAACGGATCGGGTCACTCGCCCCGAACAACCAGCAGCAAGAACAGGGAGACGAAATCACATGCCCAACGACCGCGAAAAGTCACTCGACATGGCACTCGCCCAGATCGACAAGCAGTTCGGCAAGGGCTCCATCATGAAGATGGGCGACAAGACCACGATGGGCATCGAGGCCATCTCGACCGGCGCGCTGCCGCTCGACCTCGCCCTCGGCGTCGGTGGGTTGCCCCGTGGACGCGTGACCGAGATCTACGGCCCGGAGTCGTCGGGTAAGTCCACGCTGGCCATGCACGTGGTCGCCGAGGCCCAGCGCAACGGTGGCGTGTGCGCCTACATCGACGCCGAGCACGCGATGGACCCGGTGTACGCCAAGGCGATCGGGGTCGACATCGACCAGTTGCTCATCAGCCAGCCCGACACCGGCGAGCAGGCGCTCGAGATCGTCGACATGTTGGTGCGCTCGGGTGCGATCGACGTCGTCGTGATCGACTCCGTGGCGGCATTGACGCCGCGAGCCGAGATCGAGGGCGACATGGGCGACAGCCACGTCGGTCTGCAGGCCCGCCTGATGAGCCAGGCGCTGCGCAAGCTCACCGGCAACCTGAGCAAGACCAAGACCATCGCGATCTTCATCAACCAGCTGCGCGAGAAGATCGGCGTGATGTTCGGCTCGCCCGAGACCACCCCCGGTGGTCGTGCGCTGAAGTTCTACTCGTCGGTCCGGCTCGACATCCGCCGCATCGAGTCGCTCAAAGACGGTGCCGAGGTGGTCGGCAACCGGACCAGGGTCAAGGTCGTCAAGAACAAGGTGTCGCCGCCGTTCCGCCAGGCCGAGTTCGACATCATGTACGGCAAGGGCATCAGCCGCGAGGGTGCGCTGCTCGACATGTCGGTCGACCTGGGTGTCGTCAACAAGTCGGGGGCATGGTTCACGTACGAGGGCGAACAGCTCGGGCAGGGCCGCGAGAACTCCAAGAACTTCCTCACCGAGAACCCCGAGGTGATGATGGAGATCAGCGACAAGGTGATGATCGCCTGCGGTCTGAAGGTCGACCCGAACGCTCCGGTCGAGGGCGACGCCGAGGCCTTCAGCGAGGCCGACGACGAGCCGATCAGCCTCGACTGAGGGCCATCGAGATGTCGGTCCCGCAACGGCTGACCATGGTGACGTTGGGCGTCGTCGACCTCGACCGGTCGACGGCGTTCTACGAATCGCTCGGTTGGCGTCGCTCGTCGGCATCGCAGGAGACGGTGACGTTCTTCCGCATGCAGGGCAGCGCGTTGGGTCTCTTCCAGCGCGCCGCCCTGGCGGAGGATGCCGGTGTCGATCCGGAGGGCACCGGTTTCCGCGGCGTCACGGTGAGCCTCAATTGCGCCGACCGCGACGAGGTCGATGCGGTGTTCGGCGAATGGGTCGCCGCCGGCGCCGTTCCGGTCAAACCTCCCGAGCCGGTGTTCTGGGGCGGCTACTCGTCGTACGTCGCCGACCCCGACGGCCACCTGTGGGAGATCGCGCACAATCCGTACGCACCCAACGACGCCGACGGGCTCATGCCGCTGCCCGACTGAACCCGGTCGCTGACCGACCCCGAGCGTGGTCAGCGAACGACGTCGCCGGCGGTGTCGATCGGGTCGTTCCACATGCTCAAGTGCGTGCGATCGCCGGTGTACGGGTGAGCGCGGGCGAACGACTCGTCGAGTTCGACGCCGATGCCTGGCGCCGTCGACGGGATGAGGCGTCCGGCCTCCCACTGGATCGGCGACGTCAGCAGGTCGGCATGGAAGCCGCTGTTGTCCATGATCGATTCGATGATCAAGAAGTTCGGCGAGCACGTCGCCAACTGCATGTTGGCGGCGAGTCCGATCGGTCCGTTGTAACAGTGCGGAGCGATCTGGGCGCCGAAGGCTTCGGCGAGGGCGGCGATCTTCTTGCCCTCCAGCAACCCGCCGGCACGACCGAGGTTGAGCTGGATGATCGAAGCCGCGCGAGCTTCGAGCACGCGGGCGAACTCGTATTTCGTCGTGAGCCGCTCCCCGGTCGCGATCGGCACCGAACTCTGGGCGGCGACCTGGGCCATGGCCCCCACGTCGTCGGGCGGTACCGGCTCTTCGAACCACAGCGGGTCGTACGGAGCGATCTCGCGAGCGATCCGGAGAGCGCCACCGGCGGTGAACTGTCCGTGGGTGCCGACCAACAGGTCGGCGCGGTTCCCGACGGCCGCTCGGATCTCACGGACGAACGCCACCGTGCGCTCGACGTCGACCAGTCGCGGCTGATGGCCACCCATCGCGGTGTATGGGCCCGACGGGTCGAACTTGACGGCGTCGAAGCCGCGCTCGACTTCGTCGACCGCGCGGGCGGCGGCAGCGGTGGCGTCGGCGTAGACGTCCGCCGTGTCGTCGGGCCGGGGATACAGATAGGTGTACGACCGGAGCGACTCGTGCACACGGCCGCCCAACAGCTCGTACACCGGGCGATCGGCTGCCTTGCCGATGATGTCCCAGCACGCCATCTCCAACGCGCTCACGCACCCCGACAGGGTCACGTCGGGACGTTGGGTGAAACCGCGGCTGTAGGCGCGCCGCCAGAACCGTTCGATGTGGTGCGGGTCCTCGCCGACCAGGAAGTGGTCGGCGAGATCCTCGATCGCAGCCGCGACCACCTGGGGTCGGAACGTGGCGCCGTACGCCTCGCCGTACCCGACGATGCCATCGTCGGTGGTCAGCTTGACGAACACGAAGTACTGCCCGCCGAACGACGGTGGTGGGTTGCCGACCACGAAGGTCTCGACGGCGTCGATCCGCATCGTCACGCTCCTTCGTGATCGAACACGATCACGTTGCGGAGCGCAGCGCCGGAGCGCACTTCGTCCATCGCGTCGTTGATGTCCTCGAGCGGGAATGTTCGACTGACGAGGCCGTCGAGTTCGAGTCGTCCGTCGTGGTACTTGGCGACGAGCTCAGGGATGTCGCGGGCGATGACCGACGTGCCCATCTTGCTGCCGAGGATGCGCTGGTTGCGGGCGGCGAGCGCACCGGGGTCGAAATGGCCCGCCACGCCGGTGGCCGGCATGCCGACCACCACGATGGCTCCCATCGTGCCGACCAGGTGCTCCGCGCTCGCGAGTGCCGCCGGCGCCCCGGTGGCGATGAAGACGTAGTCGGCCATCTGGCCGTCGGTCAGCTCGGCCACGACCGCTGCCAGATCCTCGGACGACGGGTCGACGGCGTGCGTCGCCCCGAGATGAATCGCGAGATCGAGCTTGGCGGATTGGAGATCGGAGGCGATCACGGTTGCTGCTTTGGCGATCGCAGCGCCCTGTACGACGTTGAGGCCGACGCCGCCGCACCCGAGTACGACCACGGTCGAGCCCGGGACGACCGCTGCCGTGTTGAGCACGGCGCCGACGCCGGTGATGACCCCGCACGCGAGGAGTGACGCCGATGCCGCGGCGACCTCGCCGTCGATCGGGACGATCTGTGACGCGTGCACGACCACGTGATCGGCGAACGCGGCCGTGCGCATGCCGTGCGCGATCGGTGCACCGTCTCGATCACTGAGCGGCGTCACGGTGTCGAGCGCGAACGTCTCACCGCACGCGACCTCGGCGCCGCGCTGGCAGCGGGGGCATTCGCCACACGATCGGATGAGCGTCACGACGACACGTTCCCCGGTCTCGAAACCGACGCCAGGGCCGACGCCGATGATCTCACCGGCGGCCTCGTGGCCCCACACGGCCGGCAGCTCGCCGCCCCACTCGCCGTCGGCGTACGAGACGTCGCTGTGACAGATGGCGACGGCATCGACGCGAACGAGGACTTCGCCGGGTCCGGGATCCGCCAGGGTGAGCTCCTCGATGAGGAGCGGCGAGTCGAACTCGCGACACACGGCGGCTCGGACGGTCGTGGGCATCAGAGGCCGGGCTTCCAGATCATGAGCACGAGACCGATGACCAAGCCGAGGTGGGTGATCCCGGTGCCGGCGGCGAGCTTCGACGATGCCGACTCGCTCGTGTCGGTGATCGCCGGTCGGATCAGGAACCAGCTGACCGCCACGAGCACGACCCAGTTGAGGATCGACAGGGTCAGCCAGAGCTGCGACATCTTGTAGGCGTCCTCCGACATGCCGGCGAGGCCCATGCCGACCACCCAGAGCACGACGAGCGCCGGGAAGGTGAGGCGCATGTGGGTGGCGGCCATCGTCTGCGTCTCACCCGACTTGCGCAGCCCCGGATAGAGGAACAGCGGGCCGAAGGCGACGACGGCGGCCAGGATGTGCACCATCGCCATGATGCGGTAGGGGGTCGTCTGGAGCAGGATGGCAATCACGTCCGGCAGGGTAGCGCTGGAGCCGTTCAACTCCCCGTGCCGCGTGCCGGCGGCCGCTCAGAGCTGCTCGATGGCCTCGAGCAGCGCGTTCTCGACGACTTCGGTGAGTGCCGGATGGATCCAGTACGGCTCTTCCGCGATCGCCGCGGCCGTTTGGCCGAACTGCATGGCCTGTATCAGCGGTTGGATCAGGGTCGCGGCCTGTGGTCCCAGGATGTGCGCACCGATGATCAGCCCGGAGTCGGTGTCGACGAGCACCTTGGCGAACGACGTCTCGTCGACCAGCGCCCAGCCGTACGCCGTGCCCGCGTAGTCGCGACGCCCGACGACGAAGTCGTGCCCGGCGGCGACCGCGGCCCGCTCGGTCAGTCCGACCGAGGCCACCTGCGGGTTGCTGAACACCGCAGCCGGCACCGCACGATGGTTGACCTTGCGCTGGTCGCCGGGGTGAGCGATGTTCCAGAACGCCGTCGCGGCCTCGTGGTTCGCGACGTGCTTGAGCTGGAACTCGTTGGCGATGTCGCCGATCGCCCAGACGCCCTCGACGCCTGCTCGCAGGTACTCGTCGACGAGGACGGTGCCGTGATGGCGGCACTCGAGACCGCCGGCCTCCACATCGAGGAGGTCGCTGTTGGGCTCCCGTCCGGTGGCGACGAGCAACTCGTCGACCTCGATGTCGACGCCGTCGTTGTGGATCACGATCGCGCCGCCGCGACGCTCGACCTTCGTCGGCACGTGACCGAGTCGCAGATCGACACGCTCGCCGAACACCTCGGTGAACCGTTCGGAGATGTCGTCGTCCTGTGCGGTCAGCAGCCGCGGTGAACGGTTGATCAACGTGACGCTCGAACCCAGCGCCGAGAACACGTGGCCCATCTCCACCGCGATGTAGCCGCCGCCGATGATGCCCAGTCGTGCGGGCAGTTCGTCGAGACGCATGATCGAGTCCGACGTGTGGAAGCCGGTCTCGACCAGACCGGGGATCTGGGGGATCACCGGGCGGGAGCCGGCCGCAACCAGCACGTTGGGGGCGCTGATCGTCCGGCCCTCGACGTCGAACACCTTGTCGCCGATGAACCGGGCCGTGCCCTGGATCAGCGTCACGTTCTCGGACCCGGTGTCGCGGTAGCGCCGGCCCCCCTCGGCGATTGCATCGATCCGGCCGAAGATCCGGTCGCGGATCGCCGGCCAGTCGGCACCGTTGAACTGGGTGTCGATGCCGAGCTTCGCCCCGTCGGCGGCCTCCACCGCCTTGTCGGCCGGGAGCACGAACATCTTGGACGGGATGCACCCGACGTTGAGGCAGGTGCCGCCGAACGTGCCGCGCTCGACGATCGCGATCTTGCGGTCGGAGAGGTACTCGGGGATCGAGTTCCCCGAACCGCTTCCGATGATGATGAGGTCGTACTGCTCCGTCGTGGCGTCGATGTGGGTCACGGGGACAGTGAACACCGCGACGGCAGCTTCTGTTCCGATGCCCCCGTTAGCCTGGTCGGGATGGAGACGGATGCCCCGCGTCGTTACGCCCTGCGCACGTACGGGTGCCAGATGAACGAACACGACTCCGAACGCATCGCCGGGCTGCTCGAGGCCGACGGCATGGTGCTCGCCGACTCCGAGGACGATGCCGATGTCGTCGTGCTGAACACGTGCTGCATCCGTGAGAACGCCGACAACAAGCTGTACGGCAACCTCGGTCACCTCAAGCCGTGGAAGGACGCCAAAGAAGGCCGCCAGATCGTCGTCTCGGGTTGCCTGGCCCAGAAGGACCGGGAGCTCGTCGCGCAGAAGGCCAAGCACGTCGACGTCGTGATGGGCACCCACAATGTCCATCGAGCGGCCGAACTGCTGCACGAGGCTGCCGACGCGAGCGGCCCGCTCACCGAGATCCTCGAAGCTGCGGTCATCGACGACCACGCCCTGTTCCCGTCGGCGCTGCCCGCCCGACGCGAGACCAGCTACAACGCCTGGGTGACGATCCAGATCGGCTGCGACAACAACTGCGCGTTCTGCATCGTGCCGGCGGTTCGCGGCGTCGAGATCAGCCGGCCGTACGCCGACATCCTCGACGAGGTGCATCACCTCGCCGATGCCGGCGTCACCGAGGTCACGCTGTTGGGCCAGAACGTCAACTCCTACGGCCGCGACCTGCAGCTGGCGGCTCGCCAGGCCGGCGACAACGAGGCGAAGCTCCGCCCGCTGTTCGGTGACCTGCTCCGTGACGTCGGTGCGGTCGACGGCATCCGTCGGGTCCGCTACACCAGCCCGCACCCGAAGGACATGCGGCCCGAGACGTTCGCTGCGATGGCCGAGACCGACGCCGTGTGCGAGCACCTCCACTACCCGTTGCAGTCGGGCAGCGACCGTGTGCTCGCCCTCATGCATCGCGGCTACACCGGTGAGCGGTACCTCGAACGGCTCACCGAGGCCCGCCGGGTCGTTCCGGACCTCGCGGTGTCGACCGACATCATCGTCGGGTTCCCCGGCGAGACCGACGCCGACTTCGAACGAACCCTCGAGGTAGCCGCCGCAGCCGAGTACGACTTCGCCTACATGTTCATCTTCTCGCCGCGACCGGGCACCGAGGCCGCCGACATGGAAGCCGACTTCGTCGACCCGGCCGTGTCGCGCGAGCGGTTCGACCGGCTCAAAGTCGTGATCGAGCGCTCCGCCCTGGCCAAGCACGAAGCCCGGGTCGGTCGTCTCGAGGAGGTCCTGATCGAGGGACCGTCCAAGCGGAACCCCGACGTCATCTCGGGCAGGACGCGCCAGAACAAGCTGGTGCACTTCACGCCGCCGTTCCCGATTCGCACCGGCAGCTACGCGACGGTCGAGATCACCCGCGGCGCCCCCCACTTCCTCGAAGGGCGGTTCGTCGAACTGCTGGCCGAGCCGACCCACAAGATCCGGATCCCGGTCAACGCGTCGTGAACCCGATCGTGCTCGCCTCCAGCCCGCTCGTCGGGTCGGGGGCGATGCCGCGACCTACCGGGTCGACCGAGCGCTCGCTGCGATGAGTCCTCCCCGGCCGATGCGCGTCGCGGTGGTGGGTCCGACGGCCTCGGGCAAGTCGTCGGTGGCGATGGCCGCCGCGTCCCAGGTGCCAGGGGTCGACCTCGTGTCGGTCGACTCGATGCAGGTGTACCGGGGGATGGACATCGGCACGGCCAAGCCGTCGGCGTCGGAGCGGGCGGCGGTGCGGCACCACCTGATCGACCTCGTCGACCCCGACGCCGACTTCACGGTCGCCGAGTTCCAACGTGCGTACCGCGACGCGGTCGACGAGATCGCCGTCCGGCGCGGCTCGGCACTGCTCGTGGGTGGAACCGGTCTCTACCACCGGGCCGTGATCGACGACCTGGACCTGCCGGGAGAGTGGCCCGACGTGCGCGCCCGTCTCCTCGAGGAGGTCGCCGACCGGGGCGCGACCGCGTTGCACGCCCGGCTGGCCGAACTCGACCCGGTGGCGGCCGCCCGGATGGAACCGACCAACGAGCGGCGGATCGTGCGGGCGTTGGAGGTCTGCGAGGGGAGCGGGCGTCCGTTCAGCTCCTTCGGGCCCGGCCTCGACGCCTACCCGCCGACACCGATCGCTCAGATCGGCCTCCGGTGGGATCGGTCGGTGCTCGCCGACCGCATCGAGACCCGGGTGCACCGCATGATGGCCGACGGATTGCTCGCCGAGGTCGAGGCGCTCGCCGGTCGTGGCCTGTCGCGGACCGCCCGGCAGGCGCTCGGCTACAAGGAACTCCTCGCTCACCTCGGCGCCGAGTGCTCGCTCGACGAGGCGGTCGATCAGATCGTGGTTCGCACCCGCCAGTTCGCAGTTCGCCAACTCAGGTGGTTCGGGCGCGACCCTCGCGTCCGGTGGGTCGACGTCGAGCACGACCCGGTGGCCGAAGCCACGCCGACGGTGGTTGCCGCACTGAGCTCGTGAGCGTCGAACGCCTGCTCACTCGGCGCCGGGCCAACGGTGTTCGAGCCCGAGCCGCAACGTGTCGCCGCTGGTGGTGCGGCTGACCAACTCGCGCCGCTCGCGCTCCCGACGGATCTCGGGCCATTGCTCCAGGTACGCCGCGAGATCAGCCCGATCGCAGTCGTAACGGGCGATCGAGTCGGGGTTGGCGGCACGCAGTGCGACGGCGCCGTCGTAGCCGCCGAACCCCTGCGTGGCGCAGATCGCGCCGCCATCGGCGTCACCGGGCACCGTGGCGCCGCTCAACTCGTACTGATCGACGAACGGTCCGAGGTCGGGATCGACGTGGCGCAGGGTCGGCAGCCCGACCGCGGTGTCGCCCATGACGTACCGCAGCGCGTGGACGACCTCTTTCAGCCCGGCGTCGCCCATCGTGTGGCCGTCGCCGAGCGCCTTGGGTGTACCGACCCGCATCGTCGGGACCGCCGAGCCGCCGCCGAGCTCGGCGGCGATCGATCGCGCGGTGCCGACCGACGTGAGGTCGGTGCGCGAGTTCGTGCGGGTCCCGGTGGCGTGCGCAGCGAGGTAGGCGAAGTCGGAGACGCCGTAGCCGTGGGCCTCGCGGGCGATCCCGAACGCGTTGACGAGGGCGTTCTCGCCACCGAAGCCGACCCCGGCGAAGTGTGCTTTGCCGCCGGTCTCCCCACTCTGCCCCCACCCGGCGATGATCGAGGTGATGTCGAGCCGGTGGCGGAGTGCGACGTCGAGCGTGGTCACGACGAGACCCGAAGCGCCGTCGCCGACGACCGTGCCGCATGCGTCGACGTCGAAGGGAGCGAGCGATTCGGCCACGGTCCGGTGCTCGGCGCTCGTGCGGTCGGCGTTGAGCGACGCGACCTTGTCGGTCGTGACCAGTGCAGCCGGACCGAATCCTTCCAGGACCTCCCATGACGGCAAGGTGCTGGAGTCCGCTGCGGTCCAGATGATGAGGCGCGGCGGCCGCGATCCGGGGTAGTCGGTCAGCATCTGCGGTGCGACATCGGCCAGGGAGATCAGGCTCGACGCGCACGCGCCGACCGAGTTCATCGGTGCCTGCGGAACGCGCATGAGCCCCGACGGCGAGCGGAGCGAGGCCAACAGGTCGGGTTGCTTGGTCGCCTTGGAGAGCGGGTACGACGGCGCGAGCATCGTCGACACGAGCGCCGAACCGTGCGAGAGGAGTGAACTCGCGAGCCGAGCTGCGAACTTGTCGCGGGTGCCCTCGCCACCGGGCGATTCGAGCGCGTCCCACGAGTCGAGACCCGAGAAGGTCGCTGCGGCGACCACGCGGAAGTCGGCGGGCTCGTCGATCATCTCCGCCAGCGGCCGGGGCAGTGCCGCCAGCGCACCGAGCCCGGCGTACGCGAACATCTGGGCCTGCAGCGATGGTCCGAGACCGGGGTCGTCGCTGAACAGACCGTGCATGTCGCGGAACCCGGACGCGCGCACCTCGCCGTAGGTCAGCCCGGCGAGACGACGCAACCCGCCGGTGGCGAGATCGTGGGGGAGCGATGCGGCCACGTCGACCGGCGCGCCTCGGTCGAGGAGTTCTGGGACGGCCCGGATGCCCCGCTCGGCCGCGAGGCGGGCGCCGTGTCGGGCCGCGATCTGTTCGAACGATGCCGGAGACCCGTTCGGCCAGGTGGCGACGATCGAGCCGCGCTCGTCGACGCGCAGATCGACGAGCCCGGCGTCGAACGCGGAGAGTGCGACGGCTTCGGGGGCGCCCTCCATGAGTGCTCTCGCGGTCTCGGTGCTCCCGACCGCCGACAGGGTGCAGGGGGTGCCCACGGTGACGAGGACCCGATGGGCGGGGAGGTGTTGTGGCACGTGGAGTGACCCTAACCAGCCGGAGTCGACGGTGCCGAGGCACCGGACCGGTCCGGATGTCGGAAGGGCATCGAACGCGCAGCGTCATCGCCCCGGCGAACACGTACGCTGGGAGTGCGCATGAGCACACTCACATTGACCAAGCACCACGGCCTCGGCAACGACTTCCTCGTCGTGTTCCATCCCGACGTCGACGACCTGCCGGCGCTGGCCCGTGAGCTGTGCGATCGTCGGCGTGGCATCGGTGCCGACGGACTGCTCGTCGCAACGGCGGCCGACGGATACGCCGCCCGGATGGAACTCTTCAACGCCGACGGCAGCCGCGCCGAGATGAGCGGGAACGGCATCCGCTGTTTTGCGCAGGCGCTGGCAGCGCGACGCGGTGTGCTGACCCGACAGAACATCCTGACCGACGCCGGTGACCGTGTCGTCGAACTCCACGCGACCGACGATCCGCGCACGATCATGGCGTCGGTGTCGATGGGCTCGATCGACCCGATCGCCCAACCCGCCGGGTGGGACGATCTCGGCTGCCATCCCGACCGCCCGGTCGCCCACGTCAGCCTCGGCAATCCGCACAGTGTGGTCGGGGTCGACGACGTCGACGAGGTCGACCTCGCGGTCCTCGGGGCCAAGGTCGCCCAGGTGAACCTCGAGATCGTCGCCCCGGGCGAACGACAGGACGAGATCCGGATGCGGGTTCACGAACGCGGTGCCGGCATCACCGAGGCGTGCGGCACGGGTGCGTGTGCGGCTGCGCACGCCGCCGCGAAGTGGGGCCTTGCCACCCCGCTCGACGGGAAACTGGTGGTGCACATGGACGGCGGGCGTGCCACGGTGGAACTCGACCGGCCGGAGCCCGGCAGCGTGACGCTGATCGGCCCGGCCACCCACATCGCGACGATCGAGATCAGCACCACGTGAACACGCCGTACCAGGAGGCACTCGGTGCCACACTCATCGACCGGTCGATCCGGGAGAAGATCGTCATCGTCGGTGTCCAGCTGCCGGGTTCGACCGAGGAGATGGTCGATGCGAGCCTCGACGAGTTGGAGTTGCTGGTCGACACCGCGGGTGCCGACGTGGTCGAACGTCTGGTGCAGCGCCGTGACGCGCCCGACCACACCTGGTACATCGGCAAGGGCAAGGTCGATGAGCTGAAAGAGATCTGTCTCGCCGTCGACGCCGACACCGTCGTGTTCGACAACGAGCTCGCTCCGGCCCAGCAGTTCAACCTGGAGAAGGTCCTCGGCCGGACGGCGATCGATCGGACGGCGGTGATCCTCGACATCTTCGGTCAGAACGCCCACACGCTCGAGGGCAAGGCCCAGGTCGAACTCGCCCTGCTGCGCTACCGGCTGCCCCGCCTCCGCCGAGGCAAGTCGGCCAACCTCTCCCAGCAGCGAGGTGGCGTCGGTGCACGCTTCGGCGGCGGCGAGACCAAGACCGAGGTCGATCGTCGTCGCATCATGCGACGCATCACCAAACTCGAGGCGGATCTGCAATCGCTCGCCGCCACCCGTGATCTCCAGCGAAAATCACGTCGGGCCAGCGGCCTGGCGAGCGTGGCGATCGTCGGGTACACGAACGCCGGGAAGTCGACGCTGCTGAACAAGCTGACCGATGCCGGCGTCCTGACCGAGAACCGGCTGTTCGCCACCCTCGACCCGACCACCCGTCGTCTCGCGCTGCCCGGTGGTGAGCCGGTCCTGTTGTCCGACACGGTCGGCTTCGTGCGCAGCCTGCCGCACGGGTTGGTCGAGGCGTTCAAGGGCACGCTCGAAGTCGCCGCACTCGCCGACTATCTCGTCCACGTGGTCGATGCGAGCGCGCCCGACCCCGACGGCCAGATCGCCGCCGTGCGCGAGGTGCTGTCCGAGATCGACGCCGCCGAGGTGCCCGAACTGCTCGTGTTCAACAAGGTCGACCTGGCGCCCGACGCCGCTCGCGACCTCGAGGACGAACACGTGGGCTCGGTCGGGGTCAGCGCCGTCACCGGTCAGGGCATCGAACTGTTCCTGCGAACACTGGCCGATCGCCTCCGGGCCTTGACGACCGTGCTCGACCTGCTCATCCCGTACGAGCGTGGCGACGTGTTGGCGTCGGTCCATCGAGAGGGCGAAGTGGTCTCCACGACCGAGGACGCGGACGGATTCCGGGTCAGGGCGAGGTTGTCCGACGCGTCCGCCGGGCGGCTCTCCGACTTCGTCGTCGCGCCCGGGTGACCGCACCTCGGTAGCATCCGGGGCGCATGGACCAGACCGGTTTCGTCCCCCCTCCGTATCCCTACGAGCGCATCGATCGCTTCAAGCCGCTCGGTGCGGGCTTCGAGGGCGGTCTCGTGGATTTCTCGATCGGGACCCCCTTCGACCCGCCACCGGGTGCGGTGATCGCCCGCCTCGCGGACTCGGGCCTCGAGCGCGGCTATCCGCCGAGCATCGGCACCGCCGATCTGCGCGATGCGGTTCACCGCTGGATGGGTCGCCGGTTCGGGCTCGACGTGCCGCCGATCCAGATCGGCGCGTGCATCGGTACGAAGGAGTTCGTCGGCACCTTGCCGCAGTGGTTGCGGTTACGGCGTCCCGATCTCGACACGATCCTGTACCCGGCCATTTCGTACCCGACCTATGAGATGGGTGCCACCTTGGCCGGATGTCGGGCGGTGCCCGTCGCGATGTCGCCGACCGGTGGTCTGCAACTCGATTCGATCGATCCCGCCGATGCCGCACGTGCGCTCGCGTTGTGGGTGAACAGCCCCGGGAATCCCAACGGCGTGCTCGACGACCTCGAGGCCGCCGCCGGTTGGGGACGCTCGCACGGGGTCCCCGTCTTCTCCGACGAGTGCTACGTGGAGTTCACCTGGACGGGGCGGGGGCGCACGATCCTCGAACACGGCACCGAGGGTGTGGTCGCCGTGCATTCGCTGTCGAAGCGCTCGAACCTCGCGGGCACGCGCGTCGGCTTCTATGCCGGCGACGCCGAGCTCGTCCACTACCTCCAAGAGGTCCGGAAGCACGTCGGGATGATGGTGCCGGGGCCGGCGCAGGCCGCGGGTGTGGTGGCGCTCGACGACGACCAGCACGTCGAGGTGCAGCGCGGCCGCTACCTCGCCCGTCTCGAACGGATGGCGACGGTGCTCAGCAGGTGGAGCGGCATCGAGATCCCCTTGCCCGAGGGCGGCTTCTATCTCTGGTTCCATGTGGGCGACGCCTGGGAGTTCACCGAGCGTCTGGCGACCGAGGGCGGCGCACTGGTCAGCCCCGGCGACTTCTACGGCGAGGCCGGTGCCGAGTACGTGCGGGTCGCCGTGGTACAACCGGATACACAAATCGATCTGGTCGCCGGCCGGTTGGGCGTCGGCACCACGAGCCCCCGACCACACGAATGACCGCCACGAATCGCCACACGATGACCGAGGACCACACATGGCTGTGAAATCACGAGGGCGCGGCACCGTCGCCACGCTCGGGCTGTTCTGCCTGTTCGCCGGACTCGTCGGTGGTGCGGTGCTGTACGTCGTCGCCCAGCGCCGACCGGCCCAGACCGTCGACGGTTTCGCCCGGGCACCCGTCGGTTGCAGCACCACGCTCGAGTTCGCCGAGACCGGCACGTTCTACGTGTTCGAAGAGGTCGGTGCCGACGCGACCGAGATCGGCAACGGCTGCGAACCGGTGGCCGACCCGAACGCACGGTTCACCGTCGAGTTCACGGGCGAACTCCGACCGGCGGTGGTCGCGAGCGACGGCGACGACGTCAGCTACGACGTCGACGGGTTCGACGGCCGCTCGGTGCAGCAGGTCGAGATCATCGAGCCGGGGCAGTACACGATCGCCGTGACCGGCGACGACCTGACGGTGGCCGCGGCGATCGGCCGTGATCCGGACGAGGGCGTCGACGGCCTCCGGCGAGCAGCGTTGATCTTGGCGGTCGTTGGGGTGTTGCTCGGTCTGGTGTTGCTGACCCTCTCGGGGCGCCGCTCCAAGCGTGCTGCCGCGGTGACCACACCCTCGGGCCCCGGCTGGGGACCGGCGCAACGGGCGCAGGGCGCGGCCCCCGAGTCGGGTGGCCCCACGACCGGCCAGGTACCGGTGAACCCGCACGCACCACCGACGCCCGACGAGGTGGCGGCGTGGGAGCCGCCGTCGGGTCACGCGTCGGACGGCCCCGAGGCGCCGGAGTTGCCCACACGGGCCGCGCCGCCGAAGTCGGCGGGCGAATCTGCTCCGCCGGGTTCGGATGCGCCGGTGCTGCCGGACACCCCCGGACGTACCTCGGGCACCTGACCCGACGTCAGAGGCGTCGCATCACGGTGACGACACGACCGAAGACGGTCACGTCGTCGGGAGAGAATCGCATCGGTTCCATCGTCGGGTTGGCGGGCACGAGCACGATCTCGGTTCCCTCGACCCGATAGGTCTTGACCGTGGCCTCGTCGCCGGGGATCCCGGCGACGACGATGTCACCCTGGTTGGCCGTGTTCTGCTGGGCGGCGATCACGAAGTCGCCGTCGAGGATGCCGACGTCGACCATCGAGTCGCCTCGAACCCGGAGCATGAAGAGATCACCGGAACCGGTGAAGTCGGACGGCATCGGGTAGAGCTCTTCGACGTTCTCCTGTGCCAGCACGTCGGTGCCGGCCGCGACGTCGCCGACCAGCGGCACGTGCTGCACCGGACGGCGGTCCATCACCACGCCGGAGTTCGGATCCCACCGAACCTCGATCGCGCGGGGCTTGGTCGGGTCGCGGCGCAGGTACCCCAGGCGGGACAGCGTGTTCAGATGGCTGTGCACCGTGGACGGCGACGTCAGGCCGACGGCCTCGCCGATCTCACGAACCGACGGGGGATACCCGCGGTCGCGCATCTGCTCGGAGATGAACTCGAGGATCTGTTGTTGGCGAGCGCTGATCTTCTTGTCGGCCATACCGACATCGTACGGCTGTTCGGTCGGAGAGTCAAACACCTGTTCGGGGACATCTGTTCGATCTTCGGGTTGACGTCGAACGATTGTTCGGGTACAACTGTTCTCCGTACAGGTGTTCGGGTGGTCGATCCACCGGGCGCCGACCTCGTCGAATGAGTTGGGAGTTCCTTCGAGATGAACGCAACGATGACCACAACGATGACCACGGCGATGAACGTGGAGCCGACGTTCGGGGCGCAGACCGCCCCGAGGCGTCCGGCGACCGCCCGCACCTATCAGCGGCGGCGGGCCGTCGTCGGCGGCCTGCTGGCCGTCGTGGTCGCCGTCGGGCTCGTGGTCACCCACGACGTGTTGGCCGGCTCCGGTGGCGAACCTGCCTCCGCCGCCGCGAGTCGGCCAACACCGGCTCGATCGACCGTCACGGCGCAGCCGGGCGACACGTTGTGGTCGATCGCACAGGCCCATCGGGGTGACGTGTCGGTCCACCGGTACGTCGACAAGCTGGTCGATCTCAATGGCGGCGCCTCGATCCAGGCCGGCCAGCAGGTCGTGTTGCCCTGAGTCGGCTCCGGTGCCGTTCGCGTCGCCGGCCGGCGACTCAGTAGCCTGGCGCCGTGCATTGTCCCGTCTGTCGTGCCGACGACACCAAGGTGGTCGATTCGCGGCTCGCCCAGGAAGGTGCGTCGGTCCGCCGACGCCGGCAGTGTGTGTCGTGTACCCATCGGTTCACGACGTTCGAGCGGGTCGAGGAAGTGCCGCTCGTCATCGTGAAGTCGACCGGAGCGACCGAACTGTTCGACCGGTCCAAGATCGTCCACGGGGTTCGCTCGGCGGCCAAGGGTCGTTCGGTCGACGACGAGGCGATCGAACGGTTGGCGGTCGAGGTCGAAGACGAGATCCGTCTGGCCGGTGGGGGAGAGGTCTCGTCGAGTCGGGTCGGCCTCGCCGTGCTCGAACGTCTTCGTGGACTCGATGAGGTCGCGTATCTGCGGTTCGCCTCGGTCTACAAGAACTTCGACGCCGCGTCCGACTTCCAGAGCGAACTCGAGCTGCTCAGCAAGCTCGGAGCCAACGGCTGAACACGAATCCTTCGTCGTCGGCGAGGAGATGGGCGAGGGCGTAGTCGCGCATCGCCTCGTCGGCCCCGGCCGTGAGCCGGGGCCCCACGCCGCCAACCAGATGCGGCGACAGGGTGAGGTCGAGTTCGTCGATGACGTCGGCGTCGAGCAGGCTGGCGTTGAACCGGGCGCCGCCTTCGGCCTGGACGTAGCGGACGCCCGGCGTCACCTCGTCGAGTCGGCCGAGTGCGGTCGCGATGTCGACCTGGTCGCGGCCGGCGCGCAGCACGTCGACCCGAGAGTCGTCGATCTCGGTCCGCTCGCTGGTGATCACGAAGCCGGCGCCACTCGTGAACAGTGCGCTGTCGAGATCGACGCTGCCGCGATTGGTGACCACGCCGATCCGTTGGCCGGGCTTCTTCGGGGGGCCGTACCCCTCACCGCTCACCGTGCCGGCGCCGACCAACAGCAGGTCGGCCAGGCTCCGGAGCGTGAGCAGGATCTCGAGGTCGTTCGCGTTCCCGAGCGTGCCCGAGGTGCCGCCGACGGCGATCGACCCGTCGAGGCTGGTCACCATGCAGAGCCCGACCCAGGGGCGGTCGGACCGTTCGGGGCGTTCGACGTCGTAGGCGGCTCGGACCGAGATCGCGGCCGCCGGATGGGGGAGCAGACGCCGCAGCGTCGGTGGTGCGGTCGTCGGCGCCGTCATGGCGTCGATCTTGGCAGGTTGTGGGTAAGTCGACCGATGTCCACAGGGCAAGTCACAGAAACTCCTTCGAATTCACACGGTTGTCCCCTTCCGTTCCACAAGGAGGTGTCCGTATGGTGGGCGTCCGTGCCGGGAGGTGGCGCGACACACGGACGAACATGTGGAAGACGGCCGGAAGTTGGACGCGTTGGGGGCGAACCGGCAACCGACCACCTGGAGCTCGGAGCTCTGAACCTGTGTGTCGCGCTGCCCACGGTGCGAATCGAAATGGATGCCGTGAGGCTCGCGTCGCGGCTGGTCAGGGGATTGTTTCGATCCAACGGCCGCCAACCGTTGACATCGCTGTAACTACAGTGGTGTAATACGCAGCCCTCCCCGAGTGCACACAACCTGTTGTGGCTCCCGGGGCGGGTACGGGGGAAACCCAACAACATCTTGTGTCGCCGTCGCCGGCGCCACGGTTGCTCGTCACTTCGGAAGGAATCACTTATGTCTCTGGCGCCTGAACGGCTGTCCGCCACCGGTCGGATCGGTCTCCGTCGGCTCTTCACCTCGCCTGGTGTCGACCCGTACGACGAGGTCGTGTGGGAGCGCCGTGACGCACGGATCACCAACTGGAAAGACGGCACGGTCGCCTTCGAACAGCTCGACGTCGAGTTCCCGGCGTCGTGGTCGGTCAACGCCACGAACATCGTCACCCAGAAGTACTTCCGGGGCACGCTCGGCACGCCCGAGCGCGAGAGCTCGTTGCGGCAGGTCATCGATCGGGTCGTCGACACGATCGTCACCTGGGGCCGCGAGGGCGACTACTTCGCCGACGCCGACGAAGAGCAGGCCTTCAGCGACGAGCTGAAGTACATCCTGGTGACGCAGCGGGCAGCGTTCAACAGCCCGGTGTGGTTCAACATCGGCGTCAAGGACGTCCCCCAGCAGGCGAGCGCCTGCTTCATCCTGTCGGTCGACGACAAGATGAGTTCGATCCTGAACTGGTACCGCGAAGAGGGCGTCATCTTCAAGGGTGGTTCGGGCTCGGGTGTGAACCTGTCGAAGATCCGGTCCAGCGTCGAGCTGCTCGAGGGCGGCGGCACCGCGTCGGGTCCGGTCAGCTTCATGCGCGGCGCCGACTCGTCGGCCGGCACCATCAAGTCGGGTGGCAAGACCCGCCGTGCGGCCAAGATGGTCATCCTCGACGTCGACCACCCCGATGTCGAAGAGTTCATCTGGTGCAAGGTCAAAGAGGAGCGCAAGGCTCGTGTGCTGCGCGACAACGGCTTCGACATGGACCTCGACGGCGCCGACTCGTACTCGATCCAGTACCAGAACGCCAACAACTCGGTGCGGGTCACCGACGAGTTCATGCAGGCCGTCGTCGACGACGCCGATTGGGGCATGAAGGCCGTCACCACCGGCGAGGTCGTCAAGACCGTCCGTGCCCGTGACCTCTGGCGTCAGATCGCCCAGGCCTCGTGGGAGTGCGCCGACCCCGGCCTCCAGTTCGACACGACGATCAACAAGTGGCACACCGCCCACAACACGGGCCGCATCAACGGTTCGAACCCGTGCTCGGAGTACATGCACCTCGACAACTCGGCGTGCAACCTGGCGTCGATCAACCTGCTGAAGTACCTCGACCTCAACGCCGACAACGGTTCCGACAGCTTCGACGTCGACGGCTACATGCACACGATCGAGACCGTCTTCACCGCCCAGGAGATCCTGGTCGGTCGCGCCGACTACCCGACGCCCGAGATCGGCGAGACGAGCCGCAAGTTCCGTCAGCTCGGCATCGGGTACGCCAACCTCGGCGCACTGCTCATGGCGCTCGGTCACGCCTACGACTCGGCCGAGGGCCGGGCCTGGGCCGGTGCGCTCACGTCGCTCATGACCGGCCACGCCTATGCCACCAGCGCCAAGACCGCGGCCCGCCTCGGTCCGTTCGAGGGCTTCGAGGCCAACGAGGAGCACATGCTCCGAGTGCTCGGCATGCACCGTGACGCCAGCTACCAGATCGACAACGACGATGTCGTACCCGACGACCTGCTCTCTGCCGGTCAGCGGGCATGGGAGAACGCCGTGCGCGACGGCCAGGAGCACGGCGTCCGCAACAGCCAGGCCTCGGTCCTGGCGCCGACCGGCACGATCGGTCTGATGATGGACTGCGACACGACCGGCATCGAGCCCGACCTCGGCCTGGTCAAGATGAAGAAGTTGGTCGGCGGCGGCACGATGTCGATCGTCAACCAGACGATCCCGCGGGCGCTGCGCCGGCTGGGCTACGACGCCCAGCAGGTCGACGACATCATCGCCTACATCGACGAGCAGAAGTCGATCCTGGGTGCACCGCACCTCGCTGCCGAGCACGTGTCGGTGTTCGCCTGCTCCATGGGCGACAACACGATCCACTACGAGGGCCACGTCCGGATGATGGGTGCGGTGCAGCCGTTCCTGTCGGGCGCCATCTCCAAGACGGTCAACATGCCCGAAGAGGCGTCGATCGAAGACGTCGAGGAGCTGCACCAGCTCAGCTGGGAACTCGGGCTCAAGGCCGTCGCCGTCTACCGCGACAACTGCAAGGTCGGCCAGCCGCTCTCGACCGCCAAGAAGGAGGGTGCGAGCGACGGTGTCGCCGCCACCACCGAAGTCGTCGAGAAGATCGTCGAGAAGATCGTCCACAAGCCGATCCGCCAGAAGCTGCCGCGGACGCGCACGTCGAAGACGTTCGAGTTCCGGGTCGCCGACCTCAAGGGCTTCGCCACCATCGGTGAGTACGAGAACGGTCAGCCGGGCGAGGTGTGGTTGACGGTGTCGAAGCAGGGCTCGACCCTGTCGGGCATCATGGATGCGCTCGCCAAGTCGATCAGCCACGGCCTCCAGTACGGCGTGCCCCTGCGGGCCTACGTCGAGGCGTTCACGAACATGAAGTTCGAGCCGGCCGGTATGACCGACGATCCCGACGTCCGGTTCGCCGGATCGATCGTCGACTACCTGGTGCGTCGCATGGCGCTCGAGTACATGAGCTACGACGAGCGCGCCGAACTCGGCATCTTCACCATCGCCGAGCGCACGCAGCCGACCCTGCCCGGAGTCGAGGAGCAGGTGACGGAGACGACCAACGGTTCCGAGATCATTCCCGATCCGGCCAGCATCCCGTCGGTCGACGAGCTCGTGGCCGGCATGGAGTCGGGAGCCCTGGCGCCCACGGTCGAGGACAACACCCCGGCCCGCGGCATCACCGGTTCGAAGCCGATCGACGCGCCGATGTGCATGCAGTGCGGCGTGCACATGGTGCGGGCCGGCAGCTGCCACGCCTGCCCGTCGTGCGGCAGCACCAGCGGCTGCAGCTGACCCGTCACCCACGCTGACGACGGCCCCGGGGTTCGCCCCGGGGCCGTTGCGCGTCCGGGCGCGGGACGAATTCCCCTGGTCGCCGAACACGTCGGTCCGTACCGTTGGACGTGTCGGCGAGGTGTCGTCGATCCAACCGAGGGAGGTACTGAGATGCGCGCGTTGCGACTCATGGACTGGAAGTCGGAACCCGAACTGGTCGAGGTCGACAAACCGACGCCCGGCCCGGGCGAGGTGGTGGTCAAGGTCGGCGGTGCGGGCGCCTGTCACTCCGACCTGCACCTGATGCACGACTTCGAAGGTGGGATGCTGCCCTGGTCACCACCGTTCACACTGGGCCACGAGAACGCCGGGTGGGTCGATTCGATCGGCGACGGCGTCACGATGGTCGCGGAGGGTGACGCCGTCGCCGTCTACGGCCCGTGGGGGTGCGGCACGTGCCCGCGCTGCCGGTTGGGCATCGAGATCTACTGCGAGAACCCGGCCGACGCCCCGGTACCGGGAGGCGGCGGCGGGCTCGGACTCGATGGCGGTATGGCCGACTATCTCCTCGTTCCGGCCGAGCGACTGCTCGTCCCGTTGCCGACGGGGCTCTCACCGGCTGTCGCGGCGCCGCTGACCGACGCCGGCCTGACGCCGTACCACGCGGTGCGTCGGTCGTGGCCGAAGATGACGCCCGACTCGCACGTCGTCGTGATCGGTGTCGGCGGCCTGGGCCACCTCGGGGTGCAGCTCGTGAGGGCGACGACCTCGGCGACGGTGATCGCCGTCGACCTCAAGGCGGATGCGTTGGAGCTCGCCACGCAGCACGGCGCCGATCACGCGGTCATGTCGGATGAGCACGCCGCCGAGACGATCCGGGAGATCACCGGTGGCCTCGGTGCCGACGTCATCCTCGATTTCGTCGGTGCCCAATCGACCCTCGAACTCGCCCAGGCGGCCTCGCGCCCGCTCGGCGACATCACCCTGGTGGGGATCGCCGGTGGAGCGGTGCCGTTCTCGTTCTTCTCGCAGCCGTACGAGGTGAGCATGCAGACCACCTACTGGGGAACACGTCCCGAGTTGGTGGAGTTGCTGAACCTGGCGGCTCGCGGCCTGGTGAGTGTCGAGTCGACGACGTATTCCCTCGACGACGGCGCACAGGCGTACCGCGATCTCGCCGCCGGACGGGTGCTGGGTCGCGCCGTCATCGTCCCCGAGTCGTGACCGAACCCGGCCACCTGCCCGTGAGCGCCGCCGGTGCAGCTCAGGGGCGGGTGTCGCCGCCCGGGCGAACGAGGCCCGATTCGTAGGCGGCGATGACCGCTTGCACCCGGTCGCGGACTCCCAGCTTCATCAGGACGCGGCTGACATGGGTCTTCACGGTGGTCTCGCCGAGGAAGAGGGCGGTGGCGATCTCCTGGTTGGAGTGACCTCGGGCCATCAGTGACAGCACCTCGGTCTCGCGTTCGGTGAGGTCGTCGAGCCCCGGCGTCGGCGTGTACGACGTCGTCTCGCTGGTGAAACGCTCGATGAGACTGCGGGTGACCGACGGCGCCAGCAGGGCGTCGCCGCTCGCCACGACCCGGACCGCCTTGATCAGGTCGTCAGCGGGCGTGTCCTTCAGGAGGAACCCGCTGGCGCCGGCCGTCACGGCGTCGTACACGTACTCGTCGAGGTCGAACGTGGTGAGGATCAGGACCCGTGTGCGGCAATCGACGTCGTCGAGCAACTCGCGTGTGGCCGCGATGCCGTCCATCTCCGGCATCCGGATGTCCATCAGGATCACGTCCGGGCGGACGCGGCGGCACAGCTCGACCGCCTCGCGACCGTCCGCTGCGGCGCCGACGACATCGATGTCGTCTTCCGACCCGAGGATGAGGGCGAAGCCCGTGCGGACCAGCTCTTGGTCGTCGGCGATCGCGACTCGGAGGTTCATCGACGTGTCCGGCTCGGCTGATGGTCGTACGGGATGGTGGCGGCGACGCGGAAGCCGCCGCCGGGCCGCGGGCCGACACGGAAGTCGCCGCCGTAGAGCTCGACACGTTCACGCATGCCGACGAGTCCGTGGCCGGTGGCATGGCTGAGGTCGCGCTCGCTGGCGCCGATGCCGTCGTCGGTCACCTCGAGGCGGATGTCGTCCGACCGGTACTGCACTCGCACCATGGCCCGGGCGGATCCGCCTGCGTGTTTGATGACGTTGGTGAGCGCCTCCTGAGCGATTCGGTAGGCGGCCATCTCCTGGCCGACCGACTGGCTCGACGGTTCGCCGTCGATCCTCAGTTCGGTCGGGATCCCCGAGTCGCTGCATTGCTGTACGACGTGGTGGAGGTCGTGCACGGTCGGCTGGGGTGCGAGGTCGAGTGCAGCCGGGTGCGCTTCTCGGAGCAGATCGAGCATGCGCCGCATCTCGGTCAGGGCCTCGCGACCGGCGCTCTGGATGTGCTGGAGCGCCTTGCGGGCGCCGTCGGGGTCGGCATCCACGATGCGTTCGGCTGCGCCCGCCTGCACCACCATCACGCTCATCCCGTGAGCGACGACGTCATGGAGATCGCGAGCGATCCGGGCTCGTTCCTCGCGGATCGCCTCGCGGGCCATTAGGCTCCGCTCGGTCTCGGCACGTACCGCCCGCTGCTCGAGTTCGGCGAGGCGCAGCCGCCGATCGTGGACGACCTCGCCGGCGATCGCGGCGGTGATGTGCAGCGCCGCGATGCCGAGCACGGCGGCCGCCGGCAGATCATCGTTCGGGCTCAGGACCCCGAGCACTGCGATCACCGAGACGAAACCGACGACCGCCCCGACGACCCTCCAGACCTTCCGCCGGTCGCCCCCGCCGTGTGCGGTCGCCGCGTACACGGCGAGCAGCGTGAACACGTCGAAGTTGGTGGCGTAGTCGGCGACCCAGAAC
Source organism: Ilumatobacteraceae bacterium (assembly GCA_033344875.1). Lineage (NCBI taxonomy): Bacteria > Bacillati > Actinomycetota > Acidimicrobiia > Acidimicrobiales > Ilumatobacteraceae > Ilumatobacteraceae bacterium. The sequence goes on along the minus strand of JAWPMO010000001.1, from coordinate 1,351,759 downwards.
GCGACCGTGAACACCGAGACCGCGACGACGCTCAGGAGCGGGGCCCGGCGGCGGTACGCGAACGACACGGTCTGTCCGGCGACGAGCATCACCGCGAGCGGATCGGCCGCTCGCTCGGATCCCTGCGGCTCGGCGGCGACCAGGCCCAGCACGGTGAACAGGCCGACGACGACGGCGATGACGACGTCGACCCGGAAGGGGTGCTCGGCGCCCCAACGGCCGAGCCGTGCTGGCATCGCGAACGTCACGGGGCTCACGGTATCCCGAGCGCGTCGGCGGAGGATCGATCGCAGGGATGATCGGTCGTCGTCCGCGAGGACGAAAATCGGCCGGGTGTTGTTGTCGACGGGCCCCTCCGGTGCGACGCTGTGGGCATGGCGCTGCGCGACACGAACATCGAGCGAATGCGTGACGGACTGTTCGACGTGCTCGTCGTCGGTGCCGGCATCAACGGTGCGGTGTCGTCGGCGGCACTCGCCGGTCGCGGTGCGTCGGTGGCGCTCGTCGACCGAGGCGACTTCGGCAGCTTCACGAGTCAGGAGTCGTCGAACCTGGTCTGGGGTGGCTTCAAGTACCTCGAGAACTACGAGTTGCCGCTGGTGTTCGGGCTCTGCCGTTCACGCAACCGCCTCATGAAGGCGTACCCCGACAACATCAAGGAGATCGGCTTCCTCGCCGCGCTCGACCGATCGGCACCGTACCGGCCGTGGTTCGCCGCACTGGGCGCAGCCGCCTACTGGGCGATCGGACTGTTCGGCACCAAGCCGCCGAAGTTGTTCGATGCCGAGGCGATCAAAGCCGAGGAGCCGGCGATCGACACCACGACGGTCCGTGGCGGGATCCAGTACCAGGACGGCTACCTGATCGACAACGACTCACGCTTCGTCTTCTCGTTCGTCCGTTCGGCGATCGAGGCCGGCGCCGCCGTCGCGAACTACGTCGAGTTGGTGTCGGCCGAGCGGGTGGTCACCTCGCAGGGGACCCGTTGGGTCGCGCACCTGCGCGACGTCGACTCGGGCGAGGAGTTCACCACGTCGGCGCGCACGATCGTCAACGCGGCCGGTCCGTTCGTCGACGGCCTCAACGACCGGTGGGGCAACCGCACCGACCATCGGATCGTGTACTCCAAGGGCATCCATCTCGTCGTGCCCAGGCTGACCACGACCGAACACGAGCGGGTGCTCGCCTTCTTCGACGACACCGGGCGCCTGTTCTACGTGATCCCGATGGGGCGTCGATCGGTGATCGGAACCACCGACACGCGGATCGACACACCCTTCACCGCCGTCGACGACGACGATCGGACCTTCCTGCTCGAGCAGATCAACGCCCGTCTCGACCTCGACACGCCGCTGACCACCTCCGACATCATCGCCGAGCGGTCAGGAGTCCGGCCGCTCGTGGTCAAGACGTCCGGTGGTGATCAGACCGACACCGACTGGACGTCGCTCAGCCGCAAGCACGAGATCGAATGCGACGACGACCTCGGGATCGTCACGATCTTCGGCGGCAAGCTCACCGACTGCCTGAACGTCGGCGAAGAGGTCGCCGCCGAGATCGAGCACCTCGGCATCCCGCTCGAGAAGGATCTCGAGAACTGGTTCGGCGAGCCGGCCGCGGCAACGCGCGCCGAGTTCTTCCGACAGGCGAAGCTGATGAAGCTCGACCTGTTGCGCACCAAGCCCGACACCGAGCCGCTGTCCGACCGACTGTGGCGTCGTTACGGTCGGCGGGCGTTCGACCTGTTGGAGTCGATCCGGGCCGATCCGGCCATGGGTGAGGACATCATGGGGTCGGCCGACTATCTGCGCGCCGAGCTGTACACGGCCGCCGAGCACGAGATGATCGTGACGCTCGACGACTTCATGCGCCGTCGCTCGAAGATCGACCTCGTGGTGCACGACGACGACATTCACGACGGTCCCGGGCTGCGTGAGGTCGCCCAGATCCTGTTCGGCGACGATGCCGAACGACGCCTCGCCGACTACGTCGCGAACAAGCCGCGGGTCGGCGGCCCGGTCGTCTGATCCTGAGCCACTCGAACCGCATCAGTCGTCCCGGCTGTCGTGCACCCGTTCCGGCGCCGTCGGGGTCAGACCGGCGTCGTGCTCCTCGGTCAGTTCGGCCTGCACGTCGATGATCAGTTGCGCTGCGGCGAGCGTGTAGATGCACATGCGCCCCTCGTCGAGGTCGACGAGCGCGAGGTTCGTCGCCGTCTGCCCCTCGAGGTGGTTGAGGTTCGACGTCGGGATGTTGTCGACGTCGTCGAAGTCGTCGCACGATCCGACGGTCACGAAGCCCGGGGCTGCGGTCTCGGTGGCGGTGATGGCGATCGCTGCACCGGGGGCCTCCGTGCCGAGGTCGACCTCGATGACGGTGTGAGCTTCGGGGCGATCATCGCACCAGGTGTCGGTGCACTCGCGTGTGTCGAGTACCCGCCGTGGTTGGTCGAGGGCCCACCCGTACCCGGTCTCGGGATCGAGCGCGCCGAGCTCGTCGACGAGCACGTGCGCCTCGGTGAGCGCGTAGACGCAACTGCCGAAGTCGCTCCCGGCGATCAGGGCGAGGTTCGAACGGGCGGCGTCGTCGAGGTAGTTGAGGTTGGAGAACGTGGCGCCGTCGCCGATGCCGTCACAGGCGCCGGCCTGGAGGAACCCGGGCCCGCTGCCGTCGACGACCGCGAGGTTGGCGATCCGTGGCCGGTCGTCCTCGGTGGGCACCGCATGGACCGAGCCGTCGGGCACCGGTCCGGTGACGCATTCCTGGAGCGGCTGACAGCTGCCGTCGGTGCGGGTATCGGTGAGGCGGGTCGGGGACGAGGGTTCGAACCAGAGCGGCTCACCGTCGGCCCCGATGGAGCCGAGCACGTCGACGATGCTGTGCACGTCGGTCGAGCGGTACACGCAGAAGCGTCCGGCCTCGTCGACGGGAACGACGGCCATCACGGCTCGGGAGTCGCCGGCCGCGAAGGTGAGCGCCGAGGTGGTCCGATCGCCCGAACGGGCCTCGCAGTCCTCGGTGGTCAGGAACCCCGGTCCGGCCGCCTCGGTCGCCGTCAGGTTGACCATGACGGCGGTGGCGCCCTCGGGTGCACCGGTGTCGATCGGCAGGCGCCAGTCGGCTTCGGGGCGGCCTGACCGGTTGCAGACCTCCTGTTCCTCGCCGTCGTCGTCGATCACGAGGAAGCAGCTCGACCGGGGGTCGTTGCGGAGATTGAACTCGGCGATCGCTCGTGCCTGCTCGACCGTGCCCCGGAACTCGAAGTGCGGCGGGTCGCGGTAGACGTTGTCGCGTTCGGTGTCGGTGTCGGCGCACCCGCTGTTCCAGCCGTATCCGCCCCAGTACAGACCCCACTTCTCGCCGGTCTCGATGACCCACTTCGGCAGGTCGGTGACCATGGGGGTCTGGCAGGCGGTCACCCCGTCCTGGCGTGAGTAACTGCGGATCGGGTTCGTGCCGGCGTTCATGTCGATCGCCAGACCCCACGCGTGGTTGGAGAGGTCGCCGGGATCACCGGACGGGCAGCTCCAGCCGCCGTTGCCACTGGTGCAGCGGAACCCGTAGCCGCTCGCATCCCGGACGCGGTAACCGTTGGCGGCGATGTCACGGAGAAATCCCTCGAACAAGACCTGGGCCTCGACGTGGGTCTCGAGGCGGCCGGCCGCGAGCGTCGCCACGGGTTCGCTGTTGTCGGTGATGCGTTCGGCTTCCCACTGTTCGAGCGCTTCCGAACCGTTGTAGCGGTAGCCGTTCCACGACCATCCCTCGCCGACTCCGGGCGCCGGGGGCTGACCCCAGCCGGTCTCCGCCGGGTCGTGGTAGAAGGCGATCAGGCAGTGGGCGACGTCGCCCGAGTCGGCCTCGTCCTGGGTGCAACGCTCCGGCGTCGACGGCAGCGCCCAGGGCGTGTCGTCGAGCGCCTGGGCGGCGGGGGTCGCCGCGGTGGCGACGACCGTCGAGCCGAGTACGACAGCAGTGATCAGCAGTGATCGGATCATGGTTCTGTGGGTTTCCTCGCATCGCCGCCGGCGGTCCGTAACGTAACCGTAACATCAACGGCGTCACTACTGTCTCGGCAGATCGCGGCTCCGGCTTGAGATCCGACGTCGTGCTGGTCACAGCGCCGGTGATCGCGCACCCCATCGGTAGGGTCGGCGCCGTGATCGCATGTGTGTACTGCGGGGGAGAGCACGAGCGCCCCGCCGACGTCAAGCAGTGCTGGGCCGATCACCAGGACGCGCCGACGGCGGCACGTGCCGAGGAGTCGGCACCACGGAGCGGCACCTCCGCGGCCGGTCCAGCGCCGGCATCCGGGTCGCCGTCATCCGGCTCTCGGGCGTCGTCTCGGCCGCAGCGCGTGCCGGCGGCCGCCGCCGAGCCCGCTGCGGTCGAGGTGCCGCTGCGCCGGGGCCCGGCCGCGCTGGGCCGCCATGTCGTGGTGCCGGCCGGGCAGGAGCCGCCGGCCGATTGGGCCGACTGCCGCCGGATCGATGCCACGGCGCCCGATTCGTCGCTGATCGACACACTGCGTGCGGCCGTCGGCGGGCGCGAGAGCCTGGTCATCTCGATCTCCGACGATCCGGCATTCGACGAGATGCCGGCATCCGTCGACGATCGTGAGCCGCATGCGGTCGGGGTCGGCCATGAGTTCATGGCCGAAACACTCCACCATCTGCTGTGGTCGAACTCGATCGACGCCCGCCACGGGCAGCATGGTCGGTGGCGCCTGATCGACCGGGCCTGCGCGTTGGGCGCCTCGGTCGTCGCCCACGGTGGAGTCGGCGACGTGCTGACACCCGACGGGCGAACGGTGTGGCTCGACGGTGGTCCGGTGCGGTTCACCGCCCCGGTCGACGCCGTCGACGTGGTGCCGGGGGTGCAGGTCGAGCACGGTGGGTTCGCCTCGCCGATCGACAACGACAGCGACGCCGAACTCGCACCCGACCAGCTCGCCGCCGTCACCCACTCCGGTGGGGCGGCCCGCATCATCGCACCGGCCGGCTCGGGCAAGACACGGGTGCTGACCGAGCGCGCACGACACCTGCTCACCCGCTGGAACGTCCCGCCCACCTCGCTGACGCTCGTCGCCTTCAACAAACGGGCACAAGAAGAGATGCAGGCGCGCACGACCGATCTGCCGGGCCTCCACGTGCGAACCCTCAACGCGATCGCGCTGGCCATCGTCAACGGCTCGGCACCGTTCGCCGCACAGCAACGTCGCTGGCGCACCATCGACGAGCCCGACGTGCGTCGCATCCTCGGCAAGCTCGTGCAGTCGCCCCGCAAGCTCAACATCGACCCGCTCGCACCGTGGATCGACGCCCTGAGCCTGGTCCGGCTCGGGCTCGTCGCCCCGTTCGAGGCCGAAGCCCGCTACGGCGGCGACGTCGACGGCCTGGCCGAGGTGTGGCCCGGGTATCGGGCGGCGCTCGAGCGCGACGGCGCCGTCGACTTCGACGATCAGATCTACCGCGCGATCGAGGTGCTGCTCACGCAGCCCGAAGCTCGGCGCGCCGCACAGCGGGCCTGCCGGGTGCTGCTGGTCGACGAGTTCCAGGATCTGACGCCCGCGCACCTGCTGCTGATCCGGTTGCTCGGTGCGCCCGGCGGTGCGGTCTTCGGCGTGGGCGACGACGACCAGACCATCTACGGCTACAACGGCGCCGACCCCGCCTGGTTGATCGAGTTCGACCGTTGGTTCCCGGGAGCCGAGTCGCACCCGCTCGAGGTCAACTACCGCTGCCCGGCCGGCGTCGTCGAGATCGCCGACCGGCTCCTCCGCCACAATCGCCGCCGTGTCGACAAGACGATCCGGGCGGCGTCGTCGCTCGCCGGCGGGTGGAACGCGGTGTCGTCCGACGACCCGGTCTCGGCGTCGGTCGACGCCGTCCGTTCGGCGATCGACGGCGGGGCGGCGCCGGGCGACATCGCCGTGCTCGCCCGGGTCAACGCCACGCTCGTCCCCGTCCAGGTCGCGCTCAGCGCGGCCGGGGTGCCGATCTCGGGAGGCGTGGGTGGCGACTACGTCGAGCGCACGGCGGTGCGAGCGGCGTTGGCCTGGCTGCGCCTGGCACGCGGCACGGGGTTCTCGGCGTCCGACATCGGCGAGGCGCTCCGTCGCCCGTCGCGGGGCCTGAGCCCGCGGCTGCGCGACTGGGCGGGTGAGCAGACCGATCTCGCGGGGCTCGAACGTCTCGCCGCCCGGCTGACCAACGAGCGCGACGCCACCAAGATCACCGACTTCACCGTCGACCTGTCTCGGATGGCGGGCCTCGTCCGGCGCAAGGCGTCGACGAGCGAGGTCCTCGACGTGCTCATCGACCGGCTCGGCCTCGGCGGTGCCGTCGCTACCCTCGACCAGGGTCGGCAGGGCATGAACCGGTCAGCGCAGGGCGACGATCTGCTCGCACTCCGCCAACTCGCCCTGCTGCAGCCCGAGGTCGCCTCGTTCGAGCGGTGGCTCCGCGATCACCTGATGGTCCGTCGTGACCCGGCGGGTGTCGTGTTGAGCACGGTGCACCGGGTCAAGGGCCAGGAGTGGCCCCACGTCGTCGCTCACCTGGCCGACGTCGACCAGTATCCCCACCGGTTGGCCGACGACGTCGAGGAGGAGCGGCGGTTGCTGCACGTGGCGATCACGCGCTGCCGGGAGTTCGTCACCGTCGTCAGTGGCCGGACACCGAGTCCGTTCGTCGCCGAGTTCACGACCGAGCCGCCCGAACACCCGCCCGAACCGCCGCCACGCACACCGGTTCGTTCTTCGAGTTCGGCGACCAAGCGTGACGCGCCCGATCATCCGCTGCTCGATCGGACGCTGGTCATGGCGGTCCCCGGCACCGTGCTGGTCGACCAGGGACACGAATGGGTCGTGACCGAACTCGAACCCGAGTCGGCGGTCGCCGTCCGCGACGGCTCCGTTCGTCGCTTTCGTCTCGGGAGCAAGGTCGAGACGGCGGGCAAGCAGCGCGGCAAGCTGGGTGCTCGACCCGGTGACGTGGCCGAAGCGAGCGCCCTCGTGTTCGATCGATTGCGGTCGTTCCGCGACCGGGCCCGCGATGGCAAGCCGGCCTACACCGTGTTCGACGACAAGACCCTCGTCGGGATCGCGACCGCGCTGCCGGTCGACCTCGCCGACCTCGGCCGGGTCAAGGGCGTCGGCCCCGCCAAGCTCGAGCAGTACGGCGACGACGTGATCGCGCTGGTGGCAGACGTTCTGTCAGCCACCTGACCTGCGACAATGCCAGTGATGTCCGTCCAGGATCGACTCCCTCGCTCGGTGGTTGGCGTCGCGGCGCGTCCGTGGTTCGCGTACGCCGCGTGCGGGCTGCTCGGTCTGGTGCTTCGTGTCCTGTGGGTGTGGTGGGTCGATCGCGACGGCTTCGTGCTCAACGACGCGATGCTCTACAACGCGAACGCCGTGGCGATCAACGAGGGCCTGGGCTTCCGTCCGCCGCAGGGTGGCCCGTCGGCGCAGTGGCCTCCGGGGTACTCGACGATCCTCGCCGGCCTCTACTGGCTGTTCGGGATCAACCCGTTCTGGGGTGAGCTCTTCAACGCCGTGGTCGGCGCGGCCACGGTCGTCCTGCTGATGCTGCTGATCGAGCGGGTCGTCGACCGACGAGCGGCGATCGTGGGCGGGTTGATGCTCGCCGTGCTGCCGGGGCCGATCCTGTGGACCGATCTGCTGGTGACCGAGACGCTCTACACGGCGATGTTCGTACTGCTCCTGCTCGTGCTCGCGCACGCCACGCCCACGTGGCGGTGGATGGTCGCGATCGGTGCGGTGATCGGTCTCGGTGCGCTCGTGCGCGGCGAGGCGCTCACGTGGGCGCTGCTGCCGATCGTGCTGTTCTGGCGTGATCTGCCCAAGTTCGAACTCTTCAAGAAGCTGGTGATCTCCGGCGTGGTCGCCGCCGCCTGCCTCGCGCCCTGGACGATCCGCAACGCGATCGTGATGGACGCGTTCGTCCCGGTCGCCACCAACGCCAGCGCCACGCTGTGGTCGGGCCACCATGCGGGGGCCACGGGTGGGCAGACCTACCCGCCCGAGTCGTACTACCAGCAGTTCGACCAGGAGCCGCCGCTGCGCGAGTTGCAGTCCGGCAAGGCATTGCGCAACGACGCGATCGAGTACATGTTCACGCACCCGGTGCACGAACTCCAGTTGATCCCCCTCAAGCTGATCCACCTGAACCGCGGCGATTCGTTCGCGCTCGACTGGGTCAACGACGCGCCGCGGGAGGCGCCGATCGCCCCGATCAACGTCGAGCGGATCGGCGTGCTCGCCGACACCGGGTACTACGGACTGCTGACCCTCTTCGTGCTGGGCGCGATCGTGCTCGGCCGGCGTTTCTGGGCGACGCGCATCGGCCGCGTGTTCGCCGCGACGTTCCTGACCGCGTTGTTCCTCTACGGCTTCCTGTACTACGGCAACTATCGGTACCGATTGCCCTACGAACCGCTGATGGTCCTCGTCGCATCGACGTTCCTCACCCGCGTCTGGACGGCGCGCCGGGTCGTCTCGGCGACAACTGTCTGAACGTTGCCGGAACGACCTGCGCGCGGCCCGCGGTCCAGGTACGGTCAATGACGTGAACTCCGACTACCTGTTGCTCGAGCGCCCGTCGTGGCGTGGCGTGTTGCACAGCTGGGCGTTCTTCGCGTCGATACCCGCCGGAGTGCTCCTGATCGTGTTCGCGAGCAGTGCAGCCGGACGGGCAGCTGCGTCGATCTACACCGCGACGTTGCTCCTCGTGTTCGGCACCTCGGCCTCGTACCACCGGCTCGCGCAATCGCTGCGGGCTCGCCGGATCATGCAGCGGCTCGACCACTCGATGATCTACCTGCTGATCGCCGGCACCTATGCGCCACTGTGCCTCGTCGCCCTGCCGTTGGCCTGGGGCATCCCGCTGTTGGCGGCGGTGACCGCGATCGGGATCACGGGGATCGTCATCAAGATCGCCGGGATTCGACGCCTACAGGGGCTCGGCTACGCCCTCTACCCGATCATGGGCTGGGCGGCCGTCGTCGCGGCGCCGGCGCTCGCGGACTCGCTCACCGGCCTCCAGCTTGCGCTGATCGTGGGCGGCGGCATCGCCTACACGGTCGGTTTCCCGGTGCTGCTGCTCAAGCGACCCGATCCCTGGCCGCGCTCGTTCGGGTACCACGAGGTCTGGCACGGCTTCACGGTGCTGGCCGCGATGTTGCACTTCGGCGCGGTCGCCAGCGTGGTCGCCTGACCCGCCACCCGTGACGCTGTTCGACCGCTACGTGGTCGTCGACTGGAGCGCGGCGTCGCGCCCCACGACCGGCGCCGACTCGATCTGGGTGGCCGTGCTCGACGGGGCCGGGTCGCCCGAACTGGTGAACCCGCCGACCCGGTCGGCGGCTCGAACCCTGCTGGTGCGTGACCCCGATCGCCGGACCCTGCTCGCCGTCGATGCGTCCCTGGGGTACCCGACCGGCTCCGCGGCGTGGTTCGGCCTCGACGGGCGGCCGCCCTGGCGGGCGATGTGGGGGATCATCTCGCAGTTGCTGATCGACGGTGACGACAACCGCAACAACCGCTTCGAGGTGGCCGAGGCGCTCAATCGGCTCGGCGGTGTCGGCGACGTCGGTCGTGACAGCACCGTCGCCGGACCGTTCTGGGGGCGCCCCGCCAGCCGCGACCTCGCCCACCTGGCGCCGACCAAGCCGGACTCGTTCCCGGTCGGCGAGTTCCGCGCCTGTGAGTCGATGATGCGCGATCGCGGACTGCGCCCGGCGAGCGGATGGCAGTTGCTCGGCGCGGGCAGCGTCGGTTCGCAGACCCTGACGTTGCTGCCGGTGCTCGACGCCCTGCTCGCCGGCGGTGGCGTCGAGGTGTGGCCGTTCACGACCGGACCGACGGCGCGACCGATCGCACCCGGTGAACTGCTCGTTGCCGAGACCTGGCCCACGATGTTCGCGGTCGACGTGCCGGTCGGCACGGTTCGCGATGCGGCCCAGGTCGCAGCGGTGAGCGTTGCGCTCCGTGACGCCGACCACGACGGCGAACTCAACGGGTGGTTCGAGATCGATGTGGACGGGCCGGGGACGAGCGCGGTCGTCGGCGAAGAGGGATGGATCCTCGGGCCGCCGCACATCGCCGGTCGGCGAGTGCGATACTGCGGCTCGGGCGGCTGAGCACGCTGGACATCACATGATCGAACCTCGAAATCTCCGTCAACACGCGCGCCGTCGAACGATCGTCGGGGCCCTCACCGCGACGCTGCTGTTGGCGGCGTGCAGCGGCGGTGAGGACGCCGCTCCGAGCACCACCGTCGACCCGACCACCACGGCGTCGACGACGCTTCCCGATCCGACGACCACGGCGTCGACCACGACGACGACCGTGCGGTCCACCACCACGACGGTCGCGCCGACCACGACCTTGCCGCCGATCCCACGTCAGCCGCTCACCGGTGCGCCGCTCGCCGACGGCGAGGAACCGATCGGTCGGCCGGCGCTCGCGGTCAAGATCGACAACCAGTCCCCGGCACGTCGCAACCATCGCGGGCTCGCGGTCGCCGACATCGTGTTCGAGGAGATCGTCGAAGGTGACATCACGCGCTTCGCAGCGGTGTTCCACAGTCAGGGATCCGAGCAGGTCGGCCCGATCAGATCGGGACGTTCGCAAGACGTCGACCTGCTCACGTCGTTCGACCACCCGCTGTTCGCCTGGAGTGGCGGCAACCCGGGCGTCGAGCGGCTGATCGCCGAGTCGGCGCTGACCGACCTGAACTGGCAGAAGGGTGGCCAGGGCTACTACCGGGGCCCCGGTTCTGCACCGCACAACCTCTACAACGGCACCGAGACCCTGTGGTCGCAGACGCCGGACGATCTCCTCGGCGTCGCTCCCCAGCAGCAGTTCGAGTACCTCCGACCGACGAAGAGCTTCCAGGGCGACCCGGTCTCGTCGTTCGACCTGGCGATGCGCGGCATCGACGTCGAGTGGACGTGGGACGCGGATGCGGCCCGGTTCCTCCGATCACAGGAGGGCGCACCCCACGACGACGTGCTGCATGGCCGAATCGGCGCCACCAACGTGATCGTGATGGTCGTCGAGTACCTGCCGAGCCAGATCGACGCCCGGAGCCCCGAGGCGCAGACGGTCGGCAACGGCCCGGCCTACGTGTTCAGCAACGGTGCCGTGCGCCGGGCACGCTGGGTGCGCGACGACAGCGCGAACCCGATTCGCCTGCTCAACGAGAACGGCAAGACGTTCGGGCTGACCCCGGGCAACACGTGGATCGAGCTCGCCGAGGCCGTTGCCTCGGACGACGTCGCCAACCCGGACGTCGAGCTCATCGTGCACCCGGCCGACTGACGGCGGTACCGATGGCACCGATGGTGTGGGTCAGCCGTCGACGGTCCAGGTGCCGTTGCTGCGCAGCAACGCCTCGAGGTCGCCGGGGCCCTTGGCCTCGGATGCGGCGGCCAGCTGTGCGCCGACCGAACCGGCGAACTCGGGCCGTTCGACCTGCCGGAACACGCCGAACGGTGTGGGGGAGTGGTCGTCGCTGTTGAGGCGGGCGAGTGCGAATGCCAATGACGGGTACGGGTGGTGGACGTCGTGGACGAGGATCCGCTCGATGCCGACATCGGCGACGTCGACGAGACGGAGATGGCCGTCTTCGGCCATCATCACGCCGCGGCGGTGGTCTTCGCCGAACAGGATCGGCTCGCCGTGCACCAGATCGATCATCATCTCGTCGCGCACGCTGCGCTTGGTGATGTCGTTGAACTGGCCGTCGTTGAACACGTTGCAGTTCTGGTAGATCTCGACGAACGCGGCGCCCTGGTGATCGTGGGCGGCGCGGAACGTCTCCATCATGTGCTTGCGGTCGAGGTCGTGCGTGCGGGCGACGAACGTCGCCTCGGCACCGAGTGCGACCGACAGCGGGTTGAACGGTTGGTCGATCGAACCGAACGGCGTCGACTTGGTGACCTTGCCGACCTCGGAGGTCGGTGAGTACTGGCCCTTGGTGAGCCCGTAGATCCGGTTGTTGAACATCAGGATCGTCAGGTTGACATTGCGGCGGAGCGCGTGGATCAGGTGGTTGCCGCCGATCGACAGGCCGTCACCGTCGCCGGTGATCACCCAGACGTCGAGGTCGGGTCGGGCGACGGCGACGCCGGTGGCGATCGCCGGCGCGCGGCCGTGGATCGAGTGCATGCCGTACGTGTTCATGTAGTACGGGAAACGGCTCGAACACCCGATGCCCGACACGAACACCGTGTTGTGCGGGTCGACGCCCAGATCGGGCATCAACTGCTGGACCGCCTGCAGGATGCCGTAGTCGCCGCACCCCGGGCACCAGCGCACCTCCTGGTCGCTCGCCCAGTCCTTCTTGGTGGTCAGGGTGACCGCTGCGTCGCTCATGATGTTGCGCCTCCTTGGCGTGCGTCGTCGATGGCGGCTTCGATCTCCCGAGCCGTGAACGGGAGGCCGGCGACCTTGCCGACCGAGATCGCGTCGATCAGGTACTTGCCACGGATGATGTTGCAGAGTTGCCCGCTGTTGAGTTCGGGAACGATCACGGTTCGGAACTGTTCGAGCTTCTCGCCGAGGTCGTGGGGGAGCGGGTTGACGTTGGTGAGGTGGATCCAGGCCAGCTTGTTGCCGGTTCGACGCTGACGCTGCATCGCCGAGTCGATCGCCGCCCAGGTCGACCCCCAGCCGAGCAGACAGATGTCGGCGTCGGGGTCACCGTGGATCTCGAGCTCGGTGTAGTCGTCGGCGACCTTGTCGACCTTGGCCTGGCGGAGCTCGGTCATCTTGGCGTGGTTTTCGGGCCCGTAGTTGATGTTCCCGGAACCGTCGAGCTTCTCGATGCCGCCGACGCGGTGCATCAGGCCGGGCGTGCCGGGGATCGCCCAGGGCCTGGCCAGGTTCTCGTCACGGAGGTAGGGCCAGAAGTCGGGCTCGCCGTCGTCGTCGGTGTGGTTGAACTCGGTCGCGAACGGGACGGAGATGTCGGGCAGCGTGGAGATGTCGGGCAGCAGCCAGGGCTCGGTGCCGTTGGCCACGTAGCCGTCGCTCAGCAGGATCACCGGTGTGCGGTACTTGAGCGCGATGCGGGCCGCCTCGATCGCAGCGTAGAAACACTGGGCGGGGCTGTGGCTGGCGACGATCGGCAGCGGTGACTCGCCGTGTCGTCCGTACATCGCGAGGTTGAGGTCGGATGCCTCGGTCTTGGTGGGCAGGCCGGTCGATGGGCCTCCACGTTGGATGTCGATGATCAGCAGCGGGAGTTCGATCGCGATCGCGAGCGAGATCGTCTCGCTCTTGAGCGCCACGCCGGGCCCGGAGGTGGTGGTCACCCCGAGGTGGCCGCTGAACGCGGCGCCCAGGGCGACGCCGACGGCGGCGATCTCGTCTTCGGCCTGAACGGTGCGGACCCCGAAGTGCTTGTGCTTGGACAGCTCGTGCAGGATGTCGCTCGCCGGCGTGATCGGGTACGAACCGAGCGTGACCGGGAGTTTCGACAGCTGGCCGGCGGCGATCAGGCCCCACGCGAGCGCGGTGTTGCCGCTGATGCTCGTGTACTCGCCCGGCGGCATCTGGGCGGGACGGACCTCGTAGCGGTGTCCGACGGCCTCGGTGGTCTCACCGAACGCGAACCCGGCCTTGAACGCTGCCTGGTTGGCGGCGACCACGAGTTCGTTCTTCTTGAACTTGCCGGCGATCCACTCCATGGTGGGCTCGGTCGGGCGGGTGTACATCCAGGAGACGAGGCCGAGGGCGAAGAAGTTCTTGGAGCGTTCGGCATCGCGTGGTTTCACGCCGAGCTCGCTGCAGACCTGCTTGGTGATCGAGGTCATCGGCACCCGGAGCACCCGGTAGTTGGCGACCGTGCCGTCGTCGAGCGGGTTGGCGTCGTAGTCGGCCTTCTCGAGATTGCGTTCGTCGAACGCGTCCTCGTTGACGATCAGCGTGCCGCCCATCTCGAGCCGATGGAGATCGGCTTTCAGCGCGGCGGGGTTCATCGCGACGAGCACGTTGGGTTCGTCACCCGGTGTCGTGATGTCGTGATCGGAGATCTGCACCTGGAACGCCGACACGCCGTTGACGGTGCCCTGCGGGGCCCGGATCTCGGCAGGGAAATCGGGAAACGTCGAGAGGTCGTTCCCGAACGCGGCGCTGACCGAGGTGAATCGGTCCCCGGTGAGCTGCATCCCGTCGCCGGAGTCGCCGGCGAAACGAACCACGAGCCGATCGAGGACTTCTGCCTCGTCCGCTCCCGACCGGTCGATCGTGTCGGTCATGTCATCTACCCCCTCATCCGGCGACATTGCCGGATGTTGCGTGTGTCGAAGGTCACCCTAGTCACCGTGTCGCGGATCATCCCGGTCAAGCGTCCCGCATCGCCGGGTCCTTCGACCCTGATCGCGCCCGACGGATTCGCCCGGCCGGGGTATTCGCCGAACGCCGGCGTCGTTCGTGGCAATCTCGGCGGATGAACTTCGCCGTCGCCCTCGTCGTCGGACTGGTCGCGGTCGGTGTACCGGCCGCCGCCATCGCGTACGTCTGGCTCACGACTCGACCACCGACGCCGTCCGTCGGACCGTCGTCGATCGACCTCGGTCCCGAGCCGCCCGCCATCGTCGATCTGCTCACCGGCGGGTTCGCCGTCGAGGACGACGCAGTGCCGGCGACCGCGGTCGATCTGGCGGCACGACGGTGGCTCGACATCGAGGAGACCGGCGGCGACGTCCGCATCCGGCTCCGGACCGGGCGCGACGAACTCACCACCTATGAGCAGCGCGTGCTGCGGCACATCGAGTCCAAGGCGAGCGAGGGTGTCGCCCCGGCGGCGGTGCTGACGCTCGGCCCGGAAGGAGCTTCGGAACGCTGGTGGAAGGGTTTCGTCCGCGAGGTCAATCGGCACGGTCGTGACCTGGGACTCTGCCGTCGCCGCTACCACGTGCGCCACATCGTCACGATGTGGGCGGCGGTGGCCTTCGGCTGGCTCGGCGCCGCCGTCATCGGGTTCCGGTGGCGAGGGTGGGACGAGGAACGGGCGTTGGACAGCGCGGTCGGATTCGTCACCACCGTCGCCGGCATCGGTGTGCTCGGGCTGTCGTACGTCGCAGGGCGTCTCACCCGTTCCGATGCGCAGGCGGAGACCGAGGCCGGCCTCGCAGCCGCCGCTCGGTGGCTCGGTGTCCGAGACCACCTGGCTGCCAGCGGTTCGTTCGAGCAGGCGCCGGCGGCCTCGGTCGCGATCTGGGAACGGAACCTGGCGTACGCGACGGCGATGGGTCTTGCGCCGGGGGTGCTGCGACAGTTGCCGTTCGAGACCGAGCACGATCGTCAGGCCTGGAGCCACGTCACGGGCCGTTGGCGGCGGGTGAAGGTCCGCTACCTGGCGCTGCGACCGGCGTGGGGTCAGGCGCCCTGGTCGACCGCACTCGGCGGGCTGATCCAGGCGGCAGTGATGGGGTTCTTCACCGTCGGTGCGTTCTTGGTGGCCGACAACGAGTTCGACCTGTCGGCGCTACCGGATTCGAGTCAGCGCACGATCCGACTGCTCGCACTCGGGGTGGCGGCGGTCGCTGCGATCGGGACCACGTTCGCGCTCGTCAAGGTCGTGCTCGGTGTGGCCGACCTGTTCCGTCGTCGGGTCGTGGAGGGCGAGGTCGTCCGCCGCCGCACGCTGCGGACGGGGCACCGGCTCCCGAAGGTGGTCCAATGGTTGATCTGGTCGCGACGTGACCAGAGCGGGATGCGGCGGGACCATCGGCGTCGCACCCGCTATCACCTCGCCGTCGACGACGGCACTCGCGACTCGATCGTCGCCCATCAGGTTCGGTCGAAGATCTACGCCGAGGCGCCCCAGGGTGCTCGCGTGCGGATGAAGGTGAGTCCGCTGCTCGGCTACGTCAGCGAGATCGAGATGTTGTCGCCGCCTCCACGTTCCGCCGAGGCGCCCGTCGCGCACGAACTGGTCGAGGACCTGACCGGCAAGGGTGGTGCCGCGATCGGGGCGGTCCTCGGGCAACTGGCCGACGTCGGCGAGCAGCGCCCCGAGGTGCGTGCCGCGATGCAGGAGGCGCTGGAGGAACGCGACGAGGACGGGCGCACACAGCGCGAGCGGCTCGACGAGGCGAGACGGCAGATGCAGCGGATGGGCGGGACGTCGGCGATCAAGGACTCGGCCGGCGGTTCGCTGATCGGCGGTCTGCTCGGCGGGCTCAGCGAGGCGATGGAGCAGTTCACGGAGGCGGCTGCCGACGACTCGGCCGCCGGCTCGGCCGACGACGAACCGGACTCCGACGACGTCGACCGGTGACGGCTACTTCGCCTCGGACCAGCGTCGGATCACGCTGACGTCGGCGACGAACCGCACGTCGGGTTCCGGCGACCAGCGGTAGGCGGCCTCGCCGAGGGCGTCGGTGAGGAGCGCGGCGGCGGCGTCGACGTGAGCATCGGGCACCTGCACGATGAGTTCGTCGTGCAGGCACAGGACCACGCGGGCACCGATCGCCGCACCCCGAGCCCGGACGAGGATCGCCCACACCTTGAAGAACTCCGCCGCCGCCCCCTGGATCAGCGCGTTGCGGGCGAACCGACCGCGGGCGGCTGCGACGCGCCGCGCCCGGTCGATGTCGCCGTCGATCGAGTCGTCGACCCACATGCGGACCCGGCGGCCGCCGATCGTGAAGACATCGTCGCCCCGCTGCCCGGCCGCGGCAGCGTCGGAGAGGAGTCCCATCGCACCGGGGTACTCGCGCTCGAGTCCACGCAGCGCGTGGGCCGACTCGCCGGTCGTCGCTCCGTACATCGCTCCGAGCACCGCGACCTTCGCGATCGGCCGTTCGACCCGGAGCCGGCGGGCGACCGGCTGATACAGGTCGTCGTCGGCGGTCGCGGCGATCAGCGCCCGGTCGCCGGACACGGCGGCGAGCACTCGCGGCTCGATCTGGCCGAGGTCGGCACGCACGAACCGGTGCCCCGGCTCGGCGGCGATGGCGGGACGCATCTCGGCGGGCAGGTTGTGCAGACCGGCCGACGCCGTCATGCGTCCGGCGGCGCCGTCGCTGCTGCTCCACGTGCCGATCAATCGTCCGTCGCGGACGTGCTCGTCGAGCCAGCGGTAGCCGTAGGTCGTCGCGATGCGTTCGGCCTTGCGCCACGTCAGCAGTGCCGGCACGAGCGGATGCGTGTCTCGATGCTGTTCGAGCCGCCATGCCCGGGTGTCGGGCACGTCGACCGCGATGCGACGAAGCATCGACTTGACCTCGGCGGGGTTGCGGAGGTCGACCCGTGGGCCTGGGTCGAGGTGTCGGAGCACCTCCTGGTCACGCTGTTCTCGGAGGCGGTCGTCGTGGGCGAGGTCGGTGGGGCGGGGTCCGACGGCCTCGCTGATGATCCGGATCGCCTCGGGTTGGTCGATCGGGAGTCCGTGCACCTCCAGCTCGGCGCACAGCAGTTCGGCGGCCGACTCGCTGTGCGCCGTCGAGATCGCCCGTTCGGGATCGGGGCGGTCGCCCAACCGCTCCTGTTGCCGAAGCGCCGTGCCCAACGCGAGTGCTGCCCAGCGCGCCAGACGTTCGGGGTCCCGTGCCCAACCCTCGCTGACCCACTCCGGCCGAAGGTGCCCGTCGGTGCGGACCGGGTCGTCGGGGTCGCCGCCCTCGTCGGCGTGGGAGCCGAGCAGGTCGAGTTGGCCCATGGTGGGCAGGCTGTCGCTCGGCAACCCGTGCATCCACGCCCAGCAGAGGGCGATCGACGTCCGCCACCCGCCGTGCAGCATTCGATGCACGGTGAGCACGTCCCAGCACCGGCCGATCTGTACGCCGCGGGCGGCGATGGCGTCGGAGGTCGCCCGGTCCCACCACACCCATCGGGGATGGAATCTCGTGTCGAGTTCGGCGATGGTCGCGACCGGATCGGCGTCGGCGACGCCGCGCCGGGCGTCGGCAACGGCGAGTCCGAGGCCGACGCCGGGTCGGAGCGCGACACCGACCCGGTCGCCCGGTGCGACCCGTTGCTCACGCAACCAGCCACCGATGTCGCCCGTGGTCGTCACGGCGCTCCGGCAGCCGCCGTTGGTTCGTCCTGTGTCAACCGGCCCTCCCTCGCTGCCTCGTCGCATGGTAGGGCTCCGGCAGCAGACTGGAGTCATGTTGTTCGCCGATCTCGCCGAAGCGTCGGCGTCCAGCGCCGCCACGTCCAAACGTACGGAGAAGGTCGCCCTGTTCGCCGACGTCATCCGGCGCTGTGACCCGGACGAGATCGGCGCGGCCGTCGCGTTCGCAACCGGCGAAACCCTCGAGGGCAGACTGGGGGTGGGATGGGCGACGCTCCGCGACGTCCGCCCGGTGCCGGCGCCCGAGGCGACGCTGTCGGTGCTCGACGTGGCGCTCGTGATCGCCGAGCTCGCGGCGGTCTCGGGCCCCGGTTCGGTCGCCCGTCGGCGCGAACTGCTCCACGGTGTGCTCGCACGCGCCACCGAGAACGAGCAGCACCTGCTCATCGCGATCCTCGGCGGCGAACTCCGTCAAGGTGCGCTCGCCGGCGTGGTGACGGCGTCGGTAGCGGCAGCGGCGGGAGTGTCGGTGGCGGAGGTGCGTCGGGCGGCGATGTTGACCGGATCGTTGCCGATCGCCGCTCATATCGCGGTGACCGGCGGCGGGGAGGCCCTCGCACGGGTCGGACTGCGCCCGTCGACCGCGGTGCAGCCGATGCTGGCGTCTGCCGCCACCGATGTTGCCGAAGCCCTGGCGGACGTCGGCCCCGCGTCGGTCGAATGGAAACTCGACGGGGCTCGCGTCCAGGCGCATCGCCTCGACGGGTCGGTGCGTCTGTTCACCCGCAACCTCAACGAGGTGACCGACCGGCTCGAAGGTGTGGTCGAGGTGGTCGCCGGCCTGCCAGGAGGTGATCTGGTGCTCGACGGGGAAGTGCTCGGCGTCGACGACGCCGGAGCTCCGCGGATGTTCCAGGACACGATGAGCGACTTCGGTGCCGACGCCTCCGGTGGACCGGCTGCCCGGGGGAGCGGGTTGGAGGCGTTCTTCTTCGATGTGCTCCATGCCGGCACATCGGTGATCGATCACCCGCTGGGCGAGCGCCGGCGGTTGCTCGCCGACATCGTGCCGGCGGCCAACCGTCTGCCGTCGATCGAGACCGATGACGCCGACACCGCCCAGACATTCCTCGAACGGTCGATCGCGGCGGGGCATGAAGGCGTGATGGTCAAGGCGATCGACTCGATGTACGAAGCCGGGCGGCGCGGCGGGGCGTGGCGCAAGGTCAAGCCGGTACACACCCTCGATCTCGTCGTGATCGCCGTCGAGTGGGGGCACGGTCGTCGCCAGGGGTGGCTGTCGAACCTGCATCTCGCCGCCCGTGGTGGCGACGGCTCGTTCGTAATGGTCGGCAAGACGTTCAAGGGGCTGACCGACGAGCTGTTGCGTTGGCAGACCGAACGGTTCCTCCGCCTCGAGATCGGCCGTTGCACCGGGCGGGACGCCCACGTGGTGCACGTCCGCCCCGAACAGGTCGTCGAGATCGCGGTCGACGGCGTGCAGGTGTCGACCCGATACCCCGGCGGCGTCGCGCTCCGTTTCGCCCGTGTCCGCCGGTACCGGGACGACAAGACGGCCTTCGATGCCGACAGCATCGACCAGGTCCGAGCGCTGCTCAGGCGTCCCGGGTCGTCCGATCGCTGACGCCGGGACGTCCGCGGTCGCCCAGGTGCCGCGCGGGTAGGGTCGCACTCCGACATGGCGACACTCCGATTCAGCTTCGGCACGATGGGTTCCGGCAAGAGCACCCTCGCTCTCCAGATCCACCACAACCTGTCCACCCGCCATCTCTACGGACTCCTGCTGACCCGGCTCGACCGAGAGGGCATGCAGGTCACCAGCCGGCTCGGGGTCGCCGCCCCGGCGATCCAGGTCGACGCCGACCTCGACATCCACAAGCTCGCGGTCGAACACTGGCCGCTGCACTATCTCGTGTGCGACGAGGCGCAGTTCTACACGGTCGAACAGTGCGATCAGCTCGCCCGTGTCGTCGACGACATGGAGGTCGACGTCTACGCGTTCGGGCTGATCACCGACTTCCGGGGCCTGCTCTTCGACGGCACGAAACGCCTGCTCGAGATCGCCGACGAGCGGGTGCCCCTGCAGGTCGAGGCGCGGTGCTGGTGCGGCGCGCATGCCACGCACAACGCCCGTGTGGTGAATGACCTCGTCGTGTTCGAGGGCGAGACGGTCGTCGTCGGCGACACGGCCGACCCGGGCGCGCAGAAGATGTTCGGTGACATCGTGAGGTACGAGCTGCTGTGTCGCCGGCACTA
The DNA here is from genome assembly GCA_033344875.1 of Ilumatobacteraceae bacterium. Classification (NCBI taxonomy): domain Bacteria; kingdom Bacillati; phylum Actinomycetota; class Acidimicrobiia; order Acidimicrobiales; family Ilumatobacteraceae; species Ilumatobacteraceae bacterium. Next base: position 1,331,426 of record JAWPMO010000001.1, on the reverse strand, counting down.
CAACCTGGGAGAGCTCGGGGGTTGACGGTGGACGAGGGCGACGACGACACGGAGCCACGACTCCCGGCGGCGCCGTCGCTCCCCGTGCCGACGGGCCCGACGCTCCCGGCGGTTCCGCCGGTTCCGGCGGCGACGGAGCCGGATCAGCCCGCCGCCGCGGCCGATGAACCCGAACGGGCGGGGATGCTGCCGGCCGACCGGGTCGCCACGCGTCACGTCCCGACCGCACCGCGCAAGCCGCTCGACCTGGGTCTGCCGTCGGCCCCATCGCCGGCACGACCGTCAGCACGATCAGGGGCACGTTTCTCGGGATCATCGACGGTGCCCGGCGCCGACCCGGTGACCGAGTTCGTGCGACCCGAGCTGATCCCACTTGGTGATGCCACCGTCGCGCTCCTCGTCGGGCGGGTCCTGCTCGCCGTGGCGGCGCTCGTCATCGGTATCGCCGCCCGCCGGGCGATCGGCGTCGGCGGCACCGAGCGCGCCGAAGGTTTCTGGCCGACCGTGTGGTCGGCCGCGGTCTTCGCCGCCGTGGGTGTCGCCGGCCTGACCTTCTGGTGCGCCCAGCTGGCCGCCAACGCGCGGCGCCTCCGCACCCGCACCGCCACGCCCCGTTCGATGGTGTGGAGCTGGCTCGCCGTCGTGGCGTGGGTCGGAGTGTCCTGCCTGACCTACCTGCGCATCGAGGTCGACGGCGACCTCGACCCGTTGCCGGGCGTCGCCGCCGTCGGGTGGGTGATCGTCATGGCGGTCGCATACGGCCGGTTGCAGGGTGTGTTTCGCGGCCTGTCCCGCAGGCCTCCGATCGTCTGGGTGCTGGCGTTCCCGATCGACGTGATCGCGATCGGGCTGGTCTGGTGGCGGCTGACCGGGTGGCCCGCCGGCGGTTCCGATTGGGAGGTGGCGCGGCTGACGTCGAACGTCGCGTTCGGTGCGGCGGCGGCGCTGGCGGTGAACGCTCTGGTGTTCGCCCGGCTCGCCCAGCGCGGCAGCGAGGTGGTCTTCGAGCGGCTCGGACGGCTCGAGGCGCGGCGGCGTGGCGACGAGACACCGCAACCGGAATGGTTCCAGGCGGGGGTCGCCGGACCCGCATCAGGTGCGACGTTCACCCCGGCGCAGCGGCGACCACTGATCGGTACCCGCGCCCTCAGCGCGGCCGTGGCCGGGTTGCACGTGGCATGGGGTGTCGGCCTCGTCGGCTTCGGTCTCGTGGTCGCGAAGCTCGCGTTCGACTACTCCGACCTGCCGGTGTTCCTCGGCGACGACCTGGCGCTGAGCGGCGACGACGCCGACCTGGTCGAACTCGTCGGCACCGTGGTCGGCATCGCCTACGTCGCCGCGATCGTCGCCCACGGGATCTGGGCGGTCCTCGCCGCGATCAATGCCCGGCGCATCACCGTGCACTCGCCGAACCCCGGCACGTTCGCGATCGCCTTCGCGCCGACACCGGTGTTGCTCGTCGCCGGCGCCCTGGTCGGTGGCCGGCTCGGGTACTGGCTGGTCGTCGTCGCGCTGACCGTCGCGTTCTTCGCCCTGATCCTGGTCAACCAGATGCTGATGGCGCTGTCGGCCCGACTCGGCGGCGATCTGTCGGGCTTCAGCCGTTGGTCGTTGTGCATCACGCTCACGTACCTGGCGGGGGTCGTGCTCAACTTCCTGTTCGCCCGGGCGGCGGCGCAGCTCGGCCTGTACGCCACGCTGTCGGTGATCCAGGGCGCCTTGATCACGGCAGGCGGGGTGATCGGCTTCGGGGCGATGCGGACGCTCGAGCGAACGCTGGGCGAACATCGTCGGTCCCAGCGGGTCGATCCGGGCTGATCTCAGGCGGTCCGTTCCGCTTCGAGACAGATCCGGATGATCGCGATGGCCATCGCGATACCGCCGAGTCGGAGCACGAACGCGGCGAGGTCGCCGACGCTGTCCGCGTTGCGGAAGAAGATGCCGACGATGCCGAGCACGGCGATGAGGATCACGACCGACGCGATGCCGGCGACGATCCGCGTGAGCTGCGAGAGATTGACGACGGAATGGTCGACGAGGCTGCGGACGAGGACCGTCCCCACCGCAGCGCACGCCGCAGCGAGCGCGAGCACCACCAGGTTCTGGGGGAGCGAGAGGAACGAGATCTGCTCGATGCGCTGCCACCAGAGGCCGTCCTCGAAGCTGCCCTCGGAGATCCGGAACGCGAGCCGCACCTGCCACATGATGAACCCGACGTAGGCGAGCACGAACAACCAGCCGGCCAGGGCGAGTGTCCTCGCCCACCGCACTCGTTCGAGGTCGCTCACGTCGTGTGTCTACCAGGCGATCGCACGTAGCCTGCGGTTCGTGTTGCAGCCTTCCGACATCGAACGAGCCCTCGTCGTCACCGCCCATCCCGACGACGTCGACTTCGGGGCGGCCGGTACGGTCGCCAACCTCACCGACGCGGGCGTTGGGGTCACGTACTGCCTGGTGACCGATGGCCAGGCAGGCGGATTCGACCAGACGATCGCTCGGCCACGCATGGCCGAAATCCGTCGTGAGGAGCAGACCAGGGCGGCGGCCGAGGTCGGCGTCGTCGATCTGGTCTTCCTCGGGATCATGGACGGCGCTGTCGAGTTCGGTCTCGACCTGCGACGCCAGCTCTCACGCGTGATCCGTCAGGTTCGTCCCCAGGTGGTGATCACCCAGTCGCCGGTGATCGACGTCGGCTCGGTGTACGGCAGTCACGCCGATCACGTCGCGACCGGTCAGGGTGTGTGGGCGGCGGTGTATCCCGATGCCCGTAACCCGTTCGCCTTCCCGGAACTCCTCCAGGAGGGGCTCGAGCCGTGGGCGGTCGACGAGATCTGGATCATGCTGAGTGTCGACGCCGACGAGACCGTCGACATCACCGATCAGCTCGACCGGAAGATCCGCGCGCTGCGATGCCACGAGAGTCAGCACCGCGACCCCGCCGGCATGGAGCAGCGTGTCAGGGAGTGGTACCTCGAACTCGGGCGTCAGGGCGGTCTCGCCGAGGGGCGCTCCGCCGAGCGCTTCTTCGTCGCCGACTCGCGCTGATCCGTCCTGTCGCTCCGGTCGGACGGCCAACCGGTCGGTGCATCGCGAGCAACGCGGACTCGATTCGGACGTTCCTACCGATGGGTAACTACGATGGGGTCATGACTGAAGCTGTGATCGTTGCCGCCACCCGGAGCCCGATCGGTCGGGCCGTCAAGGGCTCGCTCGTCGACCTGCGCCCCGACGACATGGCGGCGCAGAACCTCCGGTCGTTGATGGAGATGGTGCCGCAGGTCGGCGCCGACGACATCGAAGACGTCATCATGGGTTCGGGTCAGCCTGCGGGCGAGGCCGGGTTCAACATCGGCCGCGCCGCAGCACTGCTCGCCGGTCTCGACGACGTCCCCGGCGTCACCGTCAACCGGTACTGCTCGTCGAGCCTCCAGACGATCCGCATGGCGGCGCACGCCATCAAGGCGGGGGAGGGCGACTGCTTCATCGCCGCCGGGGTCGAGGCGGTCAGCCGCTATGGCAACGGTGCCGCCGACACCGCTCCCAACTCGATCTTCGCCGAGGCCGGCGCCCGCACCGCCGAGCGTTCGCAGGGTGGCGCGCCCACCTGGGCCCCGGCCGAGGGGTTGCCCGACATGTACATCGCGATGGGCCAGACCGCCGAGAACGTCGTGCAGTACGAGAACGTCAGCCGCGAGGAGATGGACGAGTTCGCCGCTCGCAGTCAGCAGCTCGCTGTCGCCAACCAGGAGAACGGCTTCTGGGAGCACGAGATCTCTCCGCTCACGCTGCCCGACGGCACCGTCGTGTCGAAGGACGACGGCCCCCGCGCCGGCACCACGGCCGAGGCGCTGGCCGGACTCAAGCCGGTGTTCCGCCCCGACGGTTCCGTCACCGCCGGCAACGCCTGCCCGCTCAACGACGGTGCGGCGTCCGTGATGGTCATGAGCGACACCAAGGCCCGCCAGCTCGGCATCACGCCGCTGGCCCGCATCGTGTCGTCGGGCGTCACCGGTCTGAACCCTGAGATCATGGGGCTGGGCCCGATCGAAGCCGTGCGTCAGGCGCTCGCCCGCGCCGGTATGACGATGGCCGACATCGATCTCGTCGAGATCAACGAAGCGTTCGCCGCCCAGGTGATCCCGTCGGCCAAGCACCTCGACATCCCGATGGACAAGCTGAACGTCAACGGCGGATCGATCGCCCTCGGTCACCCGTTCGGCATGACCGGCGCCCGCATCATGACGACCCTGATCCACGGTCTGCAGGCCGCCGACAAGCAGTACGGCATCGAGACGATGTGTGTCGGTGGCGGGCAAGGCATGGCCATGATCATCGAACGCCTCAGCTGAGCCGGTTTCCGCCCTGGCTGGCGGTCCGGACCGCCCGGCGGCTGGTCAGGTTTCGCCGGGGAGGGGGAGGTCGGCCTTGACGCAGATCGAGTCGTCGGTGCGGGGAATCGCACGCAGGATGTACTGGGCGCCCCCGGCGCGGAGTTCGGCGAGGGCGCAGCCGTCGTCGGATGATCCCCATCCCTTGTGGCCGAGATACTCGAGACTGCGGACTTCGAGTCCGGCCTGATCGGCCTCGGCGGTCCAGAGGTTGACGATGCCCTGCCGCAGCGATGCGTCGTCGAGCAGGTCGGTGCCGCTCAGGTGGAGTTCGATGTTGGTGATCGTCACCGCTTCGAGTTGGTCGAGGTCGACGACCGTGTCGCCCTTGAGGTCACCGTCGAGCATGACAGCGACGCGCCGGCGGTCGCCGTTGGCGCCGCGCACGAATCCGTACCGCACGATCGGGAAGCCGTCGTCGCCGATCGAGGCCCAACGCACACGATCGCCGGGCTGGAACATCAGGCGGCGCTCCGTGCCTCGGCGAGAGCTGCATCGGAGAACTCCGGCCAGAGCTGCAGGGCTTGGTCGCTCCACTGCTCGAACCGGCGGTCGGTCAGCGCGACGACGGCGACGTCGGCCAGCGGGTCGACCCACATCATCGTGCCGGCCCCGCCGAAGTGACCGAACGTGGCCGCCGAGTTGGCGCGCCCCATCCAGTGCGGCGACTTGTCGCCGTGCAGCTCGACCCCCAGTCCCCAGGGGCAACGATCGAATCGGCCCACGCCCGGAACGATACCTCCGAGAGTCGGATACTGCGGTCGAATCATCTCGTCGACCGTCGTCCTCGCGAGCAGCGTCGGGCGTCGCAATTCGGATGCGAACGCGATCGTGTCGGTGAGCGTGCTGGTGATGCCGTGCGCAGGTGAGCCGTCGAGGGTGGTCGACGTCATCCCGAGGGAAGCGAGGACGGCTTCGTCGAGGTAGACCTCGAACGGCAGCGTCGACTCGGCGGCCAGTTCGTCGGCGGCACGCTCGATCCCGGTGTTTGAATAGGTGCGGGTGCGCTCGATCTCGGCGATCGGTTGGTCGCCGTCGAAGCCGAACCCTGCGGCGTGGCTGAGCAGGTGCCGCATGGTGGCGCCGGCGGGGGCATCGACGTGACGGAGCGGCCGATCGAGGTCGATCACGCCCTCTTCGACCGCCACCATGATCGCCCATGCAGTGATCGGCTTGGAGAGCGACGCCAGCTCGTAGCGACGGTCGAGTTCGCCGACGTGGTCGACCCCGGAGTCGGTGATGATCGCCGCTGCGACGTGGTCGACCGGCCAGTCGACCACCTGATGCAGCGCCGACATCGGCCGGATCAGCCCTGCAGGTTGCGGATGAGCTCGGCCGTGCGGAACGCCAGCTCGAGCGATTGGCGACCGTTGAGGCGTGGGTCGCACACCGTCTCGTACCGGTTGCCGAGATCGGCGTCGATCAGTCGGTCGGCACCGCCGATGCACTCGGTGACGTCTTCGCCGGTGAGTTCGACGTGGATGCCGCCGGGCCAGGTGCCTTCGGCGCGGTGGGCTCGCACGAAGCCTTCGATCTCGGCGATGATCGACTCGAAGTCGCGGGTCTTGCGACCGTTCTCGCTGGTGTAGGTGTTGCCGTGCATCGGGTCGCAGGCCCACACCACCGGGTGGCCGCTGTCCTTGACGGCTCGCAGGAGCGGGCGGATGCCCTCTTCGATCTTGTCGGCGCCCATCCGGCTGATCAACGTGAGTCGTCCCGGGATGCGCGCCGGGTTGGCGAGCTCGCAGAGCTGGATCAGCTCGTCGCCGGTCATGCTCGGCCCGACCTTGCAGCCGATGGGGTTGCCGACACCGCGGAGGAACTCGAGGTGGGCACCGTCGAGTTCACGGGTGCGCTCGCCGATCCACAGCATGTGCGCCGAGCAGTCGTACCAGGCGCCGGTCGTGGAGTCGCGACGTGTGAGCGCTTCTTCGTACGAGAGCAACAGTGCCTCGTGGCTGGTGTAGACGTCGACCTCGCGCAGGTTGGCGTTGGTGTCGGTCTCCATGCCGGTCGCCCGCATGAAACGCAGCGCCCGGTCGATCTCACTCGCGAGCTGTTCGTAGCGCTGGCCGGCCGGGCTCGATGCGACGAACTCCTGGTTCCAGGCGTGGACACGATCGAGCGCAGCGAAGCCGCCCTTGGTGAACGCCCGAACGAGGTTCAGCGTGGATGCCGATTGGTGGTAGGCCTGCACGAGGCGCTCCGGCGTGGGGACGCGAGCGGCGGCGGTCGGCCCCTCGGCATTGACGATGTGCCCGCGGAACGACGGGATCTCGTCGTCGCCGATCCGCTCGAAATCAGCGGAGCGCGGCTTGGCGAACTGACCGGCCATCCGACCGACCTTCACGACGGGCACGCCCATGGAGTAGGTCAGCACGATCGCCATCTGGAGGATCACGCGCAGCTTCTCGCGAATGTTGTCGGCGGAGAAGTCTTCGAAGCTCTCGGCGCAGTCGCCGGCCTGGAGCAGGAAGGCGTTGCCCGCCGCCACCTTGGCAAGCCCGGACTGGAGCGAGCGTGCCTCGCCGGCGAACACCAGCGGCGGATAGGACGAGATCTGCTTCAGTGCCCGATCGAGGTCAGCGGGGTCCGGCCAGGCCGGCTGCTGCTTGATCGGGCGGTCACGCCATGAATCGGGGGACCAGTCCTTCGCCATGGCTCGCAGCCTATCGGGGGGAGAATTGCGAACACCGGCCCGTTTCCGGGCCGGTGTTCGTCATCGCGAGTCACGAGTTGTGCGATCCTCCAGGCACAACTCGTGATCAGACGGCGAGGATGCGTTCGGCGTCGTCGCGCAGCCCGGCCACGGCCCGGCTGACGAGGCGGCGGGCGGCTTCGGCGGTCACGCCGAGGCTCTCGCCGACTTCACGGAAGCTCTTGCGCTCGCCGTCGAGCAGGCCGAAGCGAGCCTCGACCGCGTACCGGGCACGGGCGTCGAGCGTGCCGAGGAGCTCGTCGAGCAGGTCGGAGTCGACCAGCGTCATGACGTGATCCTCGGGGGTGCCGTCACCGTTGGCCATCAGGTCGCCGAGGGTGGCGTCGCCGTCGTCGCCGACCGTCTTGTCGAGGCTGACCGGCGTGGTGAGGCGGTGCAGCTCGGCGTTGGTCTGGTCGAGGGTCTCGCCGTCGCCGGACGCCTGACGCAGGGCGGCACGGAGGCTCGCCGAGCGGTCGCCCGGGATGCGGATGAGGCTGGCCTTCTGGTCGAGCGCACGACCGATCGCCTGGCGGATCCAGAACGTCGCGTACGTCGAGAACTTGAAGCCGCGGCGCCAGTCGAACTTGTCGACGGCGTGCTCGAGGCCGAGGTTGCCCTCCTGGATGAGGTCGAGCAGATCCATGCCCTGCGGCAGCGGGTAGCGGCGCGCGATCGACACCACCAAGCGGAGGTTCGCTCGGATGAAGCGATCCTTGGCGTCGGCCGCAGCGGCGACCTTCGCCTTGAGGTCGGCGCTGCGCTTGCCGTTCTCGAGGAGTTCGGCGGCCTCGCGACCCGTTTCGATGATGCGCGAGAGTTCACGCTCGTCCTCGGCGGTGAGAAGCGGGACTTTGCCGATATCGTTCAGGTACAGACCGATGGAGTCATTCATGATGTTCGTTACAACCGTTCGTCGTGGTGGATTCTTCCGAGCGCAGACGTGTCTCATGACACAGACTCGGATCTTGGGGGGTTAGGAGTACTTACGGGCCCACATGGCTCGTGCGATGCATAGAAGAACGCATCGTCCGAACAAAGTGTTCCCGTTCCGGCGAGATTTCAATCGTCTCGTGGCCGTGCGGGCTTTGACCGGCTTTCCACTGTAACAAAGCTGTCAAGCATGGTGGTAGCGGGAGGTTCGATCGCACGCCCCTCGTGCGGCCTACACTGGCGATCGTGCAGCAAGCCTCCGCGAAACCCCTGCGTATCGGGGTCTTCGGTGGCACGTTCGACCCGCCGCACGTCGGCCACCTCGTCACGGCGATCAACGTCGGGCACGCGCTCGACCTCGACCGCGTGATCCTGATGGTCAACAACGAGCCGTGGCAGAAGCTCGGTACCCGTGAGATCACCCCGGCCGTCGACCGGTTGGCGATGGTCGAAGCGGCGGTGGCGGATGTGCCACGCCTCGTGGCCGGCGACCACGAGATCAGGGCGGGTGGACACTCGTACACCGCCGACACGATCGCCACGCTCGCCGTCGACTATCCGGGCGCCGAACTGTTCGTCGTGCTCGGCGACGACGCCGCGGCCGGCATCCGAACCTGGACCCGTGCCGACGAGGTGGTCGAACGCTCCCGGCTCGTGGTCGTCGATCGACCCGGCGAGCCGGTCGAACTCGACCCGGAGATCGACTGGATCCGTGTCGAGGTGCCACGTCTCGAGGTGTCGAGCACCGATCTGCGGTCTCGGTGGGTCGACGGTCGGCCGCTCGACTACCTGGTGACCGACGATGTGCTCGATGTGATCCGCGAGCGAGGTCTCTACGGCGAGGATCCCGTCTCATGACCGCGGTCAAGCAGCGCCGAACCCGGAGCACGGCGTTGGCGTTCGCCGCGGCCGTGTTCGGGCTCGGTGCCGCCGCGGTCCTCGGGGTGTCCGGCGTGCGGTCGCTCAGCGATTCGACGGCGGGGAGGCAGGCCGACGGACAGCGCGAGGCGCGGCGTTCGCAACGACTGCCGTTCACGTCGACGGCGCTGGTCGGTGTGATCGACGACGACGAGCGGCTCACGTCGGCTGCCGTGTGGATCCTCGAACCGAACGGGGTCGGTGGCAGCATCGTGGGGTTGGCAGCGACGGCCGACGCCGCGTCGGGCACGTTCGACACGCTCTCGCCGCTGGCGGCGGTGTACGAGGTCGGTGGTGTGCAGGAGTTCCTCACCGCCTCCGAGCGGTTGACCGGTCTGTCGTTCGACGTGGTCGAAATCGTCGACCCGCCACGGTTCGCTCAGTTGGTCGCTCCGCTGGGCGATCTGCCTGCCGTCCTGCCGGTGTCGTTCGGTGACGCGTCGTCCGATGAGCAGTGGACGTCGGGGCAGACGACGCTGAGTTCCGCTGCGGCCGCCAGGGCGATCACGGCGACCGATCCCGATGCGGCCGATTGGACGTTCGAACCGGCGCGCGCTGCGGTGTGGGAGGCGGTGGCAGATCGGGTCGGCGCCGGTGTCGGTTCGGTGGCTCCGATCGCCTCCGACCAGGACGTGCCGATCCCCACCGACCTCGATCAGTTCTCCGACCGCCTGTTCGGCGCGGCGGTCGAGTACCGGCCGCTGAGCTTTCGACCGATCGATCCCGGTCGCGTCGAGTCGCAGCTCGTCGACGCGTTCGTCGGTGCCCTCGGTTCGGTCGATGCCGTCGTCGCGCACGACCGGGCGGAGATGGTCATGCTGTTCGGTGCCGCCGCTCCGGGGCGACTGGGGGCTCCGCTCGACGCACCGGTGTTCCGTGTCGTGTCGCCGTTCTCCGAGAGCGATCTCGACGGGTTCGGGGTGAACTCCTCCGACGTGTTGAAGCGCGCGATCGACGGACTGTTCTTCGCCCAGGCCAACATCGTCTCGGTGGCCGACCTGGCGGGCGGCGAGGTGCCAGACGTGACGCAGGTGCTCGTCGCCGATCCCGAGACCTCCGGCGCGGTGCGAGAGGTGTACGCGCCGCTGTTCGGCGAGATCGAGGTCGTGCCCGCCACGATTCGGATCGACGGCATCGACGTCGAGGTCACGCTCGGTCGCAGCTTCCTTGAACAACTCCGTGGTGAATCGCCCGCCACCGTGGCAGGCTCTGAGGACGATGAATCGAATGATGCGACCGCCGACGACGGCTGAGACGACGACCGATCGGCGCGGCGGCGCATGATCGACCAGGAGGCGCGCGACCTGGCCATCCGTGCGGCCCGGATCGCCGACGGCATGAAGGCCGCGGACATCATGGTGTTGCACGTCGGCGATGTGCTGGCGCTCACCGAGTACTTCGTGGTGGCCTCGGCGTCGAACAAGCGGCTCGTCGACGCGATCGTCGAAGAGATCGAGGCGCAGGTGCGCGAGGCAACCGGTCGATCACCGATCCGGGTCGAGGGCGCACGCGAACACCAGTGGGTCCTGATCGACTACGGCGACGTGATCGTGCACGTGTTCCTGTCGGAGATCCGTGACTTCTACGAGATCGAACGGCTCTACAACGACGTGCCGAAGGTCGACTGGAGTGAGGGAACCGACGTTCCCACGACGGGATGACGACCGGTGCCTCGAGCCCTACGGAGGGCCGAGTTCGAAGTCTCGGGCCCACCTGACGCCCACGCGCTGCCCATTCCGAGTCGGAGCGAGCCGCAAGAAGCAGGCTCTGGAGGGAAGCCCGTCAGCCGGCACGACATACACGACGCCGGTATCGGGTGAGTACACACCGAACTCATCGACCTCACCGATATACGGTGCGGGGTTGTTCGCTGTGTTGCTGCACGTCCAGAACCGGAGCGAGTCGCCGATGCGACAGGCTGACTTGCACTGGACGCGGACCGCAGCCCCCGTTCGTACGTAGATGAGGTCGATCCTCCCGTTGTTGCCGAAGGCGGGCAGATACACCTCGGCACCCGACCGAACGAGCGCGGATGCAATCGCTGCCTCGCTGCGTGTGCCCTGTGTCCCCGGCGAGGTGTAAGAGTCCATGCCAAGACCGTACGGAAAGGGTGTTGCTGCCCCGTCCCCGCGATAGTCTCCTCGGAGCAGTTCGGGGCTATAGCTCAGTTGGTAGAGCGCCTCCATGGCATGGAGGAGGTCAGGAGTTCGATTCTCCTTAGCTCCACCCCGAAACCCCAGGCCGAGCGCCTGGGGTTTTTCGCGTCACCGGGCAGGGGAGGGCGCCGTCGTCCGCCGCTGGGAAGCGGGCGCGCCGGTGAGCGGGCGTGTGGCCCGGTGCAAGCGACGTGCAGGATCCGGTGTTCACCCGTCTGCGCCGTCTCGGCGCGGACGACCTCGATCGGCGGAGCGGCGGATGGCCGCTCGATCAGCCGGCTGTGCTGGTGAACGGGAGGTCGTAGAGTTCGATCGCGTTCTCGACGGTGATGCGGCGACGGTCGTCGTCGTTGCCCTCGAAGAGTTCGTCGAGGATCTGTTGCGAGTCCGGGAAGATCGAGTTGCCGTGGGGGTAGTCGCTGCCCCACATCAGGTTGCAGGCACCGATGAAGTCGGTCGTGCAGACACCGACCACGTCGTCAACCGGGCGGTAGATCCGTCGGCGGAGCGACGCTGCGTCGAGCGTCGACCGCCGGGCGTCGCGGGTCGAACGTGGAGCGTGTTGTTTCGGGCGTATTTCGTCGGATGTCAGGCAGTCGGACGAGATGGTTCTAATGTGGCTGCCAGCATGCTGTTTTCTCGACCGCTCGATGAACTGGTCGGGTTTTGCGGTGCGCATTCCGAGGAGCGAAACGTGACGGAGGTCCGAAGTATGGAGAACGCGAGGAAAATTCCGACGTCGTTCGGCATCGACCGGACGGCGCCCCAGAGATGTTCTCCGCCGCCCTGCGGCGGCGTCGACCGGAACCAACGCTAGGAAGCCGATTGTGTCAGCGACAACCACCAACGACCGTGCGACCGCCTACCCGATCCGAGCGGTCGAGCGCGTCTGCGACATCCTCGACGTGTTGCAGCGGTCGCGCGAGGGTGTTTCACTCCCTGATGTCGCCGCGGTGACCTCGCTGCCGAAGAGCTCGGCCTTCCGGTACCTGTCGGCCCTCGAGGCCCGGCGCTACGTCGAGCGCGACGACGAGACCGCCCTGTATCGGATCGGCCTCGCCTTCCAACCGCAGAACACCCGGCAGTTCGAGGCCTTCCTGTCGCACGCCGAAGGCCCGCTCCGGCAGCTGCGTGACGACACGGGGGAAACGACGAATCTCGGCACCCTCGACGGCCCGATGGTGGTCCACAGCCTGGTGTACGAGAGCCCGCAGATGATGCGCCTCGCGGCGCGCGTCGGCGACCGCGCACCAATCCATTCGACGGCACTGGGCAAGGCGATGTCGGCCGAGCTCCCCAACGATCGTGTGCTCGCGATGCTCGACGCGATCGACATGCAGCCCTTCACCGAGCACACGATCACCGATCCGGCCGCCTACCTGGCCGAACTCGAAGTCGTCCGCAAACAGGGATACGCGATCGACGAACTGGAGAACCAGGACGACGGTCGATGTGTCGCCCTCGCGCTCCAAGGCATGCCCTTCCCGTGCGGTATCAGCGTGAGCGCACCGGCGCTGCGTCTGACGATCGACAAGGTGCCGGCGGTCGTCAAGCAGATGCGACGTGTCGGCCTCGAGCTCGTCCGTGACTTCCTGAGCGACTGAGGCCCGCGATCGGACCTGGGTCGGCCGGCCGACGGGGCCGGCCGGTCAGGGGCCGGCTGGTCAGGTGTCGACGGGGAACGAGGCGAACACGGGGCTGGACCATGCCTGGCCGCCATCGTGTTGGAGCACTCGGAGCCAGTACGCATTGCATCCCGGCCGCGGGTCGGGATCGACGAAGCTGCCCACGGCGGTCGGCGCGGGCAATCCGAGCGGCAGGCGCTCCACCCGTACGGTGCGTGCCGGGTCGTCGGCCCGGACGATCATCGGCTGCTCGTCGAGGCCGGCGAGGGGAGCGGTGAAGCTCATGGGGTCGCTCGTGAACTCGAGTCGGCCGCCGTCGGGCTGCACGTCGTCGAGCCGGAGCGTGATGCCGTCCCAATCGCCGGCGGTGACCGAACGCCAATGCGCCTCGGTGGGGGACCAGGTGGTCAGGCCCTCGTCGGGTGAGTCGAACGCGTGGCCCGAGGCCTCGGTGATCCGTGCTCCGTCGAGCCGCACGGACCCGTCCCAGACCATGCGGGCCTGTCGCCAGTTGCCGCGTGAGGTCGTCCCTCGCCACGAGACCCGGACGACGTCGGAGGGCGTCGGGTCGGTGGGTTCGACCGCCACGTCGTGGATCTTTTCCGTGCCACGCCAGATCTCGACCTGGTCGAGCGCACTGGTGCCTTCGACCCGGTAGCTGATCGTCGGTGCGCCCGCGGCCGTGTACTCGGTGCCGTAGGGATGTCCGTCGCAGTCGAAGTCGAGCAGGATCCGCTCGCCGGTCGTGGCGTAGCACCGACGCTCGTACATACCCGTCCACAGCGCATCCCGCGTGAGTTCGGGTAGCGCGAACGCCGTGAGTCCACCGCGCACGTTGCGGACCGCCATGTGTCCGGGATGGCTGGCGCCCGGCCGGCCGTCGACGCCGTCGCTCCCCGCGACCACGCCCATCCGGTAGCCGCGCTCCAGTGCGTCGAGCATGAACCACTCGGACGTCGCGTGGGTCGAGTGGACTTCGATCAACCGCTCGATCGCTGCATCGTGGAACCGGAGGTTCGCGGTGCGCCCGCCGACGTGCAACGCGATGATCACGTCCCGGTCGCGGTAATGGTCGTGCAGGTTGTCGACGTGCGGAAGGTCGGTGTCGAGATCCGACAGGTCGCTCACGAACTCGTGGCTGCAGCGTCGGAGCTGTGCGCGGTCGCCCGGGAAATAGATGTTGCGGTCGCCACCGAGCGGGGTGAGGGCCGACCACTCCACGCCGAGGAGCGGAACGAAGCGACCGGGCTCGTGTGCCCGGCTCGTGACGGACTCGGTCTCGGCCCACTCGTCGGTGGTGACCATGTAGCAGTTCGCCTGGTGGCTGCCGACGTCGCAGCCGGCGAAGTCCCGGGCATGCCGGAAGTAGTTCGTGACCGAGCGTGCGCCGCACCCGACGAGCGACTGCCCGTGCATGTCGCCCCAGTACAGGAGCGTCTCGTGGTGCGTGCCGACGTCGATCGGGTTCGTGGTCGCCGAGAGTGTGCCGTCGACGTGGCGGACGGTCAGGCGATGCACACCGGCGTCGTACAGCACGGTTTCGATCCGGGCGAAGCTGCCCTCGCCCGAACTCACCCGGCCCGTGGCGTCGGCGCCGATGATCTCGAACTCGGCATCGACGTCGGATGCGGGGTTGCCCCACCGGTCTTCGACCCGGAGGTGGATCTCGAACGGTTCGCCGAGCTCGACCTTGCTGGGTGCGGTCGCCACGAGCAGGTGGGCCGCGGTTCCCTGGACGGCGACCTCGATCCGGTCGATCTCGACCCAGTCGTCGTCCCGGCCGGGCCGCACCCGGACGCTGAGCGGCGATGCCTCCTCGATGAACGTCTGGATGTTCGCCCCGGGCGACCCCCGCCGGTCGTCGCCGAACCGGAGTTCGATCCGCTCGCCGGCAGCGATCGGTGCCAGCGCCTCGACGTGGATGACGTGGTCGAACGGGTGCCACGGGTACACGACCTCCGTCCACCACCGGAGGGGGACACCGCTCGGCGTCTCGACCGTGAAGAAGTCGGCGGCCTCCGGGTCGTCGGCCTGTGGCGCGCCCCAGTCGCTCGGCCACCGGCGCGCGAACGCCAGTCGGCTTCCGGTGTCGAGCGTCCGTGTGGTCTCGACCGAGACGACCCAGCTGGCGATCGAACCGGCCTCGGCCGGCGATGGGCAGGTCGAGCGAACCGTCCCCAGCGCTCCCGAGTGGTCTACGACGAGTTCGAACATTCCATCTCCATGGCGGGGTGCTGGTGGTCGGGGGTCCTGGCCAAGTTATCACTTCGATTGAAACGACGATTTCTGTGTGTAGAACGCATTCGGCCCGACGCGGTACCCTGTGCGCGGAGACGACCAGGACGACAGGGGTAGACCATGACGGACGCATCACCGCAGGCCACGACGGCCACCGGCGACGAGGGGGCGGCCCACGCCGCCCACCCCAAGGGATTTCCGCTCGGGTCCGACGATCCGGTCGGATGGTCGATCTTCGACGGCGACGTCCCGTACCCGGTGGCGTTGATGTTCGACACCGTGCTCGACCACAACAGCCGGGCGATGAAGGGCTTCTGCGAGCGCAACGGTGTCTCCCTGGCGCCGCACGGCAAGACGACGATGGCGCCGGCGTTGTTCCGTCGACAGATGCGCGACGGGGCCTGGGCGATGACGGCGGCCACCACCTGGCAGGCCAGGACGATGCGTGCGGCCGGCGTGAACCGGGTCCTGATCGCCAACCAGGTCGTCGTGCCCGGCGAGATCGCCTGGCTGGCGTCGGCGCTCGACGAGGGCTTCGAGGTGTACTGCTACGTCGACTCGCTCGACGGCGTCCGGTTGCTGAACGACGCCGTGGCCGAGTCCGGAGCGGCCAGCCGACTCCCGGTCCTCCTCGAGATGGGCATCGATGGAGGCCGTACCGGGGTGAGGACCATCGCCGACGGTCTGCTGGTGGCCGAGGCCGCGGCAAACGCGCCGCACCTCGCGCTGACCGGGACATCCGGATTCGAAGGGATCCTCGGACCGAAGGACGGCCGATCGGGTCCGGAGCGGGTCGACGAGTTCCTCGATCAGATCGTCCGATTGACGCAGGCCGTCGCCGCCGCCGGCTGGTTCGAGCCGACGCCGGAGGTGATCGTCACCGCCGGGGGAAGCGCGTTCTTCGACCAGGTGGTCACCCACTTCTCGGGGGTCGACATCGACGCACCGACGCGGATCGTCATCCGCAGCGGCTGCTACATCAGCCACGACGACGGCGGGCTCCACCAGGCGTCACCGATGGGGGAGACCCCGCGAACCGGGCACGACGAACGGTTGCTGCCCGCGATCGAGGTCTGGGGTGTCGTGCTGTCGCGACCAGAGCCGACCCGGGCCCTCGTCGGCATCGGTAAGCGCGACGCCTCGACCGATGGTCTGCTGCCGAATCTCAAGAAGATCCGCCGACGCGGTTCGACCGAGATCGAGACCGGATCGGGCGCCCGCGTCGTCGAGATCCACGATCAGCACGCGTTCCTCGACCTCGATCCCGCCGATCCGTTGGCCGTCGGTGATCTCGTCGGCTTCGGGATCTCGCACCCGTGCACGACGTTCGACAAGTGGCGCTCGATCCCGATCGTCGACGACGACTACCGGGTCGTCGAGGTCGCCGACACCCTCTTCTGACGCGCCGGCTGCCGGCCGCGGGCCGGCCCGGTGCTACTCGTAGTGGGCGTCGCGCTCGTACGGGAACATCGGCCGCGGTCGATACGTGTACTCGAGTGCGCTGACGTCGGCGCTGGTGCAGCCGGCGGTGTTGAGGCGGATCATCTCGGCGGCGATCGGCTCGTAGGTGCCGCGCGGCGAATGGACGCCCTTGGCGACGATGATCGGTTGGGTCAGCGGGTCGAGGCCGGCGCTGACGAGTTCTTGGCGGCTGGTGTTGCCACGCGGGTTCGAGGTCAGCAGGACCATGTGATCGTCGTCGGTGTGGACGAGCGCCCGCGGACCGGCGTCGTAGAAGCGGAACCCGCCGTGGGTGGGCCCCGTGTCTTCGAACTTGCCGTCGTCGAGCATCTGGACGACACCACGGATGGCGACGGGGCTGCCGTGCAGGTCGTCGGTCTTGCCGCCGACCTCCAGTTCGACGGTGGCTCCGACGCCGGCTGCCGCGCACGCGGTGACCGCGGCCGGGTCGCACAGCGAGTGGAACACGCCGCCGATGCCGAGCCGCTGCGCGGCGGCCAGCACATGGGTCGAGTCGGCCGGGCTGCCACCGCCGACGTTGTCGCCGACGTCGAGGAGGACGACCGGATGCTCCGTCGCTGCGGCGGCGTGCAGCAGCGCTTCGTCGACGTCCATCCCGTCGCCTTCGAGTTCGGTGCGAACGTCCCAGGCGGCTCGGGCGAGTTCGTGAGCGATGTCGGCCGCCAGTTCGGCGTCGCCGTCGGTCACCGCGAGGAAGGCCATACCCATCTCCTCGACGTCGGCGTACGGGAACCCCTCGGCGATGCTGACCGACAGCACACCGGGCCGCTCGGCGGCCTCGTGCGCGAGCGCGACCAGTTCCTTCATCGGCGAGTCGCTCGTGCCCTGGCGCAGGATGTTGACCGACAGCGGCGGCTTCTCGAGTGCCATCACCGGAGCGATCTCGCCGCGGACGACGCGGAAGATCAGGTCGGCGCACTGGCGCGCCCGCAGGCGAGGATCGAGGTGGGGGTTGGTCATGTAGATGGTCACGACCGTCGCAGCCTCGATCATGCGGGGTGACACGTTCGCGTGCATGTCGTAGGTGATCCCGATCGGCACATCGGGTCCGACGAGCGCCCGGACCCGAGCGAGTACTTCGCCGTCGGCATCGCGGTGCACTTCCGACGCTGCGGCGCCGTGCAGTGCCAGCAGGACGGCATCCCACGGGCCCTGTTCGGAGAGGTCGCTCAGGAGCCGTTCCGAGATCGTCTCCAACGCCTCCGACGTGATCGTGCCCATCGGATTGAGATCGAAGTGCGTGAGCGGCACCAACTCGACATCCGGGTCGGCGGCCGCCGCCTCGATGAATCCGGCCAACGTGGCCTCCGACTCGGCGTACCGGTCGATCAGGCCGGCGCCCTCGACCGGGCCACTGGCGAGGAACTGCTCGAGGGTGGCGGGCACGGGAGCGAACGTGTTCGACTCGTGATGGAGGCCCAGGGTGGCAACGCGCATCGGAATCCTTCGGTTGGGAGGGGGTCGGTCAGGAGGCGACGGGGGTCGGGGTCTTGCGGAGGACTCGGCCCGGACGCTCCGCGCCGATCGTCCCGTGGTCGAGGACGACGCTGCCGCCGACGATGACGACGTCGATGCCGACGGGCGCGCCGGCGTCCTGGCCGAACTCCGAGTTGTCGATCACGGTGTCGGGGTCGAAGATCACGAGGTCGGCGACCGCACCGACCGCGAGCGTGCCACGGTCGGGGAGTCCCAACCGTCGGGCCGGCTCGGCCGTCATCTTCTTCACGGCGTCGGCGAGTTGCAGCACGCCCTTGTCGCGGGCGTACACGCCGAGAACCCGAGGGAACGTGCCGAAGTTGCGGGGGTGCGGGCACGCCGTCGGCTGGTGGAGCGGAATCGCGTTGCCGTCGGATCCGATCACCGACAGGGGGTGGGCGAGGAACTTGGCGACGTCGTCTTCGCTCCGGTAGAAGAGCACGACCTGAAGTTCGTTGCCGTAGCGCTCGCAGAGCTGCAGGGTCAGCTCGTACGGCTCGATCCCCTCGTCGGCCGACAGTTGCTCGAGTGTCTTGGCGATGCCGTAGCCGTCGGGGCTGCTGCTCACCAGGAAGCGGTCCCAGAGCCACGGGATGCCGCCGAACCAGCCGTCGGCCATGTCGTCGAGTGCGCGCTGTCGTTCCTCGGGGATCGCGAGTCGTGCACACATCGCCTCGGTGCCGCCGGCCTGCACCCACGGTGGGAGGTACTGCGTCAGCGACGACGAGGAGGCGTCGTACGGGTAGACGTCGAAGAAGATGTCGATGCCTTCCTCGCGGGCGGTGTCGAACAGCGCCAACAGTTCGGCGCCGTCGCCCCAACTCTCGGGTCGGTTGATCGCGAGGTGGCTGAACTCGACGGTGACGCCGGTCTGTCGGCCGATGTCGATCGCTTCGAGGACCTCGCCGAACCGTGTCTCGGGGACCGAGCGGGCATGGGTGGCGTAGAGCGCTCCGCGGGCGGCGAGGACGCGGGCCAGTGCGGCGACCTCGTCGAAGTCTCCGTAGGCGCTCGGCACGTGGGTGAGCCCGGTGCTCATGCCGAACGCGCCCTGCTCGAGAGCGTGATCGAGATCCTGTTCCATGCGCGCCATCTCGTCGGGGGTCGCCGGTCGTTGGTCGACACCCATGGCGGCGACCCGCAGGGTGCCGTGGCCGGCCAGCGGTGCGACGTTGATCGCGAGCCCCTGCTCCTGGAGGGCGTCGGCGTACCCGTCGAAATCGGTCCACCACGGCGTGATCGGCGCAGTCGCTCGAGCGAGGTGGTCGGCGTGGAGTTCGAGGCGTTCGGGTTCGATCGGGAACGCGGCGAACGAGCAGTTGCCGACGACCTCGGTGGTCACGCCCTGACGGAGCTTGCTCTCGCCGATCCCGTCGGCGACGAGGGTGAGGTCGGAATGGGTGTGGATGTCGATGAAACCCGGGCACACGACCCGTCCGGCCGCGTCGATCGTGCGGGCCGCTTCGCCCTCGACCGTGCCGACGGCGGTGATTCGGCCGTCGGCGATACCGACGTCACCCGGCGTGCCGGGTGAACCCGTGCCGTCGATCACGATGGCGTTGCGGATGATCAGGTCGAACATGGTGTCCTCGCAGTGATGGATCGGACGGACGAACGATGACGTCGTCCGACCGGTTGCCGATCGATCGCATCGTCGGCGATGACGGTACCACAGAATTGAAACGGACGATCCACTGGATGAATGCTGGTACGGTCCGTCTCGTGAGCACTGAAACGAACGACGATTCCCCGCACACCGGCGCGCACGCCGAGACCTCCAGCGACGCCGCGGACAGGGGGTGGACGTCGATCGAATCGGAGATCTCGAGTCATCTGCCGTTTCCCCCGGCCGTCGAGGCCAACGGCTTCGTGTTCGTCTCCGGACAGGCGTCGGTCGACAACACGGGTGCGATCATCTCCGGAACCTTCGAAGAAGAGATGCGGCGGTCGTTCGCCAACGTCGAGGGGGTGCTGGCGTCCGCCGGGCTCACCATGCGCAACGTGGTCCGCGTGACCAGCTATCTGCACGACGCCGCCGACGGTCCGCGCTACAACGAGCTCTACCACGAGTTCTTCAGCGCGCCGTTGCCGGCGCGCAGCACGATCACCAACTGCTTGCCTCCGACGTTGAAGTTCGAGGTCGACGTGATCGCCGTCCGCCCGAGCTGAGCGCACGCGACGCACCGGTCGCCGTCAGCTCTCGGTCGCGTCCATCAGCCCGCGGGTGTAGCCGAACGCGAACAGGCGTCCGAGCATCGTGTAGCCCGGCTCGCCGTCGTCCTCGCCGATCAGCTGCGGAACGTGATCCGGTCGGATCGGGCCGTCGAAACCGACCTCTCGGTAGGCGCGCATCGCCTCGACCATGTCGGTCTGGCCGGTGTCCTGCCAGGTTTCGGTGAAGCATTCGGCGGTGCCGCGAACGTCGCGGAAGTGGACGTACGCGATGTGCTTGCCGAGTCGCCGGATCGCTGCCGGGATGTCGATCCCCATCTCCGAGAACGTGCCCTGGCAGAACGCGATCGCATTGGAGGGCGACGGTACCAACTCGACCAGCCGTTCGAAGCCCTCGACGCAGTGCATGACCCGCTCGTTGCCGAGCAGTGTGGGGAGCGGCGGGTCGTCGGGGTGCATCGCCATGATCACCCCGGCATCCTCGGCGACCGGGATGATCTCGGTCAGGAACGCCTCCAGGTTGCTCCAGAGCTGGTCGCCCTTCGCGCCGGGTTCGAGCGATGCCCTGAACGGTTCGCGTCCGGGGATCCTGGCACTCTCCAGGTCGGCGAGGTCGAAAGCGGTCACCTTGGCGCCGCCGCGCTCGGGGGCGTCGATGCTCGTTCGGATCCAGTCGGTGCCGGCCATGAAGTTGTAACAGATCATCGGAACACCGATCGCTCCGAGGTGGCGGATCAATGCCTTCATCTGTGCCATCTCGGTGCCGTCGTCGCGGCCCAGCTTGATGTTCTCGATCGGGAGGTAGCCCTCGACGACGCCGAGCCGCATGCCGTACGACTCGATGCGAGCCTTGAGCTCGTCGATCTGCGAGAGATCGGGTCCCGGGTACCTGACCACGATCTCCGAGACACCGGTCTGGGCCGCCAGTGTCAGGTTCTCGTGCGAGAGGGGGGTGAGTACGGACGCGAGTTTCATGAATCGTGCTCCACGACGGCGGTGGCCTCGATCTCGATCAGGAGGTCGGGATGCAGGAGTTCCTTGATGCCGTAGAACGCACTGGCCGGCGGGTGCTCCATGTGGCCGAAGGCTTCGTGGTGGGCGAGTCCGGCCGCCTCCCACTGGGAGATGTCGGTGACGAACACTCGGGTACGTACGACGTCGTCGACACTGCCGCCGAGTTCTTCGATCGATCGGGCGATGATGCCGCAGATCTCGCTCGCCTGTCGGTACATGTCGCCGGGGTGGAGGATCTCACCACCGGGCCCGCTCGACGTGGTGCCGGCCACTTCGATCAGGTTGCCCAACCGGACCGCCCTCGAATAGGCGACCTTGGACCACGATCGGTTGGCAGCGATGCCGGTTCGTTCCATCACGAGTTTCCTCCTGTTTGCAGCCAGCGTTGTTCGCTGCCGGCCGGGCCGTACGACCAGTGGATGACGAGCGGTTCGTCGGCGGACGACGTGGTGACGTGCACCGAGTCGGGCGGCGTGACCACCAGATCGCCGGGTGCGACCGCCACGACCTCGCCGTCGATCGTGATCGAGCCCGTGCCCCGGACGACCGTCGCGAACTCCTCGGCCGGGTGGTGGTGGGCCGGCGTCGAATACCCCGGCGGCAGCACGCTCACGCCCATCGCCATGCGCGCCGACGTCTCGTCGTCCGGGGTGGCGAACACGGCGACGATCCGCCCCTCGATCAGCGGATGCTTCGCTGTGCCCCCGGAGGCGAGCGCGGCGACCGCCTCGTCGACCATCTCGTCGATGTTCCGAATGACGATCTTGCTCATCTGTGCTCCTCGTTGGATTCGTTCATTTCAGTACCGTGTAGCCGCCGTCGACCCGAACGACTTCGCCGGTGACGAACGACGCTCGGTCGGAGAGGAGGAACTCGACGACCTCCGCGACTTCCGCCGGCTGTGCCAAGCGCCCCAGTGCGTGGGCGCGCGCCTTCTCGTCGGCATCGAGCGCCCCCGCGGCATGTGCCCCGCGGATCATCGGCGTATCGACGTAGCCGGGCGCCACGGCGTTGACCCGGATGCCCCGGTCGGCCCATTCGACCGCCAGCGTGCGCGTCATCGCGGCGACGCCGGCCTTCGCGACGGCGTACGGCAGGCGCCGGGGCCAGCCGAACTCCATCGCGACCGAGCAGAAGTTCACGATCGCGCCGCCACCGTTGGCGGTCATCGAACGAGCGGCGGCCTGCGCTGCCCACAGCGTGCCGTCGAGGTGTACTCCCAGCATCGCCGACCAGTCGCCCCCGTCGAGTTCGACACTGTCGCGCTGGTGGAGCATGCCGGCGGCGGTGACGAGGCCGACGATCGGGAGTCCGTCGGCGATCGTGTCGATCGCCGACGCGAGCGCGTCGCGCTCCGACACGTCACAGGCGACGACTCGGGTCCGGTCCGGATGTGCGGACCGGATCTCGTTCAATCCGACGTGGTCGAGGTCGACGAGTCCGAGCTGTACGTCGGGTCGTCGCTCGAGCAGCATCTCGTACACGGCGCGACCGATCCCGCTGGCGGCTCCGGTGATCACGACGCACCCGGCCGGGGGAGTGGAGGGACGGTTCGCGTCCGGTCCGGTGTCGGCCACCGTGTTGCCGTCCCCGAACTCCGACATGATCCTCCCGTCGGTGGCCGACCGTTCGACCACTCCGGCTCGCATATTATACTATTTGGGCACTGGTCGGAATCGTCCGAGCGGTGCCGACCCCCATGGCAGCGGCGTCCGGGATCGGCCTCGGATCCCCATGCCGCGAGCCACGAGGAGTACCCACCCATGCGCATCGGATTGATCCAGGTCACGCAGGAGACGAGCAGCTTCAACCCGACGCTGACGACGCTCGCCGACTTCGAGTCGTTCGGGATCTACGAGGGCGCCGAGATCCTCGAACGGCAGGAGAGCGCCGGCCTGGTCGGGGGGTACCTCGAGGGCATCCGCCAATCCGGGGTCGAGGTGGAAACGGTCCCGATCGTCCGCGGTGCGGCTCGCTCCGGCGGGCGGCTCGCGACCGAGGTCTTCGACTTCTTCGACGGCAAGGTCCGTGACGGGCTCGCGGTGGCGGGACAGCTCGACGGGCTGGTCATGCTGCTCCACGGTGCGGCCTCGGCGGAAGGCAACGACGACGTCGAGGGGGCGCTGCTGCGAACCGCCCGAGACGTGGTCGGACCGGAGCTGCCCCTCGGTCTGATGCTCGATCACCACGCCAACGTGACCCAGGCGATGATCGACCACGCCGACGTCATCGTCGGGTTCCGGACGCAGCCCCACGACCAGTTCGAGACGGCTCGCGATCTCACGAAACACGCCGTGCGGCTGTTCGCCGGCGAGATCGCTCCGACCACGGCGTGGCGCAACCTCCGCATGATGACCCACCAGGAGCAGTACCTCACCTCGCGCGGCCCGATGAAGATCCTCTTCGATCGTGCCCGTGAGATGGAGCAGGACCCTCGGGCCGTGGCGGTGTCGCCCTTCCCGATGCAGTGCTGGCTCGACGCCGAAGAGGGGGGATGGTCGATGGTCGTCGTGACCGACGACGATCAGGAACTCGCCGAACAGTTCGCGGACGAACTCGCCGACCTGGCGTGGCCGATGCGACACCGGTTCCAGGAGACCGAGAGCCGCCCGGTCGACCGGGCGGTCGCCGATGCCGATGCGGCCGAGACCGGCCTCGTGATCCTCAGCGACACCGGCGATTCCGTGCTGGGCGGCTCCGGTGGCGACAGCACCGTGCTGCTCGAGTCGATCCTGCGAGTCGGCATCACCAACCGAGCGCTGATCCCGATGATCGATCCGGTCTCGGCGCCGCAACTCGCCGCCGCCGGCGTCGGTGCCACCGTCACCTTGGAGCTCGGCGGTCGGTCCGCCCCGTTCTTCACGCCGCTCGAGGTCACCGGCGTCGTCCGAGCCGTGTCCGACGGGATCGTCGAACTCAGCGACCACGCCGAGACCGAGATCGACATGGGCCACACGGTCGCCTTCGAGGTCGGGCCGGTCACGTTGCTGGTGAGCGAGTACGCCGGCGTGGCCGGCATCCACCCGGACGTGTACCGACACGTGGGCATCGAACCGACCGAGTACCACATGATGGTGATGAAGACCGCCTCGAACTTCCAGTACATGGCGCCATTCACCTCGACGATCATCCGCGCCGCGACCCCGGGGCCGACCCAGTCCGACATCGCTGCGCTGCCGTGGGAGCGCATCCCGCGGCCGTGTTTCCCGATGGAGGCGATCGAGTCGTGGCGGGGATGAGTCCGTCTGCCGACCCGTTCGAGCTCACCGGTCGAGGTGCGATCGTCACCGGCGGCGGTACCCACCTCGGCAAGGCGATGGCGCGAGCCATGGCGGGCCGTGGCGCTCGGGTCTGCATCGTCGGGCGACGCGAACACGTGCTCGCCGACGCGGTCGAGGACTTGACCGCCGACGGCCTCACGGTGACGTCACGCACACTCGACATCACCGACGACGATCGAGTGGGACGAGTGATCGGTGACATCGCCGCCGACCTCGGTGACCTCTCGGTCATGGTCTGCAACGCGGGCGCATCGGCCGAAGACCGGTTCCCGCCCGACCAGCCGGTCGAGACGTTCCTCGCGACGATCCGATCCCACCTCGTCGGCACGTTCTCGTGTGCCCAGGCGGCAGCCCGGGTGATGCGCGACGCCGGCACCGGTGGATCGATCGTGACGGTGTCGTCGATGCAGGGCTCGGTCGCCTCCGACCCACGCCTGTACGAAGGGCTCGACCTCGCCCAACGATCCGGGCCGGGCTACCAGTCGGCGAAGGCCGGCATCATCGGGTTGACCCGCAACCTCGCCGCCGAGTTGGGCCCGCACGGGATCCGCGTCAACTGCATCAGCCCCGGCTTCATCCCCCGGTCCGACGCCAACCCCGAGTTCGTCGAGCGCGGTCGCGCCGGCAACGCGCTCGGCATCGTCGGCGAACCCGACGATCTCGCCGGCGCGGTGTTGCTGTTGGCCGGCGACGCCGGACGCTTCATCACCGGGCACAACCTCGTCGTCGACGGCGGATGGACGATCTGGTGAGGCTCCCGACGCCCGTCAGGTGAGCGAGGCGTCACGGGCCAGCACGCGGCCCGGCAGCGCGGTGCCGAGCCCGTCGGGCGACACCACGACCTGACCGTTGACGATCACCCATTCGATGCCGTCGGGCGAACGACGCTCCTCGTAGGTGGCGCGATCGGCCACGGTCGCATGATCGAACACCGTCACGTCGGCCCAGCAGCCGACCTCGATCAGGCCACGACCGGTCAGCCCGAAACGCTGCGCCGGGATCGACGTCATCTTCCTGACCGCAGCGGCGAGGTCGAACAGACCCTCGTCGCGCCCGTACTGGCCGATCACACGTGGGAAGGCGCCGAGCAGCCGGGGATGCGGCACGCCGCCGTCCTGCGGGATCCCGTCGCTGCCGATCATCGCCCTCGGGTGGGAGAGCACCGTGCGCATGTCGTCCTCGTCGATCTCGAACTTGACGCAGATCGTCTCGGTGGCGCGCAGCCCGGTGATGATCCGCCGAGCGACCTCCGAGATCGTGCAGCCTTCTGCAGCGGCGATCGCGGGGAGCCGGCGACCCTCGAATTGCGGGAAGTCGGGGCAGTGCGTGATCTGCACGATCTCGAGCCGAGCGGGATCGAGCGCATCGACGTCGAAGTACTGCTCGAACGGGCCGGAACCCGCCATGTAGGGATAGACGTCGAACCCGACGTCGACGCCGGCGGCGTGGGCGGCGTCGATCTTGGCGAGCGCACCACCGATCGAACCCCAGTTGTCACGCCCGACGCACTTGAGGTGTGAGAGTTGCACTCCGGTCCCGGCTGCCGCTGCGACGGTGAACGCCTCGTCGATCGCGTCGAGCAGGTGCTCCGCCTCGTCGCGGATGTGGCTGCAGTACAGCCCGCCGCTCTGCGCTGCAGCGGTGGCGACCTCGACCAGGTCGTCGGTCACGGACGATCGCCCCGGTTCGTAGATCAGGCCCGTCGACACGCCCAGAGCGCCCTCGTCGACCGACCGTCGCACGGCGTCGACGATCCGGATGCGCTCGAGACGACCGGGGCGACGATCAACCTGCGGGTCGACGTGGCGACCGACCGTGTTGTGGCCGACGAACGTGGCCATGTTCGGGCCGATGCCCTGTTGGCGCAACGCGTCGGCGTACGTGTTGAACGAGTCCCACGGGCCGTCGATCGAGAGCAGGTCGGGAGTCGTGTGCCCGGGGCGATGTGGGAACGCGCTGAACCCACAGTTGCCGCAGATGACCGACGTGACGCCCTGGAGCATCTTCTCCCGATTGAACGGGTCCCGCCGCAGTTGCATGTCGTCGTGGGTGTGTGCATCGATGAAGCCGGGAGCGACCACCTTGCCGGCGGCGTCGAGGTCGTGGCGCGCCGCGCCCACCTCGCCGATCTCGACGAGTCGGCCGCCGTCGATGCCGACGTCGGCCGGGAACGGTTCGGAACCCGTGCCGTCGACGACGACACCGTTGCGAATCGCCAGATCGATCATGTCCGGCACCCCCGGAGCAGCTCGATCGTCGACGCGCGGCGCATCGGCGAGGGGGAGGGGTGCGGTCGGTGATCGGTCGGCATGGGGAAGCTCCTCGAGGGATAGCGTGAATGAATGATGCAGACGGGCCAGTCAGTGCGGAGCCGGTGTCGATGACCGCCGATTCCGTCCAGACCGACTTCGAGCAACGCCTCGGCGATGCAGGAATGGTGGCGATCCTGCGTGGCCTCAGCCCCGATGCCACCACGGCCCTGGCGCTCGAGTTGCGCTCGATCGGGGTGCGTCACATCGAGGTCACGATGCAGGACGAGATGGGGTTGGCGGCGCTCCGCCAGACGATTCAGGAGTGGCCCGCCGGACCCGACACGATCGGCGCGGGCTCGGTGGTGTCGGTCGAGGGCGCGCAGCTGGCCGTCGAAGCCGGGGCATCGTTCCTCATCTCGCCCGGCCTGTCGGCAGCGGTCGTCGAGTTCGCTCGCGACAACGAGGTCGCCGTGCTCCCCGGCGTCGCGACACCGACCGAGGTGCAGCACGCGATCGCGCTGGGGCTCTCGGCGGTCAAGCTGTTCCCGGCCGCGCAGCTCGGCGGGCTGGGGTACCTGCGGGCACTCGCCGGGCCGTTCCCGAGTCTTCGTTTCGTCCCGACCGGTGGGGTCGACGTCGACAACGCCGACGACTATCTGGCGCAGGGTGCGCTCGCCGTCGGCATCGGCGGTCGGCTGACCCAACCCGGCGGCGTCGACGCGGTCCGTCGCTGGGTCGAGGCCCGGCCGAGCTGAGACGTCCCGTCGCGCAGCGCCGGCGTCAGCCGTCATCGGTCGCTCCGTCGGGATACTCCATCTCGGCCCACTCGTGCGACGAGAGCGCGAGCAGTCGTTCGATCTCGTCCCACGCCAGGGGGTGGCCGACGTCGTTCGGGCTCGTCACGGCGCTCATCGCGGTGATGTGCCCGAGCCGCTGGCACCGATGCACGTCGTCCGGGTACCGCACGATCCCGGTGAGGTAGCCCGCCGCGAACGCGTCGCCGGCACCCATCGGGTCGACGACGGTGCCGCGAAGCGCCGGTTCCGAGTGGGCCACGTCGTCCACGAACGTGGTCACGTCGATCGCGCCGTTCTTGACCACGAGCCGGCGCGGTCGGTCGATCAGGGCGCGCACGTCGGCCGGAGTCGTGAGACCCCACACCGCTTCGGCCTCGTCGAGTCCGACGAACACCACATCGGCTCGGTTGGCCGCATCGGCCAGCAGGTCGGCTGCCGACGGCTCCGACGACCACAGCGCCGGTCGCCAGTTGACGTCGAAGGAACGGATCGCCGTACTCGGAGCGTCGAGCAGCTCGAGCACGAGTGCACGGCACGACTCCGACAACGCCATGGTGATCCCGGTCAGGTGGAGCACGGCGGTGTCGAGGCATCCGCCGACGTCGATGTTCGACGTCGACATGCCCGATGCCGCCGAGCCCCGCCGGTGGTACTGGACGCGAGGCTGCGTGCCGGGAGCTCCCTTGAGCATCAGGCCGGTCGGCGCGTCGGCGGTGACCGTCACGTCGCCAGTGTCGACGCCGCTGTTCGCGATCGCGGCGTGCACCAGCGGGCCGGCGACGTCATCGCCGAGCCGGCTGACCCAGCCGGCGCGAAGGCCGAGCGCTGCGACGTTGCGGGCCACGTTCGACTCGGCCCCGGCGATGTCGGACGAAAACGTCGTCGTGCCGGGCACGGGCGACAAGCTCAGCATCGACTCGCCGAGCGCCACGAGGTCGAACCGGTTGTCCGGTGGTCGCGAGGCTGCTGGTTCCATCATGTCCGATCGGGTACCGGGGTGTAGGCCACGGTGTGGGCGGCGGCTGCGGCCACGCCGCCGACCTCGTCGATCCGGCGCGACTGATCGAGCTTCGCGCGTGCGTCGACCGCCACCGGGTCACAGATCTGCCGCAGGCGGCCGGCGCAGTCGGCCAGCACGTCGGCGCAGTCGGCCCGGCCGGCGAGGTCGGTCGTCTCGGCCGGGTCGAGGTCGAGGTCGAAGAGTTGTGGGCGTTCACCGATGTACTCGACGTACTTGTACCGGCCGTGCCTGATCATGAAGCTGGCCGCGGTCGATCCGTTGGCGTGGTATTCGGCGAACACCGAGCGCTCGGCGGCAGCGAGCGGCTCAGGTCGGAGGAGCGAGAGCCCTGGCAGTGGGGCGTCGGAACGCGGCTCGATTCGGGCCGCATCGAGCATGGTGGGCACGAGATCGATGTGCGAGACCGGCGTGTCGACCACCCCGGCGGGGGCGCCGGGACCGGCGAGCAGGAGCGGGACCCCGACCGACTCCTCGTTCATCAGGTGTTTGAACCACAAACCGTGCGCCCCGGCGCTCTCGCCGTGATCGGAGGTGTAGATCACGACGGTGTTGCCGGCGTGCCCGGACGCGTCGAGCGCATCGAGCAGCTCACCGACGTTCGCGTCCATGAAGCTGCACAGTCCGAGATACGCCTGGAGGGCCCGTCGGCGCTCGTCGTCGGAGAAGCCTCGATCGATGCCGAACGACTCGCGGAACACCTCAACGGCGGGATGGTCCCACGCCAGGAGGTCGTCGGGTGGGAGGCCGAGCTCGGGGTCGTCGTACAGGGCGAAGAACTCGTCGGGGGCGATCAGCGGGAAGTGGGGAGCGACGAACGAGACCATCAGTGCCCACGGCCCGCGGTGGCTCTCCTCGTCGAGATAGCGGACCCCGGCGGCGGTGACTGCGCGGTCGTAGCGGGTGTAGTCGCTCTCGCCGGCGCCGGCCCCGAGGATCCCCTCGAAGCCCGGAACCGTCGGCACCGCACCCTGCGGCCGCTGGGCGATACCGCGAAGATCGCCACGGCCGGCGATGTGCATCGGGAGGCGCTGGTCCGGGAATCCGGTGTCGTCGGACGGGTCCCGGTAGTGGAGCTTGCCGATCGTGGTCACGCGGTAGCCGGCGTCGCCCAGATGATGCCCCCAGCTCGGGTGGTCGCCGACGTACGGAGCGGCGTTGTCCCAGTTGCCGATCTCGTGGACGTAGCGTCCGGTGGCGATGCTCGCCCTGGCCGGCACGCAGATCGCGCTCGTGCAGTAGGCGTTGGAGAACGATGCCCCTCGGGCTGCGAGGCGATCGAGGTTCGGCGTCCGGACGACGTCGTCGCCCGCATACCCGGCCAGCTTCGGATTGTGCTGGTCGGACATGATCAGCAGGATGTTCGGTTGCGAGGTGTTCATGCGCACTCTGGCCCGTCGTTCGAGATGTCGTGGGTGTTCGTGGCGCCGGATCGACCGACTCGATCGAGTCGGTCGACCCGGCGCTGAACGAGAGCGGGCCGGCCCGTCGCCTCCGACGCTGGAGTGACGGACCGGCCCGATCGGCCCTCCGGGGGGTGAGGGCAGGTGGGTGACCGCGGATTACGTCAGGCGGACGTTCTCCATGATCAACATGCTGTCGACGGTGACGTCGAGGCCTTCGACGTTGTCGGCGACCGCGTTGACGGCCTGGTTGTAGGCGATGTTGATCACCCACGACAGCTCGAGCATCACCTCGCGCAGGTCGGCGAACGCAGCCTCCTGTGCTTCCGGCGTGAGTGCCGATGATGCGGCGTCGACCGCGGCCACGTACTCCTCGGGCAGTCCGTCGGGCCAGCCGCGGTTGTCTTCGAGGCGGAACGTCGAGTTGCCCGTCATGCGAGTCGGGTACTTGGCGAGGTTGCCGTTGAAGTTGGTGATGATGCCGTAGTCCTTGGCGACGTACAGCTCACCGAAGGCAGCCGCATCGAGCGCGTTGATCTCCAGGTCGAACCCGATCGAGGCGAGGTCCGACTGCAGGATCTGTGCCATCAGCACCATCGGCGGCCGTGAGGTCGGGACGTTGATGATCGCGGAGGTGGCGGCACCTTCGGCGACACCGGCCTCGAGCAGTTCCTTGGCCTTGTCGAGGTCGAACGCGTACGTCTCGTCGAACGAGGCGTCGTATGCCGGCGAGCTCTTCGCCCACGGCAGTACCGCCGTCTCACCCTGACCGAACAGCGCGGCGTCGAGCATGCCCTGACGGTTCGTCGCGTACTGCAACATCTGCCGCATGTTCTGGTTGTCGAACGGCGCGCGGTTGGCGTTGAGCTGGAACGCGTACGTCAGCGATCCCGGGTAGCCGCTGAGGATGTTGTCGTCGCCGAGGTCGGCGGCATCCTTCTTCGGGATGTCCCAGGCGACGTCGATGGCGCCGGAGTTGTATGCGGCCAGCAGCGCGTCGTCGTCACCGAAGACGAGGTACTCGATACCGTCGAGGTACGGGCCCTCGGTGCCCCAGTAGTCCTCGTACGCCGAGAGGGTCACCTTGACGCCCGGGTCCCAGGACTCGAACTTGAACGGACCGGAGCCCGAGCCGCGAGTCGGCAGGTCGGCGATGCCGGCAGGGTCGGTGATCGAGACCGCCTGCAGGATGTCGGTGATCGCGAGGTCGGGCAGCGGCCGGAAGAGCTCGATCAACACCGTGCCCTCGTCGACGGCCGTGACCGATTCGATGTCGACGGTGAAGCCGAGCATGTTGCTGCCGACCTCCGGGTCCATGGCCCGCTCGTAGGTCGTGACCACTGCGTCGGCGTCGACCGGGCCGCCGTCGTGGAACGTGACGCCCTCTCGCAGGGTGACCGTCACCGACGTGTTGTCGTCGGCGATCTCCCAGTCGGTCGCCAGGCTCGGCAACGCGTTGAGATCGTCGTCGTACCGGATGAGGGCGTCGTACATCGCCATGATGGACGGGAAGTGGCCGAAGGTGAGGACGAACGGGTCGAAGGTCGTCACGTCGGAGACGTACCCGACGCGCAGGACCCCGCCGGTTTCGGCAGGGTCGTCGCTCGGTTCGTCGCTCGGCTCGCTGGCGTCGTCGTCGCCGTCATCGGCGGGTTCGCTGTCGCCGTCGTCGGCGGGTTCGCTGTCGCCGTCGTCGGCGGGTTCGCTGTCGCCGTCGTCGGCGGGTTCGCTGTCGCCGTCGTCGGCGGTGTCCTCAGCCGTCGCCGGCTCGTCCGCTGCGTCGTCATCGCCTCCGCAAGCGGCGGTGACGAGCGCGAACGCCATCACCAGGCCGAAGATCGGCCGACCTCGTCGGTGGTTTCTCATGGGGTGTCCCTTTCAGGTTGTGTGTTCACGATGCCGGGGTCGCCACTCGGGGTGGCATCCGGCGGTGCTTCGTTGTCATGCATTCGAACGGGTGACAGCGGTCCTCCAAGCCGCCGCCAGACGTGTCATCCGCTGTTACCGGCGCGGATCCTGGGGTTGAGAAAGCTGTAGAGCACGTCGGTCGCGAGGTTCACGAGCGTGAAGATGACGACCACGACGAGGACCGAACCCTGGACGACGACGAAGTCGCGGCTCAGGATCGCCTTCAAGATCAGTCGGCCGATGCCGGGGTAGTTGAACACCGACTCGGTGACGAGGGAACCACCGAGGAATGTGCCGAACTGGATGCCGACGACCGTCAACGTCGGGAGCGAGGCGGCACGGAACGCGTGCTTGTACACGAGTTTGGCCTCGTTCACGCCTTTGGCCCGGCCGGTTCGGATGTAGTCGAGACCGAGGACCTCGATCATCGACGCCCGCACGAACCGGGCGATGACCCCGGACACGAAAAAGCCGAGTGTGAACGCCGGGCCGATCGTGGCCTTGAACGCGCCGCCGGGGTCCTCCCAGACCGGGATGTAGTCGGATGCGGTCGGAAGCCATTCGAGCGTGACGCCGAACACCAGGATGAACACGATGCCGACCACGAACGTCGGAACAGCGAGGCTGAACGACGAGTAGCCGGCCACCGTCTTGTCGACCCACGAGCCCTTGCGGCTGGCGGCCAGCAATCCGAACGGGATGCCGAGCGCGAGCCCGATGATCATCGTGGCGATCGTCAACTGGATCGTCGCCGGCATGCGGTCGACGATCAGTTCGGTCACCGGCTTCTGGCTCACCAGCGAGTTGCCGAGGTCGCCCGACAGCACCCGGCCGACCCAGTCGAAGTACTGGACGGGCAGCGAACGGTTGAAGCCCAGCTCTTCGCGAACCCGCGCCATCTGCTCGGCGCTGGCCTCCAGCCCCGTCACGGTCAGTACCGGGTCGCCGGGGACGAGATGGATCATCAAGAACACGCCGATCGACGCGAAGATCACGATCGGGATCAGTTGCAGAATGCGAAATCCGAGAAACCGAAGCATCAGCCACCCCTTCCGGCTGCCGAATCGAGGGCGTTGCCACCCCATGTGCGTTGGAGTGCCCGACCGATCGTGTCGATCGAGAGCACGGTCGCCGTCAGCACGACGCCGGGCATCAGGGCGTACCAGATCGACTGGTTCAGGTACGACTTCCCGAGCGCCATCGCCGTCCCCCAGGAGGGCGAAGGCGGTTGGGTGCCGAGACCGAGGAAGCTGAGGGCCGCCTCGAGCAGGATGGCGGTCGCCGCAGCGACGCTGGCCTGCACGATCAGCGGACTGAGTGCATTGGGGAAGATCGTGCGGAACATGAGGTAGGGGTGGGTCGCCCCCGCGCTCCTGGTCGACTGCACGAACTCCTCTTCCTTGGTCGCCAGCACGCTGGCTCGGGCGAGTCGGGCGAACGCAGGGATCGAGATCACGGTCACGGCGATCGTCGCCGGCCAGAACCCGTTGCCGAGCACTGCGGCGATCGTGATCGCCAGGAGAATGCCAGGGATGGCGAGCAGCAGGTCCATCGATCGCATGATGAGGGCTCCCGGGAGCCGCTCCACGTACCCGGCGATCAGGCCGGCCAGGCCACCGAGCACCCCGGCGATCCCGACGGCGATCCCTGCGGTCGCGAGCGAGATCCGTCCGCCGTAGATGACCCGGCTGAGCATGTCGCGACCGAGTTCGTCGGTGCCGAACGGATGCGACCAGGAGGGGCCGACGAGGATCGAGCTGAGGTCCTGCTGGAGCGGATCGTGTGGCGAGACGATCGGGGCGGCGATCGCCGCCAACGACAGCAGCACCAGGAATCCGACCGCGATCGCCGCCGGCTTCTCGTCCATCGACCAGCGGCCGAACGAGCGTGCCGCCGAGCGGAGTCGCCGCTTGCGCGGTGCGACCGCCGAACCCTCGGCCGGGGGAGCGGTGTCGGTGTCGACGGGGGTGGTCACGGCGCGGTCACCTCCACCGGCACGGCGCCGAAGTGGCACGCCACGTCGTGGACGGTGCCGTCGATCCGGGCAAACGGCGGGCTCACGGTCGTGCACACATCCTGGGCGATCGGGCATCGCAGTCGATAGGCACATCCCTCATCGGCGATGTCGATGCGGGCCTCCTTGACCTCGACGTCACTGCCCGCAGGGCCGTGCGGGTCGGTTCCGGGGATCGCCGCGAGCAGCGCCCGCGTGTAGGGGTGTCGCGGCGAGCCGTACACGTCGGCTGCGGCGCCCTGTTCGACGATCCGTCCGGCGAACATGACCGCGACCGAGTCGGCGAGCTGCCGGACGACGGCGAGATCGTGGGAAATGAACAGGTAGGTCAGACCGAGCTCGGCTTGGAGGTCGGCGAGCAGGTTGAGTACCTGGGCCTGGATGGAGACGTCGAGGGCAGAGACCGCCTCGTCGAGGACGAGCATCTTGGGCTCGAGGATCAGGGCTCTGGCGATCGCGATTCGCTGTCGCTGGCCGCCGGAGAACGCTGCAGGCAGACGGTTCCACTGGCTGGGGGACAGCCCGACACGACCGAGGAGCTCGCCGACCTTGTCGGTGCCGTCCGGATCGAAGAGCCCTTGGATCTTGAGGGGTTCGGCGACCAACTCACGGGCGGTGAGGCGCGGGTTGAGTGATCCGAACGGATCCTGGAAGACGACCTGGATCTCACGACGCAGGTTGCGCAAGTCGGTGCCGTTGGTGACCGCGAGGTCTCGACCGCCGAACATGATCTTGCCGCCGGTCGGATCGTGGAGTCGCAGGATCAGGCGGGCGGTGGTCGACTTGCCCGACCCGGACTCGCCGACCAGGGCCAGCGTCTTGCCAGGGTGCACGTCGAACGAGACGTCGTTGACGGCGTGGACCTGCCGCTTGGCGCCGGTGAACAGACCGCCGCCGATCTCGAACTTCTTGTCGAGGTTGGTGACGCTGAGCACCGGCTCGGCGTCGTCGCTGCTCGCGACGGTGATCGCCTGTGGTTGCGGCGTGTGGCGCGCGAGGTTGACGGCGACGGCTTCGATCTCGTCGCTGAAGTGGCACGCCGCGGTCCGACCGCCACCGACGTCGACGAGCGGGGGACGATCGGTGATGCACACGGACCGGCCGCGCGACACGTCGCAACGCGGCTGGAACGCACAACCGATCGGCAGGTCGCTCGGGTTGGGTGGTGTCCCCTGGATGGTCACCTGGCGTTCGGCTCGGTGGTCGAGCGCCGGCAGGCTGCGGAGCAGCGCCGATGTGTAGGGGTGCTGCGGGTTCTGGAAGACCTCGTCGACCTTGCCGGACTCGACGATGGACCCGGCGTACATCACCGCCACTCGCTCGGCGACCTGGGCCACGACCCGGAGGTCGTGGGTGATGAAGATCACGGCGGAGTCCGTTTCGCGCTGGACGACGCGCAACAGGTTGAGGATCTCCGCCTGGATCGTGACGTCCAACGCGGTGGTCGGCTCGTCGGCGATCACGACCTGGGGCTGGTTCGCGATCGCCATCGCGATCATGCAACGCTGGCGCATTCCGCCCGAGAACTGGTGTGGATACTGATCCAACCGTTCGTCTGCGTGGGCGATGCCGACGCTGGCGATCAGTTCGGCCGCCCGCGCTCGAGCCTTGGCCTTCGAGATCTGGCTGTCGTGGATCCGGATCGCCTCGATCAACTGGGCGCCGATCGTGTAGGACGGATGCAGCGAGGTCGCCGGGTCCTGGAAGATGATCGACACGTCCTTGCCGCGGACCCGCCGCAACACGCCGGGGTCGGCGGTGAGCAGGTCGGTGCCGTCGAACAGGATCTTGCCCGACGTGATTCGCGCCTGGCCCTTGGGGAGGAGCCTCAGGATCGACATCGCCGTGACGCTCTTCCCGGAACCGGACTCGCCGATGATCCCGAGTGTCTCCCCGCGGCGGACCTCGAGGTCGACCCCGTTGACCGCCCTGACCGGTTGGTCGGACGAGCCGAACTCGACGTTCAGCCCGTCGATGCGGAGGAGCGGGGCGTCGTCGATGGCTCGCGCGCCGGTGTCGGTCACCGGCGGAGCCCGTCGTTCACGCCTCGCCGACCCTGACCTCGTTCGGTCGCGGCGTGCTCGCAGTCGGCTGTGGTCATCCTGTCCCTTCCCGTGTCATGCAGGCCCTGTCCGTGTCATTCACAGTGCCCCAAGTTTCAGTGCGTGGAACCATACTGTCCCGGTGAACGCCGGTCAATGCCAAGCGCGCCAGGCTCACGATTTCATTTGATGAAGTGGGGGTTGCAGGCAGTGGTATGGTGTCCAGCAGCTGAGATTGAGCGCGCTGGGCGGCTCGTTCCCGGTGCAGGTGACCCGGCGGAACGGTCGGGCCCGGCCGGTTGCGGGGTCGGCTGGTCCGATTCACCAACACGATGAGGTCAATGATGACAACAGTGGAGAGTTTCCGTTACGACCGGAGCCGAGCGGAGCACGCTCGCCGCCTGGCGGTGATCGCCGGCGGGGTGAACTCGAACGTCCGGTTGCAGGGGTCACCGGTTCCGCTGACGATCGCCCGCGGTGACGGAGCGATGTTGTGGGACGTCGACGGCAATGCCTACGTCGACTACGCCGGCGGGATGGGTCCGATGGTCCTCGGCCACAATCATCCGGCCGTCACCACGGCGGTTCAGGAATGTCTGTCGACCGGTCAGTTGTTCGCCGGCCAGAACACGCTCGAGGCCGAGTTCGCGGAAGCGCTCGTCGGCGCGCTGCCGTGGGTCGAGAGCATCCGGATGGGCATGAGCGGAACGGAGATGGACCTGCTGGCCGTTCGCATCGCCCGGGCCGCCACCGGAAATCGCAAGGTGTTGCGGTTCACCGGCCACTACCACGGGTGGCTCGACCCGCTGTTCGTCAACATGGCCGCGACCCCCGACCAGAACGGGCCCGTTCCGCTCACCCCCGGCCAGTCCGTGTCGGCGGCCGACGACGTCGTGATGTGCGAGTGGAACGACCTCGACCAGGTCGCCGCCGTGCTCCGAACCGGTGACGTCGCGTGCGTGATCATGGAGCCGGTCATGTGCAACACCGGGCTGATCCCACCGGCCGACGGCTACCTCGAAGGCGTCAAGGAACTCTGTCGGCAGCACGGCGCGCTGTTGGTCGTCGACGAGGTCATCACGGGGTTCCGGCTCGGGCTCACCGGCGCCCAGGGTCTGCTGGGTATCAACGGCGACATCTCGATCTACGCCAAGGCGATCGCCTCGGGCTTTCCCTTGGCCGTGCTCGGCACCACGACGGAGTTGCTGGCGAGCGTCGGTCGCGGCGAGGTCAACCACTCGGGTACGTACAACACCGGCGTGTCATCGGTCGCGGCCGGGATCGCCACGCTCCGGGTCCTGATCGACACCGACCCGTACCCCGAGATCGATCGTCTGGCGCGACGTCTCGCCGACGGTTTCGTCGGGCTGGGTCAGCGTCACGGTCTCGAACTCGCCGTCGATCACATCGGTGGAGGCCTGCTCCAGACCCGCTTCGGGAAGTCCGGGCCGATCGCCTCGCGAACCGACTTCGCAGCGAACTCCGACGGGCCGATGCTGACCCGGTTCCTGGAGCTCCTGCAAGACCACGGCGTCCGGCCGACGGGACGAGGGCTGTGGTTCGTCTCGGCCGCCCACGACGACGATGCGATCGACCGCACCCTCGCTGCCGGGGATCGTGTGCTCGGCGAGATGGCCAACGCCGGGGCAGGCTGACCGGCGTGTCCGTTCGCGGAGCGTTCGAGCGTGACGGGTACGTCTTCCCGCTCCGGGTGATGAGCCCGGCTGGTGCCGCCGAGCACCGCGCCGCCTTCGAAGCGATCGAGGCCGAGTATGCACACGATCCCGATGCCACGCGGATCGTGAAGCAGTTCGCCAACATCGTGCTGCCGTTCGTCGACGAGATCATGCGCCTGCCGTCGATCGTCGAGCCGGTCGCGTCGATTCTCGGCGACGATCTCATCGTGATGGGCGCCAATTTCTTCGTGAAGGAGCCGCGGACCCCGGACTTCATCAGCTGGCATCAGGACCTGACGTACTGGGGCTACGACGACGTGTCCGAGGTGACGGCCTGGGTCGCTCTGTCGCCGGCAACGTCTGCCAGCGGCTGTATGCGCTTCGTGCCCGGCAGCCACCATGAACTCGTCGCTCACAGTGACACGTTCGACGAGTCGAACATGTTGTCTCGCGGTCAGGAGGTCGCAGTCGACGTCGACGAGGCCGACGCGGTCGAGGCGATCCTGCGGCCCGGCGAGATGTCGTTGCACCACGGGCATCTCTTCCACGCCTCGAAGCCGAACACGTCGGACGATCGTCGGATCGGACTGGCGCTCCGATTCGTGACGCCGTCGATGAGGCAGGTGTCCGGACAGCAGACGTTCGGTCACCTCGTCGCCGGCGAGGATCGGTTCGGCCACTTCGAATTGCTGCCCCCGGCCACCGATGTCATGGCCGACGTGGACGTCGCCAACGCGCGGCGCGCGCTCGCGATGCAGGACGCGATCGGGTACTCGGGCGCGCCCGCTCCCGGCAAGCGCCCGGGCTGACGTCGATTCGTCCTACGCGGCGAGTACGCGGCCCGGCAGTGCGCCGGTGTGTTCGCCTTCGGCCACGACCACCTCGCCGTTGACCAGCACGTACGGCACGCCGACCGCGTACTGGTGCGGATCTTCGAAGCTGGCCCGATCGGCGACGGTGTCCGGATCGAAGATCGCGATGTCGGCGATGTTGCCGGCGGCGATCACGCCGCGGTCCGACATGCCGAGGCGCGTCGCGACCTGTCCGCTCATCTTGTGCACCGCCTCTTCCATCGTGAGTACGGCGGTGTCGCGGACATACAGGCCGAGCACTCGACTGTGGGCGCCGTAGGAGCGCGGGTGTGGCCGACCGGCGCCGAGCGGACCCGACGCCTGGATCGCCAGTCCGTCCGAACCCATCATGCCCATCGGATGCCGGAGGAACGACTTCATGTCCTCCTCGGTGCGGTAGTAGAAGATGATCCGCAGCTTCGCCTCGTCGCGTTCCATCAGGGTGAGTGCGGCATCGATCGGTTCGAGGCCCATCTTCTCGCCCGCCTGCTCGAACGACATGCCTTCGAACTCGCTGACCTCGCGCGTGTGTGCGGCACTGACCTGGAGTCGGTCCCACAACCACGGCCAGCCTCGGAACAGCCCCTCTTCGAGCATGTCGGCCCGGATCCGGGCGCGTTCGTTCGGGTTGCGCAGCCGTTGCAGGAGTGCCTGCGTCCCGCCGGACTGCGCCCACGTCGGGATGCACTGGGCGAACCCGCTGCTGCTCGCCGCGTACGGGTACACGTCGAAGGTCACATCGAACCCGTCGGTGACGGCGTCTTCACAGACGGCGATCACCGTGTCGGCCTGCCCCCAGTAGGGCGGGTCGTTGACCGCCATGTGCGAGACCTGGACCGGCACGTTCGCCCGTCGACCGATGTCGATCGCTTCGGCGACGCCCTTGATGTGCCAGCCGGCCCAGAGTCGGGTGTGGCTGGTGTAGAAGCGGCCGGGGAAGTGCGACATCGCCTCGGCGAGCGCGACGATCTCCTCGGTGTCGCCATAGGCGCTGGGCGTCAGGGTGAGGCCGGTCGAGAGGCCGAACGCGCCCTGCTCCATCGATTCCGACACCAACCGTTGCATGCCCGCGACGTCATCGGCGGTGGCACGGCGGTCTTCGAACCCGACCACGGCGCCACGGACGGCACCGTGACCGACCAGCGGCGCGACGTTCATGCCGAGCCCGCGTTCGGCAGCGAAGTCGCGGTAGCCGGCCAGGTCGCTCCAGACCCAGTCGACCGACTCGCCGTGGAGTCCGCTGCTCAGCAGTTCGCGGAGCTCGTCGGCATGATCGGGGGCGACCGGGTAGGGGCTGTATCCGCAGTTGCCGCTGACCTCGGTCGTGACGCCCTGGCGGATCTTGCTCATGCCGAACGGCTCGACGAGCAGGGTCAGGTCCGAGTGTGTGTGGATGTCGATGAATCCGGGGGAGACCACCATGCCCGTTGCGTCGATCGTGCGGCCGGCCTCGGCCTGGGCGAGGTCGCCGACCGCGACGATCCGCTCACCGTTGATCGCGACATCCGCAGCGAAGGCGGGTTGTCCGGTTCCGTCGACGACGAGGCCGTTGGTGATCAGAACGTCGAACATCGGCATCAGACGACTTCGAAGATCGCCTCGATCTCGACCGCGACCCCGGTGGGGAGTGCGGCGAAGCCGAGTGCACTGCGGGCGTGGTAGCCGAGATCGTCGCCGAACAGTTCGTGCAGCAGGTCGGAGGCGCCGTTGATCACCAGGTGGTGATCGGTGAAGTCGGGTGCCGAGTACACGGCGCCGAGGAGCTTCACGACGCGCAGGCCGTCGAGCGAACCGTGGTGGTGGTGCACCGACCGCAGGATCTTCTCGGCGCAGTCACGGGCTGCCTCGTAGCCCTGCTCGACCGTGACGTCCTTGCCGAGCACGCCCTTGGTGGTCGACACGTGGCCGCTCGTGTGGATGAGTGACCCGCTCTGCACGCACATCGCGAGGTAACCGGATTCGATCGGCGACAAGTCCAATCCCTTGGCGGTGGCGTTGGCCTGTGCTCCCATGATGTGTGCTCGTTTCTCTGTTGGTGGGGGGTGGCCGATCGGTTCGACCGGCCTGAGCGAACATTATAACAATTGCCGCTCGTCGGTCGCCGGTCGGGCCGGCGGGGCCGCAGGTCGTCGGGAGGTGTTACGGAGCCGCGATCGTGCGGCTGCGCTGCTCGCCGAGGCCTTCGATGCCGACGACCATCTCTTGGCCTGCACTGAGGTATCGGGGCGGTGTCTTGCCGAGGCCGACGCCGGCCGGCGTGCCGGTGTTGATGAGGTCGCCCGGTTCGAGCGTCATGAACTGGCTGACGTACCAGATGATGTGGTCGACGCCGAAGATCATGTCGGACGTGTTGCCGGTCTGCTCGCGCTGCCCGTCGACGTCCAGCCACATGTCCTTGGACTGGTGGTCGCCGAGTTCGTCCGGTGTGACGATCCACGGGCCGAGCGGATTGAACGTGTCGCACGACTTGCCCTTGTCCCATTGGCCACCGCGCTCCAGTTGGAACTCGCGTTCGGAGACATCGTTGCCGACCGCATATCCCGCAACGTGGCTGAGTGCCGCTTCGGGGCTGTCGACGTAGCTCGCCTCGCACCCGATGACGACCGCGAGTTCGACCTCCCAGTCGGTCTTCGTCGATGCGCGAGGGATACGGACGTCGTCGTTGGGCCCGACCATGGTGTTCGGTGCCTTCATGAAGATGATCGGCTCGTCGGGGATCGGCATCCCGCCTTCGGCCGCGTGGTTGCGGTAGTTGAGGCCGATGCACACGATCTTGCCGGGTCGACCCATCGGTGCGCCGAGACGCTCGCCCGAGATGTCGACCGGGTCGAGTTCGCCGGCGTCGACGGCTGCGGCGAGACGCTCGAGGCCACCGGATGCGAAGAACGCAGGGTCGAAGTCGTCGGTGACCGGGCGGGCGTCGAGCACGACGTCCGTGCCGGGTTGCATGACGGCAGGGCGTTCGGCCCCCTGATCTCCGTAGCGAAGCAGCTTCATCTGTTGGTCCAACTTCCGTAGGGTCGTCCGGCCAGGGGCACCCGACGGGTGGACCGAGGCGGAGCATCGTCCGTCCGACGATGCCGACCAAGAATATAGCATCCGGCGGCCAACGGCCGCCGGAGCGGTCAGGCGCCGGCGGGGGAGTCGGTGCGCTCGTCGGTCGCGGCCTCGATGTCGGCGCTCATCAGCTCGACCGTCGACTCGAGATGCGTCCGTAGTGCTCTCGCCGCTCCCTCGTGGTCGCCCTGTCGGAGCTTGGCCACCATCTCGCGGTGTTCGGCGTCGGCGCCGTCGTCGCGATGGTCGAGGACGAGGCGTTGGTACCGGGCCGAATGCATCCAGAGCTGATCGATCAGCTTGAGGCGGCGGGGCGAGCCTGCCTTGCGGTAGATCGAGAAATGGAACTCACGGTTGAGCGCCACCACGCCGGCATGGTCGTGGTGCTCGTGGCGGTCGCCGAGGCGGGCGAGGGTTTCCTCCAGGGCGCTGATGTCGTCGTCGGTGAATGCCGACGCACGCCTGACCGCCTCGCCTTCGAGCTCGATACGGATCGTGTAGATGTCGAGCAGGTCGGCCTTGGACAGCGGCGTGACCCACGCCCCGCGATTGTGGACGAAGTTGACGAAGCCTTCGGATTCGAGCGCCCTCAGCGCCTCGCGGACGGGGATGAAACTCGTGCCGCACTGTTCGGCGATCTGCTTGGGGAGCAACTTCGACGCCGGCGGGAAATCGCCGCGGATGATGCCGTCGCGGACGAAGTTGACCACCTGTTCGACGGTGCTGTCCTCGATCGGTGTGGTGGGTGGCGTCATGGGTGGCTGGATCTCGCTGGAAGCTCGGCAAACTACCAGAACCGGTCTGGAACCGTCCTCCGACTCACGTCGCTGATGCCCAGGAACGTCCGGCGCGATGCAAGCATGTCT
This sequence comes from Ilumatobacteraceae bacterium, assembly GCA_033344875.1. Classification (NCBI taxonomy): domain Bacteria; kingdom Bacillati; phylum Actinomycetota; class Acidimicrobiia; order Acidimicrobiales; family Ilumatobacteraceae; species Ilumatobacteraceae bacterium. Next base: position 1,289,161 of record JAWPMO010000001.1, on the reverse strand, counting down.
AGCCTGGCCACTCGTGGCGCCTCCCGACCGTGATCAGCAGCCGACGCACCCCACGCTCATCGCTGCCCTGCTGATGCTGGGGGTCGCGGTGGCGCTCGTGTTGATCGCCGTCGTCGACGTCACGTCGTGATCGCGCCGCCCGCGGTGACGGGGCGTGCGAGACTCGAGTCGACGAACCGCGGGAGGAGCGGCATGAGCGATGACAGTGACCTCGGTGGCGAACCGGCGTGTTGGGCGCATTTCGTCGACGAGCTCGACGTTGCCGACGGCTCGGACGGTCGGCCGCTCGATGGCGTGGAACTGGCCGACCTCGACGAATCCGGAAGCAGCGGCGCGGTCTGGAGCCTGCCTCACGGCGGTGACCTCGATGCCAACGCCGTCTGGCTCCGGCCGGGCGACGCCATCGACGAGCACGTCAACCGTGAGGTCGATGTCCTCGTCGTCGTGTGGCGGGGTGCCGGCGAACTGGCGGTCGACGGTCGGGCACGGTCGCTCCGTCCGGGCGTCGTCGTGCAGGTGCCGCGCGGGAGCCGTCGGCGGATTCGCGCTGCGTCCGAGGGCCTGACCTACCTCAGCGTGCACCGGCGTCGAGACGGTCTGTCGATCACGCGTCGCTGAGCGCATTCGACCAGAACTCGATCCGGTTGCCGACCGGGTCGAACACGTCGAAAACGGGTGATCCGAACCTCGTTCGGATCGGGCCGACCTCGATGCCGTTCGCCCGGATGCTTGCGCGGACCGGATCGAGATCGGGCACCTGCCAGCTCAACGTCACGCCGGCGCCATCGCCGGCGCGGATCGAACTCCGCGCCGCGTCGGCGACGCTGATGAACGCGCCGGGCTGGAGCGCGAACTCGACGAACCAGTCGTTCTCGAACGACACCGGGAGCCCGAGCGTGTCCCGGTAGAACGCGACGGTCTCGTCCCAGCGCACGCAGTAGAGCACGGTGTTCGTCCGCTCGACCTCCAGCATGCGGCAATCCTCGCGCATCACTCGGGACGCCCGCTCGCCGAATAATTGGACAACTGATATCCAGATATCTAACATCCGAGTATGAAGCTGAGCGAAGGCGTCGAATGGTCGTTGCACTGCTGCTCCGTGCTGGGCACGCTGCCCGACGCGGTTGCGCTTCCGAGCGCCAGGCTGGCCGAGTTCCACGAGGTGCCGGCCGCCTACCTGGCCAAGCATCTCCAAGCGCTCAGCCAGGCCGGCATCGTCGAGTCGGTGCCGGGCCGTCACGGTGGCTATCGCCTCGGCCGACCCGCCGGCGAGATCACGCTGCTCGACGTGGTGCTCGCGGTCGACGGTGACGACCCGGCGTTCCGCTGCAGCGAGATCCGCCAGCGCGGACCGAGCGCCGTGGCCCCCGAGCACTATGTCCGACCGTGCGGCATCGCCCGTGCGATGTGGGACGCGGAGACCGCCTGGCGCGACTCGCTGCGCTCCGTGACCATCGGCGACCTCGTCGCCGAACTCGACCGCACGGTCTCACCCGAACAGATCGACAACGCCATCAACTGGCTGGGAAAGGTACTGAGATGAGCAAGATCTTCGTGACGGGCGCCACCGGGGTCCTCGGCCGCCGCGTCGTGCCACGTCTGGTCGATGCCGGACACGACGTCACGGCCGTGGCCCGGACGTCAGCGAAGGCGGCATCGCTGACCGAGCACGGGGCGACCCCCGCCGACGTCGACCTGTTCGATTTCGACGCGATCCGCTCGGCGGTCGCGGGCCACGATGCGATCGCGCACCTCGCCACCAACATCCCGACCGGCGCCTCGGCGATGCGGAAGCGGGGATGGCGCATCAACGACCGGTTGCGTTCGGAGTCGGCGCGGCTCCTGAGTGACGCTGCCGTCGAACTCGGCATCGGACGTTACGTGCAGGAGTCGATCACGTTCTCCTACGTCGATCGTGGGACCGACTGGATCGGCGAGACGACCGAGCAGTCGTTCTTCTGGGGCAACCGCACCACCGTCGATGCCGAGTCCGCGGCAGCGGCGGTCACCGCCGTCGGAGGGGCCGGTGTCGTGCTCCGCTTCGCCATGTTCATGGCCGACGACAGCGCTCACATGCAGACCTACGCCCAGATGGCCGACAAGGGTCTGTGGGGGTTGTTCGGCGACGACGACTCCTACATGTCGTTCGTCGACGTCGACGATGCTGCCGCGGCGGTCGTCGCCGCGCTCCACGCACCGCCCGGGGTCTACAACATCGCCGAAGCCGACCCCCGGCTCCGCGGCGACCACCGTTCGGCGCTGGCTGCGGCGGTCGGTCGCGACGCCCTGCGTACGTTGCCGCTCGTCGAGCGGCTCGCCGGTGCGGCCGGCGAGGGTCTCGCACGCTCCCACCGCATCTCGAGCGAGGCCTTCAGGGCGGTCACATCGTGGGAGCCGACCGGTGCGGCCCTCGAGCAGTGGGGCCGACTCACGTGACCGAGCGCGTGTGGAAACGCATCGCGCTCGGCTACCTGGCCGTCGTCTCGCTCCAGATCGGGGTGTGGGCACAGTTCGCGCCGAAGTCGTTCTACGACGGCTTCCCGGGGCTGGGACGGGCCTGGGTCGACGTCGACGGTCCGTACAACGAACACCTGGTCCGCGACGTCGGCGGGCTGTATCTCGGTCTGGGCGTGTTGATCGTCGCCGCGATCGTGACCCTCGCCCGCTCGATCGTGATCACCGCGAGCGTCGCCGTGCTCGCGAGTGGTGTGCCCCACCTCATCTATCACGTCACGCATCGCGCCGGCCTCGGCGCCGGCGATCTCGCCGCCAGCCTCACGGGCCAGGTGCTCATCGCCGCGATCCCGATCGCGCTCCTCGTCGGCGAGCGTCGACCGGACGAGCGGCGTCCGGACGATCGGCGGCCCGAGGTCGGGTCGGGCGTCACCTGAGCGGGCCTGCTCCGCGCGTTACGGTGCCTGGCGTGAGTACACGAAACATGATCTGGCTCGCTGCCGTCGTGGTCGTCGGCGTCGTGGTGACCCTCGTCGCCGGCATCATCTGGGGTCTGATCGCGGCGGGAGTCACGCTGGTCGCGAGCGAGGTCGTCGAACGCACCCGTCGCCGTCGTCTCCGGCGCGAGCGAGGTGCCGAGGGTTCGGCGCTGCGCGATGCGATCGGGAGCCGTCGCAAGCGTCGTTGATCAGACGACGATGATCAGATGATGAACGGATCGACGGCGTCGGGATCGATGTCGTAGCGCTTGATGGCGTCGGCAACGGTTGCCGCGTCGACCTCGCCGGACTGCATCAGTCCGGTCAACACGCTCACCACCACGTTGCCCATGTCGATCTCGAAGAACCGACGCAACGCTTCGCGCGTGTCGGAGCGGCCCATGCCGTCGGTGCCGAGGATCTCGAACGGACGGTCGTCGGGAACGAACCTGGCGATCTGCTCGGGCACGATCTTCATGAAGTCGCTGACGGCGGTGATCGGGCCCGACGATTGTGACAGCAGCTGCGTCACCTCGGGAACCTCTGGCTGCTCGGTCGGGTGCAGCCGGTTGCGGCGCTCGACCGCCATCGCTTCCTCGCGCAGCGCCTTGTAGCTCGTGGCCGACCAGAGTTCGGCACCGACGTCGTAGTGCTCCGCGAGTTGATCGGCGGCAGCACGGGCGGCGGCGTGCGAGATACCCGAGAACAAGATGGTGGCCCGCTTGGAGGGGCCCTCCGGGGCTTCGGCGAACCGGTAGAGGCCGCGAACGGCGCCCTCTTCGATCTCGGCGACCCGGTCGTCGGGCAGCTCCGGCATCACATAGTTCTCGTTGTAGAGGTTGATGTAGTACATCACGTCGGGGTCGAGATCCCCACCGTTCTCGCGTGACCGAGCGCCGTACATGCGCTCGATGCCGGCTCGGACGATCGCACCGACCTCGTAGGCGAACGCGGGGTCGTATGCCTGAACCGCCGGCACGGTCGAGGCGAGGACGAGCCCGTGGCCGTCCTGGTGCTGGAGGCCTTCGCCGAGCAACGTGGTTCGGCCCGCCGTGGCGGCCATCATGAACCCGCGGGTGCGGATGTCGGCGGCCTGCCAGACGAGGTCGCCGACGCGCTGGAACCCGAACATCGAATAGAAGGTGTAGAACGGGATCATCGGTACGCCACGCGTGGCATAGCTGGTTCCGGCTGCGATGAAGCTCGACATCGAGCCGGCCTCGGTGATGCCCTCTTCGAGGATCTGTCCGTCGGAGTCTTCGGCGTACGACAGCAGCAGGTCGTGGTCGACCGGCTCGTACTTCTGACCCTGGCTGGCGTAGATCTCGAGCTCGCGGAACAGGGCGTCCATGCCGAACGTCCGGGCCTCGTCGGGGATGATCGGCACGATCCGTTTGCCGACGTTCTCGTCGCGGCACAGGTTGCGCAACAGGCGCGTGAAGCCCATGGTCGTCGAGACCTCTTGCTTGCCGGAGCCGGCACGCATCTCCTCGAAGGCGTCGGGCTCCGGCAGTTCGAGCGGACGCCGGGCCGTCGTGGTGCGCTTGGGCAGCGATCCGCCGAGCGCTCGGCGGCGCTCCATCATGTACTGGTACTCGATCGAGTCCTCGGCCGGCCGGAAGTACGGCGGGTCGTCGGCCTCGATCAGTTCTTCGGGGATCTCGTCGTGGAGGTGCAACCGATCGCGCAGGTCGAGCAGCTGCTGCTTGGTCATCTTCTTGATCGAGTGGGTCGAGTTGCGACCTTCGAAGCCGGGGCCGAGGGTCCAGCCCTTGACCGTCTTCGCGAGGATCACGGTCGGTCGGCTCGAGCCGAGGTTCTCGGTGGCCGCCTTGTACGCGGCGTAGAGCTTCTTGTAGTCGTGGCCGCCGCGCGGGAGGCTGCGCAGCTCGTCATCGGACAGGTCGGAGACCATCGCCCGCAGGCGCGGGTCGGGGCCGAAGAAGTGTTCGCGGATGTAGTCGCCGCTCTCGACGGCGTACCGCTGGAACTCGCCGTCGACGGTGTTGTTCATCTTGTTGAGCAACACACCGTCTTTGTCCTTGGCGAGCAGTTCGTCCCACTTGGAGCCCCAGACGACCTTGATCACGTTCCAGCCGGCACCGCGGAACACGGCCTCGAGCTCCTGGATGACCTTGCCGTTGCCGCGGACCGGACCGTCGAGTCGCTGCAGGTTGCAGTTGACGACGAAGACGAGGTTGTCGAGCTGCTCGCGTGAGGCGAGCGAGATCGCCCCGAGGGTCTCGGGCTCGTCGCACTCGCCGTCACCGAGGAACGCCCACACCCGGCTGCCCGACGTGTCGTCGAGCTTGCGGTTCTGGAGGTAGCGGTTGAAACGGGCGTGATAGAGCGCGGTGATCGGCCCGAGGCCCATCGACACCGTGGGGAACTCCCAGAAGTCGGGCATCAGGCGCGGGTGCGGGTAGCTCGACAGCCCGCGACCGCCACGGCCGATCTCCTGGCGGAAGTGGTCGAGGTCGTCGTCGGTCATCCGGCCTTCGAGGTAGGCGCGGGCGTAGACACCGGGCGCGGCATGGCCCTGGAAGTACACGTGGTCGCCGGGCTCGTCGTCCTTGCCGCGGAAGAAGTGGTTGAAGCCGATCTCGTACAGGGCTGCGGAACTCGCGAAGGTCGAGAGGTGGCCGCCGATGCCGTCGGCGTGCTTGTTCGCCTTGATCACCATCATGGCTGCGTTCCAGCGGATGAACGCACGGATGCGCCGCTCGATGTGCTCGTCGCCGGGGAAGAACGGCTCCTGCTCACGGGGGATCGTGTTGATGTACGGGGTGCTCACGGTTGCCGGGAAGCTGACCTGGCTGGCGTTCGCCCGGTCGAGGAGCTGGCTCAGCAGGAACCGCGCCCGTGTCTTGCCGTGGACGTCGACGACCGCGTCGAGTGAGTCCAACCACTCCTGGGTCTCGACCGGGTCGATGTCGGGCAGCTGATGCACGAAGCCGTCGAAGATCATGGGGGGCATTCTCGCAGAGTTACCGATGGGTACCACCGGGAGCAGCGAATTCGCCGCGGTCGGTCAACCGGTGGGACCGTCGGTCGCGGTTCGTGTGTCGAGTACGCGGAACGGCACGACCGGGTCGAACGGACCGTCGACCGTTCCCATCATGTCGACCACGAGATGGGTGCCCGTGAGCGAGAACACGCAGACGAACCCGTCGGCGTCGGTCGCCGCGATGCTCGCGTTCGACACGACGAGCCCCGGACGGGTGTTGAGGCTCGAGCTCGTCGGCACCTCATCGGTGCACGGATACACCGTCAGGAAGCCGGGGTCGTCGGTGTCGACGCCGGTGACATTGACCACGATGCCTGCGGCGGGCTCGAACCCGCCGGCGGTGGCGTCGAGTCGGACGATCTCACCCGCCGCGACCTTGGTGCCGGTGGTGCGGGTGTCGAGCATGCGAACGGCCCGGTCGGCACGCACGGCCGGTTGCGCTTGGTCGGAGGACGCCTCGACGACCCCGAACAGATCGACGATCACGTGGGTGTCGGCCAATGTGGTCACGCAGATCCGGCCGTCGGCGTCGGGTTCGACGATCGCCAGGTTCGGGACGGCGAATCCGTCGTTGTAGTTGACGTTCGACGTGTCGGACCCGGCGCCGCACGTGCCCACGCGCAGCCAGCCGGGCGCAGTCGCCTCGGTCGCCGTGACCACGACCGCGACGGCCGCGGCGTCGCCGGAGTACCCGATCTCGTCGCGGATCGTGTCGAGGTCGAGTTCGATCGTGTCGCCGGCCGGCACCGGGGCGCGGTCGGCACGCTCGCGGGTGTCGAGCCAACGGGTCGGCGTGGGCGCGATGAAGCCCTCGTCGGCCCGGAACAGCCCCGTCACGTCGACGATCAGGTTGGTGGCGACCCGTGTGGTGACGCAGAAGTCGCCCAGGTCGTCGAGTGGGACGATCCCGGCGTGGGCCGCCACCTCGCCGCGGCGATGGTTGTGCATCGACACCGTGGGCGGTGGGCCGTCGCACGGGTGGAGGGTGATGAAGCCGACGGTGCGCGGGTCGGTGGTCGTGACGTTGACGGCTGCGGCGACGGCGCCGTCGGCGTTCGGAACCCTGATGCGGGTGGTCGAGCCATCGGCCACGGTGGTGGCGACCCGGTCGACGGACGCGCGGATCAGGTTGGCGAAGAGTTCGGCGCCGGTGTTGTTCAGGTGGATCGCGTCATAGGTGATGTCGGACCGGTCGGCGATCGCAGCCCAGTCGACGAGGTGGAGGTTGGGGTGTCGCTCCAGGGCCTGCTCGAGCAGGTCGTTGACGATGGGGAAGTACCACGAGTACGGCTGGATCTGGCGCCACCCGGACGGCGAGACGAACTCACGCTTCACCTCGCGGAGGGTCACCCAGTGGACGTGTTCGACCCCCGCCGCGGTGAGGGTCGCGATCATCGAATCGACCTCGCGGACGAACCGGTCGTGGTCCCAGTACGGGAAGTTGTAGCCGGCGGCGATCACCACGTGGTCGCCGAACCACTCCGGGTTGGTGGCGATGCGCGGGGCGACGAAGTTGCGCTCCATCTGGCCGACCATCTCGGCCGGTTCGCCGTCGACCCGGACCTGCCAGTCGGCGGGGAACGCACGGGGGAGTGCGTACTCGGCGCCGAGGCCGACCGAGTCGGTGAACATGGTGACCCGTCGGCTTCGGGGCGTCTCGGCGGTGACGTCGGTCGAGGTGCCGCCGACGCCGACGGCGGTGGTCAGCAGCACGACCGCTGTGACCAGTCGGCGGTTCACCCGGGGACCCACCAGCCGCTGGTATCGAAGATCGTCGACGTCGCCGATCGAGCGAAGATGCAGAGCCGACCGTCGGCGGAGATCCCGGTGGTCAGGGAGTTGCCGAGCACGTCGCCCTGCAGCCCGGTCACGTTGGCGGTGTCGGGCTGCACCCCGCAACCCCACGCCCGCAGGAACCCGGGACGCATCGGCGAGACCAGCGTCAGGGTGCCGCTGACCGCCTGGGCGCCGGCGGGAGCGACCCGAGCGTCGATCGTCTGGAACTGCCCGTGGATCGGGCTCCACCCTCCGATGCCGACCCGCGTGTCGATCATGCGGGTTGGCCGCGCCGGCTGGAATACGAGTTCGGCGTCGGCGGCGAAGGTGCCGGTGAGATCGACCGTCACGTCGGTGTCCGAGAGTGCGTAGACGCAGATCGTGCCCTCGTCGCTGACCGGCACGATCGCGGTGCCCGAGATCACCTCGTTCGGCTGGTAGTTGACCGTCGCGACGGTCGGTACCTCGTCGGAACAGGGGTAGGCGGTGAGGAACCCGAACGTGTCGGTGAACACGGCGGTGAGGCTGATCGCGACGGCGTCGGCGCCGTCGGGGACGTCGATCTCGAGCGTCTCCCGGCGACCGGTCTCGCGTGTGTCGACCAGACGCCGGGGCGTGTCGAGCGGGTCGAATCGCAACGTTTCGTCGGTGATCGGCACGAACGCTGCCTGGAGGTCGACGAGGAGGTCGGCCTCGGCCAGCGTGTAGAGGCAGAACGTGCCGTGGTCGGAAATCGGGGTGATCGCCACGGCGCCGCGCGTCTGACCAGCGGTGTGGTTGGCGGCCGACGCCTCGGGGCGGCCGGTCGAGCACTCGTACGCGGTGAGGAAACCCGGTCCGGTCGTGTTGGTCGCGGACACGTAGGCAGCGATCGCGGTGGTGCCGTCGGGGACGTGTTCGGACACGTCGATCTCGATCGCGGTGTCGGCGGCGACGGTGCCGGGTGCGTCGTCACGTGTGTCGATCACGCGCAGCGGTCCGATCGGCACGACACCGGTCGTCGCGCCGGTCGCTGCGGCGAGCCCGGCATCGCCGCCGACCCGGCTGCCCGCCACGAGGTCGGCGCTGAACTCGTGGGCCATCAGCTGGGAACGTGTCCGGTACCCATCGACGGAGAGGTGGGTGTTGTCGCCCGAACGGAACCCGCCGGCGGCCATCACCTGCGGCCAGTCCCAGGTGAAGAAGTCGTCGCGTTCCCCGGCGATCTGGTGCAGCGCGAGGTTCCAGGTGTCGGCCTGATGGCGGTACAGCGGATGGCGGGTGATCTGCGGCCACCAGATCCGGCGCCCCGGTCCGATCTCGTCGACCAGGTGCATGATCGCGTTGCGGGCGCAGGCGAGGTCGACATCGCAGCGCCCCGAGTCGTTGGCGCCCAGGTTGACCAGCACGTTCGGTGCGTCCCAGCCCTCCTGCCGCCACCGCTCGATCCAATACGTCGACTTCGCCTCGATCGAGTTCGTGCTGAAGTAGCCGGTCGTGTAGCCGACACCGGCACGAGCGCGGATCGGACCCCACCCGTGCTCGGCCAGGCGGGTCGCGATCGTCGGACCGAAGACGACGGAACCCTGGAGGACCGAATCGCCGAGCACGGTGACGGCGCCGTGGACCCGGGTGGTCGAATCACCGATCTGGTTCGCGAGCGCGGCGTGGGCCGGAGTCGACGCCGGGCTCAGGACCGCAGTGGACGCCACGGTCACGACGAGTGCGAGCCCCAGGCGGGGGGTCCGACGGATTCGTGGCACGCCACCGACGATACTGAGCGCGCCCCTACACTGCTGCCTCGCATGTCGAATCGCCCGACGATCGCATATCAGCCGGCACTCGACGGTGTCCGGGCGTTCGCGGTGGCAGCCGTGTTGCTCTTCCACGCCGGGATACCGGGATTCGACGGCGGCTATCTCGGGGTGTCGGTGTTCTTCACCCTGTCCGGCTTCCTGATCACGAGCCTGCTGCTGAGCGAACACGACGGGTCGGGCACGATCGACCTTGCCGGGTTCTACGCGCGGCGGTTGCGGCGACTCCTCCCCGCCAGCGTGGTGTGCCTCGTCGGCGTGGCGCTGATCGCCACGACGACCGATCTGTTCGACGGCGTGGCCAACCTCCGGGCGCATCTGCTCGGGTCGGTGTTCCAGGTCGCGAACTGGGTGTTCCTGGCCGGCGACGGCTCCTACCAGGACCTGCTCGAACGGACGAGCGGGACGTCGTCACCGCTCGAACACTTCTGGTCGTTGGCGATCGAAGAGCAGTTCTACTGGGTGTGGCCACCGCTGATGATGTTCGTGCTGGCCCGTGTGCCGCGCCGGCGCGGGCGAGTGGTCGTGGTCGGCGGCCTGGCGGTGCTGACGTCGATCAGTGCACCCGTGATCGCGCTCGTCTGGGGCGCCGATGCCGCATACTGGGCGACCCCGGCGCGGATCAGCGAGATCATCATCGGTGCGGCGTTGGCGACGGTGCTCGCCGGCCGAACCGCACCCGAGCGAGTGGCACCGTTGGCGCCGCTCGCGCTCGCCGTGCTGGTCGTGTGCATCGTCGCGTTCCCGTCGGCGGGTGGCCCGGCCTACGCGGGTGCGCTGCCGCTGGTGGCGCTCGTCTCGGCCGCCCTGGTCCTCGGTCTCCAGCAGCCGGGCCCGCTGCGCCGGCTGCTCGAACACGACGGCGTGGTGTGGGTCGGCAAGGTGTCCTACGGCCTGTACCTGTTCCACTGGCCGATCTTCGTGTTGGTCCACCCCGATCGGTTCGACTGGCCGGGGCCGGCGCTGTTCCTGGTTCGCATCGTGCTCACGCTCGCCGTCACGATCGTCTCGTACGAATTGGTCGAGCAGCCGATCCGGTCGGCCCGCGGCCGCGGCCCCAGGATCACGTTCACCACCTCGTTCGCGTCGACCGTCTCCGTGTTCGTGCTGGCTGTCGCGGTCGTGCCGAGTGGCATCGGCGAGTACTGGAATCCCGATGCCGACACGGTCGAGGCGGCGTCGATCGACGAGACCGACGAGCCGCTGGTCGGTCTGGTCGCGACGACCACGACGGTGGCCACGACGCCCACTTCATCGACATCACCATCCTCATCGACATCACCATCGTCGCCACCCTCGCCATCCTCGTCACCACCGGCGACGGCGAGCACCGCCACCACGCGGCCCGACGCCGACACGGCGCCGACCGTCGCGACATCGCCGCCGACGACCGCACCCGGGTCGGTCGCCGCGGTCGAACCGCTCCCCGAACTCGCGCGACCCGTCCGGATCCTCGTCACCGGTGACTCGACGGCCAATGCGTTCGGAACCGGACTCGTCAACTGGGCGGCAGCGAACCCCGAACTCGCCCAGGTCGAGGTCGTCGGGGCGCCCGGGTGCGGATTCCTCACCGGTGGCGAGCGGCGAACCGGTGACACGATCGGGCCGATCGAGGGTTGCGACCGTTGGCTCGAGCGGTTCGTGTACCCCGAGGTCGAGCGGCTCCGTCCCGACGTGGTGGTCGCGATGGTGACCTCGTGGGACCTCGTCGACCGGCGGTGGAGCGGTGAGGCGCTGCTCACTCCGTTCGACGACGAGTTCGCCGAACGGCTCGACGCCGACTATCGCACCCTGACGACCGCACTCGAGACATCGGGTGCCGGCCGAGTCGCGCTCGTACGGCACCCGATTCCCGACCCGTTCTGGTTGCCGCGCGTCGACGCACAGGAAGACCCAGCGCGTCACCAGGTGATCTACGACCTCTACGACCGCCTCGCCACCGCCGACGATCTCGTCGAGGTGGTCGCCCTCGACCGGTGGCTTCGCGATCAGCGCCTCGACCGCAGCGAGGATGTGCGCCCCGACGGCGTGCATCCGACGCCGGAGGCGGCGACCGAGATCAGTGAGCGCTATCTGGGGGACCGACTCGTCCGCATCGCACTGGGAGTACCGCAACCGTGACCGACAGCTTGTTCGACCATCCGGCAGATCGCCCCGACGCCGACGGTCCCGGTGGCCGTGTCGCCGACGCGGCACCGGTGACCGTCTACACCGACGGTGCCTGCTCGGGGAACCCCGGGCCCGGTGGCTGGGGTTGGGCCGTGGCCCCCGATGGTGAACCGTGCGGTTCCGGCGGCGAGGCGCGCACCACCAACCAGCGGATGGAGCTGATGGCGGTGCTCGAAGCACTCCGCTCGCTCGGCGTCGGCTCGGAGGCCGGGCCGGTCACCGTGGTGTCCGACTCCACCTACGTCGTCAACTGCTTTCGCGACGGCTGGTGGGTGAAGTGGAAGCGCAACGGGTGGAAGAACTCCAAGAAGGAGCCGGTCGCCAACCTCGACATCTGGCAGCCGCTCGTCGAGATCGTCCAGTCGGGCTCGGTGACGTTCCAATGGGTCAAGGGGCATTCGGGTGATCGGATGAACGACCTGGTCGACCGGCTCGCCGTCGCCGCGGTGCCCGCCGGCTCGTCTTGACGATTCCTTGAGTCGGCCCACCATCGTGCCGATATCCCCGGCGTGACGTTACAAACGCGTGACGAATGGCTACGGTGCGCGATCGTGCAGACTCCCCGCCGCATCGCCGCGCTGCTCGCGCTCGCCCTGGTCGGTACGGGCGCCCTCGCGACAGCGATGCCGAGCACGCCTGCGTCGGCCGCTCCGGGCGGCGACGACGAGGTGATCGCGTTCGAGGTCCGCGGCGTCGGCAACGGCCACGGCCGCGGGCTCAGCCAATGGGGTTCCTACGGGCGAGCGATCGACGGCCAGTCGTGGCAGGAGATCCTCGACGCCTACTACAGCAACACCGAGGCCGGCACCGCGACGAAGTCCGACCTGCGCGTCCGGTTGACCCCGTGGGACGGCGTCGGGACCGTCGGCGTGATCAGCCGCGACGGCAAGGCGGCGTGGAACGGTTCGACCGCGAAGTACACGTCGATGTACGCGGTCGAGGTGAGCCCCGATCGGTTCGAGGTGTACGGCGCGACGTCGGGGTACGGGTGCGTCGGGTCGTCGTCGTTCGTCGTGCCGCAGGTGTCGCTCACGAACGGCGACCGCGGGCAGAGCGTCACGCAGATGCAGCAACTGCTCTCGCACTTCGGCTTCTCGCCCGGCCCGATCGACGGGATCTTCGGCAACATGACCCAGGAGGCCCTGGAAGACTTCCAGGAAGCCGAGGGTCTGCCGGTCGACGGCACGTGGGACGCCGCCGACTGGAACCGGGCCGAGGAGCGGCTCGAAGGTCAGGACGCACCCCCGTGGACGAAGCTGACCGCGCAACCGGTCGACGGCCCGGTCCGGTTCACCACCCCGGTGAACCAGTCGTCGGCGGGCGCCGCGAACGTGTTGGGCGTGTGCGAGCCCGACGGCTCGATCACCCACTACCGCGGGTCGGTCGAATTCCTGCACACCGGAGACGGCAATCGGGTCGTCAACGAGGTCGACATCGAGAACTACCTGCGCGGGGTCGTCCCGAAGGAGTCGCCCGCATCGTGGGGCGACGCCGCCGGCGGCGCCGGGATGAACGCGCTGCGGGCCCAGTCGGTCGCCGCACGGTCGTACGCGCTCACGCAGAACCGCTACTCCTACGCGAGCACGTGTGACACCTCGTCGTGCCAGGTGTACGGCGGCTCGGCGGTGCGTCTCGATGCGGCGACGGCGAACTCGGTTCGCCTCGAGCACGACAACACCGACGAGGCCATCGATGACACCGGGGGCGTTGTTCGGGTGTGGCCGGGCTCGGGCGCGATCGTGTCGACCGAGTTCTCCGCGTCGAACGGTCCGACGACGGCCGGTGGTTCGTTTCCCTCGGTCGTCGACCCCTGGGACGACCAGCCGGGCAACCCCAATCACCGCTGGACCCGCATCATCGACGCCGATGCGATCCGCTCGCGCTATGGGTTGGGCTCGGCCAACGACGTCACGACCGCGACCGACACCGACTCGCCGTACGGCGGCATCTGGGCCAACGAGGTCCGGCTCGGGAACGGGACGACGGTCAGCGCCTGGGACTTCCGCAACGCCTTCGGGTTGAACGCGCCCGGCTTCGAGCTGGTGCCGATCCGACGGACCGTCACCGACGCGGTCGACTTCGCCTTCATCGGTGACTCCGTCGGCGTGAGCGTGGCGGGGTCCGAGTCCTCGGAGTTCCGTGTCGTCACGGAGGACGTCTTCGGCGACGAGACGTTCGATGCCATCTCGAGCCGCCGCACCCAGGGTGGCCACATCGTCGACGGGGTGTCGGCCGCGTCCGACGTCCCGGTCGGCACGGATCTGGTGGTGGTCGAACTCGGGTACAACGACGACCCGGGTTCGATGCCCGCTCGCATCGATGCCGTCATGCTCGCACTGCGCGAACGGCAGGTCGGCCTCGTGCTGTGGGTCAACGTGTCCGAACGTCGCACCTCCATGCCGTACCACCTCACGAACGCCGCGCTCGACGAGGCCGCTGCGGCGTGGGACGAACTCGTCGTGCTCGACTGGAACGCCGCGAGCAGCCATGCCGGCGCCGATCGCTGGTATTCCGATGGGGTCCACCTGACGTCGACCGGCCAGGCGGAGTTCGCCTTGTGGCTCCGGAACCGGGTACTCGAGATCGTCGCCGACGGCTACACGCCGCCGCGATCGCTGCTGCCCGGTCAACCGCTCCGCATCCCGGTGATGGGCGTCGGTGGGGTACCCGCCGAGGGCGCCGGCACCGACGTGGTGGGTGTTGCGTTGAATGTGACGGCGGTGGGTCCGGTGGGTCCGGGGTTCTTGCGGGTGTGGGCGTGTGGTTCGGAGGAGCCGGAGACGTCGTCGGTGAATTTCGTGGCGGCTGGTGCGGTGGAGCCGAATGCGGTGGTGGTGCCGGTGGACGAGTCGGGTGAGGTGTGTGTGTCGTCGTTGGTGGAGACCGACGTGATCGTGGATGTGACGGCGTGGTTCGAGTCGGGTGTGGGTGCGGCGTCGGGTCGGTTGGTGGATACGCGCGAGGGGTCGCGTGTGGCCGCGGGTGAGGTGTTGCGGGTGCCGGTGTCGGATCGGGCGGGTGTGCCGGAGTCGGGTGTGGTGGGTGTTGCGTTGAATGTGACGGCGGTGGGTCCGGTGGGTCCGGGGTTCTTGCGGGTGTGGGCGTGTGGTTCGGAGGAGCCGGAGACGTCGTCGGTGAATTTCGTGGCGGCTGGTGCGGTGGAGCCGAATGCGGTGGTGGTGCCGGTGGACGAGTCGGGTGAGGTGTGTGTGTCGTCGTTGGTGGAGACCGACGTGATCGTGGATGTGACGGCGTGGTTCGAGTCGGGTGTGGGTGCGGCGTCGGGTCGGTTGGTGGATACGCGCGAGGGGTCGCGTGTGGCCGCGGGTGAGGTGTTGCGGGTGCCGGTGTCGGATCGGGCGGGTGTGCCGGAGTCGGGTGTGGTGGGTGTTGCGTTGAATGTGACGGCGGTGGGTCCGGTGGGTCCGGGGTTCTTGCGGGTGTGGGCGTGTGGTTCGGAGGAGCCGGAGACGTCGTCGGTGAATTTCGTGGCGGCTGGTGCGGTGGAGCCGAATGCGGTGGTGGTGCCGGTGGACGAGTCGGGTGAGGTGTGTGTGTCGTCGTTGGTGGAGACCGACGTGATCGTCGACGTGACGGCCTGGTTCGACGGTGGCCTGCGTTCGTCGCCCGGCGAACGTGTGGTCGACACCCGCTACGGGGTCGGCCCGATCCCGACCCGCTGACTGCTCGGCGTCAGGTCGTGTAGTCGGCGTTGATGCGGACGTAGCCGTCGGTGAGGTCGCAGCCCCACACGGTGGCGTCGCCGCCACCGATGCCGAGATCGGCACCGATCTCGACCGTCTCGCCCCGCATGTAGATCGACAGTTCGGCCAGCCCGCCGTCGTCGACCTGGGTCGGGTAGACCTCGGTGCCGCCGAACCGGATCGTGACCCGTTCCTGGTCGATGTCGGTGTCGTCGCTGCACTTGCCGATCGCCATCGCGACACGGCCCCAGTTGGGGTCGGCGCCGTGCACGGCGGTCTTGACGAGCGGCGAGTTCACGATCGTCTTCGCGACCCGTTTGGCCTGATCGTCGTCGCGGGCGCCGGTGACCGTGACCTCGATCAACGTCTGTGCGCCCTCTCCGTCACGCGCGATCTGCTTGGTGAGGTCGAGGCACACGTCATGCATCGCCCGTTCGAACGCCGAGGCGTCGACCGGTCCGGCTGCGCCGCTCGCGAGGACGACCGCGGTGTCGCTCGTGGACGTGTCGGTGTCGATGCTGACGCAGTTGAAGGTCCGGTCGACCACGCGCCTGAAGGTTTCGTCGAGCTCGTCGCGTTCGACGAGCGCGTCGGTGAGGACGATCGCGATCATCGTCGCCATGTCGGGCTCGATCATCCCGACGCCTTTGGCGATGCCGACGACGGTCGCGGATGCGCCCTCGACGGAGCTGACGGCGACCTTTCGGACCGTGTCGGTGGTCATGATGCCGTCGGCCGCGGCGTCGGCCGAAGTGGCGGTCAGGGGCGCCGGCATGGCGGCGACACCGGAGCGGACGCGGTCCATCGGGTAGGGCCGGCCGATGACACCGGTCGAGGCGATCAGTACGTCGTCGGGTTGGCAGCCGAGTCGCTCGGCGACCGAGGCGACCAACTCGCGGGCATCGGACTCACCCGACGGCCCGTTGGCGACGTTGGCGTTCTTCGAGACGACCACGACCGCTCGGGCGGTGCCCGACGCCACGTGGTCGCGGCTGATCGTGACGCTCGGTCCGACGAAACGACTCTTGGTGAACACGCCGGCAGCGGCGGCGAGGCGGTCGGCGGCGATCACGACGAAGTCGTCGGTGTCGTCCTTGATGCCGATGTTCGCGACGTACGCGCTGAAACCCTGGGGGAGCGTGGTCATGCGCACTCCGCATCGAGTGCGGCGCGGATCTTGCGAAAGGCCCGGGCGACGGCATCGAGGTCGTCGGTGTCGAGGACGTCGATCATGCGGGCCCGGACGCTCGCCACGTGTGTCGGCGCCGCCGCCGCGAGTTGTGCGCGTCCGGCGTCGGTGAGGGCGGCGAGCATGACGCGGCGGTCGACCTCGGAGTTGCGTCGCTCGACCCACCCGGCCTTGACCAGGCCGTCGAGTCTGCGGGTCAGTCCGCTCGGCGAGAGCTGGAGCATCTCGGCCAGGTCGCACATGCGCATCTGGCGGTCGTCGGCTTCGGTGAGGTACACGAGCACCTGGTAGTCGCCGAGGGTCAGCTCGGTGGGTGTCAGGTCGGCCTCGAGCGCGCTCATCAGGTCGTCGTGCGCCTCGACGAACGACCGCCACGCGGCCATCTCGGTGTCGTTCAGCCATCGGACGTCGCTCATGACGACATCGTACCCAGGTGCAACTGTTGCGCTACGCAATCGGACGCGGCCGGCCGAGCACGGCATCGGCGCACCGACGCCCGGAGTACATCGCACCCTGGATCGACGCCGTGTCGCGGTGGTCACCACACACGAACAGCCCGTCGCTCAGCGCCACCGGCTGCTTGGGCGAGAACGGCACGGGCTGGATCGGCTGCCCGTGTTCGATGCGGTAGGTGTGGATGAGTTCCCATCCGTCGACGGCGGGCCCCCACCAACTGCGGAACGTCGTTCGGGCTGATCGTTCGAGGGCCGCTGGTGTCCCGATTTCGCCGGGCATCGCCGCGACGATCAGGTGACGACCCGGCGGCGCGTAGCTCGGAGCCACGTTGGTCATGATCGCCGCGTTGAGCACCGGACCCGGCCGGCTGTTGAGGACGACCAACCGTTCGTCGGTGGGGGCGTCCGGCGCCGAGAAGTAGACGGCGCCGACCGGTTTCGAGCCGGTGGCCGGCAGGTCGAGCAGTCGGGTCGCGGCCGGACCCTCGCAGGCGACGACGACGGCCGATGCCGCGATGTGCCCGTCCGACACGTCGACCCCGTCGCCGTCGATCCGCTCGACCGGCGAGTCGAGGCGGATCGCGCCGTCCGGCAACCGTGCTGCGAGCTGGTCGGGGATGGCTCGCATCCCGGACGCCGGGACCGCCGAGTCGCCGTCGGCGAGTGTGCGGAAAATGACGTCGAACATCCGGCGTGACGTGTTCAGGTCGGGGTCGAGTTGGATGCCTCCGAACAGTGGGCGGAAGAACCGTTCGATCGTGCGATCCGAGAAGCCGTCGGCGACCAGAGCCTCGCGCGTGTTCATGTCGGCACCCCGGAGGAGCGACGCAGGATGCACCGACCGCAGGCGTCGACGGAGCCGAGCGATGCGGAGTTTGTCGATGAGCGTCGCAGCCGGGCTCCGGACCGCGTCGATCGCCCGAGTCGGCGAGCGGAACGGGTCGACGATCACCGACGACGACTCGCCGTCGTGGATCAGGGCACCCGGATCGAACGCACGCAGGTCGAGCGCGTCGAGATCGAGTTGTCGGTGCGCCTCCGGGTAGGCGGTGAGCAGCACCTGGAAACCACGGTCGAGGAGGAAGCCGTCGACGGCATCCGTCCGGACCCGACCGCCCACGCCGTCGCTCGCCTCGAGCACCAGCACCTCGCGACCCGCGTCGTGGAGGGCGACGGCGCAGCTCAGGCCGGCCAGGCCGGCTCCGACGACGACGATCGGCGCGTCGCCGCGACGCGCCGGGGTCACCGGTCGAGTACCGCCCGGAGGGCGGTCGCGAGGTCGGGGTGGGCGAAGGAGAAGTTCTCGTCGGCACCGAGCACAGCAGCGTCCACGCGTTGGCCCTCGAACAGCAGGGCGTCGGCGAGTTCGCTGCCGAGGAGCAGCTTCGGACCGAACTTCGGGACGGGGATGAACGACGGGCGGTGGAGGACGTCGCCCAGGGTGTCGGCGAACTCGCGATTGGTGACCGGGTTCGGAGCGGTGAGATTGACCGGGCCCTCGACGTCGGCGGTCAGGAGGTGGGTGATCGCACGCACCTCGTCGGTGATCGAGATCCAACTCATCCACTGTTCGCCCGACCCGAAACGACCACCGGCGCCCACCTTGAAGAGCGGGAGCATCTTCGTCAGCGCGCCCCCCTGGTCGCTCAGGACGATGCCCGTTCGCAGGTGTGCGACCCGCACGCCGGCGCCGGACGCCGGCAAGGTGCCGGCCTCCCAGGCCCGGCAGATCTCGGCGAGGAAGCCGTCACCGCTGGGCGATTTCTCGTCGACGATCTCGTCGCCCCGGTCACCGTAGAACCCGATCGCCGACCCGCTGAGCAGCGTCTGCGGGCCGTCGTCGCCGAGTTCGGCCAGGACCCCGGCGAGCAGGGTGGTGCCGTCGACGCGGCTGTCCATCAGGGTGCGCTTGTACTCGTCGGTCCAGCGGCGGTCGCCGATGCCGGCGCCGGCCAGGTGCACGACCGCGTCGAGCGTGGCGATGTCGGCGGGATCCAGTCGTCCCGCACCGGGATCCCAACCGATCTCGTCGGCGGAGGCCGAACGTCGAACGATCGGGGTGACCTGGTGGCCGTTCGACCGGAGGTGCTCGCCGAGCGCGGTGCCGATCAGGCCCGAGGCCCCGGTGATTCCTACGTGCATGGCCCGACTGTACGCGTTCGCCGCGACCCCCAAACCTCGGGTCCGGGTCAAGTTCGGCGCCGAACGGGCCGATCCAAACAGCCAGCAGCGAGATGCGAGGAATGGATAGCGTGAACGAGATGCAGGACGACAGCCCCTGGAAACCGCCGTCGGAGCCCGGTCGATCGACCGATGAGTCGGCGGCGCCGTCGCTGCCGTCGCTGCCGTCGCCCGCGGCCGCCCCGCCGGTCGTGCCGGCATCGGCTGCGCCGATCGTCCCGCCGCCACCCGCTCCGACCGGCCCGGCGGTTGCGCCGACCGACTGGTCGCCGGCGGCCGAGCCGCTCGAGCCGGCCGATTCGGACGTCCTCGTCCGTTCGGGTGAGCCGCCGACCAGGAGCAAGCGCTCCAAGTGGCTCGTCGGAGGGGCGGTCGCCGCCGTGCTCGCCACGGGCGCGGCCGGCGTGTTCGCCGTCAGCAACCTCACCGGCGGTGCCCAGGGTGGCGCCGCGTCACCCGACGAACTGGGCCTGTCGCTCCTGCAGGCGATCGAGAACGAGGACGTCCTGGGCGTCGTCGACGTGCTGTCGCCGGGGGAGCGCGACGTGTTCCGCGACCCGTTGGTCGACCTCGTCTCCGAGCTGACGCGCCTCGAGGTGCTGTCGCCCGAGGCCGATCTGTCGCGCATCCTCGGCCTCGACGTCGAACTCTCGAACGAGCGCGTGTCGGCGTCGTCGACCAACGTGCCCGACATCACCAACATCGACCTCCGAGCCGATGCGGTGCTGACCTTCGACGGTGCCGAACTGCCGATCGGTGACCTGATCACCGACAATGTCCCCGACGACCTGATGACCGAGATGCGCGGCACCCGTCTCACCGAGACCGACGAGTTCGACGTCCGTCTCACCGCGGTCGAAGAAGACGGTCGCTGGTACTTCAGCGTGTTCCACACGATCGCCGAACTCGCCCGCCAGGAGGCGGCCCCCGGCATGCTCATCCCGATCCAGGGCATCGGGTCCGACGGCGCCGACACCCCCGATGCGGCCTTCGACGGCGTGCTCGATCGTGTCGAAGATCTCGACCTGACCGGTCTGCTGCGAACCCTGAACCCCGGCGAGGCGGCCGCCCTCCAGCGCTACGCCCCGCTGTTCATCGAAGAGGCGGAGGCGGCGCTGGCCGAGGTGCCGCTCGACTGGAGCATCACCCGACGCGAGTTCCGGGTCGACGAGTCGGGTGACACGGCCACCGTCTTCCTCGATGCGATCGCCGTCGAGGGCACCTTCGAGGACGAGCCGTTCTCGTTCGAGTTCGCCGACGACTGCATCCGCGCCGCCGCTGCCGGCGAGACGTTCGAGCAGTGCAACTCGGGTGTGTTCGAGGATGCCAACGGCCTGCTCGACGAAGCCCCCGCCACGAAGCAGCTGATCGAGACCGTGACCGACGCGTTCGCCGACATGGAGGAGTCCGGGCTCGAGATGCGGAGGTCGGACGGTCTCTGGTACGTCAGCCCGACCACCACGGCGAGCGAGGCGTTCCTCAACGTGCTGCGGGCACTCGACCGATCCGAACTCGATGCGATCATCGAGCAGGCCCCCGCCGCCGGCGAGGAGTTCGTCGACGCGATCTTCGGCAGCCTGAACAACCTGCCCGGCTCGTTCGGTGGTGAGTTCACCACCGACTTCGACGGCTCGAGCGAGCCGGTGGCACCGCCGGCAACGGTGGTCGTCGATGACGGCATGGGTGACGACATCGGTGACGAGATGACCGGCGACGCGACCACCGGCGGAACCGGTGATCAGGGTGCGAGCTCGTGGGAGGACTGCTACTCGGAGTCCGATCCCGACGTGGCCGCCGTCTGCTTCTGGACCGCGGTCGATGCCGGGGAGATCGACTCGTCGTTCGTCCCGCTCGCGCTGCGTCACCCCGAATGCGGGTACACGTCATCGTGGGCCGGCGAGGTCTATCAGTTGAGCGACGACGAGTTCATCGCCGGCGCCGAGGCCGCCCGCCCCTGCTTCCTCGACCTGGTCGAGCAGGGTGTCGTCGACGAGTGGGAACTGCCGACCGAGATCGCGTATCTCGAATGCTTCGAGGGTCGGAACTGGTACAACGAGTTCGACGACCCCGAGTACGACGAGCGCTATCTCGACTGCCTCGACGCGGCGTACGAGAACTGATCGGTCGCCGATCGCTCGGGTCTCAGGCCAACGCGTCGGAGATCAACGAGTCGAGCAGCGCCTCGTCGGCGGCGCCGAACAGGGTCTGGACCTCGCCGTCGGGACGGATGATCGCGATCGCCGGCTGTGTCGGGATCTCGAACTGGGCGAACACGTCGCCCGTCCCGTCGCCGATCTGTGGGAACGACAGGTCGTACTTGTCGATGAAGTCCTGGAACTGGTCCTCGGTGCCGCTCCAGGCGACGCCGACGAACTCGGCCTGACCGGCCCATCGTTGTGCTGCTTCCTCGACCGAGGGAGCTTCTCGATTACAGGTGCTTCACCACGGTGCCCAGAACCAGAGGAGCACCGGCCGACCGGCGAGTTCGCCGAGCTCGATCTCGCCGCCGCCGACGAGCGGGGCGGTGAACTGCAAGGCCGCCGGCACGGCGCCAGGATCGATCGCTGTCGCACCTGGCGCAGCGGTCGTCACGGCAGCGGGCGTCGGTGCATCGGTGGTCGGCGATGCCTCGGGGTCCCCGCCGCCACACGCCACGAGCAGCGTCGCTGCGAGTACGGGGAGGGCACGTCGGAACACGAGGAGCACGGTACCGCGGTCGAGGCGAGCGACGCCGTCACCTCGGGCGGTGTTTCGCGAACGTTTCCGCTCGTAGCCTCGTCCGCACATGAAGACACGAACACTGATGTTGATGGCCCTGGGCTGCGGACTCGCGATCATGTTGGCCGGAGCGGTCTTCCTGTTCCAGCTCACCGGTCAGGACGACATCGCGGCTCCGGTGGCGCTCGGCGAGTCGGCAGAGGTGGGCGACATGACGGTCGTCGTCACCGACGCCGTCGAGGACGCCGGCCGCCTCCGTGTGCTCGTGACCATCGGCGGCACCGACGACGACGACCCGACCGCAGCGTTCCGGTTGATCGCCTCGGGACGTCCGGTGGGGCTCGAGTCGACGACCTGTGCGGCCTCGTCGTCGGCACTCGCCGATTGTGCGATCGAGTTCGACGTCGCCTCCGCCGACGGGGCGTCGCGCGTGCTGTTCTACGAGCGTGGTGACGACCAGGCCCGCTGGGTGTTGGGCTGACCACCAGACAGCGGCGAGGGGCGTGCGTTACCCGTGGGTAGCGACGATACGGTGGCGTTCGTGAGTGATTCGTTCGATCTCGTCGTCATCGGTGGTGGCCCGGGCGGGTACGCCGCCGCGCTGTACGCCGCCTCCGCCGGCATGCAGGTGGCCCTCGTCGAAAAAGACGCACTCGGCGGAACGTGCCTCAACCGTGGGTGCATCCCGGCCAAGGCGTTCCTCGAGACGGCGGCGGTCAAGCGCCACGTCGAGCACAGCGCCGATTTCGGGATCGAGTCGAGTTCGCCGTCGGTCAACTTCGCGGTCACGCAGGAGCGGAAGCAGAAGATCGTCGCCGGTCTCGTCGGCGGGATCGCCGCCATGTGCAAGGGCCGCAACGTCGAGGTCTTCAACGGCGTCGGCTCGCTCGGCGCCGATCGAACCGTGTCGGTCGCCATGAACGACGGCGGGTCGGCGACCATCACCGGCACCAACGTGATCCTCGCCTCCGGCTCGGTGCCCAGGACGATCCCGGGCTTCGACGTGGGTGGTCCGATCATGACCAGTGACGAGGTGCTGAATCTCGACCACGTACCGCCACGGGTCGCCGTGATCGGCGGCGGCGCGATCGGCTGCGAGTTCGCCTCCACCTTCGCCGACCTGGACGCCGAGGTCACGATCCTCGAAGGGCTGCCCAAGATCCTGCCGGGTCTCGACAGCGACGTCACCAAGATCGTCGAGCGCAGCTTCAAGAAGAAGAAGATCACCATCAAGACCGATGTCAAGGTCACCGGCCACACTCCCGACGGGTCGGGCGGCACGACCGTGCAGTTCGGCGACGGCGAGTCGGTCGAGGTCGACGCCTGCATCATCTCGGTCGGGCGGCGTCCGTTCGCCGATCAACTCGGGCTCGAGGGCACCGGTGTCCAGGTCGACGAGCGCGGCTTCGTCGTCGTCGACGAGTACTGCCAGACCGGTGAGCCGGGTGTGTACGCCGTGGGCGACCTGATCAACACCCCGCAGCTGGCGCACGTGGGATACGCCGAGGCGATCCTCGTGGTCAAGCATGCGCTGGGCGAGGGCGCGATGCCGGTCGCGTACGACCGGGTCCCGTGGGCGATCTACTGCGACCCCGAAGTGGCGTGGGCAGGTCCGGGCGAAGATGCGGCCAAGGCCGCCGGCATCGACGTCGTGGTGGGCAAGCACCCGTTCAAGTTCAACAGTCGGGCCCAGATCGTCGGTCAGACCGACGGCATGGTCAAGATCATCGCCAAGAAGAACGCCGACGGCACGCCGGGTCAGGTGCTCGGCGTGCACATGGTCGGCCCGTGGGTGACCGAGCAGTTGTCCGGCGGTTACCTCGCCGTGAACTGGGAGGCAACGGTCGACGAAGTCGCCGAGTTCATCCAACCCCATCCCAGCATGACCGAGCTGTTCGGTGAGACGATGATGTCGCTCACCGGTCGCAGCATCAACGGTTGAGCACACGACGAATCGACAGTTACCACAGGAGCAGAGTTACCGATCATGGCTGATGTCACCCTTCCCCAGCTCGGCGAGACCGTCACCGAGGGCACCATCACACAGTGGTTCAAGAGCGTCGGCGACTCGGTCGCCGAAGACGAGCCGTTGTTCGAGGTGTCGACCGACAAGGTCGACACCGAGGTCCCGTCGCCGATCGCCGGCGTCGTGAGTGAGATTCGCGTCGCCGAGGGCGACACGATCGAGGTCGGCACGGTCGTCGCGGTCGTCGGCGACGCCGATGCAGCACCGGCGTCCGAGCCCGCCCCTGCCGCCGAACCGGAGCCCGCACCTGAATCTGCGCCCGCACCTGCACCGGAACCCGCTCCTGCACCTGCGCCTGCACCGGAACCCGCACCTGCGCCTGCACCGGAACCCGCACCTGCGCCTGCACCGGAACCCGCTCCTGCTCCTGCTGCGGCGCCCGCTGCGTCCGACAACCGACTCCTGTCGCCCGTCGTGCGGCGGTTGGTCAACGAGCACTCCCTGAACCCGGACGACATCGCCGGTTCCGGCCCCGGCGGGCGCATCACCCGCGAAGACGTACTCGACCACATCGACGCGGTCGGGTCCGCCCCGGCCCCGGCCCCGGCCCCGGCGCCTGCCCCCGCACCGGCACCTGCTCCCGCCGCCGCGCCGGCCCCTGCACCGGCAGCCGCGCCGGCGCCTGCCCCCGCACCGGCTCCCGCCGCTTCGGCCGGGCAGCGCGATTCGGTCGTCAAGCTGTCCAAGATCCGGCAGCTGACCGGTGACCACATGGTGATGAGCAAGGCGACGTCACCACACGCCTTCAGCGTCGTCGAGGTCGACTTCGCCAACGTCGACGCCACGCGTTCGAAGGTCAAGGCCGAGTTCAAGGCGGCCGAGGGCTTCAGCCTCACCTACCTGCCGTTCATCTCGCGGGCGATCGTCGATGCGCTCGGCGAGTTCCCGCACCTCAACGCGAGCGTGGGTGACAACGAACTGATCGTGCACGACTTCATCGATCTCGGGATCGCCGTCGACCTCGACTACGAGGGGCTCCTGGCACCGGTGCTGCGCGACGCCGAGACCAAACGGCTCAAGGCGATCGCCCGCGAGATCAGCGACCTCGCGAACCGGGCCCGCAACCGCAAGTTGGCACCCGACGAGATCTCCGGAGGCACCTTCACGATCTCCAACAACGGCTCGGCCGGTTCGGTGCTCACGATGCCGATCATCAACCAGCCGCAGGTCGGCATCATCTCGACCGACGCGATCGTGCGCAAGCCGGTCGTGGTCGAGGGCGCCGACGGCGGCGAGGCGATCGCGATCCACCCGGTCGGCAACCTCGCGATGAGCTGGGACCATCGGGCATTCGACGGCGCGTACGCCGCCGGCTTCCTCAAGATGGTCAAGGAGATCCTCGAGACCCGCGACTGGGGCGCTGAGATCTGACGATGGATACGGCACCCCTCCGAGTCAGATGGCTGGGCAGGGTGCCCTATCGCGAGGCGCTCGCCCTCCAGCAGGCCCTGTTCGACCCGCAGACCGGTTCGGGCACCGAGCAGCACCTGTTGCTGCTCGAACACGACCACGTGTTCACCTACGGGCCACACGCCCACCTCGACGACAACCTCCGCTGCGACCCCGCCGCGGTCGGGGCCGACTTCGTCGCGGTCAAACGCGGCGGCGACATCACCTACCACGGCCCTGGCCAGCTGGTCGGGTACCCGATCGTGTCGCTGCCCAACGCGAAAGGGTCGCTCGAACACGTCAGGTCGGTCGAGCAGCTGTTGATCGACGCGCTGACCGAACTCGGCGTGTCGGGCGCCGGTCGACTGCCCGAGTACCCGGGTGTGTGGGTCGACGCGGCAGGGGAGCGGCCGCGCAAGATCGCGGCGATCGGAGTCCGCCTCGCGCGGGGTCGGACGATGCACGGGTTCGCCCTCAACATCTCGACCGACATGGCGTACATGCGCGACCACATCGTCGCCTGCGGGATCGCCGACCGGCCCGTCACCTCGTTGGCCGAAGAGGGGATCGACGTCACCATGCAGCAGGTGGTCGACGTCGTCGCCCGACTCGCCGCGCAGCGGTGGGCCGACGGACGCGTCGAGCGCCAGGATGTCGCCTGGCACGAGCGTCCCGGCGATCTGACGCCGTTCTCCCGCGGCGAGGGGCCCGGTGAGGCCGTCACCTTCCGCCCACCACGATCACACGCCCGACTCGAACAGGCCGGTGTGACCGACGGGCTCTCGATCGAGACCCGCAAGCCCGACTGGCTGCGCCCCAAGGTGCACCTCGGTCCCGAGGTGATGCAGCTCAAGAAGACGATCCGCGACCTCGATCTCGTGACCGTATGCGAGGACGCCGGCTGCCCGAACCTCTCCGAGTGCTGGTCCGACGGCACGGCGACGTTCATGGTGCTCGGCGAGCGCTGCACCCGTGCCTGCGGATTCTGCCTGGTCGACACCCGTCGCCCGATGCCCCCGGCAGCCGACGAGCCCGTTCGTGTCGCCGAGGCGGTCGACCGGATGGAACTCGATCACGTCGTGCTCACCATGGTGGCGCGCGACGACCTGCCCGACGGCGGCATGGCCTTCGTGGCCGACTGTGTCGAGGCGATTCGTCTTCGCCGCCCGCGGGCGCGGGTCGAGACGCTGATCTCCGATGCGAAGGGGTCGCTCGAGTCGCTGCAGGCGTTATTCGCCGTGCGACCCGACGTGCTCAACCACAACGTCGAGACCGTCGCTCGGCTGCAACGTGCGGTGCGGCCGTCGGCCGGCTACGCGAGGAGCCTTGCCGTGTTGTCGCACGCCAAAGCGGCCGGGCTCGTCACCAAGTCGAGCATCATGGTCGGTCTGGGCGAGACCGACGACGAGATGATCGGCGCGCTCGCCGATCTCGCTGCCATCGGGTGCGACATCGTGACGATCGGGCAGTACCTTCGGCCGACCTCGCACCATCTCCCGATCAGTCGATGGGTCGAACCCGCCGAGTTCGAGCGCTGGAAGCGGATCGGCGAGGATCTCGGTATCGGACACGTCGAGGCGAGCCCGCTGACCCGCTCGAGCTACCACGCCAAGCAGGCGGCCGACCACGTCACACCGGTCGCGATCGGCTCCTGAACTCCTCCGCCCGGTCAGGTCTCGAGCGGGAGCAGCGCGTCGGCGGCGGCTTCCAGGTGGGCCGTCCACTCGTCGACACCGTGCGGCTCGTCCATCGGCAGGACGACGAACTTCGACGTGCCGACGTCGATGAACTGCCCGATCAGCACCTGCAGCTCGTTCCAGGTTCTCGGTACCAGCGTGGTCGGGTCGAGCTCGGGGCGACGCTTGGCGAGGCTCTCGAGCAACACCGCGGGCACGTGTCCCGTGGGGGAGTAGGGGATCAGCACGCCGTAGTGGTCGTCCTCGATCTCGCGGTCGTGCTCGGCGGCGACCTGTTCGATGATCGTCCGCCCCGACTCGGCGTCGGCCGGCGTGACGAACGACGGCAGCCAACCGTCGGCGAGGCGTCCGACCCGGCGCAGTTCCGACGGCGCGAAGCCACCGAGCCAGACGTCCATCCGGTCGGGGACGGGCTTGACCTTCACACCGTCGTACCGGTAGCGCCGGCCCTCGTGCACGACGGGTTCTCCCGTCCAACACTTGCGCATCACGGTCATCGACTCGTCGAACCACGCAGCTCGCTCGGTGCGCTCGACGCCGAAGGCCTGCTGTTCGATCGGATGCACCTGTCCGAGACCGAAGGCCGGGAGGATCCGTCCGCCCGACATCGTCGCGAGCGACGCGATCGCCTTCGCGAGGAGCACCGGGTTGCGTCCCGGGAGCACCATCACGCTCATCCCGAACTTCAGCCGGCTGGTCCGACCCGCCCCGTAGGCCATCGCGACGAGTGGATCGGGCGCCTCGCCGGTGACGCGCTCCGACAACCAGAGGCTGTCGAAAGCCAGTCGCTCGAGCTCGTCGACCACATGACCGAACCGATCGTCGTGCAACGTGGTGCGGGTACCGAGACCGAAGCCGATGCGAACCTTCATGGTCAGCGATCGTGTCACACGCGGTTCCGACTCACGCCGTCGAGACCCGCCGCCTCGCGGCTGCTGGCTACGTGGTGAGGGTGGAACGCGTGGCGTAGGCGGCGGGTGCTGCTGTGCGGGCGATCCGCCCGGTCTGCACCCAGCTGGTCACGAATCCGACCACGGCGACAGCGATCACGAACCGGGTCGTCGACACCTCGCCGATCGATTGCAGTGCGACGGCGGCGAGTACCGCGACCGTGCTGAGAACCAGCGCC
Organism: Ilumatobacteraceae bacterium; assembly: GCA_033344875.1. Classification (NCBI taxonomy): domain Bacteria; kingdom Bacillati; phylum Actinomycetota; class Acidimicrobiia; order Acidimicrobiales; family Ilumatobacteraceae; species Ilumatobacteraceae bacterium. The sequence continues at coordinate 1,260,995 of JAWPMO010000001.1, read as the reverse complement.
AGTCGAATCGCCGCTGCGTAGGTCGTCCGCCGTACTTCCATGAGGACTGTGTACTCGCGCGGCGGGACCGCGCGTCGGCGGATATCGAGGTTGCGCGCGAATAGCGCGCGACTCGTCACATGACGGTCACACATGTCACACGTTTGCGATGCGGTTCCGGAATGGTCCCGGTCGCTAGCGTGCCGGCGTGGCGAGCGCACGGGAGGTCCTTCGGCACGCACCCGTGCGTCGATACCTGGGCTCGACGGCGCTCGCGTCGGTCGGTCACAACCTGCTCGTCACGGTCCTCTTCAAGCAGGTCTTCGACATCTCGGGCGATGAACTCGACATCGGGTTCATCGGTCTCGCCCAGTTCGTGCCGGCCCTGCTGCTGGTGCTGGCATCGGGCTGGGTCGCCGACCGGTTCGACCGGCGGCGCGTGTCCGGACTCTTCTTGTTCGGGCGCGGTCTGTGCGCGGTCGCGCTGATCGGGTACAGCCAGGTCGAACCGGGCACGGTGTGGCCACTGTTCGCGATCGCGTTCGTGCTCGGCGCGTCCGACGCGATGCTCTCGCCCGCGCGGCGTTCGATCACGCCGCTGATCGCGAGCCAGGGCGAGTTCCCGCAGGTGATCGCCCTGTGGACCGCGACCTTCACCGCCTCGTCGATCGTCGGACCCGTGCTCGGTGGCTTCCTCTACACGGTCGGGCCGTCGACGGCATACACCGTCGCCGCGGTGCTCGAGGTGGCAGCGATCGTCCCACTGCTGCGGATCGTGTACGTCCGTGAGCAGGACCGCATCACCGACCGACCAACCCTGTCGGCGGCACTCGAGGGTCTGCGCTTCGTCCGTCGGACACCGATCGTGCTCGCCGTGATCTCGCTCGACCTGTTCGCCGTGCTGTTCGGCGGAGCGGTGGCGCTGATCCCGGCGATCGCGGCTGAGCGGCTGAACGTCGGCGACATCGCCTACGGATGGTTGCGCGCGGCGCCGGGCATCGGCGCTGCGGCGATGGCGATCTGGCTCGCGATCCGACCGGTCAGGCGCCGCGTCGGCCCCACGTTGTTGACGGTGGTCGCGGTGTTCGGTGTCGGCACGACCGTCTTCGGACTCACCCGGAACTACACCGTTGCGTTCATCGCGCTCGTGGTGATCTCCGCAGCCGACATGATCTCGATGTACATCCGGGGGTCGATCCTGCCCCTGGTGACCCCGAACGACCAGCTGGGTCGCGTCACGGCGGTCGAGGGCGTCTTCATCGGTGCCTCCAACGAACTCGGCGCCTTCGAGAGCGGCGTCACCGCCCGAGCGTTCGGTCTGCCGTGGGCGATCGCCGGCGGCGGGTTCATCACCGTGCTCGTGGCCGCCAGCTTCGCCGTGCTGTTCCCCTCGCTCCGTCGGGTCGACACGTTCGAGGAGCTCGAACCGGTCAGCCCAGCCAGCGGCTGATCTTGGTCAGGACCCGATACTTCTTCGCGGTGGAGAACGAGCGGTCGGCAGCGATCCGGCCGATGCCCGACGCCAGCGTGGGATAGATGTGGATGATGTCGCTCAGCTCGGTGAGCTTGGCCCCGAACTGGATCGCGAGCGCCAGTTCGTGGATCAGTTCGCCGGCCGACGGCGCGAGGGCGTGGGCGCCGACGATCTTGTCCTTGGCGGTGACGATCACGATCATGCCGTCGGTGGCCCCGTCGGCTCTGGCCCGGTCGTTGTGCGCCAGTTCGTGACGATGCACCGTGACGGCGCCGTCGCCGTGGCGCTCGCGCGCCTCGGCCGCGGTCAGCCCGACGTGGGCCAGTTCGGGCTCGGTGAACGTGCACCAGGGCACGAGCTGTGACGGTGTCCCGGTGCCCGGGAAGAACATGTCGCGCACGGCGAGCACCGCGTCGTGGGCGGCCACGTGGGTGAAGTTGGCTCGCCGTTCGACCGCGTCGCCGACCACGTAGATGCTCGGGACCAGGGTCCGGTTGCGGGCATCGACCTCGACGCCTCCCGGTCCGAACGGAATCGCGAACTTCTCGAGTCCGAGGGACTCGACGTTGGCGTGGCGGCCCGTGGCGACGACGAGCCCGGCCGCGGTGAAGTCGCCGTCGGCGGTCTCGACGATGACGCCCTCGCCGCCGGGTCGAACCGCGGTCGCGGAGGTCGCCAGGTGCAGATCGACACCTTCGTCGCGCAGGATGCGGCCGAGGCGATCGGCCAACTCGGGTTCGTCGCGGGGCACGAGTCGGTGGGCCAGTTCGAGGACCGTCGTCCGTACGCCGAGCCGCACCATCGCCTGCGCCATCTCGGTCGCGATCGGGCCGCCACCGATCATCACGAGTGAACGGGGCGGCTCGTCGATCTCGAACAGCGACTCGCTCGTGTGGTAATCGACCGACTCGAGGCCGGGGATCGACGGGATCGCCGGGCGACTGCCGGTGCACACGAGCGTGTATCGGGTGTTGAGTTCGACGCTGCCCTCATCGGTGTCGACGGTCACCTGGCGGTACCCCGTGACGCGGGCCGAGCCCGTGATGAGGTCGACCCCGAGGGCGGCGAAGCGCTCGGGATTGTCGTCGGTGGTGACGATCCCGGCCTGGACCGTCTTGATCCGCTTCCACACCGCGGCCAGGTCGATCTCGGGTTCGGACGCACCGACACCGAACTCGGCGGCGTGTCGAACGGTGTGTGCGACCCGGGCGCTGGCGATCAGCGTCTTCGACGGGACGCAGCCGGTCCAGAGGCAGTCGCCGCCGATGCGGCCACGCTCGACCGCGGCAACTCGTAGACCCAGCTCACCGGCAGCGAACTCGGCGGCGAGGGTGCCGCCGGAACCGAGGCCGATGATGACGAGGTCGTACTGCTGAGGCATGGACGACGGAACCGTACCAGTGGCTCAGAAACGGCGCGGCATCACAGCAGCGCTGAGGCGACGAGCGGGATCGCCAAGGCCGCGACCGCCAGCAGGATCAGCGCGACGAGCGCGAAGTGGTACGAGTGGTCGCGCGGTGGATCACCGGCGGCGCCGATCGTGTCCCACAGCGCCCCGACCGGCTGCTGCGTGGTCAGCCGGATACGTCGTCGGGCGATCGAGGCGGCGTAGATCGCCACCCACGACAGCGACAGCATGAGCAACGCGACGACGATGCCGAACACGAGGCGTCCGGTCCCGCTCGTGATCGCCCTCGACAGACCGTCGGCGATCGCGGAGAACAGACCCGAGAGGACGGCGCCACCGAGCAGGAACCCCGGGACACCGATCGGGTTCGACTTGAGTCCGTGTTCGACCTGCACCGCGTTGATCCGTGCCCGGCGAAGCGCGACGTGGGCGGGGCTGCCCCAGATGCTGTTCGCCTCTCGCCGTTCGTAGAGCTTGCGGATGTCGGAGGCGAGCTTGTTCTGATGGTCGCGGACGATCCACCGGGTGACGAGTTGTACGACGAATCCGGCGACGGGTCTCAACGGCCCGAGTGGGCGTGGCATCGGTGCGCCACGGACACCGTTGCGGTCGAGCACCTCGAGCGAGCGCATCGCCATCCGGTGAGCCTCGGGGAACCGGTCGGGGTCCCACAGCGGCTTGATCTTGGAGAGCTGGTCGACGATGTCCTGCTCGGCGCGGCCCGGACCGCCGATCTCTTCGAGGAGCCGACCCTTCTCCTCCGGCGAATCGGCGCGGAGGACGCGCAGTGCGTCGATGCGGTCGAGGAGTTGGGGGTCGTCGTCGCCGGCGTGGGGGTCGAAGTCGAGCGCCATCGGCGTCAGCGTAGACACGGTGGCGGCTGCGACCGGGTGACACAGTGCGCGGTGGACCCTTCACGGTGTGCTTGAATCTCCGCCGGGGGACACCTGATGCAGAAGGAGACCATTTCCACATGAAGAACATGATCGATGAGTTCAAGGACTTCATCAACAAGGGTGACGTCGTCACCATCGCCGTCGGCCTGATCCTGGCGCTCTACTTCCAGAAGATCGTCGAGGCGCTCCTCGATGGTGTGATCAACCCGATCATCGCCGCGATCTTCGGCGAATCGAGCTTCACGAGCATCGGGTTCGACATCGGTGACGCGTTCATCAGCATCGGTCTCGTGATCGACGCGATCATCAGCTTCGTCGTCGTTGCCTTCATCTTGTTCCTGATGATCAGGGCCTACAACAACTGGAAGAGCCCGGAAGAGGACAACGACGCCGGCCCGACCGAGATCGATCTGCTGACCGAGATCCGCGACTCGCTCCGCAGCCGCTGATCGAAGAGATTCGGCGGCGACGTGCGTGCGTCGTCGCCGAATCCGCTTCAATGGCCTTGATGTTCAGGGCGGACACACGAGACAGAACGACGCGAGCGATGCTCGCGTCGTTCGTCGTTCCGGCGCTCCTGCTGGTGGCGGGCTGCGCCGACGACGACCCCGCCGCGTTGGTGCCGGTGAACGGCGTCCCCGAGACGGTCGCGCTCGGCGCGTTCCCCGAGCCGCTGACGTCCCCGGTCACGATCCCGCCGCCCCCCTCGACCGTCGCGGCCGCGACCTCGGCGCCCACGACCGAGCCGCCGCGTGATCCGATCACCGGCCCGATCGGCGGCGAGGTGTTCGGCAACCGGCTGCTGGTGATCGGCGACACGGTGATCGCTTCGACCGCCCCACGGTTCGACGGCGAGATGTGTGCGGTGCTCGAGGCGTTCGGATGGCAGGCGGAGATCGCTGCCGAGCCCGGCCGATTCGTCGAGTTCGGTCGTGAGGTCGTCGACGCCCGGATCGTGCCTGACGAACCGGAGTGGGATGCCGCCGCCGTGATGCTGGGCAACCACTTCGACGGTGACGTCGCAGCATTCCGGTCGGAACTCGAGACCTTGATCGCCGAGCTCGATCCGCGGCCGGTCCTGCTCTACACGCTGGTCGAGGACGACACGTTCCAGACCGACCTCAACGAGGTGATCCGTGACCTGCCGCGCTTCCACCCCAACCTGGTGATCCTCGACTGGGCGCAGATCGCCGCCGACGAAGCCGAGGTCATCCTGGCCGACTCGCCATCCGGCCTCTCGGAGGAGGGGCGCCGCCGGCTGGCGCTGTTCACCGCCGCGGCGCTGGGTGAGCCGCCGACGACCGAGGCCGCCGGGTGTGTCCCGCCGGTGTTCGTGGACGACTCGGCGATCGTCCTCTAGCGCCACGTTCGGGCGCGGTCAACCGCGGAGGCCGGGGATGCCCGGCAGGTTCCTGACGACGGCGAACGCCACGAGTGTGAGGACGAACGCCACCGGGATCCACGCCGGTGGCGACATCGCGCGTCCGACCGATCGTCCGGTGGAGGCGACCAGCCAGACCGCCCAGGCCGCCACGATCGCGGCCAGCACGACCACCACGAACAGGTGGAAGCGCAACGCCTGCACGATGTCGCCGCGGAGCAGATGGTGGGTGGCGCGGGTCAGCCCACAACCCGGGCACCACCACCCGGTCAGCGTGCGGAACGGGCACGGCAGGAACACACCGCCCTCGGACGGGTCGTTCGCCGCGACGTACCCCGCCCCGGCGAGGAGGCAGCAGCCGCATGCGAGCGGGGCCGCGAGCGATGCCGATCTGCCCCGTCCGGCGGAAGTCACCGTGGCCGTCATCGATCGCGACCGTAGCCTGGTCCGATGCTCCAAGCGCAGGCACTCTCGGTGGAAGTGGGTGGTCGACTCGTCGTCGACGACGCCAGTTTCACCGTCATGCCCCGCGACAAGGTGGGCATCGTCGGTCGCAACGGCGCCGGGAAGACCTCGCTGTTCAAGGTGCTCGGTGGAGCGAACGAACCGGCCGCCGGCAAGGTCGTCCGCAAGGGCGGTTTCGGCTACCTCCCGCAGGATCCGAAGATCGAAGGCTCGGCCGAATCGCGTACGGCGATCCAGCACGTGCTGTCGGGTCGTGGCATCGACGACGAGCTCGTGCGGATCGAGAAGCTCCGGATCGCGATGGAGGAGTCGCCCGACGAACGCAACGTGACCCGCTACGTCAACGCCGAGGAGCAGTTCCGGGTCAACGGCGGCTACTCGGCCGAGAGCGAGGCGCGAGCACTCGCCGCCGGTCTCGGGATCGGCGAGGATCGGATCGAGTCCGCCATCGGTGTGTTGTCGGGTGGTGAGCGTCGACGCGTCGAGCTGGCGCGCATCCTGTTCGCCGGCAGCGACGTGCTCTGTCTCGACGAGCCGACGAACCACCTCGACGTCGACGCCAAGGAGTGGCTGATGGGATTTCTCCGTCAGTACAAGGGTGCGCTCGTCGTGATCAGCCACGACCTCGAGCTGCTCGACGAGGCGATCACTCGCGTGCTCCACCTCGATCGTCCGACCGAGTCGGCGATCGGTTCGATCGTCGAGTATCGAGGGACCTACTCGCAGTACGTGACCCAACGTGCAGACGACGAGCAGCGGCTCACGAAGCAGGCGGCCCGCCAGGCCAAGGAGATCGATCGGTTGCAGACCGTCGTCGACCGGTTCGGCGCAAAGGCCACGAAGGCGGCGATGGCCCACAGCGTCGAGAAGCGGATCGCCCGACTCGAAGCCGACAAGGTCGATGCGCCGAAGTCGAGCAAGCAGATCACGGTGAAGTTTCCCGACCCGCCTCCGTGTGGTCAGACGGTGATCGAGGCGTCGGGTCTGTGCAAGGGGTACGGCGGCCCATCGGTGTTCGAGGACGTCGGCTTCGATCTCGGCCGGGGTGAGCGCTTGCTCGTGCTCGGCCTCAATGGCGCCGGGAAGACGTCGCTGCTGCGCATTCTCGCCGGTGAGACCAAGGCCGATCTCGGGTTCTTCGACTTCGGCTACCAGGTCGAGGCGGGCTACTACGCGCAGGAGCACGACAACCTCGACGGCAACCGCACGTTGCTCGACAACATTCGCGCCGACGTGCCGCCCAGCGTGAACCTGACCGAGACCGAACTCCGTGGGCTGCTCGGCATGTTCGGTCTGTCGGGCGGCAAGGTGTTCCAGGAGGCCGGCTCGCTGTCCGGCGGGGAGAAGACGAAGCTCGCGCTGGCGATGCTGATGGTCGGCCGGAACAACCTGCTGCTGCTCGACGAGCCGACCAACAACCTCGATCCGCCCTCACGCCAGTCGGTCGCCGACGCCTTGAAGGGCTGGCCGGGCTCGATCATCTTCGTGAGCCACGACACCGACTTCGTGAGGGAGCTGGCCCCCACCAAGGTGCTCCTGTTGCCCGACGGCGACGTCGACTACTTCAGCGACGACTGGCTCGAACTCGTCAGCCTCGCCTGACGAAGTACCGGCTCACGTCGGTCCTCCGTCTCGAAGTGCCGGCGGTGACCGAAGGCAGGAAGGAATGACCAGCGGCTGCGTGCTGCAGGACCCGCACCTGGACGTGGGCACGGTTCCTGATACGTGTCGTCGAGCCGTCCGGTACGGTCATCTTCGTGCATCGCGGAAGGTTCCGATTCATCCTGATCGACACTCTGCCAATCACGCTTGGTGGACTAACGGCGCTGCTGTTCCTTCGGGCGGCGAAGGATTGGGCGCCATCGCCGATTGTCCTGTCGCTGCTACTGGTTGCCGCGGCCCTTCGAGCTTGGTCTGCCAGTCGCGCGTACGACAGGGCCTAGCTGAGCTTCCCGTGGGACGCGAACTCCTCGGCCCGCCGGTCAACCGTTCATCCGTTGAGATTGATCCCGTCGATCGTCCGACGCGAACCTCCACGTGGCGCGGGGCGGTCAGGACCGTTTGTTGAGGTTTCGGCGACGTTGTTGCTCGTCGGGGTGGACCCAGCCGAGGCCGACCCAGTCGTAGTCGACGCGACCCATCAGTGGAGGCTCGTACCGCTGGGCGGGAGCCGGTAGCTCGACCGTCGGTGGACTGGCCCGCCCGGAACCCTCCAACGGGCTGTCCCCGCACGTCGGTGAAGACCATGCCGTCGGTCTCGTCGGCATTGCCGGTGATACCGAGGCGGTGGGCGTGATGCAACCGGTGATGGAAGCCGCAGAGCGAGACCAGGTTCCACGTCGACGTGGGGCCACCCTCGAGCCAGTGGATGATGTGATGCACTTCGAGGAACCGATCGTTGGTGCAACCGGTCACTCGACAACCACGGTCGCGGCGCTCGACGATTCGTCGGGTACGTTCGGGCACGATGCGCCGCGAACGGCCGACCGAGAACGGGAGCCCGTCACGCTCCCACACCGGCTGGACGATGCCGTCACAGCACAGCCGATCACGGACGGCGTCGGGCAGGCGCCAGCCGGCCGTGTCGGACGCGGTGCCGTCGCTCACGTCGATGTGTAGCCACGTCTTCGATCGCTCGCGTCGCGTCGGCGACTCGATGCCGTCGAGGAAGCGCTCGCACACCTCGACGAGGCAGTCGGCGGTGGAGATCGTCGTCTGGCCTCGAGCGAACAGTGTCTCGCGCGCCTCGATCAGTGCGGCGTCGACAAGCGACCCGCGGCCCAGGTCGAGTTCGCCGGAGATCCGCCACCGGTGCTCGTCGGTGACCGACGTGGACATCCGATCTCGTTCGTCCGGTTCGGTCCGGCTCGACGCGTCGTGCCCCGGTGCCTCGGTGAACCATTCGCGCCTGATCGTCTTGCGGAGTCGGGCGACCGTGGCGACGCGGCCCCAGTCGAGGATCAGGTGGTCGGCCCACTCGGGTGCCTTCACGAGCTCGACCACCTGCTCGAGTGACAGCTCGCCCGCCTCGAACGACGAGATCACTTCGGGGAACGAGGCCCGCCGCGCTGCGACCTGCACGATCGCCTTGGCCCGCTCGGGTGAGACCCCGGCTCGATAAGCGAGCCATTGGGTCGGGGAGTGCACGCCCGTACCCACCCACGAATCGTCGTTCAGCACCCGCTCGGTGACCGCGACGAGCCGTGCGTTCGCGAGGTTCAAGATGCCGGCGACTTCGGCGATCTCGGCCTCCTCGGCATCGAGCTGCGCGTCGGTCATCGTCATCCAGTAATCGTACATACGTTCGATCTAGCGGGCAACGCCCCTGGTCAGCGATATTGCCGATCGTCTTTGTGCGGGCATCTGTCCGAGCGATGACCGACCTTGCGGAGGAACCCGCACCGTCGGCATCGGCCACCGCCGAGGGAGCGATCGATGTGTCCGGTAGGACTGGGTCATGGCCGATGACGACCGACTCGCTCGCCTCACGCGGCTCCGGCGCGAGCCGCCACCGCTCCGACCGGTCGTCGTGGTCGAGCGGGTCGAACTGTCACCTCGCCTGCTTCGCCTCACACTGGCCGGGGACGGGGTGCGTGAACTGAAGGTCGACGAGCCGGCCGCGAGCGTCCGACTGCTCGTGCCGACCCCTGGGATCGACGAGCTCGTCATCCCGGAGTGGGACGGCAACGAGTTCCTGCTTCGCGACGGAACCCGTCCGGTGCTGCGTACGTTCACGCCACTGCGAGTCGACAACGTCGACGGCACGCTCGACCTCGAGATCGTCCGCCACCCGGGTGGAGCGGTCTCCGAGTGGGCCGAGCACGTGGAGCCCGGCGCGCTCGCCGCGATCTCGGGCCCGGGAACCGGCTATTCGTACCCCGACCGAGCGCGGCACCTGATCGTGCTGGCCGACGAGACGGCGCTGCCCGCTGCGGTGCAACTCGCCTCGATGGCACCCGCATCGCTGACCTCGACGATCCACGTGGAGATCGTCCGCGGCGACGCCGTGATCGATGTCGATCTCCGAGACGGTGACTCGATCGAGTGGCACGTCACCGAGCCCGACGTCACACCGGGGGCTCGACTCGTCGACGTCGTGCGTTCACTCGAGGAGGTGCCGGACGGTACCCACGTGTGGGCCGCCGGCGAGGCGTCGGCGATGCACGCGATCCGCACCCACCTCTTCGACACGCTCGGTGTCGAACGCAAGCGGGCGACCGTGCGCGGCTACTGGAAACCGGCCCGCCGCTGAACCACACGGATCCCGGGGCGTGGAGAACTTCGCCTGGAGCCGCAGCGATCGCCCCGGCGGAGATCGTCGGACGCGACCTTCAGCCGAGGGCAACGGAGACGGCGCGATCGGCCGCTTCGGCCCGGACCTGCTGGAAGAAGTCGTTGCCCTTGTCGTCGACGACGATGAAGGCGGGGAAGTTCTCGACCTCGATCTTCCAGATCGCCTCCATGCCGAGCTCGGGATACTCGAGCACGTCGACCGCCGTGATGTTGTCGAGCGCCAGGCGTGCCGCTGGCCCGCCGATCGAACCGAGATAGAAGCCGCCGTGCTCGTTGCACGAGTCGGTGACCTGCTGCGAGCGGTTGCCCTTGGCGAGCATGATCATCGACCCGCCGGCGGCCTGGAACTGCTCGACGTACGAGTCCATCCGACCGGCTGTCGTCGGCCCGAACGAGCCGGAGGCGTACCCCTCCGGGGTCTTGGCCGGGCCGGCGTAGTAGATGCAGTGGTCCTTGAGGTACTGGGGCATCTCCTCGCCGGCGTCGAGGCGCTCCTTGATCTTGGCGTGTGCGATGTCGCGACCGACCACGATCGGCCCGGTCAGCATCACCCGGGTGCGCACCGGATAGCGGGACAGCTCGGCTCGGATGTCGTCCATCGGCCGGTTGAGATCGATGTGCACGACCTCGGTGTCGTCGAGATCGGCCTCGGTGGTCTCGGGCAGGAACCGTGCGGGGTCGTGCTCGAGCTGTTCGATGAACACGCCGTCACGGGTGATCTTGCCGAGCGCCTGACGGTCGGCCGAGCACGACACGGCCATGCCGACGGGGCAGCTCGCACCGTGGCGCGGCAGTCGGATCACCCTGACGTCGTGGCAGAAGTACTTGCCGCCGAACTGGGCACCGATCCCGGTCGTCTGGGCGAGTTCGAGCAGCTTGCGCTCCAGCTCCACGTCACGGAACCCGTGGCCGAGTTCGGAACCCTCGGTCGGCAGGCTGTCGAGGTACTTGGTCGACGCCAACTTCGCCGTCTCGACCGCGAACTCGGCCGACGTGCCGCCGATCACCACGGCCAGGTGGTACGGCGGGCATGCGGACGTGCCGAGCGACTGCATCTTCTCGAACACCCACGGCAGGAGCGTCGCATCGTTGAGGAGCGCCTTGGTCTCCTGGAACAGATAGCTCTTGTTGGCGCTGCCGCCGCCTTTGGCCATGAACAGGAACTTGTACGCGTCGCCGTCGACCGACGAGATCTTGATCTCGGCCGGCAGGTTGGTCCCGGTGTTCTTCTCGTCGTACATCGTGAGCGGTGCCATCTGGCTGTAGCGGAGGTTGCTGGTGAGGTAGGTGTCCTCCACACCGCGTGCGATCTGGCGTTCGTCGCCGCCGCCGGTGAACACGAACTGACCCTTCTTGGCCTTGACGATCGCCGTGCCCGTGTCCTGACACATCGGCAGCACGCCACCGGCGGAGATCGCTGCGTTCTTCAGCAGGTCGGTCGCCACGAACCGGTCGTTCGGACTCGCTTCGGGATCGTCGAGGATGTTGCGGAGCTGCTGCAGGTGCGCCGGCCGCAGGAAGTGGGCGATCTCGCGCATCGCCTCGGCGGTGAGCCGTCGGATCGCCTCGGGCTCGACCTTGAGGAACGGGCCCTCGGGTGTGTCGAACGTGGAGACCCCTTCGGTGGTCACCAGCCGGTAGGGAGTGTCGTCGGCACCGAGCGGCAGCAGCTCGGTGAATGCGAAGTCGTCAGCATCATCAGCCATGTCATCACCCTACGAGCAGGCAGACGGTCGCACCCAGGCGATCCTCCAGGCACAACTCGCGATGTCACAGGAGTTCGTTGGCGAGCAGGGCGACGGCCGACGACGCACACGCGAGCAGCACGAACGACCGCACGCGTTCCGGCGGAAGTCGGGCGATGCCGACCCGGCCGAGCCACAGACCGACGAACACACCTGGCAGGAGCAGGAGGGCCAGCTGCAGCTCCCGAACGCCGAGCACTCCGGCGATCACGAGACTCGGGATGGTGAACGTCGCGCCGATGGTGTTGAACGTGGCGAGGCTGGCGCGCAGCGTACGCGGGTCGGCGTTCTGGTAGGTGAGCGCCATCGGCGGCCCGCCGATCGCGGCGACGGTGCCGGAGAATCCCGAGGCGGTCCCGGCGATCAGCAGGTTGCGCTGCGTCGGCGCGAATCGGAGGCCGGACGCCGAACCGATCACCGCGAGCAGCACGCTCACCGCCACCACGATGGCGATGAGTCCGTGCCCCGCCTGCGACAGCACGACCGCGCCGACGATCACACCGATGAACCGACCGACCACGGCGCGCAGGATCGACCGGTCGACGTGGTCGCGTTCGCGGAGCGTCATCCCGACCGACAGGGGCAGGACACAGACCGAGATCGCTCCGGGGATGAAGCCCGGATCGATCAGCGTGAGGATCGGTGCTGCGAGCAGCCCGAGTCCGATGCCGATCGATGCCTGGGTGCCCGAGCCGATGATCACGACGGCGACGGCGATCGCGATCATCCAGGGTGACAGTCCGACGAACTCGGCTGCGAGCACGTCAGCGGCCCTTGAGCCGTTTGGGCGTCGCGGTCGCCGGGTCGTCGGGCCACTGGTGCTTCGGATACCGGCCGGCGAGGTCCTTGCGGACGTCGGCCCATGTGCCGGCCCAGAACCCGGGCAGGTCGCTGGTGATCTGGACCGGGCGGTCGGCGGGGGACAGCAGTTGCAGCACGATCGGCCGGCCCCCGGCGGTCGGATGCACCGTCGTGCCGAACATGTCCTGGACCCGGACGGCGACCGTCGGTTCGTCGCCGGAGTAGTCGATCGGAACCGAACGGCCCGTCGGGAGCTCGAGCGAGGGGGGCGCGAGGCGTTCGAGATCGGCACCCTCCGGCCATGGCAGCTGCGACCGCAGCACCATCGCGAGGTCGACTTGCTCGAGATCATTGCGCCCGACCGCGCCCGGCAGGTACGGGGCGAGCCATTCGTCGAGCGTCGCCGAGAGGTGGTCGACGCTCCAGTCGGGCCACGGATCGCCGACGTTGCGATGGAGGAACTCGACGCGTCGACGAAGGTCGACCGATGCCTTCGACCAGCCGAGCACCGCGAGGCCGGTCTGGCGGACCCGCTGCATCAGCACGGCGGTGACCGCGTCGCTCGCCGCCGGTCGACGCGTGGTCGCTCCGAGTTGCATCGAGCCGAGACGGCGCTCGACCCGCTCGACGACGTCGTTGCGACCGTCGTCCCACACGATGGTCGCCCGCTCGTCGATCTCGTCGGCGAACGTCATGGCGACGTCGTCGGCGTCGAGCGCGGCGGCGAGTCGGATGCGCGAGCGGTCGCGCCTGCCGTCGAGGTCGGCCGCGACGATGAAGGCCTCGTGGGCCAGCGGGTCGGTCTCGGGCAGCCAGGCACCGGAGCCGGTGCGCAGCTGGAACTGGCCGGGTCGGCGTCGCGCCGCGAGTCGGTCGGGGAACGCGTGCAGGAGCACCGCTCCGGCCCGGTCGACATCGATCAGGTCCGTGTCGAAGCGGATCCGGAGGCGGCGGGCCAGATCGGCCGCACGGTCGCGGAGGCGCCGCGCCGCGCCGCGATCGGCCTGGTCGTGGCCGGCACGCCCTGCGAGCACGAGCAATCTCAGCGACAGGTCGGCGGGGAGGTCGTCGGGTCGGCCGCGCAGGACGTCGCGCTCGTCGATCAGCACCGCCAGGGCACAGCCGAGCGGCGACGGCTCGGCGACCAGCATCCGAGCGAGACGCGGGTGGACCGGGAGGCCCAGCATCTTGCGCCCGACGTCGGTCGGCCGCCCTGCGTCGTCGATCGCGCCGAGCCCGACGAGGAGCTCGGTGGCCGCCCGCATCGCCTTGCGGGGCGGCGGGGTGATGAACGCGAGGTCGTCGCTCGGCGTGCCCCACGCCGCGAGTTCGAGGGCCAATCCCGAGAGGTCGACCTCGTCGATCTCGGGGGAGCGGTGGGCGGCCCGAGAACCGTGCTCGATCTTGCTCCAGAGTCGGTAGCAGGCGCCGGGCTCGACCCGCCCGGCTCGGCCGGCGCGCTGATCCGCCGATGCCCGGCTCGTCGTGACCGTCGTCAGACGCGACATGCCCGTCCTGACGTCGAAGCGAGGTGCCCTGGCGAGTCCCGAGTCGACGACGACTCGGACACCATCCACCGTCAGCGACGTCTCGGCGATGTCGGTCGACAGGACGACGCGGCGTCGTCCCGGCGGCGACGGGGCCAGTGCTCGGTCCTGATCGCCGAGCGACAGCGCCCCGGCCAGTGGGTACACGTCGACGTCCGGTCCGACCGAACGATCGAGCGCTGTCTTGGTGCGGTTGATCTCGCCGATGCCGGGCAGGAACACCAGTACGTCGCCGTCCTGCTCGCGCAGCGCCTGGAGGACCGCAGCGGCGGTCGCGTCATCGATCCCGTCGCGCTTGCCCCGGGGCAGCCACACGAGGTCGACCGTGTGCATGCGCCCGTCGCTCTCGATCACCGGTGCCTCGCCGAGCACCTCGACGAGGCCGGTGGTGTCGGGTGTCGCCGACATCGCGAGCAGTCGGAGATCCGGCCGGAGCGTCGCCGCGACATCGGTGACGAGTGCCAGTCCGAGGTCGGTGGACAGGTTGCGCTCGTGCACCTCGTCGAACACGACGAGGCCGACACCGGGCAGCTCCGGATCGTTCTGGAGGCGGCGCGTCAGGATCCCCTCGGTCACGACCTCGATCCTCGTGTCGGCGCCCACATGGCGCTCGTCGCGCGTCTGGTAGCCGACCGTGCCGCCCACCGACTCGCCGAGCAGGTCGGCCATCCGGCGCGCGGCGGCGCGAGTGGCGAGTCGGCGAGGTTCGAGCATCAGGATCCGCTGTCCTGCGAGCCAGGGCTCGTCGAGCAGCGCGAGCGGGACGAGGGTCGTCTTGCCGGCGCCCGGCGGGGCGACCAGCACGCCGCGTCGCCGATCGGCCAACGCGGCACGGAGTGCCGGGAAGGTCTCGACGACCGGAAGGTCGGGGAGCGGGCGCCCGGAGCGGCCCGGCACGGTCACCCGGCGGCGGGAGTGCCGGCGAACGCCACCGGGTCACCCGGTGCCGGGATCGTCGGGACGTTCCACTTCGTCGTGGTCGCGATCGCCTCGGCCACCGCATGCCACTCGGGTGCGTTCCAGCCCTGTGCCGAGGCAACGATTTCGCGGTCGACACGGGTGAACACGAACGCCGGCAACTGCTCGAGGCCCATCGCCGACACGACGGTGCGCTCGGGGTCGCAGAACACGAGGAAGCGTTCGGTCAACGGCCCGAGGAACGCCTGTGCGTCGTCGTTGTTGGCGGTGACGATGAAGTTCACCCGGGCATGCGAGCCACGGAACTCTTCGAGGATCCGGACCGCCGACTTGAGCACCCATGCGCTCTCGTTCGTGTACGGGTCGAGGACCACGCTCGCCAGATGGAACGTGGTCAACCACTCGCTGAGGGCCCGCGCCTCTCCGTCGAGCGGTGCGAGCTGGAGATCGTCAGGCAGTTTCGTCGCCACGGCGTGCGATCGTAGCGACCCGGAGGCCGGGTACCCCAACCATTGGTCGGTGACGTACCGTACGAAGGTGCATCCGATCGAGCATCTTCGCTATGTGGCCAGGGTCCGAGGCGCCGATTCGTCGTCGCTGGTCCGTGAAGCGGCGAGCGCGCTCGGTTCGCTCCGCGCCGATCATGCCAACCTCGTGATCGCGTGTCGGCGGATCGTCGAGCGCCATCCCGAGGTCGGACCACTGTGGTGGATGTGTGCTCGTCTCCTGACCGCAGACGACCCGACCGAGCTGGCGTGGGCGATCGTCGACGAGGTCGACGACGACGCCGCGTCGCACCGCGTCGCCGCCGAACTCGACGACGACGCGACCGTGCTCACGATCGGATGGCCCGAGGTCGCGGGTGCGGCACTGATGCGGCGCGGCAACGTCACCGTGCTGTGCGCCGACAGCCGTCACGAGGCGTCGGGGTTCATGCAACGGCTCGAGCACTTCGACGTGCCGTGCGAACCGATCCCGACCGAGTCGCTGGCGCGTGCGGCGCACCAGGCCGACGTCGTGATGGTCGAGACCGTCGCCGCCGGCTCCGAGCGGGTGATCGCACCGGTCGGCTCGCACGTGATCGCCGCGGTCGCCCGCTCGGTCGGCACGCCGGTCTGGCTCGTCGCCGGTGCCGGCACGCGACTCCCGGCCGAGTACGTCGATGCGATCGGGCGGCTGGTGATCGATGCGGCGTCGTCGTGGAATCTCGACGTCGACGACATTCCACTCGAACTGATCACCCACGTCGCGAGCGCCGACGGCGTCTCCGACGAGGTGGCGTCGGCGCTGCGGCCCGACTGCCCGTTCGCGCCAGAACTCCTCCGCTTCAGCCCGTTCTGATCGGTGCCGACCGGGGGCATCAGCCGTTGCGGCCGCCGTTCTGGTGTGCCGGCGGAAATCCGGTGATCTCCTCGATCACGGCCTCGGCGTCGGCCAGCAACGGCTCCATCACGAAGATCCGAGCCATCGGTTCGCGAGCGGTCATGATCATGTGGGACGTGTGGTCCTCGCTGAGCACGGCAGGGATGTCGCGCTCCAGCAGTTCGGGCAGCACGAGGTGCGCCTGCCACATGGGGAGCCAGGCGGCCTCGACGGTTCGTTCGGGGTCGATCGGCCGCGGCGGATGCTTGCCGAAGATCCAGTTGAAGAGGCCCACGTCGTCGAATCTATTCGCCAGAACCGCGTCCCGGGTGCTGGACTCGTCGTCATGACACGATTCGACGCAGTGCTGTTCGATGCCGGCGGGGTGCTGGTCCTGCCCGATCCGACGGTGCTCGGACCGCTGCTGTCGCCGTACGGCGGCTCGGTCGACCTGGAGCTGCACCGGAGGGCCCACTACGCCGGCATGCGCGAGAAGG
This sequence comes from Ilumatobacteraceae bacterium, assembly GCA_033344875.1. Classification (NCBI taxonomy): domain Bacteria; kingdom Bacillati; phylum Actinomycetota; class Acidimicrobiia; order Acidimicrobiales; family Ilumatobacteraceae; species Ilumatobacteraceae bacterium. The sequence goes on along the minus strand of JAWPMO010000001.1, from coordinate 1,244,229 downwards.
CCAACCAGGACAGCCTCGAGGGCGACTGGAACGCCTACAACGTCGCCTACGTCGAGGCGGTCGGCGTCGACGCCGATCTCGTCGATCACGCCGCTGTGGTGCTCGATCACACTCGCACGCACTATCTGTGGCGGTGGCCGATCCCCGAGACGCTGAGCGCGCTCACCGCGCTCGCGGGGGCCGACGTGCCGATGGGCGTGGTGTCCAATGCCAGCGGGCAGATCGAGGATGCGCTGCTCCGGGGCGGCATCTGCCAGACCGGACCCGGTCTCGGTGCCACGATGCGGGTCGTCGTCGACAGCCACGTGGTGGGCGTGGCAAAACCCGATCCTCGGATCTTCGAGTACGCCCTGCATGCGTTCAGCGAGTTCGACCGGTCGCGCATCGCCTACGTCGGCGATTCGGTGACGATGGACGTCCGCTCGTCGGAAGCGGCCGGCCTTCACCCGGTCCTGATCGATCCCTTCGACGACCACGCCGGGGCAGCGTTCGAACGAGTCGCGAGTGTCGAGGCCATCGTCGACTGGTTTTGAGGGCCGACGGCGGGGCCACCCGCACGAAACTTGACAAAAACTTGCACTCACCTTTGCTGTTATCGACGCCGATGTCAGCCATATGTCCCAGGCCGAACACGCCGACACCCCCCACATCGCCGCCCCCACCATCCGGCCGGACTCGTGAGCACCATGAGCGGAACGGCCGCGCGGTCCGGCACGTCGCCGGAACCGTCCGACCGGCCGCACTTCCTCACCTGGAAACGCGCGCTGTGGTTCGGCGTACCGTTGGCGTTCCTGCACGGCACCGGCCTGAGCGGCGACGTCGGCATGCTGACCATCTCCGTCCTCGCTCCGGTCGCCGCGATCATCGGCGTCCGGCGCCATCGGCCCGCGTCGGCTTGGCCCTGGGTGCTCCTGGTCCTGGCCGGCGTGGTCTGGAGCATCGCCGGCGGTGTGCGCACCGCGGCCGGCTCCACCGGTGACCTGACCGCCGACCGGAATCTGCTGCCGGACCTGTTCGCCCTTGCCGGCTACACCCTGTTCGCCGTTGCGCTGTCGAAGATGCTCAAGGCCCAGGGGAGCGCCAACCGGTCGCGCTCGCTCGTCCTCGACGGCGCGATCCTGGCGATCTCGTCGATGCTCGTGTGTTGGGTCGCGCTGATCGCCCCGGTCCTGTACCGACTCGATGCGGCATGGATCGCGAAGCTGTCGATCGTCGTGTACCCGCCGATCTCGGCATTCCTCGTGTTCGCCGCCGCCCGTTTGGCGTACGGCAACTCGGTGCGCGGCACGGCCCAGCGCCTCATGCTCGTCGGGATGCTGGTGTTGCTCGTCGGGGACGCCGCGTACGTGCCGCTCGAAGCCGGACTCTTCGATGACATTCCCGGCCGAGTGCTCGAACTGCCGTACGCCCTCGCGTACGTGTTGATCAGCGCGGCTGCGCTGCATCCGAGCATGCTCGACACGGTGCGGCGCAAGACGTCGGGACCGGCGACCGACGACGGCCGGTTCATCCTGATCGCCGTGTCGCTCCTGACGCCGGCGCTGTTGATGTTCTTCTGGTCACCGCACATGCTGATCGAGCGGTTCGTCGTGGGCAGCCTGGCGGTCGTCCTGGCGACGGCGGCGATCGTGCGCGTCGTCCTGGCAGCCCGGGCCCAGGCGACGGTCGAAGAGCGATTGGAGAGGCAGGCGACGACCGACGAGTTGACCGGGTTGATCAATCGCCCGGCCGTTCTCGAGTTGGTGAACCGCCAACTCGACCAGGCCAGGGCGGACCGAACGCCGGTCGCGCTGCTGTTCATCGACCTCGACCGCTTCAAGTTGGTCAACGACTCCTACGGGCACGCGGTCGGCGACGACCTGCTGCTCGCTGCGGCCGACCGACTGCGGACCAGCGTCGGAATGCACGACACCGTGGCGCGGCTGTCCGGCGACGAGTTCCTGGTGGTGCTGCCGGCGACGGATGTCGTGCGCGCCCGCGAGGTGGCGGCCCGGATCTGCGACGTGTTCGCCACACCGTTCGAACTGATCGGTACCGCGTGGGTGACGGTGAGCGTCGGCGTGGTGGTCTCCA